>CAYUMU010000065.1:0-41726 GCA_964445985.1 uncultured Pirellulales bacterium | reverse complement strand
GCCATTGATGCCAACGACGACAACCCGCAGTTGATTTTCGAGAGCATCAACTCCACGGGCGCTCCGCTGTCTAGTGGCGACAAGATTCGCAACTACTCGCTGATGCTCAACAGCGAGGATGCCCGCCGCCATGTATATGACCGCTACTGGTCGAAAATCGAAAAGACACTCACCCGGCGCGATGGCAATGAACAGGTGGATGACATCACTGGCTTCTATCGTCACTTCCTGCAATGCAAGGCGGGGGAGAACTTTCCGGAAGTCCGGACCTACGGCCGCTTCAAACAGTTCTTTGACGAGTCTGTCGGGAGTGAACACGCTATTGACCGGCTGAACGCCTACTACGCAGACTTGCTGGCTTTTCTGGAAGCCTACTGCTTCATCCGCTACGGCGACGACCCGCATGGCCGCTTTTCGGCATTTCAGGAATACAACTTCCGCTTCCAGTATCTCGACTTTGCGGCGCGCACATCCTTCCTGATGGATGCGCTGGTCGGCTACATCAGAAATGGATTTACCAAGCAAGAAATCCTGGGCGTCTATAAGGCGCTTGAAGTCTTCATCGCCCGCCGGCTGATGTGCAACATGGGCGTGGGCGGAATGAACAACATGCTGCCGACCTGGTTCAAGCAGATCCTTCAATTACGGGAGAAATATGCCGGCAATGCGTTTGATGACATCTTCCGGCACTTCGTCTTGGAAGGCAGGGGGCGCACTCGTGTGTTCCCGAACGATGCGGAAGTTCGCAACGCGATCGAAAATTACCCGGTGGGAACCTATGCCAACCGCCATCAGAACTACTTTCTGGCCTGTATTGAGGATTCCATTCAGCCGAACGAATCGCGTCTGCTGTCGCAAATCCGCAAGAGCGAGATCAAACTTTCCATTGAGCACATCATGCCGCAGACTCTCTCGCCTGCATGGAAGCGCGCACTGGGCGACAACGCCGAAGCCCTCCACGAAGCGTGGCTGAACCGACTCGCGAATCTCACACTCACGGGCTATAACTCGACCTATTCCAACAAACCTTTCGCAGAAAAGAAGGAGTGTGAGAACGGATTCGCGAACTCGACGCTCAACATCAACCGTCACATCGCGGGATACGCGGCTTGGAACGAAGCGGCGTTCAAGCAGCGTGAGGCATGGCTTGCCGATCACATTTTGCGAACTTGGCCAACACTGGCTTCTGCCATCAGTCCCGACAGAGATTTTCGTCTTGGCCGTCATGCCATCGGCGACGAAATCGACCTATCGGGGGCAAATGTCACTCTCGTTACGGTTCTGGGTTCCCAGTTTCCGGTTCGGAACTGGACGGAGTTCATGGAGACTATCTGCAAGCAACTGTACCAACTAAATCCGGACTTGTTCGAGACTCTATTGGACGATGAAGACTTCGCCACTTCACGCGGAAGGCGGCTGGTGTCCAATGTACAAGGTCGCAATCGAAGTCTGGAAGTGGCGCCGGATCTCTATGTCGATGTCAACTGGTCCGCCAGCGATATGCGTGACTGGGCTACGAAGCTCGCACAAAAATTCGAACTCGAAGGCGAGATTTTTTACGATCTGGCGGGCTAACAAGCGGATGCACCAGAGCGGGCGAAAGACCGCGTTTGGAATGGTAAATCACTCGCGCCCGCCTGGGTCGGGTGCCACGCTACGCCGTTAACCCTTTTTCTAACCGCAAATTACGCAATAGTTTACATCGGCCTGTAATTTAGGGGGGGCTTGGCTGCCGAGAAATCTCGGAAAACTGGGCAATCTCCGAACCAATAAGGTTAACGGCGTAGGGTGCCACGCCCTGAGGTTACGAACGGCGTGGTCGGGGCCGCAGGCCGGGGCGGCCTTGCTCTGGGCAGCGAGGCTGAACCGCAGGGCAATGGTTGGATTCGCCGGACGGATGGGCGGCGCCTGGCGGGCTTTTTCTGGTGGCTTGGGCCAAACTCCGCTGCCGCCACGCCCTTGGCTGGGGCTCAGGGGGCGTGCCACGCGCCCCAACTGAATAGATCGTTTTGACGTTGGTCGCAGTTAAGGCTTCCTCTCTCGTTCGCTGGATCTACGCCCCCGTCGTCACGAGGGCAGGCTCTTCGCGGGGATGACGAAACAGCCTCGAATCGTGGCGCCCGATCATGCTGCTACACCACGCGGCAAATGAAGCACTTCAGGTATTCATTCTCGGGGCAGGTGGGGCTGAGGGGATGATCGGGCGAGGGGCCGCGGTTTTCCAGAATTTGGATCGTGCGTCCGCTCTTTTCGGCCACGCCGGCCAGCATGTTTTGGAAGTCTTCGCGCAGCACGCTGCCCGAGCAACTGCAGGTGACCAGGATGCCTTCGGGCTCAACGAGGTCCACGGCCACGCGGTTGATGCGGTGGTAGGCCCTGAGGGCGTCGTTCACGGTTTGCCGGGAGCGGGCGAACTTGGGTGGATCAAGAATCACGGCGCCGAACTTGGTTCCCTCGGCTCGCAAGCGATCGAGCGCGGCGAAGGCGTCTTCCTGCTGGAAGGTGATGCCGGCGATGCCGTTGGCGGCGGCGGTGCGTTCTCCTTGGGCGATGGCCCTGGCGCTGCCGTCGATGGCCAAGGCTTCGCGGGCTCCGCCGAGTTTCATGGCCGCCAGGGCAAACCCGCCGGTGTAACAAAACAGGTCGAGCACGCTGCGATCGCGGAGATAACGGGCCGCGGCGGCGCGGTTTTCTCGCTGGTCGAGGTAGAAGCCGGTTTTCTGGCCGGCGAGGGGTTCGACTTCGAACAGCAGGCCATTTTCTTCGATTTGCAGGGGTTCGTTCGACAGGTCTCCCCAGACGACGCCCGGCTCGAGCTGAATGCCTTCGGTCTTGGCGGTTTCGCTATCGAACCGCAAGGAAATGCTCCGCGGCGCGGCTTCTTCGGCCAGCAACTGGGTGATGAGGGCGGCCCTGGTGCTCATGGCGAGCGAGGTGAGCTGCACCACCAGGTGAGGGCCGAAGCGATCGACAATCAGGCCGCTGAGGCCGTCGGCTTCGCTGAAGACCAACCGCGCGGCGCCTTGGGGATGGTCGTAACCAATCTGCTGGCGCAGCCGCAACGCATGCCGCAGGCGGCGGCGGAAGAACGCTTCGTCGATGGCCTCGGCGGCGTCCCAGGTATAGAGCCGCACGCGGATGCGGCTGTGGCGGTTGATGATGCCGCGGGCAATGAACCGCCGCTGATCGCACACCAGGTCCACCACGTCGCCATCGGCGAAATTGCCTTCCACGCGGGCAATGGCCGTATCGAGCACCCAGGGATGCCGTCCAAAAAAAGGGCGAGCTTTGCGCGGTTTCAAGATAACAACGGCCTGGACCATAAGGAGGGGCTGGGGATTGGGGGCTGGGGGATAGTGGCTGGTAGCTGGTTGGTTGTTGGTTGTTTGAGGCTACCGGCTGGGGGCTTAACAAAAAAGGGGGGCGGGGCAACTTGGTTGGTTGCCCTGCTCCCCCCGTAATGGGATGCTTGGGAAGGGATGTTGCAATGAGAAGCGGGGGTTCGCCGCTTACGGCTGCTTCACCCAATTCTTGTAAACCTCGCCCACCTTGGCTTGCTCGGTATCGCCTGGGTGAATGTAGATGGCGTAACGCAGGCGGAAGGTTTCGCCCGGCTTGAGGTGCAGCGGTTGGGCTTCGCTCTTGCCGCTGGTGTACGATTTTTCGCCGAAGGGGCTGATCGTGAACAGGCCGTAGTTGCGCACATGATACCGGCTCTTGCGGGGATTTTCGGGATGATCGAACAGCGCGGCGCCGTGGATTTTCTCGTCCACCGGGCCGGTGTAGTCGATCCAGGCCGAGTGCTGGCCCCAGTTCTCTTTCGTGCCTTTGGTGCCTTGGTCGTTGATGACTTCGCCCCCTTCGCTTTCGCGAATGGAGTTGGCCACGCGGATGCCGAACATGCCTTCCTTGGTGTCTTCAAACACCACTTCGCCAGCCTCGGCGGCCTTGAAGGTCATATCGTACGAGAGCAGGCGGTTGGCGTGGATGGCGATGTTGACGGTTTCTTCGAGGATGGGTTTGCCGTCGGCGCCGAGCCAGTTATTGACCACGCGCATGCGGGCCGGATTGCCGGTGGGTTCGACCAATTCGACCTTGGCGTTGCGAATGGTGCCTTGCTCGGCCCAGAACTTGATGCCGTTCACTTCGTCGATCGAGCACCAGATGCCTTTGTGGTGCGGGTGGTCTTTGGGATTCTCCAGCTCGCGGGTCACCACGGCGCCGCCTTCGGAAAGCACCGGGTGGAAGAACGGCTTCACGTACTGCTCGCCGGTGTGGTAGGTGGTGAAGGGAGCGCCGTCGATGGTGACTTGCACCTGGTCCCCCTTTTGCTCCAGCTTGACCGTGCCGTCGGCGGCCCAACTGGTCGCGGCCAGCAGGCAGCCCAGGCCGAAAGCAAGGGGGCGAACGAGTAACTTCATGAGAGGGTTTCCTGGTGTTCGGGATTGCGAGATTGAATGTCTGAGGGTGCTTTGATTGTTGCTAAGCGAACGCGGCTCCCGATGAGCCCGCCGAGGGATTTTCCGTACCGATTATGGTAGCTACCCTCGCAGCCTGCTGCCACTGAATAGAATGGAAGGGCCGCGAGGTGAGGTTGGGAGCAGTGCGGAGTTCGGAATTCGGAGTTGAAGAGAGGAATGGTTGGGCATTGTGGCGTTGGGAGCATGCTTACGCCCGTGGCGTAAGCATGGCACACCGGCTGTTACTGGATTGCGTTCCAATCGAGGGGGGCGTTCTTGTCGATGCGGGGGAGTTGCGCGGCCATGGCTTCCGGGTATTTTTGCACGGCCCCGGTATTGAAGATCACCACCCGCTCGTCGCTGCCGATCCAACCGCTGGCGGCGAGGCTTTGCGCGGCGCCCACGCAGGCGGCCGCTTCGGGGCAAACGGCGATGCCTTCGCCGCGCACGGCCAGGCCCATCCATTCACGCAGCCGGGCTTCTTCCACGGCGATGGCGCAGCCGCCGCTTTCGCGCACGGCGTCGAGAATCATGAAGTCGCCCACGGCCGCGGGCACGCGGATGCCGGCGGCGATGGTCGCCGCGTTGGGGAAGGTTTCGGCGTGCTTCTCGCCGGCTTCAAAGGCCCTCACAATGGGCGCGCAGCCGGAAGATTGCACGGCGACCATGCGCGGGCGGCGGTCGCTTTCGAGCCAGCCGAGTTCGGCCAGTTCGGCGAACGCCTTCCACATGCCGATCAGGCCGGTGCCGCCGCCGGTGGGGTAGAGGATGACGTCGGGCAGTTTCCAGTCGAATTGCTCGGCCAGTTCCAAGCCCATGGTTTTTTTGCCTTCAATGCGGTAGGGCTCTTTGAGGGTGGAGAGGTCGAACCAATCGAGGACTTCTTTGCCTTGCCGCACGATCGCGCCGCAATCGGTGATCAGTCCGTTCACCAGAAAGGTTTTGGCGCCGGCCAGGGCGCACTCTTGTTGGTTGATGGCGGGGGTGTCGTCGGGCATGAACACGTAGGCTTCCATGCCGGCCCTGGCGGCATAGGCGGCCATGGCCCCGCCGGCGTTGCCCGCGGTGGGAATGGCCAGGCGCTGGATGCCGAACTGCTGGCACATGGTGACCGCCATGCACAAGCCGCGGCTCTTGAACGAGCCGGTGGGCAGTTGCGATTCGTCTTTGATCCACAAGTCGTTCAGGCCAAGCTCGCGGCCGAGTCGTGGGCAGGGGAGCAAGGGCGACATGCCTTCGCCCAGCGACACAATGTGAGCGTCGTCGGTGGGAGGCAGCAGTTCGCGATACCGCCAGAGAGTGGGCGGGCGACGGATCAGGTCGTCGCGATTCACCGCTTGTTTGATCGCTGGGAGGTCGTAACGCACCCACAGCGGTCGGCCGGCGTGGAGAGTTTGCGGGCGATCGGCGGGAAGAATGGTTCCGTCGATCGCGCTTTGCAAATGGGTAACAAAGCTGGGCATGGCGGCAACTGGGGCGCAAGGAGAAGCAAGGTTTAAGAGAACAGGCGGCGTGGGCGACGCCGTAGCGTGCTCGATAAGAGAACCGGAGAGGATCCCGTGCCCGTCATTCTCAAAACCCGGCTCCCGCATTGCAAGCCAATGGGGGGAAACGTTCGGCCGCGTGGTTTTCGCTCCCTTAGCTTTGCAAACAATCTTGCAGCAGTTCGTGCAGTTTGCCCGGCTGGAGCGGCTTGGCGACTACCTGGCAGCGGCCGGCATAATAGGCTGGCAAGGGACCATGATCGGCATTGGTCAGCAGCACCACCGGAATGGATGCCAGGCGGTGGTCGGTCATCACGCGATCGAGAACGTCAAAACCGTGGCAGGTGGCGTGATCGACTTCGATCAGAATGACTTGCGGACGCCGCTGGCCGCCGAGATGGTCGCTCGGATGCAAATAGGCCAGGGCTTCCACGCTGGAACGCATCACATGCAGATGAACGGGCAGATCGTCGCCAGCCAGCACGTCGCTCAGCCGTTCGATTTCATGCTCGTCGTTGTCGACCAGCATGACCTCCACGCCTGGGGTCTCTGGCAAGGTTGACATGGTCCCCACCATCCTTCTCCTGAAGTGACTTGCAATGAGCCGCGGCGTCTTTGCCGTTGGCTTGCAACCTCTGCTTCCGTTCCCCCCGCGAACGCTCCCCAAACCGGCGAAGCCGGCGAGGGCAGAGGCACATTCGCGTGGCTCTTTGCCATTGAGCCCAGCCAACTCGATGGTCCGCCTCTACACCTCGGCCGGGTTCATTTCCAATTCAAAGCCCATGTCGCCGATCATCTGCATGTCGGCCTCGGGCAGTTGCCCTTTGGTGGTGAGATAGTCGCCCACGAAGAGCGAATTGGCCGGATACAGCCCCAACGCCTGCATGCTGCGAAGGTGAACCTCGCGTCCACCGGCGATCCGAATCTCGCGATCGGGGTTCACCATGCGGAACATGCACAGCACCTTCAAGCAGTACCGGGGATTGAGCTCGGACTGCCCTGCCAGCGGCGTGCCTTCGATCGACTGCAAGAAATTCACCGGAATGGAGTGCACGCCCAGGTCTCTCAATTGGAGCGCCATGGCGACCACGTCGGCCGGCTGCTCCCCCATGCCCACAATGCCTCCCGAGCACATCTCCATGCCGGCGCCGCGAACGGCTTGGAGCGTGTCGACCCGATCCTGGTAGGTATGCGTGCTACAGATTTGGTCGTAAAAGCCCTCGCTAGTATTCAAATTATGATTCACGCGATCGACGCCCGCGGCTTTCAACCGCTTGGCCTGGTCGGGCGTCAGCAAACCTAAACACGCACAAATCTTCAGATTGTGTTGTTCCTTGATCCGCGGCACGATGCTCGTTACCGCCTCCATTTCCCGCTCCGAGGGCCCCCGGGCTGAGATCACAATGCAGTAGGTCTTGGCATTCCGTTCGGCCGCAGCAGCCGCGCCCGCCAATAACTTCTCGCGATTAAGCAGGTTGTAGCGCGGGATCTCGGCGTCGGAAACCTTGGATTGCGAGCAGTACGAGCAGTCTTCAGGGCATAAGCCACTCTTGGCGTTCATCAGGAAATACAGCTGCACCCGATTGCCAAAGTAACGCTGCCGCACTCGATAGGCGGCCGCCAGCAGGTCCAAGATCTGTCCGTCGGGCGACTCGAGCATGCCAATCGCATCCTCGCGACTGAGCGCATCCCCTCCTAAAACGCGATCAGCCAAAGCGTTCCAAGTTGAACCGCTGTCTAACGTTGCGCAGCCGCTAAGAGCAACCGGAGTCGACATGATGAAGGCAAATCCTTACGAAGACCTGGATGGGGCGCCGCGGACAGTGCCAGCGGCCATCGCTTCCTGTTCGGCGGAGGTTAAAGCCGCGGGACGATTACCTTAGCATGTCCCACTTCGGTCGAAAAGGAGCGAACATCCGCCACCGGGAGCATGAAAACAAAGCGAATCATCGCCCGCCTGCTGGGATGATGCAAAGCCCCCATTTGTTTAACCTCGGGACTTGCCAACCACCCCAAGGAGGGGTTATCGGCGGCGAGGGTAACGAATTTTTCATATTTTGTTGACTTCTTTAATCGTCTTCGGTAAAAATTGCCGTTACCTTAACTGGTGGTAGCACGGTTGCGAGACAGGGTTCGGGGGAGCCCACGATCGCACCCTTTGCCAAATCTTGTTTGCACTCTCAACTCACTTCTACTCAGCCCAAACTTGGGGAGTGTGTGTCATGGTCGTACGTAGCCGTCGTGCGTTTACCTTGGTCGAGCTATTGGTGGTCATCGCCATCATTTCGCTCCTTATTGCCATGTTGCTGCCAGCCATCCAGGCCGCCCGAGAATCGGGACGCCGCGCGGTTTGCCAGAGCAATCTGAAGCAATTTGCCACAGCGGTGCACACCTTTAATACTGCCCACAACACCATGCCAACCTATTTTGGCAATTTCCCCGAAGGCTCCGCCATCGGCAATTCCACCACCGGCTGGAAAGGGCTCGTTTACGGTAGCTGGTATATCCACCTGATGCCCTTCATGGAAAACAGCTCGGTTTACGGTCAGATCGTGAACGATGTCAGCTCCGCTTATGCCGATCGAGGGCTGGGAAATCCGGTGACCACGACGGGCACCCCCACGACCCGCCCCTGTTCCAAGTGCGACGATGGCGCGGGTAACCTTTCCAACCCTGTCAACCAGTCAACCAGCGGCACCGTCACCTTCAATGGGCATACCGTATCGACCACCGGCACGACGCCAACCTGCCCGGGTGGTGGCACTTTGGTCACCTCGACATGCCCCCACACGCCCTCGTCAACCACTGGCACTCCGGTGGGCATCGACAACACCTTCGGAGCGACGAATGCTCCGCCGATCAATTTCTGTCCGTCCGATCCCAGCACCCAGATTCACTTCCGCTGGAATCCCAACTCCGTTCCCACGCAGAACTATGCCCTGCTGAACTATTCGGCCAACTTCAATGCGTGGGTTCGGGGCGCCAATGCTTCCAAGATTGGGCTGCCCCAGCCCATGAGTGCTCTCACCGATGGAACGAGCCAAACGATCCTGTTCGGCGAGGCTTACCGTCTGTGCGACAATCGAACCAGCACCTATGGCGTGCGACTTGCCAACTACACGAACTCGCCCCGTCATAATTTTGGGATCGACACCCATTCCACTGCCAACACGTTCATGTTCCAGGATCACCCCACCGATGCCAAGTGCGACAACTGGCGAGTTCAAGCCATGCACCCTGGCACGCTGATGGTCGTGTTCGCCGACACCCACGTTAAAGGCATCGCCAAGCACATTACCCGTAAGGATGGCTCCGACCCAGACAATCCCACCGCGGGTGGTGATCCCTACGCCACGATGGGCTCGGCTAACGGTGCTTGGGATATGCTGTTGTTGCCCGCTGACGGTGGCACCCCCTCTTTCGAATAAGCAGATTTCGCAAGCTTTCCTTTTGCCCTTCTCACATTGGGTGGCACAGCTCGAAATGTTTGGTAACTTGCGAACTTCCTCAATCACTGTCCGGCTCCTAGTCAGTTCATACGTTGGCATCGCCGCTCTCACCCTTGCCGGATGTGGGGGCGGCGGCAGCGAGGTTTACGATCCCATTCAGATCGATCTCCAAACCTTGCAAAAAAGTGAGGATCTGGAAGCCCGCAAGGCGGCCGCCTTGCGGCTCAGCAGCCAGACCAAAATCGACGAGACGGCCGTGCCGGCGCTGTTGAAAATTGCCAAGAATGACGCCGAGGATGACACAATTCGCAGGCGAGTCATCGCGGCATTGGGAAAGTCGGATTCCGATGAGGCCGCCAACGGCTTGGCGGCAATTATGGACGGATTGCCCAAAAACAGCCCCTTGCGGACCACGATCGCCGCGGCGTTGAACAACCTGCTCAAATCCTAGGTGGTTGGCAACGCACCGCTCGGGTGAGGACTTCCCAACATGCGCTGCTCGCATGTTTTCATGGGATCGTGCAATCGCCGTAGAGAGACAGGCCTGGGGGCAACCATTTCGCCATTGAGCCCCCCGCCCTTCCGCCATTTTCTTCGTGGCATCTGCTGCTTCTTGGGCAACGAACTACCACCGGGCGGCGAGCTCTAGGACGGGGTCGCCGCGGAGCCTGCTCAATCAACGGAACTGCTTGGGAATCTCGATGCCCATGGCGTCCATCACCAGTTTCATGTCTTCCCATGTGTACTTTTTGGCGGCCGGGTTGCGCAGCAGGTAAGCGGGGTGATAGGTGCAGAGCACTTGGGCGGTTCCGTACTGGTAGAACTTCCCTCGTAGTTTGCCGATCGTTTCGGTGGTTTTAAGCAGCGCTTGCGCGGCGGTGGCGCCCAGGCACACAATGAACTCGGGGCGAATGATCGCCAACTGCCGCTCCAAAAATGGCCAGCAGTTGCTGATCTCGTCGGGGGCCGGGGTGCGATTGCCCGGCGGCCGGCACTTGAGCACGTTGAGAATGTAGATATCGCTTCGCGAAAGGGTCATCCCCTTCTCGATGATATCGGTCAGCAATTTGCCGGCGCGGCCAATGAACGGGATGCCCTGCGCGTCTTCGTCGGCCCCGGGGGCTTCGCCCAAGAAACAGAGCCGGGCGTGGGGATTTCCCACGCCGAATACCGTTTGGGTTCGGCCCGCGCACTCAGCGCATAGCGTGCATTGGCTGACCTCCGCGGCGATGACATTCAGGGCGGCCTGGCGTTTGGAGCGGGGTGGCATGGCAAGCGGGGTTGAGGCGGAACCCGGTGAACCCGCGGCGGCAGGCGAAGCGACAGCCGGCCGGGTGTCCGGGGCCGCAGGCAGGGAGGAAGCAGAGGGCCGCTCAGCGGCCAGTCTCTGGGGCGGGGCTTGGCTGGGCGGCGACAGGGGGGCCGCGGCCTGGGTTGCGGCCATGTGCGGCCGGGCCGAGGTTGCCGCACTTGCCGCGCGCGTTCGCCCTGGCGTTTTGGCGCCGCTGGGCATGCTCACCGCGGGAAGGTGAGAAACGCCAGCCCGCGCCAGGCTTTCGAGGTGCTGTTGCAATGCCCTGAGCAAGTGAGGATCGTTCGACATGGCCAACCACACCATCGGCCGCGGGCAGAGCCGCAGCGTCCAACTTTCGTTGCTTGCCCACCGCAAGCAGTTCGTCCCCTCAACTTACGGTTGCGGCTTCCGCTCGTAAACCGGTTTCCCATCGATCCAGGTTTGCACGGCCTGGGTATCGCGTAGTTCTTCGATGGGGCAATTGAGATAGTCGCGATCGAGAATGACAAAGTCGGCCCGTTTTCCGGCCTCGAGCGAGCCGATCTCGTCTTCCAGGAACATCAGCCTGGCGTTGTTGATGGTATAGAACCGGAGCGCCTGTTCCCGCGTGAGCGCTTCTTCGGGGTGCATGCGGCCTTCGTACCACTTGGCCCTGCGGGTAATGGCGACCCACATGCCCAGGAAGGGGTTGTAAGGGTTGACCGACTTGAGCGAATCGATCCGCTGCATGTGGTCCGAACCCCCGCCCACCACGCCGCCGGCGGCAAAAATGCTCTGCAGCGGCTGGAAGTACCGCAGCCGTTCGTAGCCAAATTGGGCCTCGAGGGTGCGCGAGTCGAGGTACAGCCAGGCCGGCTGAATATCCATGACGACCCCCAGCCTGGCGGCCTGGGCCACGGCTTCGGCGCTCATAAAATTGGAGTGCGTGAGGCAAGGCCGCGTGGCCGCGAGGGGCTGTTTGCGATTGACCTCTTCGTACACATCGAGCAGCAAATGCACGGCCCCGTCGCCCACCGAGTGGGCCGTGAACTGCAAGCCCGCCGCCACGGTGGCTTCGACCAGCGGTAGCAACTGCTCGCGCTCGATCATCAGCACGCCTTGGTAGCGCGGGTCGGTGATCGAATAGATTTGGCTCACGCCCCACGGCTCGCGCATGTAGGCGCTGCCGGTGAGCATGCCGCCGTCGAGAAATGTCTTCACGCCAATGATTCGCAGCCAGGGGTTGGGAGCCCGCAAGGGGTGTTCCGCCAGCTCCGCGAGCTCTTTGCGCAGGGCGTCGAGCTTGCCGTTGCCGCTAATTCCACGGGATACCGCCATTCGTACGGTCAGCTCGTTGTCTTTGAGCAGGCCGTGATACATGCCCAGGGCCGAATCGCTGCTGTTGCGATCAATGGCGCTGGTGATGCCCACCGAGTTGTAGTCGGCAAACAGCAGTTTGAGCCGCTCGCGGCGGTGGGCTTCGGTGGGCCTTTTTTCGCTCGACTTGGGTTTTAAATAGCGCGAGCAGCTTCGCAAAATGCCGGTGGGCTCGCCCTGGGCATCGCGCTCGATCTTGCCGGCGCCCACGACCTGAAAGTCCTTGTCGATGCCTGAGAGTTGGAGGGCCAGGGAATTGACGGAGGCATCGGGACCCGTGGCGAAAACCACGGGGTGCTCGGGCGCCGCCGCATCGAGTTCGGCCCGCGTGGGGTAGCGCTGCTCCTTAAGCCGGGTGATGAAGACCTGCCGCATCTGGATCCACTCGCCGGGCGGGGTTACCTTGGCCCGCGCTCTCACGTAAGCCAGCACGTCGGCGATGGATTCCATCTCGGGAATCGGGTGATCAAATTCGTACATCGACGCGCCCGAGGGGTGCACGTGCGAATCGATCAAGCCGGGGATCAGCGTTTTGCCTGCCAGATCGATCACCTTGGTTTGCGGCCCGGCCAGGTTGCGCACGCGTTCACTGGAACCCACGGCGGCAATGTGCTGGCCGCGAACCGCCACGGCCTCGTGAACCGTAAAATCATGATCCACGGTGAGAATTTTGCCGTTCACCAGGATCACGTCGGCGGGCGGATCGGCGGCATGGGCCAAGCCCACCGCGAGGCAGAGAACCAACATTGCCGCGTGGCCTATTCTCTTCGCCACTGCCAGGGGTAAGTAACCAGGGGCGTGAAGATCGTGGATGGAGTGCATGTTCGGCATCTCGGGACGGCGGGACCGGGGAAGTTGCAAAATCGTCGCGGCATTTCCTCGTGAACCAATCTAACGCGCCGGCCACGTGCTTTCCACGTTATGTGTCGCGGGAGGAGCGTCATTCGAGATTTGCCAGGGGGCCGGCGCCGCGGTACACAACCAGGTGGTCTTGCGCCTGAACCAGCGGTTGCCCCACGCTCCACAGGTTTTCGTAAACCCATTCGATGACCTCGGCCTGTTGGGCTTCTGAAAAACAATGCACGTTGGGGTGCAGCAGGATCATCCAGACCACGGCCATAAAGCGTTCGAAGTCGTCCACGTAGAACTCGACCTGGCTCGACCGGGTTTGCAGTTGGGCGCCTGCGAAACGCGGGTCGGCCGACAGTTCGGCCGCGCACTCCAGCAAATCCTGGTCGTTGTGGCAGCCGAAGAATTTTTCGGCGAAGTGATTGTAGAGCCAGGTGGTGCTGGCGCGGTCGTCGCTGCGACTGGCCATGAGCACGGCGTGAATGGCCGCGGAAGGTTGATACTCGGTGGGGGGCGCGAGCAGCCGTTCGTACAGATTCGTCAGCAAGTCGTGCCACACCGCTTGAGGACAGTAATAGAGCGAGTGGTGCAGCGTAATCAGCGAGAGCCGCTGGCCGCCGAGCTCCTGCCGCCAGAATCGCTCCACCGCGGGCCGATCCTTAAGCACCTGGCGAAAATCATCGTGCAGCACCTTGACCTGCCGCGTGCCCTGCCGAGCGGTGCGTTCTTCCACCACTTCCAAGGCCGCGGCATCGATATCGAGTAGATACAGCCCACCGCGGCAGGCGGCTTCCAGAATGCGAAACTGCGGCTCGTTGCTCGAACCAATCGATAACCCCACCAGCGGCCAATCCAGCGGCAGCGCGCGATGCAAGGTTCGCAGCACCGAGGTTAGCGCATGGGCGATATCCACCTTGTCGCTGCTATACCGCGACCAGATTTTGTCTTGCAAATACATGTGGCCCGACGCGGCGCGATGGCCGAATTCGAGCCGCTCGCTGGGCGTCAGGGAAGGCGGGGCGGGACGCATACGAGTTGGAGCTCCGTAGCGGGGAAGACGAGTGGCGCGGGGTTCAATCTAGCAGAAGCCGCGCTGGGGGGCGAAGTCAGATATTTCCTCGCTCCGCCCGTTGAATAAGAGACGCAAACGCTAAAATTGCACTGCAGGCGTTCCCCCGCTGGTTGGGCTCCCCGGGTGGGTCTCTCCCCCCCAGGCGACTCGTCCCCGCGGAAACGCTGAAGGCGCCGACCTTCTACTCTTCCTTTGGGTGAACGTGGCCATGCCGGAAATCGATAAGTACCAGGCGGGTGAACCTCGCACTCCCGCCGACGTGGAAGAGGGCATGGTGATCAGCGCCGACACCCATCGGCGGCAGCGGATTCCGCCCGGCCAAACGCGAACCCGCAAATGGCCGGTGCTGCAATATGGACGGATTCCCAAGCTCGATCCGGCCCGGTGGCAGTTGGAAGTTTTCGGCCTGGTCGATCGGCCCTACCGGGTGAATTGGGACGAGTTTCGCGAGTTGCCGCGAGTGAAGGTATTTTCTGACTTCCATTGCGTCACCCGCTGGAGCCGGCTCGGCAACGTGTGGGAAGGCGTTTCCACCCGAGAAATTTTGGACCGAGCCGGCATGCAACCGGCTGCCAGGTATGTGATCCTACACGGTTACGACGACGGCTGGACGACCAACCTGCCGCTGTCCGATTTCCTCGCTCCCGACGCCCTGATTGCCGACACCCACGATGGCGAATTCTTGAGCGCCGACCACGGCGGGCCGGTCAGGGCCATTGTGCCGCTGCTTTACGCCTGGAAGAGCGCCAAATGGCTTGCGGGCATTGAGCTGAGCGAGCACGATCGGCCCGGCCTGTGGGAACAAAACGGCTACCACAATCACGGCGACCCGTGGGTGACGAACAACCGCCACCCCGATGGCGAGCGATTTCAGTAACAGTAATTTCAGTGTCATAGTCGTCTTTCGCTCCGCGAAAGAATCCGCATTCGCGAAGCGAAGCGGCGATAGGTCGCGAGACGCTCCTAGGGAGCCTCAACCGGCGGCACGCTGGCGCCCACTTCCTTGCGCCAGGCGGCGAGTTCCGCCCGGAGCGTCTTCACCTTCTCCGGCTGTTTGTCGGCCAGGTTCTGCTGTTCGCCCAGGTCTTGGCTCAGGTCGTACAGTTCCACCGTGTCCTCGTCGAAGAACTCGATCAGCTTGAAGTCGCCGCTACGAATCGCCGCGCCGGGCGCCCAGGTGGAGCCATGATAGTGAGGGTAGTGCCAGAACAGCGTGCGCGGATCGGCTGTGGCTGCTGCCTGCAACGCGGAGAGAAAACTCTGGCCATCCAGATGGTGCCGGGGCTGAAGCGGCAATCCGGCCAGGGCCAGCAAGGTCGGGAAGACATCGGTACTGACCACCACGGCATCGCTCTGGGTTCCGGCAGCCGTGACACCGGGCGCCCGCACAATCAGCGGCACGCGAATCCCGCCTTCGTAGAGCCAACCTTTGCCGGCGCGTAGCGGAATGTTGCTGGTTGGCCCAGGCTGGTCCTTGATGGAGAGGCCGCCGTTATCCGAGAAGAACACCACAATGGTGTTCTCGGCCAGGCCGGCCTTTTCCAGATGATCGAGCACCAGGCCCACCCAGCTATCGAGTCCGGCGACTTCCGAACCGTAAGCGGGGTTGTTCTGCACAATCCGCAGCAAACCGTTCCGTTCGGGAATCACCGCGGGGCCTTCCTGCTGAGGAAGCTTGGCCGCCTTCTGCTCGAACTTTTCGATATGGTCGGGATACTCAAGGATGGGGATATGCGGCTCATGGTACGACAGGTACGCCAGGAACGGCCGCTTGGTGTCGCGCTGGTCGATAAAGCGAATCGCGGCTTCGCTGATGCGTTTGCCCACCAGGGGGTCGCGACCGTGCCTGCCCAGTTGGGCGTCGCCCACATACAGGTCGAAGCCCTGCTCCGGCGGCTCAAAGCCACGGCCGCCCAGATGCCATTTTCCGCCGTAGAAGGTTTGGTAGCCCGCCTGTTGAAAGGCTTCGCCCAGCGTGGTTTCTTCCAGCTTGAGTTGCCGGGCGGTGGGGGGCGGGTTGAGCCGGCGGCCGGTGGGGTTCAGGCCGGGGATGTAATCGGTAACGTCGGTGCGAACCGGGTAGCGGCCCGTCATCAGGCTGGCCCGAGTGGGCGAACAAACCGCGCCGGCCGTGTAAGCCTGGGTGAACCGCACGCCTTGCCTGGCCAGGCGATCGATGTGCGGCGTTTCGTTGAAGGGGCTGCCATAGCAACCGAGGTCGCTCCAACCGAGATCATCGGCCAGCAGGAACACAATGTTGGGCGATTTGGCTTTCGCAGTTGGCGATGGATCGGCCGCCGTCGCCAGGCGTGAGAATAATGCGAGCGAAATCGCCAGGACCAGCAACACGAACCGCATGTGAAGCACTCCCCGGAATGGAATCGAAAGCCCTCGCGACGCGCGTTCGTACAATCGCCAAGTCCAGCTACCAGCCCCTGCACCCCCAGCTACCAGCCACCAGCGTCAAACTTGCCTCACATTCCCGCCAGCAGCCCATCGAGCTCGTCGACCAGTTGCCCGAAGTATTTGAGCGTGGTTTCCACCGGTTCGGGGCTGGCCATGTCCACGCCAGCGTCGCGGAGGATTTCCAGCGGGAACTTCGAGCAGCCGGCCTTGAGGAAGCCCAGGTAGGCCTGAAGGTCGCTTTCCCCACCGGTCAGCACTTTTTGACTGAGGGCAATCGCCGCCGAGAGCCCCGTGGCGTACTTATACACGTAGAACGCCCGATAGAAGTGCGGGATGCGGAAGCACTCTAGCCGCAGTTCGGGGTCGAGGGCAAAGTTAGGGCCAAAGTAAGCGTTCAGCAGGTCTTGATAAACCTGGGTGAAGCTTTCGACCGTGAGCGGCTCGCCTTCTTCGGCCATGGCGTGCGTGATTTTCTCGAACTCGGCGAACATGGTCTGCCGGACCACGGTGCCGCGGATGGCGTCGATTTCGCGGTTGATCAGGTAGGCTCGTTCCTTGTCGTCCTTCGCCCTGGCCATCATGTGCCGGCTCAGCAACTGCTCGTTGAACGTGCTGGCGACCTCGGCCACGAAGATCACGTAGTTGTAATACTGGAACGGCTGATGCCGGGCCGAGTAGTACGAGTGCATGGAATGGCCCGCCTCGTGGGCCAGCGTGAACACGTGATCGAGCACCCGCTGCTGATAGTTCATCAAGATAAACGGCTCGCCGTCGAAGCTGCCGCAACTGAAGGCGCCACTCTGCTTGCCCTGGTTCTCGTAACGATCGCACCAGCGGCCGCGCAGCCCCTGTTCCAAAGCCGCGCAGTACTCGCTCCCCAGCGGCTCGAGCGATTCAATCACCACATCCACCGCCTTGTCCCAAGGGTACTCCACCTTGAGGTCGCTGAGGATCGGCACGTAGGTGTCGTATTGGTGAATGTCGTTGAGCTTCATCGCCCGGCGGCGCAGGTCGTAGTAGCGATGCACGGCCGGCAACTGGTTGCGCACGGCCGTAATCAGGTTGTCGTATACGGCCGCCGGCACGTCGTCCGCAAACAGGGCCGACGACAGCGCGCTTTCGTAGCCGCGGGCCCTGGCGTAGTAAATATCGCGCTGGATCGAACCATTGAGCGTGGCGGCCAACGTGTTCTTATGGCCATCGAACTGCTCGTAGTATTGATGGAACGCTTTGCCGCGAATCTCGCGAACGGGCGAATGCAAGAAGGCTGAAAACGAGGCGTGGCTCAGCTCCACCCGCTCGCCGTCTTCGTTTTCCAGGTCGCCAAATTTGAGGTCGGCGTTGTTCAACTGGCGAAAAGCCTGATCGGCCGCCGACGACATTTCGGCCTGCATGGCCAGGAGATTCTCTTCCTTGTCGCTCAGCGTGTAGGGCTTGTAGCGGAGGATGCGCTCCAGCAGCAACTGGTGCGGGCGGAGAGCTTCGCTCTTGAGAAAGCCCTCCATGGCGGCGCTATCGATCGCCATGATCTCGGGCCGAATGTAGCTGGCGGCCTGGCCAGCCCGACTGGCTGCATTCAGGTAGCGCGCCTGCATCCGCTGGTAGTTGCTATTGGCGGTATCTTCGGCCGTTTTCAGGAAGGCATACGTGCCCAGCCGTTCGCCGAGCCGTTCGAACATCAGGTCGAATTCCAAAACCCTGGAAAGGGCCACGGCTCCGCTGGCCAACGTGCCGCGAAAGCCTTCGTATTTGGGAATCAGGTCTTCCCAGTTCTGAAAATCGGCCTCCCAGTCTTTGTCGCTGGCATACAAGCTGGAGAGATCCCAACGATCGGTCTCTTTCACTTCGCTGCGCGCCAGCAGCTTCTTAACCTGAGGTTGCTCCGCAGTGCTCATCGATCCGTCCTATGGTTTCTCGGGCAAGGGAATCAAAAGTGGGGGGGGGCGAGCCAGGTCCTATTTGCCGGCGGCGTTTTCGGAAGCTTCGCCAGGAATATTGTTCAGCGTATAGTACGCCTGGGCGTGCAGCAGGGGGAGCCCCTGTTTGGAACGCACGCCATTGGCATGCAATTCGTGAACATGCCCTGGCTGCAAGCGATCGATGGCGAGCCGCGCCGTGAGGCCGTCGTCGGAAACGGTCACCCGCTCAATCCGCGGCTGGGTGTGATCCACCTCGGGGCTGCCGTACGAGGCCTGATAAATGTAGGTGTAGGTTTCCAGCTTGTAACTTGCCGGATCGGCGGCCGTGGCGGCGTCAATCGGCTCAGTGAAGACCAACTCAAACCCGTCGGGCTTGGCCCGCATTTCTTGAATTTCGAACGGCGTTTTGCCGCTCCAAGTCACGCGATCCAAGGCGAACGGTTTGCTGCCGCGCGATCCCCAGCCTCGGTTGGTGCCGCCGACCATCATCACGCCCTCTTTGTTCATCAGCACCGACAGGCTGCCTGAGCCAAAACCTTCGCGGAAGGGGAAACAGGCCCCCTGGTAGCGGCCGTTGACCTTCTCCAAATAGCAACGCATGACCGTGCTGAAAGTCTGATCGGCCACGAACAATTGATTTTGGAAGGGCCCGAACTTTCCGCCAGAAACATCGCAGGCAATGCCGGCGGCCGACTGGCCCATCTTTTTGTAAGGGAACAAAATGGCCGGCGGCATGTACTCGGGAATTCGCGCGGCCTCGGTGACAATGCGGCTGCCGCTGGTCGGCTCGGCGGGGGCTGGCCCCATGTTCTTGGCGTTTTCGTACCAGCGATTGCCGCCGGGATGGCCCATAAAGTGGCCGGGCGCCAAATGCTTGAGACTGCACGTGCCGTTCCAGGGGCCTTGGTTATCGGTGTAGAACACGTCGCCCGCCGCGTTGATGCCCATGCCGCCGGGCGAACGAATGCCGCTGCAGGTGGGAATGGCTTTGCCCTCGGGCGTAATCTGCAAACACCAGCCGCGAAACTTGTTGGCGCTGCTGAACGAACCGGTGAGGCAGAGCGTGACCCACAGGTTGCCCCGGGGATCGAACTTGGAACCGAAGGCGTATTCGTGGTAGTCGCCGTTGATTCCCCAGCCGTCGTTGACGGTTTCAAACAGGTCGGCCTTGCCGTCGCCGTCTTCATCCTTGAGCCGCGTGACCTCGCCGCGCTGCGTGGCATACAGCCAACCGTCGCGGTAGGCCAGGCCCAGCACTTCGTGCAAGCCTTCGGCGAACTGCTGGAAGCGAACCTCTTCCAGGTCCTTTGCCAACGGGTTCTCGATTAGATAGATGTCGCCGCGGCGCGTGGAAACCGCCAACCGGCCGTCGGGCAGCCATTCGCTATCACCCGCTTCCAGCACAATGTGCTGCGGAATGGGGAGCGAAACCATGGGGTAATAGTCCGACTCGGTGGGGGCCTCTTGTGCCTGGCTGACCGCTGCGCCGATGAATAACGCCAACAACGCCAGGGCCTGATGGCAGGCAGAAACAAGTTTAAGCTTGGGCATGGGTTGTATGTTTGATGGCATGGGGGCTAGTGGCTGGTGGCTAGGGGTTGGGGGGTGGTAGTTGGTGGCTAGGGGCTGATAACTACCAGATGTATTCTTGTACGATTTCGGCTGTGCCGTCCTTCATGTGGATGGGCACGAGTAGTTCGGTTTGGCCTTCGCTGGTGCGCAGGATTGGCTGGGCTTCGTTCGAGAGTTGCAAGCGAACGCGCAGCCCTCCGTCGATCTTCCAACTGCCATCGTCGGCCGGTTCGATCGACTTGCCGACCGCGGCTCGATAGTACCACGTGGCATTCTCCGGTGAATTGCCTTGGAAGCTGAGCACGCGTTTCAGGGCCGGATCGAACTCGCCCGGCACGGGGATCAGCAAATCGGCCACGTTCGCGTTCTCGCCCAGCCGGTACAAAAACCGCGGCCGGCGTTTGTCATCCAGCTTGTACCCTCGGAACTGGTAGCCGAGCTCGCCCGCGGTTTGCTTGGGCCACGGGGATTGCTGCGACTCCAGTTGGGCAAAACTGACCGCGTTGGGGAAGGCCAGCACGTGATCGCCCAGCGGCGGCTGGAAACCTTGCCCTCGGCCGGTCCAATGCTTGCCGGCGTCGATGAAGCCCGCATGCCAGATCAGGGCCAACCGCAGGTTGTCGGCATCGAAGGCCACGTTGGCCCGCTCGGGGTAACCCACGGCAATAGCCCGCGATCCCGCGCCTTCGATAAAGTTGCGATAGATCCGCGGCTGGAAGAACGCCTTGAGTTCGATGGCCGAACGGAGCAGCCCCTCGGGCACGCGGGCTTCGCCGGCGTCGGCCAGGTATTCCCACACGGCGTTGACTTGCGTGAGGGGTTGGCCGTCGAGCACGGTCTTGAGCAGCGACTTGCCATCGGGCCAGGGGCTCGGCATGCGCGTGCCGGGCCGATAGGCCTGGGGGTTGAGCATGTATTGCACGAACCAATCTTTATTGAGCCGTCGCGTCATGATCGTCAGATCGATCGACTGGATGCCGGTGGCTTCGTACTTGCCAAAGGTATGGCACTTGATGCAGGCAAACGCCTGACCGCCCACCATAAACCGGCCGAAACCCTTCACCCGATGACTGGGCTCGGTGAAAGCGAATTCGCCCGTGGCTTCAGTCTTGGCTTGATCGAGTTGTTGAAATTCCGGCGCCAGGTGGCCCACGTTGGCCACGCCGAACTTGGGCATGCGGGTATGCATGTAGGGGCGGTCCTTGGCCCCGTCGGCAAAGATGTGCTTGAACCATTCGCTGGTGAGCTTGGCCCCCACGCCGTCGAGGGTGGGCGGAATTCGGCCCTCGTCGCCCATCTCCTGCGTGGTTCCCTGGAACCAACTATTGCGAGCTTCTTCCACGCCCCCCTGCTTGCTGCGGCTATGGCAGGCATAGCAGTTGAACGCCGTCAGCGTTTGCTCCACGGCTTTCTCGCCGGTTAGCGGAGCTTGGCCCGCCGATTGCAAATGGGCAATGGCCGCGGCCAGCGCATCGCGCTGCGGCTGGCTGAGCGAATATTGCGGCACCGACGCGGCATTGGCGTTATTGGCGGCGTTGGCATTATTGGCCGCAGGTTGCGCCTCGCTCAGGCATCCGCCCGCCTGTTTCAGCGCGGCGAAGTCGGGCGCCTGGGCGGTCGATGCCAGCGCCTTGCCGTCCAACTTGAGCTGGTGGCACGACGCGCAGCCCGCACTGCTAAATAGGGCTTTGCCTTCGGCGGCCAGGGCCGGGTTGACTTCAAATCCTTCGGGCTGCTTGGGGTCATCCTTCGAGGCCAACAGCAACGGCCCCAAGGCCTGGCGCGCAATGCCTGGCCCTTGCATCTCGGCGCGAAGCTCAATATCGCCGCCGGCTTGAAAGAACTCCACGCGAATCTCGTGGAGGCCCGCCGTGAGGTTCAGCTTTTGATTCTTCTCGGTGTAAGGGTGCAGCCCATCCACCTTGATCAACTCTTTGCCGTCGATCACCAATCGGCTGCCATCATCCGACCCGAGAAAGAAGCGGTAGTCGCCGGCCTTATCAACGGGCAGGTAGCCTTCAAACACCAGGCCAAGATCGTTCTTGCGGGGAGCGGCGGCCACGTCGATGCCGGTCGTTTCACCCGTCGTCTTGGGCTTGAGTTTGCTAAAGTCGGGCAGGTTCTGCCAGTTTCCTTCGTAATAGGCGTACCGCACGTTGGCCGGCACCTGAATGTCTTTGAGAAAGTAGCTGGCAATGTCGCGGCATTCTTGCGAGGTGAGGTTGAGGTCGGGCATCCGGCCGCCGGCTCGCACGTGCAGCGGGTTATCAAGAAAAGCCATCAGGCTGGCGATGGTGTACTTGCCAGCCAAGTTGGGGAGCGGAACCGAAGTCGCCAGCTTGGTCGCGCCTGCGCGTTGCGAAGCATGGCAAGCGATGCAGCCCACCGTGTGGAACAACGCTTCGCCCCGCCTCGCGGCTGCCGCGTCGGGGGCCGTATCGTGAATGCTGCCCGTCGAGGCCAAGAAATGCACCAGGGCCTCGGCCTGCTTCTCCTTTAAGGCGGGCGGCAAATGCGCCAGCACATCGGGCATGGTGGCGCCCGGCTTGGCCTGTTGCGGGTTGAGCAGCATGGCCTGGATGGCCGCGGGGCGAACCCGAGCGCCCACCTGGTCCAGAATGGGCGCGCCTTTGGTCAGCACCGGCGATGTCGCTGGGGTTTTGCCTGCCTTATGACACGCCAAACAATTGAGCTCGCCCAGCAGCAATTGGCCAGCCGCGCCCGCGGCCTGGGGATCGGTTGCCGCGGGCGAAGCGAAGAAACGCTCGAAGCCCGGCACAATCGGGTGCGAGTCGGCAGCCGCCACGCCAGAAAGACAGGCAACCAACGAGGCAAACAACAACGCGATACGAAGCGGTTGAAACATAGCAACTCTCGGCGGGCAACAAACAGAGTCGATCGATTGCGGGCAAAGGGGCCACGCGGCGACCGCGTGAAACCCGCTCGTGCATCCACCCCAGGGTAATTCAACCCCAGCGTGGCAGGGAACAGGCAAAGCAGGCCAACCCCCGCGGCCAGCCTGCCAAGGATGTAAACTATGCGTGCCGAGCCCCGCGGTTGTCAAATCCGAGTGATAAAAAGTACCAGGCTCCAGATTGCCACCTTCAAGTTATTCGGCATTATTGAGCGCTGCGCTCCCAACGTCCTCCGCCGCGAGCTATTAGCCCACGAATCCAGGCTCCCGGTGGTCGCCTTCCGGTCATGGGCGGCGCAACCGTCAATAAGATTGATGGAAACCGCAAACCGGCGATGGGCCGTGCCCTTGGTGACCGCTGTCGCGGAAAACTCGCAAATTTTCTTGACTTTGGTGGTTCACCGCCACTATGCTCTGCGCAAATCACTTCTCCTTCACTCGCACTCGCGATGAGGGCGGTTCGATGCATTTTGAAAGCTGGGGCTCGTTGTCCGACGAGGCGTTAGTTTCTTGTTCGTTAACATCTCTGCAAGCTGCAGAGAACTTCAATGCCTCAGCGTCCGTTTGCGATTTACCCGCGTTAGGGCAGCGTGACATTGCGGAAGTCAATTTGGCCGCTGCTTTCGATCTGCCTCGCGCCGGCCGGCTCGATATTCCCGCTCTTCGCAAAAACCTGGACGAATGGGCAGAGGTCATTGAGTATGCGACCGCGAAGTCGATCCGCCAACGCGCGAGCCATCGACGCATTCCATTATGCCTCCAAGCTGGCGCCGCGTGCGACAGGCTACGAGCACGATTCTGACAACGTGGCAAGTCAAGGAGAACGTGTTGACGATCCACGTCGCGGTTCACAACAGGATGTTCGACCTGAATCGGGCAGATTTTGGCATCGGCCTGCATAAATAACGGCCGAATTCCATTTACTACAAAGTGGGTAGTGGGTGATACAAGTGCGCGCAATAGTAAAAATCGTATTTTCTCTGATCGCAGTCACGCCCATCGCACTGATTCCATTGCTATTGCGACTAACGGCCGATCATCAAGCTCAAACGATGGTCGAGTTGGAGCGCCTTGGAATCGAAACCATTGGGTCAGATGACGGCCGCGGAATTGTCTTGGAGATAATCGTCGCCACCGCGGATCGCAACGCCATGATTGCGGGGATTAAACAATTAAAGTATGTGAAGCACGTCAATTTCGGAGCGGAGAAGCACACCCTTCGCGAGCGTGGCCATGGTGTCGGCATGGAGCCCGTGCTTCCCATCGATTTGGCGTGCATTCCGACGGATGAACTGGAATCGCTTGAAATTTGGGGAGACGACATTGCGGACGCGCACGTGCGACTCTTGGCACAACCGCTTCACCTCAGAACGTTACAGATTTCATCTGCGAATGTTACGGGCGAATGTCTGGACCATTTTTCAGCGCCCAACCTGACATCGCTGGAATTACGTCACTGCCCAATCTCGCCTGAGGGAAGCAGGAATTTGGTAAGATACCGGAATTTGAAGCATCTGGTGATCACTCACGCACCGAAGTTCGAGGATCGGGAGGTAGGCCACTTGATCGACCTGCAGAATCTCCGCTTTCTTGACCTTTCGCGAACGAGCGTAACGGATGAAGGGCTTCAGTTGATTTCAAAACATCTGCAGAAGCTTGAGATTCTGAACTTGAATAATACGAAGATCACGGATGGCGGACTGCTCGAATTGCGGCTGTTATCCTTCTTGGAACGACTTGAAATTGGTAGTCACGATCGAGAGGATGCCATTTCTGCGGAAGCGGCACAGCAGCTTTCCAAGTTGCTGCCCGCTTGCCAGATTAAGCTTCGCATGGGAGAGAAGTTGCTCTTTTTTGAGAACGGCGCGCCCCTTCGCTAACGTCATTCTTCAGGGGGGGCGAGCGCGCTGCACAGGTCACTTTGCCAGGTACTTGAGATTTTGCTGCCGGATCACGGCGGCAGCGTCGTCATATAAGAAGGGCAGGAACGCGTAACGCTTGCCCTTCGTCACCGGCTGCGCTTCGTGCAGCAGTGAGCAAGAAAACACCACCGCCCCGCCCGTCGGCGGACGATAGGCACGAGAGCCAAACTCGGGGAACCGCAGATTGCCCCCCTCGAATTCTTCGGCATTGAGATTGATCGAAACCGCGAACCGGCGATGCGCCGTGCCCTTGGTGGTGTTGTCGCGGTGCGGTTGAAAGTGGCCCTGGGTGGCAGCGTCGTAGCAGGCCACGATGTGCCGCTCGATCCGCGTGACGGTAAATTGAAAGCACTTTTTGATCTCGGGCACCAGGCGACGGTGAATTCGTGCTTGAATGGCCTTGATCAATTCGGGGTCTTCAATGCTGCAATCGGAGCGGCGCTTGTGCCGATAGTCCGAAACGCTGACGGTTTTCCCGTCGATCTCGCGCATGAAGCCCGACTCTTCGCCTCCCTGCTTCTCGTAAAGTTCAATTAGCATGCGACAGAAGGCCGGCTCAAAAATGTAGGGAGCCACCAGCACGGGGGCAAAGCCCGACAAGCTGGCGATGGCCGGCGCCCCGTGCAAAACACTAAACACACTGGCCACGTGGGCCGCGGCGTCGTGCCCCATGGGCACGACGGCAATCGTGCGAAACGCGGGGTCCAACACCAGCGTGCGCGGCGTATAGGTTCCATCTTCCGCAACGGCGCCATATAGCCGGCTCACCGCCAGATCAAAATCCCAGAAGTGAACCATGCCGGGGTGCCCTACCGGCAATCGGTTTTGCCGCTCGTCCTCCGGATCGACGCTCACCCCAAAGAAACAAAGATTGGTCACATCGAAGCGAGCCTGCTGCTCCGCGAAGGCGGCCAGCACGGCCGCGCTGCCGGCCACCGAGGCCGATCCAAAGAAGCACAGCACCAGGTATCGACCCCCGGCGGTATCGAAATGAAACAGGGGATTCACGGTACTGCGAACCGTGAACCAGGGAACAGGATCGCCCGGCGTTATCATCGAAGAACCCCTCTCACGATTGACTTTTGGCCAACAGAATCGGATTTACCCAACCATCCCCAGCACGTTCTCGATTGCTGGCGACGAAACGGAATCGCCGCCGGCAAGAATGATATGATAATCCAACCCTGGCCGCGGTAGTGGGTTTCGCTCCCCCCTACCTTGCAACCGCTGGCTGCCGTCCTCCAACCGCCCGCTGCTTTGATGACCGAACTGACCGATGTTCCGCTCCCCGCGCCCGCTTCGGGCGCTTCTTCCACCACGGCGGGCAAGCGGCGCTGGCTCACGCTGGCCATGAAAATCTCGATCGTTACCGTCGTGGCCGTCTTCATTGTCATCACGGCCCGTCGCAGTTGGGGGCAAATTGAAGACTACCGCTGGCAGCTTTCCTGGGGCTGGCTCTCGTTCGCCGGACTGCTGTACCTGGCCGGACTCATCCCCTGTGGGCTGTTCTGGCATCGCACTCTGCTCTGCCTGGGGCAGCAGCCGCGACTGGGCGAAACCCTCAGGGCTTACTTCATAGGGCACTTGGGCAAGTATGTGCCCGGCAAGGCGCTCGTGGTTGTGCTGAGGGCAGGTCTCATTCGCAGCCAACGGGTCGATACCGGCGTGGCGGCCGTGAGCGTGTTTTACGAAACCCTCACCATGATGGCGACCGGCGCCTTCTTGGCCGCGGCGATTTTGGCCGGCTGGTTCCGCGCCCAGTGGGGCTTTGCCGCCATTGCCGCCGGCTTGAGCCTGGCCGCCCTGCTGCCCACCCTGCCGCCCGTGTTTCGCCGGCTTTCGCGCCTGACCGGCGTGGTTCGCCGCAACCCCGACGTCGCCGAGCGGATGGAACAACTGGGCTACGCCACGCTCACCTGGGGATGGCTCAGCATGACCGTGGGCTGGGTGCTGATGGGGCTCAGCTTTTGGGCCACGCTCCGCGGCATGGGCATCGATACCACCGCCTCCGGCCCACTCACGGCCTGGAGCCAACTGCCGCTGCTCACCGCCGCGGTGTCGCTGGCCATGGTGGCCGGGTTCCTGTCGCTGATTCCCGGCGGCGCCCTGGTTCGCGAAACGGTGCTGCTGGGCCTGATGCAGCCAGAACTGGGCGAAGGCCCCGCCCTGCTGGCCGCGGTCGTCCTCCGCCTGGTCTGGCTGGCCGCCGAACTGCTCTTGAGCGGTCTGCTGTACTGGCAACCGGGATTACGCAAAAAAGCGAACTAGCGGAGCAGGGGTGCCCAATCTTCGCCCGCAAGATCGCGTGTCAAATACCGCCGTTACTTGCTCCCCTGCACCACCCGGTTGATGCCGTTGGCCGGGAGCGGCGGCGAATCTTGCCAGGTTTTGCCATCGGCCGAGTACGACATTTTTCCCGGCCAGGCCGAGGCGATGAACCGCTTGCCATCGCTCCATTTCACGTTGCCGCGCGGCGGGGAAAAATCGGTGGGCTCCCAAGTCACGCCATCTATTGAACGATAGATCGTCTTCCCGGCGCCGGCCAGAAACGCTTCGCCGGTATGCACCAGCCAACTCAGCTTGGCCCCCTCCGGCAGCGGCGCCAACTTCCAATCGAGTCCGTCGGTCGAAACGAGCAGGTCGGCCTCGCGATGCGAGGTGAGCATGAGGAACTTGCCGGCTCCAAAGACCAGCGTGCCGTGCCCCGGCAGATCGGTTCGCACGCCATCGATCGATTCGCCATTGCCACTAACCGCCACCCAGTGCGGCCCGGTATTGCCGCCGTGATTGCCCATGAACACAAACCGGCCATTGCCGTAGGCGCCGCCGCGGAAATGGGTGCATAGCTTGTCTTCAATTTGCGGGCCTTCGTGCCAGGTTTCCGCATCTTTCGACCACAACAGCTTGCGACCCGGAGCCCCCGCCACAAACCGGCCGTCGCCATACACCACCGGATTGATGCGGTTCTTGGCCGAATGAACTTCTTTCCAATTAACGCCGTCGGTCGATACCAGAATATGGCCATCGCCACTCATGCCGCCTCCCCCGCCGCCCACCACCACAAACTTGCCTTGGGCGAACACGGCCGACATCAGGTTGTTGCCGTCATCGCCCCCCGGCTGCGCCCATTCGGCCGTGATTTTCCAGTTCAGCCCATCGGTGGAAACCATCCGCCGCCCGCCATAACCGGCCGCCACAAACAGATCGGCCGCTTGAGTATCGGCGGCCAGGCCAAGTAGCAACACGCATAAATTGAGGGTCGCGGTAAAACGTCGTGTCATGTTGCACCATTCCCAATCAAAGGGGGGCGATGAATTTCTGGTGGGCAAACTGCTCAGTTCGCCCGCTATTCTAGCCGTGCGCGCGGGCCAGTGAATGAGCCCGCCCGCGAATTCTGCACGCGAATTCACAATTTCTCCCCCGCTTGCACAATCGGCCCTCAAGCGCAACAATCGCGCTACTGCCGCCGATAGCACGCGCCGCGTGCCCCACGCGGCCACAAAGGACCAACATCTCACGCCAACTGTTAGCCAACGCAGAGGGGAATGCACGCCATGGGCGAATTTAGAACCGAGCGGGATTCGATGGGCGATGTGCAAGTGCCAGCCCAGGCTTACTACAGCGCTCAAACCCAGCGGGCCGTGGAAAACTTCCCCGTCTCCGGCTGGCCGCTCCCGCCCGCCTTGGTGCATGCCATGGGCCTGGTGAAGCACGCCGCCGCCGTGGCCAATCGCGACCTGGGCAAGCTCACCGGCACCGGCAAGAACCCCCTCAACGAGCAGCAAGTCAACGCCCTGCTCCAGGCGGCCCGCGAGGTTTCCGAAGGCAAGTTCGATGGCGAATTCCCCATCGACGTCTTCCAAACCGGCTCGGGCACCTCCAGCAACATGAACGCCAACGAAGTCATCTCCAATCGGGCCATCGAGATCTTGGGGGGCGACCGCTTTGCCGCCGCCAAACCGATCCATCCCAACGACCACGTCAACATGGGGCAAAGCACCAACGACACCTTCCCCACCGCCATTCACGTGGCCGTGGCCATGACCATTGGCCAAAAGCTCATCCCCGCCCTGCAAAGCCTGGCCGATACGCTCCAAGCCAAAGCCGCCGAGTGGGACAAGATCATCAAGATTGGCCGCACCCACCTGGCCGACGCCACGCCGTTGCGGCTCGGGCAGGAATTTGGCGGCTTTGCCCGGCAGTTGCAGCTTTCGGTCGAGCGAGCTCGGCGGGCTCAACAGGCCGTGCTCGAATTGCCCGTCGGTGGCACGGCGGTCGGCTCCGGCATCAACACCCACCCCGAGTTCGGCGGCCGCGTGGCTGCCGAGTTGACCAAAGAAACCGGCATCCCCTTCATCGAGGCCGAAAATCACTTTGAAGCCAACGCCCAGCGCGATGGGCTCGTCGAGTGCTCCGGCCAGCTGCGGGCCATTGCCAGCACGCTGTTCAACGTGGCCAACAACATTCGCTGGCTCGGCTCCGGCCCGCGCTGCGGCTTCTACGAAGTGATGATCCCCGACCTCCAGCCGGGCAGTTCCATCATGCCCGGCAAGGTGAACCCGGTGATGTGCGAAAGCCTGATGCAGGTATGTGCCCGCGCGATGGGCAACGACCAAACCGTGGCCATCTGCGGCGCGACGGGCGGCAACTTCCAGCTCAACATCATGATGCCCATCATGGGCCAAACCGTGCTGGAAACCATCGCCATTCTCACTGGTGGCACCAACGCGTTCGTGGAAAACTGCGCGGCCGGCCTCGAAGCCAACGAAGAGACCTGCACGGCCGGCGTGGAGAAAAGCCTCTCGATGGTCACCAGTTTGAACCCGCACATCGGCTACGAAAAGGCTTCCTCGTTGGCCAAAGAAGCTTTCAAAAGCGGCAAGACCATCCGCGAACTGTGCCGCGAAAAAGCGATCCTGCCTGAAGACGTACTAACCAAGGCGCTTGATCCTTGGAGCATGACCGAGCCGCAGAAGTAAGCAAGTGCGCGCTGCTTACGGTCGAATGCGTGTCAAGTGTGCCACTGTTTGCGGTCGAATGCGTTTTGCCTTGCAGAGCACGCCTGCCACGACCGCAAGCAGTGCGCGGCGGAGTCGGTGCTCTACTCCATGAGCCAACCCGTGGGCGGTTCGGCACTGCTTGCGAGCGTGGAAATAAAGTTGACAATGGTAGGTCGATTCGCTTTCGAGCAGCGGCACACTTCCGTTGCACTTGAACATGTGCCACACAAGTAAGGGCACCCGTGCGAGGAGCAAAACCATGAGCTATTTGGTGCAATTCACAAAATTGCTGATTTCCGTGATCCTTGTCACGTCTTTCACAGGCTGCACGGACACAAACATGCCGCCGCAACCAGCACCTGAATCACAGTTGCAACCTGAACCTGAACCTGAACCTGAACCAAAGCCCGGGGAAAAGCCGGCTCCCGCGCCGAGCCCTGAACCCCACAATGGCGATCAATCTCCCATGGCTCTTGGCCTGCCTGCCTTGCCAATTCGCGAGGTGAACAAGATACCCGAACTTCCGATGCTCCAAATCAAATTGAAGAAGTACGCGGATATGTCGTATTTGGGCGCGGAACTCCAAGACGAAATCAGGAAGTGGCGTGATGAAGACGGAGGCGAGCCGACCGATTTGTTGTATCTGAACGAAGGGTACACTGGAAAAGTCGTTAAGGGCGAGTTTGGCGGCGCACCACGCAGATTTGCAGAGAGTTCGTTTTATGGTTGGGAATCGGCAGGAATGTTCGATCTCTATTTTCAACTGGCCCAAAACCCTTCATCGGAATCTTTCTTGGAAGCTGCCATATCGTATTTGCTGGTGGGACGATTCGACTCCGCGCTAGAAACGATCAAGAAAGGCAAACAGAAGGGAGACCATCTGGAGCTATTAGATAAATTTGCAGAACACGCACAACACGTCAAAGACGCGTTGACCGATGCTCAAAACGCGCTTCGCAAGAATGGCTTGGACATCACATATCCCGACGAGGCCATCTTTATCCAGGCACTTGGCAATGCGGATGGCAAGAGCCGTTATCTTATTCTGAATTTGGCCGATGCCTATGTCGCCGCACACCCTGATTCTCTGACGGCAATTCGCTGCTTAGCCGAGGCCAATCTGACGATCTATGAAAGCACTGCGGCCGAAAGCTCCCCTCTTACAGATGCTAACGATGTTCCCAGCACAAGACTCACTGCTGCCGAATGGCGCGGCAACGAGGCATTAACGCGGTATCTGAAATTAGAGCCCAACAATCCGTTTCCGCCGATTCGGATGATTCAGCATATGAGGACACCAGGTTGCTGGCGAGATATCCCTCCCTCGATGTTTCTAATCGATGATGCTGAAGCTAACGGTAAATACGGCAAGGAAACTTTGGCCCACATGAAGTTTGGGTTGGCCGTCTACTGGTTGGGGCATGAACATGGCTGGGGAAATGGCCCGCTGACGAATGATTGTCTCGATCTAATAGATCAAGCAAGCGACTTGGCGCCCAATGTCAATGAATTCCGGGAACTTCGTGAGCATGTCGAGAAAAACAAGGCTCAGATCGATCGGGACATGGAGAACATCTACAAACTCCGACAACAGCGTTCCTACGCGCGTGCGCAAGACGCCTTTAGCCAATCCCAAGGCAACTTGAGGCGACTGGAGGTGGAGCGCGCGATGTACGATTCGATCAATGGTATCTTTCAAGTAAGCATCGACGAGGTGCGAAAGAAGAATCCAACCCTAGGCGAGTTGTTCAATCGCTGCGTCTACTGCTATGGCTCCGGCAAGAAGATTTGGCAAGACGGCCATACGATGTGCCCTGCCTGTCTTGGCTCAGGATTGCCGCCGGGAAGATGAAGTTCTAGTTAATGTAGGGCAGGCATTCTGCCTGCCACAATGCGGTTCGAATCGCCAATCCTGGTTGCACCGGGGGCTCGGTCACTCACCCATGATCGTGTCAATATTGTCAAAGGGCGGCGCTAACGATACCGCTAATTAGAGCGTTCGCATAGCTCATCATACGCCAGCAGCGCGCTGCGATCGGTCAGCGAAGCAATCCAATCCACCACGGCCCGTTCCAGGCCCACTTGTTCCACCCGCTGTTGATAGTATGCCGGCAACCTTGCCGGTTGTTGGCACACGCTATTAAACATGGCTTCCAAATAGCCCGTGGCCTGGCGGCGGCTGAGCAGCACGTTGGCATGGCGATAGACGCGTTTATAGAGAAAGCTTTCCAGCTCTTGCTTTTGCTGGGCTACTTCGTCGCTGGGTTTCACCAGCCTCGGGTGCTGTTCCACCTCGCTGGAATGTCGCAGGTCGGCCGCGCGCAGGGCCTCCGTGGTATGTTCCAGCAGGTCGCTTACCAGCCAATCGACCAGTTCATGAACCACGGCCCGTTCCAGTTCGCGCTGCTCCAGGTCGGTCCACCGTTCCCGCACCCGCCGGGCCGCCTCTTTCCACAGCGGGATCTCGAGCAGTTCGCCCAGTTGCAGCAGCCCCAGCTCCAAGGCGTCGTCGGCGTCGTGCGTGTCGTAGGCAATGCTGTCGGCCGCGTCGACCACTTGGGCTTCGAGCAAACCGGGGTGGCCGCGATCCTTCGAGGCCCGGCGGCGCTGGCTATCGAGCACTTCAAACGAAACATTCAAGCCCGGTATGCCTGGGTAGCGTTGCTCCAGTTCGGCCAACAACATCAATCCGTGCTGGTTGTGGTTGAAGCCGCCAAACTTCAGCAGGCACGCGTGCAGGGTTTCTTCGCCCGCGTGCCCAAAGGGCGGATGCCCCAGGTCGTGCGCCAGGGCCAGGGCTTCGGTCAGATCTTCATTGAGCCGTAGCGTGCGGGCCAGCGTTCGCGCGACCGAAGCCACCTCGTGCGTATGCGTGAGACGCGTGCGATGGTAGTCGCCCATTTCGCCCATAAAAACCTGGGTTTTGCCGCTCAGCCGCCGATACGCGCTGCAATGCACCACCCGGTCGCGATCCCGCTGGAATGGCCCGCGATAGCAATGGCCGGCTTCCGGATAAGCCCGGCCCGCGGAATCGGCACTGTGCATGGCATAGGGCGCCAGCAACAGCTGTTCGCGGCCCTCGATGCTCAGCGGCCGCGGCCACGCCGTGGCATCCGCTTCGCCCTTCATCGCCCCCTCGGGCTTCAAATTGCCGAATTCGCTGTTCAAGGTTGGCATGCCGTTCCTGCGGGAATCAGTTCGGGGAGTGACACCTTAAGTCTAGGCCACGGTGGAATTTCTCCAAGAGGAGTTCTTGACACTTACAGTCACAACCACAATCCATAACCACCCCTTCTTCCACTCCGAATTCCAAACTCCGAACTCCGCGCTCCAAACGTTCCCCCTCCGGCGGGCTCATGGAAAATCCCGCCCCGCTTCGTTAGAACAAAGGGAAACGCCGCCAGACCACGTGTGTCTGAGCGGTTGCATCGCCTTCCCTCGGGGGACCGACCACGCCCATGGATATTCCCGCCGCTGAGCAATTGCTCGCCGATCAGGCCCACCTGATCCATCCGCTGCACCATCCGCCCAGTCAGCAACACGCCCACGTGTGGACGCGGGGCGACGGCGCCTTGCTGTACGATCAAGATGGCAAGCCCTTCCTCGATGCCCTGGCGGGCTTGTGGAACGTGCTGGTAGGCCACGGCCGCAAGGAGCTCGCCTCGGCCGCGGCCCGGCAAATGGAAACCCTGGCCTATGCCAGTTGCTACGCCGGCAGCAGCAATCCGGCGGCGATCGCGCTGGGCGAACGGCTGGCCGAGCTGTGTTACCCTACGATCAACCATTTCTTTCTCACCAGCGGCGGGGCCGAAGCCAACGAGTCGGCGTTCAAAACGGCCCGCTACTTTTGGAAAACCCAAGGGCAAGGCGGCAAGTACAAGGTCATCAGCCGCGCCTGGGCTTACCACGGCACCACGCTGGCCGCGATGTCGGCCACCGGCATTGCCTCGTACTGGCCGATGTTTGAGCCGCGGGTGCCCGGTTTTTCGCACATCGCGAGCCCCTACCCTTACCGTTTTGAATTCAAGCCGGCCGCGGGCGATGATCGCACGCCCGGCCAGGCCGCGGCCGATTTGCTCGAAGAGGAGATCTTGCGGCAAGGCCCCGAAACCGTGGCGGCATTCATTGGCGAACCGGTGCAAGGCGCCGGCGGCGTGATCCCCGCGCCTGATGACTATTGGCCGCGGATTCGTCAGATTTGCGACCGGCACCATGTGCTGCTGATTGCCGACGAGGTGATTACCGGCTTCGGACGAACCGGCGACTGGTTTGCCTTGGGCCGGTACGGCATCGAGCCCGACATCGTGTCGTTCGCCAAAGGCGTCACCAGCGGATATTTCCCCCTGGGGGGCATCGGCATCAGCGACCGAATTGCCGAAGCCATCCACAACGGGCCGGCCGCGGGCCTCACTTGGATGCACGCCTTCACCTATTCCGCCCATCCGGTTGGCTGCGCCGTGGCGCTGGCCAATCTCGAGATCATCGAGCGCGAAGGCCTGCTGGAACAATCTCGCCAACTGGGCGAAGCGCTGCAACACAAGCTGCAATCGCTCGCGTCGCATCCCCACGTGGGCGACGTGCGCGGCCTGGGTTACATGGCGGCCGTGGAGATCGTGGCCGATAAATCCACCAAGGCCGAGTTCCCGGCCAACGCTCAGGCGGGTCCCCGCGTTCACCAGGCCACGCAGAAGCGGGGCATGATCACGCGGCTACGGGGCGACGTTTATAATTTTGCCCCCTGCTTTGTGGCCAGCGAGGCCCAACTGGAGCGGATGGTGAATATACTGGGTGAAGCGCTCGATGAAGTTCTAGCCTGAAGTCCCTGCCTGGTATGACGACGACCGACCAACCCCAACGCACATCGCCCGGCGATTTCGAGGAACTCCCCAGCTACCGCCCCGTGTGCGGGATGGCCGTGGTGGCGTTCGTGATTGCGATCGCTTCGGGTCTGGCCATCTTTGGCCCCGTATTCTGGGGGCTGCCGCTGATCGCCGTGTGCCTGGCAGCCGTGGCCTTGCGTCGCATCGTCTCTCACGATCCGCCGCTCTGGGGACGCAAACTTGCGTTCGCGGCGATGTTCCTCGGCGCCATTTGCGGCGCCGCGGGCGTGAGCCAATGGTACGTTCATAACCTGTTGATCCGCCGGCAGGCCCAGCAGTTGGCCGAAGTGTGGTTTGGGTACATGCTTCGTGGAGAGACCAACAAAGCCCATCAAATGACGCTGGAGCCCCAGCGCCGCGAGCTGCGCGTGGACGAGCTCGACGCCATCTATGCCAACCATCCCGAACTGGAAGAAAACCTGGCTCGGTTTGCCGCCGAACCAGGGCCGGCCACGGTGCTGCGGTTTGGAACCGATGCCAATCTGGAATACGTGAGCTCGCCGCGACAAGAACGGGATGGCGATGACGACTACGTGTGGCTGACCTACCGGCTCCACGATTCGCACGAGCCGCCTCGCACCGCCCAAATCGTGCTCTCCTTCAAACACGATGCCGGAAAAGACCCCGGCTGGATGGTGTTTGAAGTGATCAAGTACGATACGTTCTCGGATCGTTAGCCGGGGCCGCCGGCTCGCTGGTGGGCGGGGCCGAAGACTCACCCTCCCAACCGGGCGACCGCAACAGCATGGGTCCCCCATTCCAGCGCGTGGGCCTTCGCCATCAGGCGGTGTACCGCGGTCCCACGATATCTTGCACGGCCTGGTGCAGCAGCCCATTGGAAGCCAGCACGCTGCTTCTGGCCAGCGGCAACGGTCGCCCCAGGCAGTCCGTTACCTGGCCGCCGGCTTCTTCCACAAACAGCCTGCCCGCGGCAAAATCCCAGGGCGAAAGCAGATATTCAAAGTAGGCCGCGTACATGCCCAGGCCCACCTGGGCCAGGTCGAGCGACGCCGTGCCAAAGCGGCGGATGCCATGGATTTGCTGTCCAAACAGTTCGCGAATGGCCCCCAGCGTGGCTTCCATCATGGCCCCGCGGTCGTAGTAAAAGCCCACGCCGATCAGGGTTTCGCTCAGCGATTGCTGCCGATTCACATGCACCGGGCGATCATTGCACCAGGCACCGCCGCCGCGCGCGGCCACGTACCAATCGTTGCGAATGGGATTGAAGATCACGCCCAGCTGGGCCACGCCCTGCTCGTAATAGCCGATCGAAACGGCAAAGTGCGGGATCTGATGGGCAAAGTTCGTGGTGCCATCGAGCGGATCGACCACCCATAAGTGCGAAGCGGTCACGTCGCCGTGATGCGATTCCTCACCCAGCACGGCATGGCTGGGATAGGCCGCGGCAATGGCGGCCACGATTGCCTGTTCGGCTTCGACATCGGCGTCGGATACCAGGTCCGAGACCGCCTTGCTGCGCATCGTCACGCCTTCGTGAAAGTAGCGCGTGAGTACATCGCCGCCCCGTTTGGCGGCGGCGATGGCAACTTGTAGCTGAGGCGAATCGGGTGGCATGGCAGGGGGGGCAACTTCGGAGGGAGCGCGGCTGGTTCGCACTAGAAGCCGCGCCCGCTCAGCTCTTGCACAATGTTCACATCGTACTCTTGATGAAGCTCAAGCAGAAACTCGCGCTGCAGCTCCATGTAATCGAGCTGGGCTGCTTGAGCATAGGTGCGGAACGGCTCGGCCATGAAGTTTCTACGGGCATTCTGCTCTGAAATCTGCCGCCCGCCCATCACGCTGGTTGAACCCGTCACGTGCAGCACGTAAACGATCGTTTGGGGCTGGTTGAACGACACGCCGTATTCGCCATTTTCCAAATTGAACAGCGTTTTCCGCAGGTCCAAGCCGGGCGACTTGATCTCTTCGGGCAGTTGCGACTCTTGCAGCCCACCACGCTGGCCAAACTGCGACATGGTTTGCTCCAACCACGTGAGTGGCGGCAGGCTGATGCCCGACTCGTTCGCAAACGAGAGCTCCGTGAGCGGCTTGTTGCCATCGCGGGCTTTGGACTCCAATGCCTGGGCCTCGCTCATCGCCAGCTTGCGGGCTTCAATCATTTTCCAGGCCGTGATCACCTGGTCTTTGACTTCTTCTAGGCTTTTGGGCACGAACTCCGGTCGCTCGTTCACCTTCCAGAACAAGAAGACGTTCTGATCGACATCGGTCGATTGGGAAAGGCTCGGATCGAACATGGTTGACCGCACAAAGGCGTCGGCGAATCCCGGCCCGCCCCGTGGCGGCGCTGCATTGGCCGAATTGGGAATCAACTGGGACTTACCCAGCTCGGTTTGGTCCATTAATTCGCGAAGCGTGAGGTTGCCCGTGGGAGGCTCGAGCTTGAAGAAGCTGGAGTTGATCGCATCGGTGGCGATCTGAGCCGCTTGCTTCTCCAGCTTCTCTCGAGCTTCTTCCAAATACTTGGGGTCTTCGGCAAAACGCACGTAGGCGTCGCGCCATTGGCTGGTCAGCTTGGCCAGCTGCGAGCGAATTTCGCGGAGACCCGTCATTTGCCTCGACTTGCCATTGAGAATCCATTCGGCGGCGCGTTCTCGGGCCAAACGCTCGCGAATGTTTTGCTCCACTTTCCACAGCGGCTCGAACTGGGGATTGGGGCCGCCCAAAATGTTGTTGGGAATGGTCAGCGTTTCGCGGACCAGCTCTTCCAAGGTTTCGCGATCGGGCAAGGCCTCGGGGGCGGCAGTTTCGGGGGTCGCCGCGGGATCGGCCACGGGTGCTTCAACCGGCGCGGTATCGCCCTCATTGGCAGCGGCGGGGGCCGCGCCTTCGGCCGCGGGCGTTGCGCCGGCAGGCGGCGTCAGAGCAGGCGGCGTGGTCGCTGGCGGCGTGGTCGCTGGCGTTTCCTGACCATCGTTCGCCTGGAAAGCCACCGGGAAGAACCGAGGCTTGCCAGCCCGCTGGGCGCCTTCTTCTGGCTTGGCGGGCGGCGGATCATTATCGGCCGGAGGATTGTTGGCCGGGGGCGTAGTAGCGGGGGGCATGGTAGCGGGGGGCGTGGTAGCGGGGGGCGTGGCGGCCGGCGGCGCGCTGTCTTCCATGGGGGGCGCCGAATTGCCCCGCGGATCGTCGCTGGGGGCAACTTCTTGAAAGCCGGACCAGCGGAATAGCTGTTGGTTGTCTTCGTAGTACTTTTTGACTTCTTCGTCGGTAATGGTGGGCGTCACCGCCTCCAGCACCGCACTGTAGTCGGCCACCACGTACTGGAAGCTCGTCCGCTGCGGCTGGCGGAAACCCGGATCGGGGAAGTCGGGATTGTAGTCCTCGTTCTTGTAGCGCTCGAAGAACTCTTGCAACTGAGCGCCCGTGGGCTCGGGCACCTTGTCCAGGAATGCCGAAACCGGCACGGCCAGGGCTTGAGCTTGCACCTGACGATGCACGCGTTCGAAAAACCGCCAACGCTCGGCCGGCGTGCGCGACTCCATGAACTCGGGAGCAAAATATTGTTGATAGAGCCAGGCTGCCTGCAATTCGATTCGCAGTGCCGCCAGGAGCTGCCCCTGCGAAGTGTTGGATTTATCCAGCGCATCTTGAATCCGCTGCTTGGGCATGCCGTCCATGCCGAGATACACCGACAGGTCGTTGATAAAATCGAGCACGGCCTGGTCGGTGACAACCATCCCCAGCTCTTGAGCTTTTTGAGTCATGAGGTAACTGTTGATCAGACTGCGGTCGTCAGCCGAGCCAAAGAATGCCTGCGCTCCAATCAGCTGGCCAATAAATCCGTTGGCGATATTCCGCGCGGCTTTCAATTGGTTCAGCTTGGATCGATGGATGTCGCCGAAGTTCGTTTCGGCAACCACGGAATCGTTTCCGCTGCGAGGATCGCAACCCATGTCCATAAAAACGAATGCGAACATGAGCACGACGCAGAGCACCGCGAGGAACGCCTTCTGGTATTTGCGGAAACCGCGAAAAGGGCTGGCCATGTCATCCTGCTGCTGGTTGGGTGTGCCACTCCGAGGGTAACGACCCTTGACAGCCGCCACAAAAGGACGGTAACTGTGAGCGATCTGGTTCGGCTGGCTAATCCGTGCTGATTGTAGGCATGAGGTGCTTAAATGCAATCCCAATCAAGGGTATGGCATGCCAGCGTCGGTTCGCCATATATGCTTGACCAATTGCAAGGCGCGCGGCTAAGGTTCTGCCAACCCCGCAAAGCCACGAGTGTCTGGCAAACCGGATCGCCCCTCCACCTCTCTAGACCACTGCTCACGACAACCCCCCATGGCCGAAAAAAACGCTCCGCGAACTGGTAAACCATTGGTGATTGTCGAATCGCCCGCCAAGGCGCGCACGATCAGCAAGTTTTTGGGCAACAATTTCGTGATTGAAGCCAGCATTGGCCACATTCGCGATCTTCCCGAAAACAAAAAACAATTGCCCGCCAAGTATCAGGGCGAGGCCTGGGCCTACCTGGGGGTGAATGTCGAGAGCGACTTCGAACCCTTTTACGTGGTCACGGCCGACAAACGCGACCAGGTAAAAAAACTGCAAGGTTTGCTGCAACAAGCCCCCGAACTTTACCTGGCGACGGACGAAGACCGCGAAGGGGAAGCGATTAGCTGGCACCTGCAAGAGGTGCTCAAGCCCTCGATCCCGGTGCATCGCATGGTGTTTCACGAAATCACGGCCGACGCCATCCAAAAGGCGATCGCCAATCCGCGGTTGATCGATAACGACCTGGTTCGCGCCCAGGAAACCCGCCGCATTCTCGATCGCCTGTATGGGTACGACGTTTCCCAATTATTATGGCGCAAACTGGGCGGCATTGCCCGCAGCGCCGGCCGCGTGCAAAGCGTCGCCGTGCGGTTGGTGGTGGAGCGCGAACGAGAGCGCATCTTGTTCACCGCGGCCAACTATTGGGACCTGCTGGGAACCTTCGCCAAACAAGAAACCGCCGCCAGCTTTCCCGCCCCGCTGGTTCGCGTGGGCGGAAAACGCATTCCGGCCGCCAAAGATTTCGACGCCCAAACGGGCCAACTCAAAGAAGGGCAGGTGCTGCTGCTCAATGAGCAGCAGGCCAGCGACCTGGCCGAGGGGCTCCGCAAGAGTGCGTTCACGGTGCAGTCGCTGGACGACAAACCCTATACCTCGAAGCCCTACCCGCCGTTCACCACCAGCACCCTGCAGCAAGAAGGCAATCGCAAGCTGCGGTTCACCGCCAAGCGGACCATGCAGATTGCGCAAAGCCTGTACCAGAACGGCCATATCACTTACATGCGAACCGACTCCACGGCCCTCAGCGAAGAGGCCGTGACGGCTGCCCGGACCCTGGTCGAGGCCCAGTACGGCAAGGACTACTTGCCACCGCAACCGCGCACCTACGCCACCAAGGTGAAGAACGCCCAGGAGGCGCACGAAGCCATTCGGCCGGCCGGCAATACGTTCCGGATGCCGGAGTCGCTGCGCAGCGAACTGAACGACGACGAGTTCAAGCTGTACGAAATGATCTGGAAGCGGACGGTCGCTTGCCAGATGGAGAACGCCCGGGGCCGCCGGATCACGATTACCATTGCCGGCGAGACCCCCAGCGGAGAGACCGCCGAATTTCAGGTGGGCGGAAAAACCATCGACTTCCCCGGTTATCTGCGGGCCTATGTCGAAGGCTCCGACGATCCTCAGGCCGAACTGGCCGACCAGGAAACCGTGCTGCCCGACGTGAAGGTGGGCGAGAAGCTCGACTGCCGCGCGCTCGATCCCAAGGGCCATACCACGCAGCCCCCCGCGCGGTTCACCGAGGCCACGCTGACGCGCACCCTCGAGCAAATGGGCATCGGCCGGCCCAGCACCTATGCCTCGATTATCGACACCATTCTCAACCGCAACTATGTGATCAAGCGAGGGAACGCGCTGGCCCCCACCTGGACGGCCATGGCGGTGGTGAACCTGATGGAACGCTACTTCCCCTCGCTGGTGAATTACGATTTCACGGCCAAGCTGGAAGACGAGCTCGACGCCATCAGTCGCGGCGAACAGGGCGATACGGGCCACGTGAAGTACCTGCGCCGGTTCTACTTTGGCGATGGGGAAGGCGACGACGGTCATGGGCCGGAAGGGGGACTCAAAAAGCAGGTCGAAAACAAGCTGGGCGAAATCGACGTGCGCTCCGTGTGCCAGTTCGCGGTGGGCAAACCACACGAATTGATTGAAGGCGAAGAACCGATTTACGTGCGGGTGGGCCGCTACGGGCCGTTCATCGAACAGGGGGAACGCCGCGGTTCGCTGCCCGAGGATTGGGCTCCGGACGAAGTCACTTTGGAAAAAGCCCGGCAGTTGCTCGACCAGGCCCAGCGGGCCGAAGAACCGCTGGGCCTTTGCCCCGAGACCGGCAAGCCGGTCTTCCTGAAGCAGGGCCGGTTTGGCCCCTACGTGCAGCGCGGCAGCAGCGACGACGAAGAAAAGCCCCAGAATGCCTCGCTGCTCAAAGGGATGCAGGCCGAGGAGGTGCACCTGGAGACGGCGCTGCAATTGCTCTCGCTGCCGCGCGACCTGGGGCCTCACCCCGAAGATGGCGAGCCGATCGTGGCCTACAACGGCCGCTACGGACCCTATGTTAAATGGAACGATGAATCGCGGAGCTTGACGGCCGAGATGTCGCCGCTGGACGTCACGCGCGAGCAGGCCGTGGAATTGCTGGCGCAGCCCAAGACGGGTGGCCGCAGCTTTGGCCGCGCGCCGAAAGCGCCACTGAAAGAGTTTGGCGAATCGCCGATCACGAATACCAAAATTCAACTGTTGCAAGGGCGGTTTGGCCCTTATGTGACCGACGGCGAGACCAACGCCTCGCTGCCCAAGGATATGGAAGTGGAAAGCCTGACGGAGGCGATGGCCCTGGAACTGCTAGCGGACAGAGCCGCCAAGGGGGGCGGGAAGAAACGGAAGAAGAAAGCGGCAAAGAAGAAAGCGGCAAAGAAAAAGGCGGCCACGAAGAAAGCGGCGAAGAAGGCTGGCAAGAAGGCGGCGAAGAAGAAAAAGGGGGGCTAGGGGCTGGGGATTGGGGGCTGGTATTTGAGAGTAAATGTAGGGCAGGCAAATGCCTGCCGCAATGTGGGCCGAATGCTCACGGTG
>CAYUMU010000064.1:0-41891 GCA_964445985.1 uncultured Pirellulales bacterium | reverse complement strand
TCTTAGACGCACAAGGAGGCTGTTTTATTCCCAAGATAATGAATAATCCGGGCTAGTCGCTAGTAGCTGGCAGTCTTCCCATGCTCAATTTGCAATTTTTCAATTTGCAATCCAAGCCGGTCAAAAAACCAACCCGCAACAGCCCTGGCCTAAAAACCGCCGACCACCAAAACTCCCCACTCCGAATTCCGCACTCGAATCACTTCTTCCCTCGCATCCTCGCCTGCAACGCGTCCCACTGCTCCGGCTGAATTGCCCGTAGCGGATTAAACTGCCCCGCCCCTTGCAGCCATTGTCCGCCATCGATCACCAGGCATTCCCCATTGATATAGCCGGAATAATCGGAAAGTAAAAACGCCGCCAGATTGGCCAGTTCGCCATGCTCCCCCACGCGCTTCAGCGGAATCGTGTGGGCTGGGTCGATCAGCGGCGTGACTTCCCGAGGAACCAACCGCGTCCAAGCCCCCTCGGTAGGAAAAGGGCCGGGAGCGATGGCGTTGCCGCGGATTCCGTAACGTCCCCATTCCACGGCCAGCGACTGCGTCAGCGCCACCACGCCCGCCTTGGCCGTGGCCGAAGGCGCCACAAACCCCGAACCGCTCCAGGCATAAGTCGCCGCAATGTTCAGAAATACGCCTTCCACCTTTTCGGCAATCCAGCGTTTGCCCAGGGCCAGCATGCAGTTGGCCGTGCCCCCCAGCACAATCGCCACCACGGTGTGAAAGGCGTTGTAGCTCAGCCGTTCGGTCGGCGAGATAAAATTGCCCGCGGCATTGTTGATCCAGCCATCAATCTGGCCAAACTTCTGTTCCGCCGCCGCAATAAAGGCTTCCACCTGCCGCGGCTCCCGCACATCGCACGGCACGGCCAGCAACTTGCCGGGATATTTCTCCTCCATTTCCGCGGCCGCCTGCTCCACCACCTCGGCCCGGCGTCCGCAAATCGCCAGGTTCGCCCCCAGCTCCAATAGCCGTTCCCCCATCGCCCGCCCCAGGCCGGTCCCTCCGCCGGTAATGCAAACGGTGCGGCTATCAAAAGTGCCCTGGGGCAGCATCGATTCGGTACGTGGGGCGCGGCTCATATTTCACCTCGGCTAAACGATCCCAAGAGATCTGGAACTTAAAGTGGCAAAGTCGCCGGCCCCCCCGGGGGCGATCAAGACTCACCTTAGAAGAAAATGCGTTCATCGGCAAAAAATACGTATCGGTCGAGTCGAACATTTATGGCATGTTGTTGTTGGTTCGGTGAAAGGAGGATAGTCAATGTCATAGCATCAACCTACGCATCCCATATCCACAAACTCGCCAGCGGGTTGCTTCCCTGGTTGGCCCGTGGTATCTCTGGCACTTCTTTCCGGCCCAGCACGATTCCGTTCTGGCGTCGCACGCTGCCTGCAAACTCTGGGGAGTTTTCTATCGATGGGGGGACTTGATCACGGCGCCGCCGCGGATCGGGTATTTCAGCCCGAGCACGTTTCGGCGCGCAATGCCAGGTACGGCATGGTGCTATTTCTGATCTACCTGGCCTTTTACGCAGGCTTTGTACTCATTAACACCTTCCGGCCGCAACTCATGGACATTAAACCGCTGGCCGGCATCAACCTGGCCATTTGGTATGGGTTTGCCCTGATTGTGGTGGCCCTGCTGCTGGCCCTGGTTTACAGCCGGCTCTGCCGCAGCCGTGCCGGCGACAACGACCCGCGGCCTGCCGCTCGACCCCTGCCAGGGGAGAGCCGCCGATGATGCATGAAACCTCACCGCTTTCGATCGCGGTCTTTGCCGTCTTCGTCGGCATCACGCTCGCGCTCAGCTTCTACCTCGGCCGCCGCACCCGCGGCGCATCCGGTTACTTTGCGGCCGGCGGTCAAATTCCCTGGTTCGTCAACGGCGTGGCCTTCGCGGGCGATTACCTTTCCGCCGCGTCGTTTCTCGGCATCTGCGGCATGATTGCCTTTTATGGCTACGACGGTTTCCTCTACTCGATCGGCTACCTGGCCGGTTGGGTCGTCGCCCTGTTCGTGGTGGCCGAGCCCCTCCGGCGGTTGGGCAAATACACCTTCGCCGACGCGCTCGACGCCCGCTTCCAATCACGCGGCATCAAGCTGGCCGCGGCCGTCAGCACCCTGGTCGTCAGCGTCTTCTACCTGATTCCGCAAATGGTCGGGGCCGGCGTGCTGATCCAGCCGCTGCTCGGTTTGCCCCACTGGGTGGGCGTGGTCCTCGTGGGCGCCGTGGTCGTGGTCATTGTGGTCACCGCCGGCATGGCGAGCACCACCTGGGTGCAATTCCTCAAAGGTTCGCTGCTGGTCTTCTTCAGCACTTTGCTCACTATTTTGATTCTCAACCGTGGCTTCACGGTCAACAGCAGCCCCTCGGCCATGCAGCCGCAGACCATGGAGAAAACGGCCGACGGCCGCGTGCTGGTCAACGGCATTCCGCGCGGCGCCGGCGAAGGCCAAGGGCAAATGCGCCCAGTCGGCGACCTCACGAAGCTCCCCGATGGAAAGCAGTCGACCGGCCCCCTTGGCCCGCTGGAGTTCTTCCGCGTGCTCAGCCAAAGCGAAGTGGTGCTCTGGAGAAGCGAAACCGTCACTTCCGCCTCGGGCGACAAACTCACCACCTTCACTCCCGAAGCAACGCCCGGTGAAGAAGTGCTCCGGCCCGGCAAGAGCCCCACGTTTCGCGGCATTCGCGGAGACGCCATCGCGCCGAAAATCAACTTCCTCTCGCTGATGCTGGCCCTGTTCTGCGGAACCGCCTCGCTACCGCACATTCTCATTCGCTATTACACCGTCAAAGACGAACTGGCCGCCCGCAAAAGCACCGTCGTGGGCATCGCCACCATTGGCTTCTTCTACGTGCTCACCCTCTACATGGGCCTGGGCGCCATGACCAGCGGGGCGATCGACGTGACCGACGACAACATGGCGGCGCCGCTGTTAGCCCGCACGTTCGGCGAATTGCTGTTTGCCATCATTTCGGCGATCGCATTCACCACGGTGCTGGGAACCGTTTCCGGCCTGATCGTGGCTTCCAGCGGCGCCGTGGTTCACGACTTGCTCGCCAGCTTCTTTCGCATGAATCTCACCGATCATGAAAAAGTTCGCCTCGGCAAGTTCGCCGCCGCGGGCGTGGGCGTGATCGCGATTGTGCTGGGCATTTTGTTCCAAGGCATGAACCTCAGCTTCCTGGTCGGCTGGGCATTCAGCGTGGCGGCTTCGGCCAACTTGCCGGCCCTGGTCATGCTGCTGTTCTGGAAACGGACCACCAAGCAAGGCATCACCTGGGCCATTTTGATTGGCATGATCTCGTCGTTGGGTTGGATCCTGGTCAGCGAAGACACCGTAACCAAAATCTACGGGCTCTCCAAAGACAGCGCCTTGGTCCCCTTCAGCCAGCCCGGAATCGTAACCATCCCGCTGGGCTTTCTGGTGCTGATCGTGGTTTCGCTGATGACCCAAAAAACCGGCCGCTCGAAGCCAGCCCCAGGAGAAACCTGAATTGGGAGAGATGCGCGTTCCGTCATTCCCGCGAAGACGGGAATCCATGAAGCGCCAGTGTGCCATGCTTACGCCCACTGGCGTAAGCATGCTTCGGCTTGCGTGAGTACCGACGGTAGCCGTACGTTACCGCGTCGATCAAACAGCCCCGAAAGAAAAAGTCCAAGACAGCCCACCAAACTTAACGAACCGAGTTCACCGCCGCCCGATTGACTCGGCCATTTCCCAAGGCGATATTCAGATCGTCTTGAGGTGTAAGACGCAATATAGTGCTAATGTCAGCGATGAAGGCCACGAACTCACCTAACTGTGCATCCGCGGCGCCCCATCCACGGTAGCAACCACCTCGGCCTCCGCCTCGGCCAGCTCCTCCAACCGCTTCCAAACAACATCATCCGCGGCAAACTCGCGGGCAAACCGCACATAGGTGCTATGATGCCGCGCTTCCGATTCAAACAGGCTGCCATAGAATTCCGCCAGTTCGGCATCGTCAATCCCGTCGCGCAGAATCGCAAACCGCTCGCAACTGCGAGCTTCGATCAGCGCCGCCACCAATAACCGATCCACGGCGCGTTGGGGTTCTTGCTTTCGCACCAACTCGTTAAGCCGCCGCCCATAATCGGCCGGCGGAATCCTGCGAAAAGGGATTCCCCGGCGTTCCAAAATATCGAGCACCTGCGCGAAGTGTTCGAGCTCTTCGTTCACGATCGTGGACAACTCGCGCACGAGCTCCACCTTATCGACATAGGCAAAGATCAAGTTCATCGCCACGCCCGCGGCCTTCTTCTCGCAATGGGCATGATCGATCAGCAACGTATCCAGGTGCGGCTGCACGCTGGTCAACCAGTCAGGAGATGTCGCGGACTTGAGGTTCAGCATCATCCGTCCCAGTATCTCGTCATCCCTACTACTTCGTCATCCCCGCGAAGGCGGGGATCCAGGGCACGTGAGGATTGCACGAAAAACAAAGTCGGCTTTCGCTCCGCGAAAGGATTTGCTTTCGCGGAGCGAAAGCCGACTTTGCCCGAAAGTTATTCTTCATGGGTTCCTGAGAGGAAGCGTGAATTGCTGCCCTGGTCGGAAGCGATACTTCGGCCAGTTGCGCGACGAACATCACATTCTTAGGCCGCGGCCAGATTGGGGGCTTTCATCAACCGGGTGGTTTGAAAGCGTTCGCCGGAAGAACCGTAGAACATGACCATATTCCGCATGGCGTCCCACACCGCGGTGAACTTTACCGCCCTGGGGCCATGCAAACAAAAGTACATTCCGCAGGGTTGGTCTCGCTTCACCAGCAATTTTTCGGAAAGCGGAAAGGCGTTCGGCTCCAGGTGCTCCCGGCTGCAAAGGGTTTCGTTCACATAGTTGCGAAGGTCTTCCAACGTCTGAAAGCTTGCCGTCATGAAGTTGCTTCTCCAGATGCTTGCCGCCACGTACTGGCACGGTTGCCAACGATTTCTCAAAGCCAGGGTCCAATCCAGCTTTACGGCCTGGCGGGGTGGGATGGTTGGATGACGAACACGGGGTGGGTTTCGCAACTTTCTATCGGCCGCTCGGGCCAGATTCTTGGACGCCAAACCGCCCCGCGGCGTCTGAACAGGCCGCCTCCATGTAGAACGGGCGAATCAGCGAAAATGTGCCGGCCCCGCGCCACCTCGGCAGGGGTTTCCCCAGCTCAGGCCGTCAAACGGTGCTGGCGCCGGCTGCTCAGCGCCAGTGCCGCCGCTCGCCCCAACGACCTCAGCCAACCGGGTTGCCCCAATCGTTATACTCGGCGCGCCAGGCCACAAAAAAGCTCGTCAAACAACAGAAATTGGCTTTTCCCCAAGCCCCTCGGCGGACGATAACGATAGGTGGCTGAGCTCTGCACTCGTTGCCAGGGTCAGCCCCCTGCCTAAGGATGGCAGCAAAACTCTGGATTGTCTCAATCGCGGCAGACGCAGCAGGAAGTCCCGCTGTCGCAGTGAAAACTGCATTGCGTTTGCTGCCGATGAGTCCAAGCGTCACCAGAAACCTGCTTACCCTGTGCGTCATTGCCGGCGGCGTGTCCTGCGCGGCATTGTTCCGCAAGGATCCCGATCAGGTATCGCCGTCCCCCGCCGCCTGGGAGCAGCCTCCCAACAGCCATTGGCAGGCGGCCGCTTATCCCGATGCCATTTCCTTGCCTGGCGTTTCGCCAACGCCAGCCGTGGAGGCCAATCACATCGAGCCCTCGGTTCTGGTGGGCCGCCAGTTCGATGCCGGCGACACATCGCTTGCGCCACAAGACCACTCTGCTCCGCCCCTCGATTCCATGGCGTCTGCCGCGCAGCCCAGCGGCGCAGCTCCCTCTGCCGATGTCAAACGACTGCCGGCCAGCATCGGGGCCACGCGTCTCCCGGCCGATCCCTGGAACGCCGCGGCGGAGCCCCCGGCGATCGCCTCGCAGTACAGTGAAGTGCGGCCGACCTATGAAACCCGCCTCCGGCCTCCCCCGGCCAACGGAGCTCGAGTTCACATTATTCGCGATGGCGATTCCCTGACGGCCCTCGCGCAAAAGTACCTGGGCGACAGCCGTCGGGCCGATGAAATCTTCGAGCTCAACCGCGCGTTGCTGCCGGGGCCTGAGATGCTGCCGATCGGCGCCGAGCTGCAATTGCCGGCCCTGGGCAACACGTCTGGCCCTGGCGAGCTCAGCGGCGGCGAAGCCACCACGGCCCACGGTCGCCCGCGGCGGCCCATCGCTCCCGGGCGGCGCGAAACCGGCGCCTGAACCCCGGTCGCCTCTTCGGCGGCCGGGCCTGCCAATTTTGTTCGCCCAAGCACAAGCGTTTACCTCCGCTGGCCTGCATCTATAATCGGTGAGGAGCCTGCGAAGCGGCGCCGAGCCGAGCTTCTGGTTCTGCAGGCGCGGCATTGAAACCAAGATTCTAGGCGACCGCTCGCATCGGGAGACTTTTCGTTGCCATGTCCGACTCGCTCAACGGCCAATACTTGATTGCCGGGCCGAAGTTGAATGATCCGAACTTTTTTCGAACCGTGGTGTTGATCCTGGAGCATGGCTCGTCCGGCGCTATGGGGTTGGTGATCAATCGGCCCACCGCCGTCGCCATTACCGAGGCGCTCAAGAACCATTTCAAGCTGCCGGCGTCGCCCGCCTGCGTGTTCGAAGGCGGGCCGGTCGAACCCTCGGCCCTGTTCATCCTGCACAACGACCAACAGCTCGACGCCGACGCGCGGCTCGTGGCGCCGGGCGTTTACGTGGGCAGTAGCGCCGAGGTCTTTCAGGACGTGGTTCGGGCGGCTAGCCAAGAGCTGTCGCAAACGCGGTTCCGCATCTACGCCGGCTGCGCGGGCTGGGGACCCCATCAACTGGAGGGCGAGTTGTCTCGCAACGATTGGCTGCTACTGCCTGCCCACGAAGATGGGGTCTTCTCCGCCGACCCGCACTTGCTGTGGAAAGCTTTGCGACAGCAGGCCCTGGCCCGGCATCGACTCCTGCCCGACGCCGAAGGCAACCCCGAGTTGAACTGACGTTTGCGAAGGCGGGCAGGTCGCTCAGGCAAACCACTCTTTCGCGGCGCGACCTTCCGAGAGCAAAAAGGGCCGGCCCAGGCGGTCGTGGATATGCGTGGTGGGGTCGATACCCAGCGCCCAGAGAATGGTCGCCACCAGATCGCGCGGATGGTAGGGGCGGCCCACCGGATAGGCCCCAATTTTATCGGTGCTGCCGCAAACAAAGCCCTGTTTTACCCCGCCGCCCATCAGCACCACCGAGTAAGCGTAGGGCCAATGGTCGCGTCCGCTGGGGGCGATGCGTTTGGTGACATCGGCCTTGCCAACGCGAGGGCTGCGGCCGAATTCGCCCGCCCAAACCACCAAGGTGGAATCGAGCAGCCCCCGCTGTTCGAGGTCTTCGATCAAGGCGGTAAAACCCTGGTCTTCTGGCGGCAGCAGGCGATCTTTGAGGCCCTCAAAGTTGCCGCGATGGGTGTCCCAGCCGCTATTGTCGCCGGGATTCAGGCCGTGGTAACAGGTCACAAACCGCACGCCCGCCTCGATGAGCCGCCGGCTGAGCAGCATGCTTTGGCCCACGATATGCCGGCCGTAACGGTCGCGAATCTCGGCCGGTTCTTGGGCAATATCGAAGGCCCGTTTGGCGGCGGGCGACGTGAGCACCGACCAGGCCCGTTGATAGTATTCATCCATGCCATGCACCGCCGCGTGGCGATCGAGGTAATCTTGCTGGGCATCGATGGTTTGCAGGAACGCCCGGCGACCTTCCAAACGCGGCACCGAAATGCCCGCCCGCAGTTGAAGTTCTTGTACCGAAAAATTGGGTTGGTTGGGGTCTTGGGCAATGACGAAAGGATCGTAGCGCTTGCCTAGCAAACCTCCGAACTGACCGGGGCAGGTGTAGACCTGATCGTATGTTAAGTGGGGTAGAATCACGGCCTCGGGTAGCTTGCCATCGCCCGGCTGCAGCTTGGCCAAAATGGCCCCCGGATGCGGCCAGTCGTTGGGCCCCGCGGCAACCTGCACAATATCGGAGGCGCTCGTCCGACCGGTCAGCGTGAGATAGGTGGCCGGATTGTGGTTGCCCACATTGTGGCCGAAAGAGCGGACAATGGTCATGCGGTCTGCCAGCTTCGCCATCCGCGGCATGTGCTCGCAGACAAAATAACCGGGCAGGGTGGTTGGAATGGGAGCGAATTCCCCGCGGATTTCCACGGGCGCGTCGGGCTTCATGTCCCACATATCGATATGGCTGGGGGCGCCATAATGATCGACAAACAGCACCGACTTGACTGGCCGGGGGTTCACGTTCTTGGCCTGCGACTCCAACCGCAGCACGTCGGCCAACGAAAGCCCCAGCGCTCCCAACACGCCGGCCTTGAGCAGGTCGCGGCGCGTGGATCGTGCGGAGCAAAATTCATCGCAACCAGACGAATTGGGCGTTCGACGAGACATGACGTGCTTCCATCGGCGACGTGAAAGGAACAATGCTGGCTGATGTATGCTAGCAATCGGAATTCGGTGGCGTCAATGTCGAACCTCAACTTCGCCCGCTACTCCGCTACTTAGCGGATGGCTGGCCCCTCGCCGCAGGGCCGCTAGTATTCATGGGGTTCGCACCTTAGAAATTACACATCGGCGGCAGCCCTGGAGCGACTTTGCGGAGACCAGGCATTCGCTTTCGGCTAAGCGCGCCTGCCGGGGCAATGTCCGGCTATTCCCACAGTCCCCCCACCATTTTCCTTCCCGCGGCAGAACTCCATGAAAACCCTCCTGATTCTACGCCACGCCAAAAGTAGTTGGAACGACGAAGAACTCGACGATCACGAGCGGCCCCTCAACGACCGCGGCAAACGCGACGCTCCTCGGGTAGGCGAGTTATTGCGTGAGAAGAATTTGGTGCCGGACCTGGTGCTGTGTTCAACCGCCGTGCGCGCCCGCAAGACGTTGGCTCGGTTGATCAAAACCTGCAAGTACGAGGGCGAGACGGCCTTGCAGGGGCAGCTTTATCTCGCGCCCCCCTCGGCTTACCTGGCTTCGTTGAAGAACGTGATCGACGATGCCCAGCGGGTACTGGTGGTGGGCCACAACCCTGGCTTGGAACAACTGCTGTTCCAGCTGGCCGGAGTCGAGGAGCCGATGCCCACGGCGGCCTTGGCGGTGGTCGAGTTGCCAATCGATCACTGGAGCGAGCTCACTGAATCGACTCGCGGCGAACTGCTGCAGATTTATCGTCCCAAAGAACTGCCTGACGAGGATTGAATGGCAGGCATTCGAATGGGGGGCCGCGGCTTGCATCCCCCTTGGCGATGCAAGCATAATGAGCGCGTAAGATTCCCCCGCCACGTTGCAATAGCTTGAGCTGGCAGGCACGCGCCTGCCACGCAATCGCACCGCTTGTTCATCCTCACCCACCGCGACAGCGTCCACCTTGCTTCTATGAATATGCCATCATTCCTGAGACGACTTCTGACGGTTTTCGCTCTGGCGGCCAGCGCTTCGGTGGCCTCTGCTGGCGACCAACGCACGCTCACGCAACGCACGCTCACGGCCACCGACCTCAATCACCTGGGGGTTCCTCACAACTTGCACCTGGCGCAGGGCGGTTTGGAACTGGCACGGGGCGTGGTGATTGAAGATGACGGACCCGCCGCTGGCTTTTCTTACCAGCCGCAAACCGAGCGGCTGCAAGCCGACCTGCTGGTGAAAAAGGAATTGCTGGCGCCGCGCCCCCAGGCCAAAGCGGCCACGCTCATGGTGGCTCCCGGCGGCGAGTTGCAACTCAAGTTGAACGGCCGCGACGTCAAGTTGGGCGAGGCCAGCAAGAGCGGAAACTACTGGCAAACGTATCAGCTCGACCCCGCGCTGCTGCGCGAGGGTTCCAACGAATTCATCTTTGGGGGAAAGGGGCAATTCTGGATTGCCCGCGATGACGAATACGCGGCGGGCTCGACCGAGCGGCGTAAGCATGTGAACCGCAGCTCACGCAGCTTGGATGGCGGCAAGACATGGACCGATACCCGCCTGGGAATGGCCGGCGATATTGATGGTGAATATTACGTGCGGCTGTTCCTCGATCAATTTGTAGCCGAGGGCCAGGTGGTATCGCCCGTGGTCGATCTGCGCAACTTGAGCGAGCAACCGATCGCTCCGGCCGGTGGCAAAGTGAACAGCGCAACGATCTCCGTCGACGTTGAACAACCAGCAAGCGGGAAACTCTCGGCCGAAGCGCGGTGGAGCAGCGATCCGCGACCCAGCGGGAAATGGTCGGATTGGAAAGCGATCGACCTCGATGCCGATGGCAAAATTGCCGGGCCGCTGGGGCGATATTTGCAGATTAGGTTGCGAGTTTCCAGCAATGCTTCCCTGGCCAGTCCCCGCATCAAAGCGCTGCGAATCGGTGTCGAGGGAGAGCCAACCGCCACGGCCCAATCCATCCGGGTGATTGCAGCCGACACCCAACCGCTGGTGCGAAGTTCCATTCCCTTTGCTTATGAGCCCTTCGATCAACCGCGGCTGAAAGAGCTGCGGCAGAAGTACAAGCTCGATGAGGTCGTGGCCGGTTCATCATCGGAGTTGCAAGAGCTCGGGCGGCTGGCAGCCTGGTCGGCCACGCGCTGGGAAAAAACGGGGCATTTGAAAGATATCTACCCCGTGTGGTGCGCGCTCGATATCTTGACGCCCCACGCCGATGGCACGCCCATCGGCGGCTTTTGTCAGCAGCGCAGCCTGGTGTTCTTGCAGGCCGCCGAAAGCCTGGGGCACGTGGGGCGGGTGGTTTCCATCGGTTCGGGCGACCGGGTGAAAACGTATCGCGGAGGGCACGAAACCACGGAGATCTGGTCCAACCAATTCCACAAATGGATTCATGTGGATGGCGACAACGGCTGGTACTTTGTCGATAACGAAACCGACGTGCCGCTTTCGTTCTTGGAACTGCGAGAACGCCAGATGGATCATTTGGCCGGCAAAACCCCCACGGCCACGCGGTGCGTGCGGCTGATCGACCAGGAGCGTTCGTGGAGCACCTTTGCCGATAAGCCGGCCTTCGTGGAATTAAGGCTGGTGCCGCGGAGCAACTTCTTGGAGCAAGCTTCGCCCTTGCCTCTCAACCAGGGCATGCGGGGCTGGTTCTGGACCGGTCACTATGTGTGGAGCGATGATCGCGAGCCCACGCGGCCCCTCTATGTTCACCGCGTAACCAGGCGGGAAGACTTCGAGTGGGACGTCAATCGGACCCAGATTCTGCTGACCGCAACCAAGCAGCCCGACGAATTGCAGGTGACATTAATTACTGAAACGCCCGGCTTCGCCGACTTTGTCAAAGAAGAGAATGGAGTCCGCGCCACGACGCCCGCCACGTTTGTTTGGAAGCTGCGGAGCGGCAAGAATCAACTCTGGGTGACTTCCCAAAACAGCGCCGGCAAAAAGGGCGTGCCCTCGACCGTTGAGTTGGATTACTCGCCCTAGGTCGGTAAGGATCGCGCGAGAGATCATCTGGGCCTTCGTTCCGCGCCAGCCTATCCTTTCGCGGAGCGATCGGCGACCATGGTGTCGCGGCAACCATGGTGTCGCGACATACGCAGCGGCCCGAGTTCAACATGGAAGTTCACGATCGGCCCACCCTCCCCCCTACGGCATACTCACTTGGAATAGCGATCGCGCATGCGTGCACTGGTTACTGGTGGCGGAGGATTTCTAGGCCGGTATATCGTGGAACAGCTTCACGCGCGGGGGGACGATGTTCGCGTGCTAGGGAGAGGAAGCTATCCTGAGCTGGCGGCTTTGGGCCTCGAAATGGCGCGGGCGGACATGCGCAATGCGGCAGCCGTAAAGGAGGCGTGCCGCGGCATGGACGCGGTGTTTCACGTGGCCGCGAAGGCGGGCGTTTGGGGGGCGTGGCAGGATTACTATCAGACGAATGTGGTGGGCACGCAGAATGTGATCGAAGGATGCCGCCAGCACCAGGTGCCACGGCTGATTTATACCAGCAGCCCTAGCGTCACGTTTGCCGCGCGCGATCAGTGCGGCATCGACGAAACGGCTCCCTATGCCCGTCGCTGGCTAGGGCATTACCCTCATACCAAGGCCTTGGCCGAACAGGCCGTGTTGGCGGCGAACGAGCCAGGCCTCGCCACGGTGGCCTTGCGTCCGCATTTGATTTGGGGGCCGCGGGACCAGCATTTGATCCCGCGGTTGATCAAGCGGGCCGCGCGGCGCGAGCTCAGAAGGGTGGGAGCGGGCCAGAATCTCATCGACATGATCTACGTGGAAAACGCCGCCGAAGCCCATCTGCAGGCGGCGGATGCCCTGCTGCTGGCGGAGGGGGCGAACGCCGATGGACCATCGCCCGCTGGCAAGGCTTACTTCGTTAGCCAAGGTGAGCCCGTGAACTGCTGGGATTGGATCGACGAGATCTTGGCTTTGGCGGGCCTGCCGCCGGTAAGCGGCTCCATTTCGGCACGCAAGGCCTATGCGGTGGGGGCGGTAATGGAGGGGCTATGGCGTACCCTGCGGTTACGCGGCGAGCCGCCGATGACGCGGTTTGTTGCCGCTCAACTTAGCACCTCGCATTTCTTTGACATTGGAGCCGCGATCCGCGATTTTGGCTATGCTCCGCGAGTGAGTACCGAGCAGGGCATGTGCCGGCTGAAAAATTGGTTGCAGGTCGCGGCTGGGGGGAGCGAAATAGCCTGAGTTTGCCACTCCGGCGTAAAAATGCTAGCAGCCTGCGGTGAATTGGGCTTGCCAGCGAGAACCCTTTGTCTCAAAATTTGCTCGCGTTAAAGATTCTTCCCGGCGGAGCCGGCGCGGGGTCTTTGAACTGAACACGGAACGGTGGCCAAGGACGGCACATGATCATCAGTCGCACGCCTTATCGCATTTCATTCCTGGGCGGTGGCACCGATTTCCCCGGTTGGTTCAAAGAGCACGGCGGCAGCGTTCTCGCCGCGAGTATCGACAAATACTGCTATCTCACCTGCCGGTACTTGCCCCCCTTCTTTGAGCATCGACTGCGAATTGTTTACTCGCAGATTGAGTGTTGCCAGTCGATCGACGAGATTTCCCACCCCGTGGTGCGCGAGATTTTGCGGACATTGCAAATCCATCGCGGGCTGGAGATTCACCATGACGGCGACCTGCCAGCCCGGAGCGGCATGGGGTCGAGCTCGTCGTTCGTGGTGGGGCTGTTGCACGCTTTGCACGCCTTGAGCGGGCGAATCATGAGCAAGCAGCACCTGGCCGAAGAAAGCATTCGCCTTGAGCAAGAAGTGCTGCAAGAGACCGTGGGTTGTCAGGATCAGTTGATGGCCTCGTACGGAGGGCTCAACCATATTGCCTTCAATCAAAGCGGCGACATCTGGGTGCAACCGCTCACTCTGTCTGCCCACCGCAAGCAGCATCTCAACGACCACTTGATGCTCTTTTACACGGGCATTCAGCGAACGTCGTCCAAGGTTGCCTCGAGTTACGCGTTGGATTTTCGCCGCAACTACCCGCTGCTGAAAACCATGTCGCGGCTGGTTCGCGACGGGCTCGCGCTGCTTTCCAGCAGTACCGATATTGTTGAATTCGGCGCTCTGCTGCACGAGGCCTGGGTAACGAAGTGCCGGCTGAGCGATTCGGTGAGCAATAGCGTGGTGGACCGTATGTATGAAGAGGCTTTGTCGGCCGGGGCCTTGGGTGGAAAGCTGCTCGGCGCCGGGGGGGGAGGTTTCTTGTTGTTGTTTGTAAGGCCCGAACAGCAGGCTCAAGTGAAAGAGCGACTCGATTCATTCGTGCATGTGCCATTTGCTTTTGAGACTTCGGGCAGTCAGATCATTTTTTGCGAGCAAGAACGAGACTACGGCATGGAGGACGCCCGTCGGGTGCGACGAGCCGAAGCAACTGCCTGTGAATTGTCGCAGGTTGCGTGAGCGCCTTGCAGCCTGATGAGCGAGCATGGCTTGAGAACCAAGGAGGGGGTCAACGTTGCATTTTCATGACAGTATTGTGTACCTCGCCAGCAGTTGCTGTTACCCCGTGGGGGCGGCCCAGCCGCTCAAGCCCGAGGCAATGTGGACCGGTTCGCTGGAGCCCATCAGTCAGGCCTACGCCGCGGCCAAGCTGGCGGGCGTTGCTCTTTGCCAGGCGGTTCGCCAACAGACTGGCCACGATTTTATTACGGCCGTGCCGACCACGGTTTTTGGTCCTGGCGATCATGCCGATGAACAACGAGGCCATGTTATTCCGGCCTTACTGGAGCGCTTTCACAAAGCCTGCACATTGAATTTGCCCGAGGTTGAAATCTGGGGAACCGGCGCTCCGGTGCGCGAATTCATTGCCGCGGACGACCTGGCTTCGGCATGCCTGGCCTTGCTGCGGCATCCCAATCCACCGCGGATCGTCAATTTGGGAAGCGGGCAAAAACTCTCCATCGCCGCACTGGTGGAAACCATCGTCGATATCACCGGCTATCAAGGCCGGGTGGTCTTCAACTCAAAGCTGCCTGACGGCGCGCCCCATAAAGCGCTCGACTCGACATGGCTGCTTCAGACCGGTTGGCGACCTTCAAGATCGCTTCGCGATTGGCTGCAGCTTATCTATGACAGTTTGCGACAGCGGCATGCCGAGACGACCGCGCTTGCGGCGAGTGAACTTGAAGCGTCTGCACTCTCTCCATTCAAGGCGCCCGCGGCGCCGGCTGGCGTGTCGATCGAGTTGAGCATGGAGGGGCAGCCCTCCGACGTGAGCTCGCTGGATCATGAGCTCTATCGAGAGCTCTATCGCATCCGTCGCGTGGAGGAGGAAATTGCCAGGGTCTATCCCACCGATCGCATTCAAAGCCCTGTCCATTTATCCATTGGGCAAGAAGCGATTTCGGTGGCCGTATGTCAGGCGTTGCGCTCCGACGATGTGGCCTTTGGGTCGTATCGCAGCCATGCGTACTATTTGGCGAAAGGCGGAGACCTGCGGGGCATGATCGCCGAGCTGTATGGCAAAGCCACGGGCGTGGCCAAAGGCAAGGCGGGGTCGATGCATCTGATCGATACGGCGGCGGGCGTCATGGGGGCCTCGGCCATCGTGGCCTCCACGTTGCCTCAGGCGGTGGGATATGCCTTGGGTATTCAAGCTCGAGGCGAATCTCGCGTGGTGGTCGCGTTTTGCGGCGAAGGCGCTACCGAAGAGGGCGTGTTTGCCGAAAGCCTGAACTTCGCCGCGTTGAAGCAACTGCCCATCCTGATTATTTGTGAGAACAACGCCTACGCCATTCATTCCAAGCAGGCCGATCGGCAGGCGACAACCGATATCACGGCTCGCGCCCGGGCATTTGGCTTGACCTCGCGATGCTTCCCTCGGATGGACGTGTACGAGTTGTATGCGGCCAGTTGTGCGGCCATCGAGTCCCTGCGGGAAGGCTCGGGACCCATTTTCTTTGAATGCTGCTGCTATCGCTGGATGGAGCATGTGGGACCGAACCAGGACTTTGCCGCTGGCTACCGCCACCAGCCTGAGGCTCAGCGGTGGATTGATAGTGATGCTCTGACAGTCGTTGCCGCGAAATTGACAGACCAGGCCCGCCGAAAGATCGAATCGCTCGTTGAGGAAGAGATTCATGACGCTTTTGCCTTCGCCGAACGCAGCCCCGTGCCTGAAATCAGCGAGCTTCACACCGACCTCTATGCTTGATCGTTCCCATTTCCCGCCGACGATTGCCTCCGCGCGAACTCACTCGGCCCGCGCCTGCCAAGAGGAGACGCGCTTGCTGACGTACTGCGAGGCGCTGCGCGAAGCGATGTTTCAGGAGATGGAGGCCGACGACCGGGTGATCGTGATGGGGCAGGGGGTTGACGATCATAAGGGATTCTACGGCACGACCGCCGGGCTGGCCGAGAAATTTGGCCGTCGTCGCGTGATGGACTTGCCGCTCAGCGAGGAGGGGACCACCGGCATCGCCATTGGCGCGGCCATGTCGGGTTTGCGGCCCATTCACACTCATATCCGGATGGATTTCCTGCTGGTGGCGATGAATCAAATCGTCAATATCGCCGCGAAAAGTCACTATATGTATGGTGGGCAGGTGTCGGTGCCGATGGTCATTCGCGCTGTCATTGGGCGAAGCTGGGGGCAGGGCGCGCAACATTCTCAAGGACTCCATTCGCTCTTCATGCATATTCCGGGGCTGCGCGTCGTGGCGCCCGTGACGCCCTACGATGCCAAGGGGCTGCTCACCACAAGTATCCGCGACAACAATCCGGTCGTCTTCATCGAGCACCGCCTCCTGCACTCCCAGCAGGGACACGTGCCCGCGGAGAGCTACACGGTTCCCTTCGGCAAAGCGCGCATTCTGGCGCCCGGGAACGACGTGACGATTGTGGGGATTTCGCACGCGGCGATTGAGTGCCTTCGCGCCCGAGACGCCCTGGCCGCGGCGGGCGTGCAGGCCGAGGTGATCGACCCAGTGTCGTTGAGTCCTCTCGATCGGCAGACACTCGCTGCCTCGGTCGCGAAAACAGGAAAACTGTTAGTTGTGGACTCCGGCTGGACAACCTGTGGCGCTACCGCTGAGATTGTGACGGCCATCGCTGAGGAATTGCACGCCAGCGCGAATGCGTTTCGATTTCAACGCATGGGCTTTGCGCCGGTCGTCTGCCCAACCGCAAAAAGCCTGGAAAACGCTTATTATCCTACCGCTGAGTCGATCGCGAAGGCCGCCTTCCAATTGGCCCGGGGGAGCGATGCTGGCTGGACGGCAGGTTCGATCGAAGCGCCCGAAATAATGCAGTTCCGTGGCCCATTCTAAGTCTCGAGGGGACGTGTGCGCCGCGGAAATGATCTTGCGTCGGAATGCGGTTCACGCCGATATTCGGAGCCCGCTAACCAGCACGCACGCTTGGAGAACGGTTGATGTACCCTAGCACGAATCGATGGAGCAGCCGACGAATTGCCCACCTCGCGAGGTTCGACGCACCGCGAGTGAGCATCGCCGACGCAGACCACTCGTTTCCCGTGGGCAGTATTGGCGATTGTGTCGAACGCAATGATACGCGGCCGGATCGTCGTGACCGTCAGTGTATGGTTTCTGTCGTCTTCTCCTTTTGGAATGAAGAGGCGGTGCTGCCCGAACTGATCGCGCGGATGCGGGGGGTATTTGATTTGCTGCTGGAATGTGAAGAAATCGCGGGCTACGAGTTGATCTTTGTCAACGACGCTTCCACCGATCGATCCGAGGAGTTGTTGCGGCAAGCCAGCGCGCAGCGCGCTGACATTAAGATCGTGAATATGTCTCGCAATTTTGGCGTATCGCCCTGCGTGATGGCTGGGATGTGCTATGCCAGCGGCGACGCTATCATTTATATGGACGCCGATTTGCAGGATCCTCCGGAGCTGATTCCCGACTTGATTATCAAGTGGAAGTCCGATCCTGATATCGAAGTGGTGCATACCGTGCGGACAGCCCGTCAGGGCGAGTCGCGTCTCAAGAAAATGATCACCTCGCTGGGATATACGCTGCTGCGGGCGGCGTCATCGATTGATCTTCCGCGCGAGGCAGGCGACTTCAAGTTGCTTTCGGCCCAAATCGCCAGGCGGTTGGTGCAATTTCAAGAGCGACGCCCATTCATGCGCGGCCTGATTCGGTTCATTGGCTTCAAGCAAGAAGTGGTGGAGTATCGCCGCGAGCCGCGGTTCAGCGGTCAAACCAAGTTCCCCGTGCTTAGCCCCAAGGTGATCAGCAACTTTCTGGATTCGGCGCTGATCGCGTTCTCCGACTTACCTTTGCGTTTGGCATCGGCCCTGGGAGGGCTCACGCTACTCGCCGGCGTGCTTTGTTCCCTATGGGCGTTGGCTCGCCTGCTCTTTCAGACAGAGGCCGCGGGAGGGTCGGGGTGGCTGGCCGTGATGAGCGTGAGCCTGGTGGTGGGCGGAATTCAATTGCTTTCAATTGGCATCCTCGGGCGTTACCTGGGTTCGATTTACTTTGAAAGCAAGCGGCGGCCGAACTTCATTGTGAAAAACACCGAGGGATTTGGACCGAGGCAGGAGCATAAGGAGATGCCGGCATGCCAGCTAATACGGGACTGACATTGCCTGGCCTCGCGGCCACCTTTTGGCAATCGACAAAAGCACGATGCAAAGCATGGGCAGGTGGCTCCCTGGGCGAGCGCGAGCCCGCCCTCCGGGCGGACTCATTGCAGCGCGGCAGCGTATTGTATGTGTGCATTATTGCCGGCTTGTGTGGCGCCTATCTCGGCACCACCAACTCCCTGCAAAATGCGTTGGAGAGCGCGCAGGTTCTGTCGGGCAAGGTAACCTACCCAGCCGATAATCCATTTTATCTATATCACATCAAGGCCTGGACGCTCATCAATCAGATCCCGGCATTGATGCTCACGTTTGGATTTTCTGAACGCGTTGTTTCCATTCTCTTGGGCGCGTTCATTGGCATGGTCTCCTTTCAGGCCATATCGGTCGCCACGCTCGTGGTGAGCCGAAGTCGTTGGCTGGCGATCGCGCTTCCGCTCATTCTAGAAGTCTCCGGACTATACGTGGAGATTCATAATCGTTACGCGCTGAGGTTCTTCTCCGAACGGCCATGGCAGTGCTATGGCGTTCTAGGAACTTCATGGGCCGCGCTCTGCTGGGCACTATATGGCGCCAAGTGCCGCCGAATAGCGGCGTTCATGGCGGGAATGGCGCCGGCGATACATCCCACCCTCGGCGCGTGGTGCCTGGCGGTAAGCTTTGTTGCCATGCTGCTGACACAACGCCAACACCCGCAGCCATGGCGAACCGTGCTGGGCTGGCTCGCGCTGGGGCTTGCGGTTTCCCTGGGTAGTTTTGCCGTTCATTTGTATCACGCCAGAAACGTTCCGACGATTACCACCGAGGCGCGCGACGCCTATGTGCAAGCGTTCTCTCTGGGCTGGGATACGCATCGGCGCCCGGCCCCCCTGGCGGCGCCGGCCATGTATTATGGCTTGTGCGCCGCCGCTCTCGGTTTGGTGTGGCTGCTGAAGTTTCGCGGCCAGCTCGATTCTGGAGCATACTATCTGACTGCCGTCATGCTGGTGTCCGCGATCATCGGTTTGGCGTTGGTGGTCAGCACGCATTTTCGCGAACAGATGCCGACGATTCTGCTCATGGCCATGCCCGCGCGGTTTATCAATGTTACCTGCTTCTTGCTTCCGGCGCTCGTGCTGGGGGCACTTTGGCGGCGGAACCATATTGTGCCCACGCTGATGGCAGCGGGGGTCTGCCTGTACTTGATTCTGCGGGTTACTTACCTGCAGCTTGAGCTATTCTACATTCCTGACATCTGGTTCGTGGTCGCCTGTGCGACGTTGATGCTGCTGGCTTCCGCCTGGCGCTGGGTTGAAGGCAATGCTTCGCGGACGGAGCGTAGTTTACATATTTTGCGCTGGCTGAGTCTGGCGGCGATGGCGTGCTTGGGCGTCTATTTCCATGATGTTCGTGGAAATGTGAGCTATCTGTTTGGGGCCGCGATCGTGGCCGAGTTGCTGCCGGGGCGGTGGCGCGCTTTCTGGGATACTCCCGCCATGCGCTGCATTGCCGTGTGCGTGGCGGTGACCGTGGGAACGGCGGCCGCATTTATGGTGTTGGGGCCGGGAATGGCGATGGGGATGTTCGCGTTTGCCGGCGCCGCCTTACTGCTATTTGCCCCCAATTGGAGCCTGTTGGCAGTGCGCCTTACCCAACCGGCCCGAGTGTCGCTTGGTGTTGCCGTGCTAGGCGTGGCCTCGCTAGCGGTGGGCCTGCTTGGCCACAGCCACGGCGCCGAATGCTATCACACCATATATGATTTTCATCGCGATCCGATCTTGAGGAGAATCCACCACGGACAAGGCATGATTCTGACAGCGTCCAACATTCGTCTTATTCAATTGCGGACGCAACGCCCCGTGATGCTGGAAGGCGCGGCCATGAACCAGTTGCCGTACGTGCCCGAGTCGGGGCCTAGCATGAATCATATTTTGAAGCGGCTGTATGGCGAGGACCTGTTCGCGCCGCGGCCTGAATGGTGGGAGATGCAACGCGGCGGCTTGATGGAAACCACGGGCAAGAAGCTCTGGGAGTCGCGCACGGAACAGCAATGGCAAACACTGGCGAATGAATTTGGCTTCACGGAGATTGTTACCCATGACAATTGGAAGTTGAATCTGCCCGTGGTGGCCAAGTCAAAATCCATGATTCTCTACCGCATTCCGGGCGCCTCGGTGGAAACCTATCTTCGCCTGGTGGGGCGAACGCCGACCCGTCTGGCTGCGTCCTCGGCTGCCGAAAGCCATTGACGTGAAAACGGGCCTTTCACCTGCGCGTCGACCGGTTGCTCGGTCGCAGCTATTGCCAGGGGCGCTCGAAAAGGCCCGAATTTTGCCGGCCGGGCATTCGGCGGCAGCGCGGCCTTCCGGGGAGAATGGATGTAAGCCCGGCGAACGAATTGCTGACGTGGTTATCGCCAGCGGCGGCTGTGGGGCGTTGCTGGGCTTGGGGTGCCGCTGGCAAACGGCCGTGGAGAGCGCGCAGGTTTTGGCCGGCGTTGTGGAGTATGCTCCGCACAATCCGTTCTATCTCTACCATGTAAAAACCTGGACTTTGCTGCACCAGTTGCCCGCGGCGGCATTGGCGCTGGGCTGGGAAGAGTCGACACTCTGTGTGCTGCTGGGCGCATTGGCTGGCGGACTGACATTTGTGGCGATCTCACTAATCGCCTTGGCACTGTCCGCTCCGCGATGGCTGGCCATGCTCGCGCCTTTGTGCATGCTATCGGCGGCCACCTATTTGGAGACCGGCGGCGTCTATCCGCTACGAATGCTTTCTGAACGCACTTGGGCCATTTATGGAGTCGTTGGAGCAGGCTGGACGCTCCTTAGTTGGGCGCTATTCGCACTCGGTAAATGGCGGTGCGCGGGACTTGCCCTGGGGCTAGCGCCGGCGGTCCACCCGCTGCTGGGAGCGTGGTGCCTGGCGATCGCCGCGGCAACGGCGCTGCTTTTTTGGCGGCACTTGCTTATGGACGGAGGACGTTTGGCGCGGTGGCTGACGGCTGGCCTGTTACTCAGCGCCATTAGTTTTGTGGTTCAACTCTCATGGACCTCTGGGCTGCCGACAATACCGTCGGAGGAAGCCTCGCGCTATGTGGCCGCATATATCAATGGCTGGGATACGCACCGAAGACCTTATCCGCTGGGCGATGCGGCAATTCTCGTGGCCAGCGTGGCGGCGGTACTCTGTGTTGTGGCCGTTCGATCCACGCTATGGCAGGGCACCACTGAAGGGCCATCCAGCAGAGATGTTAGTGAACGAACGATGTCGATTCTGCTCGGCATCTCCACGCTAGGGGCCATCGTGTTGTGCGTTGCGACGCATTTTCCCAATCAGTTGCCGGCCAGCGTAATGGCTTGCATGCCGGGGCGGTTTATCAATCTGACGGTTCTGGTGTTCCCCGTCGCGGTGTGGGCGCTCGTTGGTCGATTGTGCCCCCCTTGGATTGCGCTGCCGCTGTTGATACTGCTGGCAGGCGTGTGCGGAGCAAAGGTTCTATGGGACGCGAGCTTCCCCGCCGCGACAGCAACGTGGCCCTGGTTTGTGGGAGTCGCGGCAATCGCCAGCTGTTGTGGATTGCGTGCTCAGGGGCGAGCTGCTGGAATTGGACCCGATGGCACGGTGATGCAAAATGGTTGGGTGCGGGGAGCGACGATTGCCTGCTTCGCTCTGCTGGGCCTGCCGGCGATGGGGGTTGGGGCGACGGTTGTCGTGATGGGTTGGTTCGGCTTGTTCCATGCTCCCGCGCAGCTACCGCTAAGAGGGGTGGGATTGGCGGCCGCCGTCGCCGCCTGGGCTTTGCTGGCGGGTCATCAAGTCAGAACGTCGCTAGCGGAAATGAATGATTGGCGGAGTGATCCTTTTTACGCGGCGATTCATGCGGGAGAAGGGAGCGTGGCGATTGTGGCCGGCGTTAGTTCCACGCAGTTGTTGAGCCGCCGGCCGGTGTTGCTGGAAGTGTCGTCGCTCAATCAATTGCCGTATGTGCCGGAATCAGGGCCAGAGATGAATCGAATTCTCCAAGCGGTCTATGGAGAGGATTTGTTCGCCGGCGGACCTGGCGGTGGCAAACGTCGTCCCGGCCTCGATCCTCAAGGCGCGCGGGAACTGTGGGAATCGCGCGACCTGGGCGAATGGCAAGTTTTGGCGTCGGAATTCGGATTTCGACAGGTAATGGCCCACGACGGTTGGCAATTGCAGTTGCCTACGGCGGCAAAAAGTCGAAAATTCACGCTGTATCACATTCCAGAATCCACCGGAAACATCCATGAGTGAGCGCATTTTGATTACGGGGGGCGCCGGCTATCTCGGCTCGGTGCTTTGCGAGCATCTGCTGGCAGCCGGGCATCGAGTTACCGTTCTAGATAATTTGATGTATGGGCAAGAGCCGCTCTTTCATTTGTGTTCCCACTCGCACCTGGCCTTCGTGCGCGGCGATGCGCGCGATGAGAAGGTGCTCAAGCGGTTGCTGGGCGACGTTGATGTTGTGATTCCATTGGCCGCGGTGGTGGGTGCTCCGGCCTGTGACCGCGATCCCTGGTTGGCCCAAGCTGTCAACCTGGATGCGATTCGGCTCCTGCTGAAGCTACGCAGCCCGCGGCAGAGGATTGTGTACCCGGTTACCAATAGCGGCTATGGCACGAAATCGGGTGAAACCTTCTGTACAGAAGACTCGCCGCTGGAGCCGATTTCGCTGTATGGCCAAACCAAGGTGGAGGCCGAGGCCGCGTTGTTGGCAGCTCCCGGCACCATTACCTTGCGGTTAGCCACGGTGTTTGGCATGTCGCCGCGGATGCGGCTCGACTTGCTCGTCAATCATTTTACCTATGCGGCCGTCACCGATCGCTACCTGGTGCTGTTCGAGAAAGACTTCAAACGCAACTTTGTGCACATTCGCGACGTGGCCGACTGCTTTGTGCATGCGATTACCAACTTCGACCAGATGCAGGGGAAAGCCTACAACGTGGGGCTCGATGCGGCCAACATGTCGAAAGAGGAATTGGCGATCAAGATTCAGCAGCACGTGCCTGAGCTGGTGCTGCACTGTTCAGAAATTGGCAAGGACCCTGACAAGCGAAATTATATTGTTTCCAATCAGCGACTCCGTGAGGCCGGTTTTGAAGCCCAACGATCGCTTGATGATGGCATTGTTGAATTGCTCAAGGGATACACGATGATGGCCCGGGGGAGGTTTTTCAATATTTAGGGACCGCCGAAGAAACACTTGGCGGTATGCGGATCGCATTCAAGCCCATATTCATCCTAGGATTGGGGACAAAACAACATCCCATGGTTTACGACCGTCGTTCGCCAATATGATCGTTTCTCCGCCACGACTGAATTGTCTACACGATATCGACGCCGTGATCTTCGCGGGCGGATTTGGCACGCGTTTGCAAGGGGTGCTGCGCGACCGGCCCAAGCCGTTGGCGATTGTGGGGGAGAAGCCGTTTTTGGCCTGGCTGCTGGATTGGCTTGCGGCCGCGGGGGTGCGCCGCGCCACGCTCTGCACAGGCTACCTGGCCGAAATGATCGAGGCCGAGCTCGGCAGCCAGCATGGATCGGTGGCGCTGCAATACGTTCGGGAAACACAGCCCCGGGGTACAGGTGGCGCTTTGATGGATGCCCTAGCGCATACAACCTCGCAGACGGTGTTGGCGCTGAATGGCGATTCGCTATGCCTGGCCGATCTGAATGATTTTGTCGCGGCACATGGTCGTTTAGGCTCGCCTGCCTCTTTGCTGTTGACCCAGGTCGATGATGTGTCGCGCTATGGCCAGGTTGAAATTGATCGCGCAGGGCGCGTTCGCCAATTTGTCGAAAAAGGGGGCACACCGCGCTCAGGCTGGATCAACGCCGGCGTGTATTTGCTCGATCGGGACGTATTGAATTGCTATGCCGGCCGCGAGGGTCTGGTGTCATTGGAGCGCGAGATATTCCCGGACTTGATCGACCAAGCCAAGCTGTTGGGAATTCAAGCGGCCAACTCGCGGTTTATTGATATTGGCACGCCCGAAACATTGGCGGCGGCTGAAAGTTTTTTGAAGAGCAGTGGATTGGTGAATGCTTTAAATGTGGGCCAGCGTTCTGACAGACCGGCGGTGTTCTTGGATCGCGATGGAACCTTGATCGCCGAGCGGCATTATTTGTCGCGGCCCGAGCAGGTGGAGCTTTTGCCGGGCGCGGCCGAAGGTGTGCGACGCATGAACGAGGCTGGCCTGAGGGTATTCCTGGCCAGCAATCAATCGGGCGTGGGACGCGGCTATTTTAGTTTAGAGCAGTTGGGGGCGGTCCACGATCGGATGACGGAATTGCTCCGTGCCGAGGGAGCCCGGCTCGATGCGATTTATGTTTGTCCTCATCATCCCGACGAAACCTGCGATTGCCGCAAGCCGGCTCCGGGCATGATTGAGCAAGCTGTGCGAGAGTATGGTGTTTCGCCGCAGCACAGCTTTGTGGTAGGTGACAAGCCGTGTGATATCGACTTAGGGGCGGGTGTTGGCGCAACCACCATATTGGTTCGCACTGGGTACGGCGCCCAGTACGAACAGGATCCGGCTTGCCGGCCGCGCTTTGTGGGCGATGATCTGCGCGCCGCGGCCGACTATATTATTCTGACGATCCAGGCTCGGGGCAGTCATTAAGAAATGCCGAAACCGAACGTGTATCGCATGACCTAGCTGGCCGTGGGCGAATCGCTCAATCTTGAAATATTGAGCTTTCTGCCGACCACGCGCACATTCTTCAGGGCGTGGAACACGTCTCGGGGCATGCCGGCCAGCAAGTCGACGGTGCTGTGCTCGTCGTAGATGGCAATGCGGCCAATGTCGCGGTTTTCCAGGCCGGTTTCGTTGGCAATGGCGCCGACGATATTGCCGGGCTTTACCTGGTGCGCGTGGCCGACTTCAATTCGAAAGGTTTCCATCTGTTCGTTGGAACGACTTCCTTGAGGACGGCGCGGGCCGGGGGCTTCGCGGCGGTCGCCGGAGAAGGAACGGCCGCCATCTCGAAAGTTGCCAGGCCGGCGGTCGTTGGGGCGCTGATTCTTGGGATCGGCGAATCGGGCAGCGGGGAGATCTTCGCTGAGCAGCAGCGGCGCCTCGCCTACGGCCATGGCCATGAGGGCCGCGGCAATCTGCTCCAGCGGCACTTCGTTCTTGGCGCGATATTGTTCCAAGAGCGATACAAACGTATCCATCGCCGGATGTGTGAGATTCTCAGTGATTTTTTCGTGGAACTTCGTTACGCGGTGGCGGTTGATAACACGTTTGGAAGGGACTTCCATTTGCGGAATGGTTTGCCGCGTTGCCCGTTCGATGCGTTGCAGCATGTGGCGTTCGCGGGGATGCAAGAACAGGATGGCCTGGCCTTCGCGACCTGCGCGGCCGGTGCGGCCAATGCGGTGCACGTAGCTTTCGGTATCGAACGGCAGATCGTAGTTGATCACGTGGCTGATGCGTTGCACGTCGAGCCCTCGGGCCGCGACGTCGGTGGCCACGATCACGTCGATGGCGCCCGACCGCAGTTGTTCGAGAATTCGCTCACGCTGCTTTTGGGCGACGTCGCTGCTCAAGGCGGCGGCGCGATGCCCATGGCTGGTGAGGAAATCGGCCAAGGGCTCGGTGGACGCCTTGGTTTTGACGAAGATCAGCACGCCGTCTGTTTCCTCGGCTTCCAGAATTCGGGCCAGGGCGGCTTCTTTTTGGTGGGGGGGAGAAATCAGGTAGCGCTGCTGGATGGTATCGGCCGTGGCGGTCGCCTGGCGAACATTGATTTCCACCGGGTTGCGCAAATGCCGCTGGGCAATTTGGCGGATAGCGGCGGGCATGGTCGCCGAGAAGAGCGCCGTCTGACGTTCGGTGGGCGCCTGCGAGAGAACCCAATCAACGTCTTCGGTGAAACCCATCCGGAGCATTTCGTCGGCTTCGTCGAGGACCAGGCCTTTGAGGCCGGCCAGCGAGATGGAGCCGCGGCGAATGTGATCCACAATGCGGCCCGGCGTGCCCACAATCACGTGGGCTCCGCGATCCAAGAGGCGAAACTGAACCTGGTAATCCTGCCCACCGTAGATGGGCGCCACCTTCAGACCGCGCAGCCCTACCGCATAGCGTTGGAAGGCCTCGGCCACTTGAATGGCCAGTTCGCGGGTGGGGGCGAATACGAGCACCTGCGGGTGTTTTTGCGAAACATCGATGCGTTGCAGCATCGGCAGGGCGAAGGCGGCCGTTTTGCCGGTGCCGGTTTGAGCCTGGCCCAGCACATCGCGGCCCGCCAAGAGGGGCGGAATGGCTTGGGCCTGGATGGGCGTGGCTGTTGTGTAACCGGAGGCCTCGATGGCCGAGAGCATCGACTCGCTCAGCGCGAGATCACGAAACGAGACTTCATCGCCCGACTCCGAGATGGAGTTGGAGTTCTGTTCAACCATGGAAATAGACACGCAGCTTGTACCTGAAGAGCGAGGGAGAAATCGTACCTGATAAAAACCGGTCGCCTGAAACGATTCCATCCCAACGGGCGGTCAAGCGACGTTGGATTTTTGGCGATGGAAGGCAAGGCACCGCGGCGATTGGCCGGCCGGTCACGTTGTGATCGAACGCGTCAGGTACTGTTCAGAAGTCGGGGCGGGAAGGCGACCGAGGGCGGGGGGCAATCTGAAACGGGCCCGATATGCATTCAGCTCATCCAATTACCATAGCCGTGGACGGCCCAAAGAAGAAGGGGGCAGGAGTTCGCAAAACCGAGAATCGGTTATCCGGCGGTGTCGCTGCGCTCAACCGCCGGCTACTGGCTGAAACCCCCATTCGGGGGTTAAAGACCCATGAGGCACGCCTGCTCTCTCTGGTCAGCGCTAGAGAGAGGCGCGAATGTCTAGCGAAAGGGTCGCACCCAATCCATCGGGAAGTCCGCTTGATTCCGGCTAGCGCGGGCCGAACAGACCTTTCAACCCTTGGTCGAGGTTCTGAAAGAGTTTGTCGCCCTTGAGTTCCTGCGAGCCGTTGTTCAGGCCCTTGTTGAGGAGCTTTTGCACGGCGTCGCCGCCGACCTTGCGAAGGTTATCATCGCTGAGAATGCCGGTAATTGCCTGCGATTGCAGCTGGCCGCGGTCCAATTTGGGTTCGCTAAGCGTGCCGTGAATGGGGATATCGAGCCCCTGGGTTTGCAGGCCCGATAGGCCCGGCACTTGGGCGAACAGTTTGGGCGCCGTAACATGTGCGACGATGGCCAGGCTTTGGTCGAGCCCGACCGAGCCACGGGTACTTACCGTCACATCATCAAAATCCAGCTCCAGGTTCTGATGATACACGCGGCCATCGACGAGCCGATAGGAGATGACCGATTCGCGTTTGAGCCGGGCAACTTCGGTGCGAGTGAATCCTGATGTTTTGCCCGATGCCAACCGCACGGCGTTGATCGAGCTGGCAATGAGATGCAGCAGAGGGCCGGGGGTGACCGTGATATCGTGCACCATCAAGCGGCCCGCCATATCGGCCTTTTCCACATTGCCCAGGGGAATTCGGCAGCCGGTGGTATCGAGCGAGAAGCGGCCTTCGGGCCGGGTGGCGTTGGCCAGAAGTGGCGCCACGTATTTGAGGCCGCGGCTGCACATCTCCTCGGTGACTTCGACTTTTTCCAGCAGTAATCCGGGCTGAAGTTGAAATTCTGGCTTCTCGCCGACGAGCACCAGTTGTGGCGCCGCGGTGAAGCGGCCATTGTTGATCGCCAGGTCGAAGGGACGAACGCCGGCGGTCCCCTGGTTCAAATAGGCCTGAATCTCACCGGCCCCCACGCGGAATCCGTAGGCTTCCACCGCGGTCCAATCCAGGGGCGTGGCCACGGTCCACTCGCTCAACCATTCTTTGCCGGGGCTGGCGGCGGGAACACTGGGCGCCACAGCCTGGGGCGCCGTCAATGGCCCGGCCACTTGGAACGGCCGCGACCGTCGGTTGAGCGAGACCTTCACGCCGTCGCCCACGTACGATTTCAGGAGCGGCAGCAGGTTTTGGTAGTCGTAGTCGAGCGTGCCGGCCATTTCCAGCGACGGCCGGTTCTTGAGATTGTCTACCACGCCCTGTCCCGCGAGGCGGAGCGAGCGGCTATCGACGGTAACCCGGTCGATCTGCACTGAATCTCGAAGTTCGTCATACTTGGCGAGCATGGCAATCGACATGCTGGGTTCACTCCAGCGCCAATTGGGGCTGACCAGGCTCGCGTTTTTCCATTGCGTTTGCAGTTCCCAATCGCTTTGCATTCCTGTTTGGGCCAGCCGGGCCGAGCCGTTGACATTGCCGGCCAGTTCGAGGGCCGCGAACTTGGGGTGCCAGGCTTGCAGCTTGGCCAGATCGCCGGTGAAGTTGACATTGCCGCTGAATTGCGGCGCGCCTTGCAGCGGCAAGTCGAGAATCGCGCGTTGGGAATCGGCCGTGAAGGAATTACCGGCGAGGGTGAATCGCTGGATTTCTCCGCGGCGCGCCGATTGCCGCCAACTGCCTTCCAAGCCGACTTGAACTTGTTGATCTTGGATGTTCCAGTTGCCGCCCCGCGCTACCAGGTTGGTGACCACGGCCTGGCATTGCCGCACGGCGACATAGTCCTGCGAGACTGTGCCGTGAGACGACATGCGAAGCTGCCCGCGCACATCCCAGTTTGGCTGCCGGCCCAAGAGGGGTTCGGCACGAGCGATCAACTGGGGGAGCGCCCCTTCCAGATCCAGGCGGACGGGCCAGGCGGTGTTTTCGGCCACTTGCGGCACGGCTTCCAGCAGGGTGGCCTTGGCCCGTTCCGAGCCGCTTTCTATTTGCAACGACGCCGTGCGCACGCTTTGCAGGTTGAACTGGCCATCGGTCGAGCCGGTGGCTTTCAATAGTGCCAGCACCAACGGCTCGCGCCAGGCCGGACGGCCAGGGAGCGTGAACTCAAAGTCGCGGATCTGACATTCATACTGCCCCTCGAATTGACCGTTGGGGTTGCGATCCCACGAAAGGTAGCTCCACCCCGTGCCACCCAGTCGAACCGATCCCAGATCAACGAATCGTCCCAACTCGGCGGCCAGCCGATCCAAGTTGTGTTCGGCCGAAATCGAGAAGGATTTCGTGGTGCCTTCGGCGTCGAGCTTCAAGAATTCGGACTCGCAATGCAGCACGTCGATCACCGGGCCTTGCGGAGTTTCGCGGGCCGTGAGCTCCAGGCGAATGGGCCGGTCCCAAACCACTTTCTGGCCTGCGTTGAAACCGGCCAGGTTGGATGTTTCGGCCAGCACGCGCCAAGCGGCGCCGTCGGGCCCGCCCTTGTGGGAGATGTGGGCCTGAAAGTTGCCCGACTCAATGCGCGTGGCCGGCCGAATATGCAAGGTCTGGGGCAGGCTGTTCGCCAACCGTGCCAGATTCAGCCGGGCAATGACTTCGTACTCGTGCGTTCGCAAGGCTTCCACGGCGGCCTGCCAGCCTTCGTTGAGTGGCATTTCCAAACGCCCACCGAATTGCACGTCGCCGGCATCGCTGAAAACATTGAGTTCTTGCACCGACAACCGCCCGCCGCGGATCGAAAGCTGGCAGGGCAGGTGCAGTTTTTCCAGTCGCAAAATGTCGTTGCCCAGCGCGGAATCGCGCAGCATGAATTGTTCGGCGCTGAGGTCGCTGGTGACCGAAGCCACGTTCATGCCGCGGTCTTCGCCCCAGGTGCAAGTCACGCTGCCGTTGAGCCAGCCCGCCATTTGCGTGCCGGGCCGAATGCGTCGCAGCCAAGGCTGCAAGGCAGGGAGGGGGAAGTTGCCCGATTCCAGGGTAACCACGCCTTTGGCGGCCTCGCCAATGGGCGGCGACAACGAGGTTTCCAGCTTGATATCAAATTGCGAAACCCGATCGGGCTGAACCAACTGGCCCGCGGCATTGAGCGTGAGCGGAGCGTCGTCATCGGAACCGATCCGCAGTTGGCTGCTGAGCTCGCCAACGCGCCAGCGCGACTGCGTGAGGGCGTCGTCCACCAGCACTTCGCCCTGGATCACGCGGAGCGAAACACGCGGCGTGGGCTCGCGGGAGGGGCCGTCGAGATATTTGTCGAGCAACGATTCCAGATTGCTGCCATTGGCCGCGAATTGCACGTGCAGCAGCGGTTTTTGTAGTTCGAAGCTTCCCAGGTTGTTGCCGCCGGTGATCAGCGAGAACAACGAAGAACTGCCGCGCACCGACGAGACCTGCAAAATCACGTCGCCGTTGGACCCGCGAATTTCGACATCGTTGAGCACCACGGGCGAGAACCAGCCCAGCGAAGCGCTGCCTGCCGTGACCGTGCCCTTCAGGTCGCTGCCGACCGAGGCCAACACCATGTTGCGCAGCGGCGTATAGGCCACGATCATCGGCGCGGCCCAGGCCAGCAAGGCCAGCACCCCAGCGATGATCAGCCAGCGGCGACCGTTCCGGGGGCGCTTGCGGGTTGAGCGCGGCGCGAACTCATGCTCAAGGTCATGTTCGTTTTCGTTGCGCAGGCTCCGCAAGGATCGTTTGCGGCGGGTGGAAGTGCGCATCGCGGGTCAATCCTTTGACTGCGAGTCGTAAGTGGGTGCCGGGACGTCAGCACGGAATGACCCCGGCGTCGCTATCTCTCCTTGAGGGCGGGGCGGATTGTAGGCAGTTTCGGTCGCTCGTTCCAGGCGAGTATCGGATTTACCGTAGCATTTCGGCAATCCGCTGGGTCGTCACGGGTTCGATCACCCCCCGTTCGCAAATGATGGCCCTGATGAGGGAGGCGGGGGTCACATCGAACGCCGGATTGTAGACTTTCACGCCATCGGGGGCGGTTTGCCGGCCAAAGCCGGCGGTGATTTCTTCGGCCGCGCGTTGCTCGATGGGTATTCCGTCACCGCTTTCGAGCGACAGGTCAAAGGTGCTGCTGGGCGCGGCGATGTAAAAGGGAATGTGGTGCGCGGCAGCCAGCACCGCCAGGCTGTAAGTGCCGATCTTGTTGGCAGAGTCGCCATTGGCGGCAATCCGATCGGCGCCCGTGATTACGGCATGCACGCGGCCTTCGCGCATGACCTGGGCGGCGGTGGAGTCGCAAATCAGGGTGACGTCGATCCCCCGTTGTTGCAGTTCCCAGGTGGTAAGGCGGGCGCCTTGCAACAGAGGGCGGGTTTCGTCGGCGTAAACTCGCAATACTTTGCCAGATTCTTGGGCGGAGAAAAATACCGCCAGCGCCGTGCCGTAATCGGCCGTGGCCAGCCCTCCCGCATTGCAATGCGTGAGCACCCCTTGGCCGTCGTCCAATAGAGCCGCACCGTACCGGCCAATCGCCCGGCACATTTGGCGGTCTTCTTCCAGAATGGCGTGGGCTTCGGCCAGAAGCGCCTGGCGAATTTCGTTGGGCGATGCCCGATCTTCCAGCGAACGAGCAACGCCCCGTTGCCGCTCGAGTGCCCAAAACAGGTTGACCGCGGTGGGCCGACTCGAAGCCAGGTGGCTGATGGTTTCGTTCAATTGGGCGAAGAGCGACGGGATATCGTGCACCGACGACGACTGGAGCCCCAGACAAACCCCATAAGCGGCAGCAATCCCGATCGCCGGCGCGCCGCGAACCTTCAACTGGTGAATGGCTTCCCAAAGCTGGTCCACGGTTTGGCAGTCGATTTCCACAAATTCGGTGGGCAGCCGCGTTTGATCGATCAGTCGCAAGTGTCCGTCGGCATCGCCCAACCAATGGAGCGTGCGAAAGGTCGTGGGAGCTGGTTGGCACATGATGATGAGAGCTTTGCGGGATACCGGTTCACAGCGAACGGACGAGATGGCTGCCATATTTTGGCCCAATCGGCCCTGGCGGTGCAGTACTAAAATCGATTGAAAGTCTGGGGCCGGTTCGATCGCCACGCCCACCAACGGTTCTTCCCGGAAGCGTGCTGGCTGCGATCTATGAGCGTCAGTACCGGTCGCCCCGGCCGTGGATGCCTGCCAGCAGGGTGCGCACTTCTTCGAGCAGCACCTGGCTGGGAGCGTGATTGGGGGCGACTTGCAGGCCCTCGCGCACATGCCGCAGGGCGTCCACGGTGCGGCCCAACCGGAGTTCGACGGTCGCCAGGTGGTACAAGGCATCGGCGCTGGCCGGTTTGCGTTCGCAGGCCGCGGCCAGCAGCGACTGCGCGGCGTCGAAGCGGCCGAGCAACAACTGCACTCGCCCTGCCAGAACGAGGGCGTTTTGCGGTTCGTCGCCTTGGGGATAGCTATCGAGCAAGGTGTGCAAGGCCGCCAGGGCGCGCTGCAAATGGCGTTCGGCATCGGAACTGTTGGCAGCCAGGGCCCAATGGAATTCGGCCAATTCGGTGAGCACCTCGCGGTTTTGAGGCGATTTTCCCAAGGCCCGATGGTAATCTGCCAGGGCTTTGGCGGTTTCGCCTTGAGCCTTGTGCACGCGGGCTCGCAATACCCAGGCGTCGACCAATGTCGGGTCAAGATCGATAACCCGTTGCACGGCGACCATGGCCGCCTCAGGCTGGCCTCGTGCCAGCTCGTAGCGGCATTTCAACAAATGCAGCGAGGGGTCGTCTTGCGACAGCCGCAGGGCTTCGGCCAGTTGGCTCAGGGCAAGCTCGCGCTTTTCAGCAGCCCAAAGCGTTTCGGCATAGTGGCGGCGAGCCTCGGGATCCACCGGATAAGCCTGCACGGCTTGCGACAGTATTTCTTCGGATTGGGCGACTTGCCCCTGTTCCCGGGCCCTGACACCCCGCAACGATAATTGCCGGCATCGCACCAGGTCTTGCGAAACGGGGCCATCGCGACGACTGCCGAACAGACACCCGCCCATTCCCACCAACAGCAGCAGCCAGCAGGTCGAGCCGGTCCAACTGGGCAGCCTGCGCGCGCAGCGCCAGCGACGAAGGCAAGACAAAGCCAGTTCGAAGCAAGCAGCTAGCATCAGAATTGAGAACTACCAGATTTTTCTGGGGAGCGACCGCCCCCTAAGTACGCGAATGGAGTGCACTCCCATGGACTTCGACCGGTTCTCGCACCCCAGTCGAGTTTGTATAGGTTGAAATCTTCGGCCGAGTGGCCCCAAAGAACTTGGAGAGCCTGCATCACCATGGTCGGCGGATCGTGCCCGATCCTGCGAGGCTGTGATTATGCAAAAAGGCTGGCGGCGACAAGGCCAGCAGGAGGCGAATTGATTGCCCGCGAACGCTGGGGTTCTGGGCGGTTGCGATCGAACGCCCGCACGCTGGAAGCGGTTGGGCGCCGCCGCAGGCTTGCGCAACGTGCCAGGGATCCTCCGGCACTGCGCTGGCGGATCCATCCCGCGGTTGGGGGAAACCGCGACAGCATTTCGGGCCTGACCGTCAGTCCCCCGGTTTTCTTTCTGGCTGTCGGCGTTAAAATCCCCACAAGGCAAAAATGGAGCGTGTGCCCGCCCTCGGTCGCAAACCAGCAGGGGGTGGACAAAAAAAGGAGGGTCCTTGCTCGCCGGTACAAGAACCCTCCCCAATCGAATCGGCTGCCCGAACAACACCACCTTGTCGCTAGTGATCGCTCGGAGACCCGCAGCCGTACTGGTGGGTATCGGGCAGATCGCTAGCAGGTCTTAAGCTCGGACGAACGATTGACCTGCCAGAACAGGCCCACGGCACGGCAACACCGGCAAAGCTGCTAAACTTTCCAGGTTTGGACACCGCAATCCAGACAACCGCCCACGGAATCGAACTGCCCCCCACTCTGCCTCGAAGGCGAATCAACAGCAAACCATGGTCAACACACAAGCACTTTCCGGGTCGGTGCCTTCCAGGCCGGCAAAACTGGCACTTGAAGATGGCACGGTTTATTCCGGTTATGCATTTGGAGCCGATGGCGAGGTGGATGGCGAAGTTTGCTTCAACACGTCGATGACTGGCTATCAAGAAATCCTCACCGATCCCAGTTATCGCGGACAGATCGTCACGATGACGTATCCGGAGATCGGCAACTACGGCGTGAACAGCGAAGACGTGGAGAGCCGCCGGCCGCACCTCTCGGGCTTTGTGATTCGCGAGTTGAGCCGCCGGCATAGCAGTTTTCGTTCGACGGGCGACCTCGATAGTTACCTTCGCGAAAATGGAGTGGTGGGGTTATGGGGAATTGATACGCGCGCCCTGGTGCGGCGATTACGCACCGCCGGGGCCATGAAGGGCGTGATTTCCACCACCGACCTGGACCACAACAGCCTGGTGGCCAAGGCACAAAACAGCCCCGGATTGGTGGGACGCGATCTTGTTCGTGAAGTGGTGCCGACCGAAACGTGCTCGTGGGACGAAGGTCTCAGTTCATACGACCGCTTCCATAGCCTGCCTCGCGCCGTCCGAGAAGACCATGGAAAACCCCCGCTGCATGTGGTGGCCCTCGACTTCGGCATGAAATGGAATATTTCCCGGCACCTGGCCGACCGGGGCTGCAAAGTGACGGTGATGCCTGGCACGGCGACGGCGGCCGAGGTTCTGGCCCAGAAGCCCGACGGCGTGTTTCTTTCCAATGGGCCGGGCGACCCCGAGCCGCTCAGCTACGCGATCGAAACCATACAGGGCGTGCTGGGCAAACAGCCGGTGTTCGGCATCTGCCTCGGGCACCAGTTGCTGTCGTTGGCCTGCGGCGCCAAGACATTCAAGCTGAAGTTTGGCCACCGAGGCGCCAATCAGCCCATCCTCAATCGCCAGACGGGGCGAGTCGAAATCACCACCCAAAACCACGGTTTTGCCGTGAGCCCCGACAATCTGCCCGAAACGCTGGAAGTCACGCACGTGCATCTGAACGACAACACCATTGCCGGCGTGCGGCACCGCGAGGTTCCGGCGTTCAGCGTGCAATTTCACCCCGAAGCTTCGTCGGGGCCGCACGATAGCCATTACCTCTTCGATGAATTCGTGGACCTGATGCAGAAGACGCGCGTGTAGTTTCTTGCTCGTTAATATTTCTGCAAGCCGCGGAGAACTTTAATGCCTCCGCGGTCGTTTGCGGTTTACCCGCGTTAAGGAATGGCTTGCGGGACGGTGATTGCCTGACTGGCAAACGCTGGCGCGCTGCGACTGGCTTCCGCTACTGCAACAGCTCAGGCAAAAACCGCTCGACGTACAGCAGCGCCGCCAGAGACTTGGCGTCGCTGATCTGGCCTGATTGCATGAGTTGCAAAACCTCGGGCCAGCTGGCCAGCAGCGGCTCGATCTCTTCCCCCTCTTGCAGATCCATAGCGCCAGACGTGAGCCCCCGGGCGACGAACAGGTGCATCCGCTCGCTCAAAATGCCCGGCGACATCCAGAAGGCCGTCACCGCGTGCAACTTGCCGGCCGTGTAGCCGGTTTCTTCGGTCAGTTCTCGGGCTGCCGCCACCGCGGGATCTTCGCCCACTTCGAGGGTGCCGGCGGGAAGCTCGATCAGGCGGGAATCGACGGCAATCCGGTAATTGCGAATCAGGCAGATTCGTCCGTCGTCGAGCACGGGCAACAGCACCACGGCCCCCGGGTGCTGAATGACTTCTCGCTGATAGGCAACGCCAGCGCTATCAACGCGGCTCTTTCGCACCACCGTAAAGCGGCCGGTTTTCAGGAGAACTTCACTCGCCGACGATGCGTCGCCAGATTGCTGAGACATGGGGGCGGACACTTACTCCCACTCGATGGTGGCGGGGGGCTTGCTGCTGATATCGTAAACCACGCGGTTCACGCCATCGACCTCGTTAATGATGCGAGTGGAGATGCGACTGAGCACATCGTAGGGGAGGCGGCTCCAGTCGGCCGTCATGAAGTCTTCGGTGTTGATCGCTCGCACGGCCACGGTGTCGGCGTACGTGCGCGAGTCGCCCATCACGCCGACGCTTTGCACCGGGAGCAGCACGGCAAACACCTGCGACGTTTGCCGGTACAGCCCGGCTTTCTTGATCTCTTCCACCGTGATAAAGTCGGCCTTGCGGATCCGCTCCAGCCGGTACTTGGTGACTTCGCCCAAACAGCGCACGGCGAGCCCCGGCCCGGGGAAGGGATGCCGCCACACAATATCCTCTGGCAGCCCCAATTGCAGACCAAGCCGGCGGACTTCGTCTTTGAACAGGTCGCGGAGCGGTTCGATGAGCTGGAACGACAGGTTCTCGGGCAGCCCCCCCACGTTGTGGTGCAATTTGATGGTCGCGGCCGGCCCATCGACGGCAGCCCCGCTTTCAATCACGTCGGGGTAGAGCGTGCCTTGGGCGAGGAATTTGGCATCCTCGATCCTGGCCGCTTCTTCGACAAAGCAATCGATAAAGCAATGCCCGATGCGGCGGCGTTTTTCCTGGGGTTCGGTCACGCCCGCCAGGGCTTGGAGGAAGCGGTCCTCGGCGTCGACCACGTGCAGGTCGGTGCGAAAATGATCGCTGAATTCGCGGACGATCGCGGCGGCCTCGTCCTGACGCAGCAGGCCGTTATCGACCAGAATGCAAGAGAGCTGCGAACCGATCGCCCGGTACAGCAGAGCGGCCGTGACGGCCGAATCCACCCCGCCCGAAAGTCCGCAAATCACGCGGCCGGCGCCGACCCGCTGGCGGATTTGCTCCACGGCCGAGTCGGCAAAATCGCTCAGCCGCCAGCTCGGCCGGCAGCCGCAGATTTTGCGGACAAAGTTGGCGAGCACCTCGCGCCCCAGGGGGGTATGGGTGACTTCGGGGTGGAATTGCAAGCCATACACGGGCAGCGAAACATGCTTGACCGCGGCCACGGGGCAGGTGCTGGTTTGCGCCAGCGGAACGAACTCGGCCGAAACATTGGCTACCTGGTCGCCGTGGCTCATCCACACTTCGGTGGTTGCCGGCACGCCTTCAAATAGCACATCGTCGGCCAGGATTTCGCAATTGGCCCTGCCGTACTCGCGGGCTTCCACGCTCTTGACCTTGCCGCCCAGCGTTTCGCAGGCGAGCTGCATGCCGTAGCAAATGCCGAGCACGGGGATTCCCAAGCGAAACAACTCCGGATCGCAGCGGGGCGAATCCTTGGTGTAAACGCTGGCAGGGCCGCCGGAGAGAATCAAGCCCATGGGGGCAATCTCGCGCACGCGCTCCGCGGACAGGTCGTGGCGTACAATCTCGCAATACACGTGCAGCTCTCGTACGCGTCGCGCGATGAGCTGGGCATATTGTGAGCCGAAGTCAAAAACCAGCACTTTTTGGCTGGCCAGGCTCTCAGAAACCAGCGTTTCTGCCTGGGAATCCGCGACCATGCTGCGAAATCTCCGGAAAATACCCCCCTTGGCTGCAAAACCGCTGGGGGCAAAAAACAAAACACCCGTCACAGCAATTGGACGGGCGTGAAGCAGGCAGTATAAGTTGAATGCTTGGGAAGCGTCCAGCGGCCCGCCCCCCTCTCCTGAGGTAAACTAGAAAAAAGTGGCCGCCGTTGCCAGCCGAGAGGGCCAGCTGAATTGGCTCTTTCACCTGGGGCGCGGCGCTGCGACAATGACGGGTCAAGGCAGGGAAAATCGCGCTCGTTTTCGAGAGACACACCCATGTTGAAGTCGCTACTGGTTGGAATTGACGGATCGGAATACAGCCGCAGCGCCGTCGAATTGGGGATCGCCTGGTCCAAACAGTTTGATGCCCTGCTGGTCGGTCTGGGCGTGATCGATCAACCGGGTATCTGCCATCCCGAGCCCGTGCCTCTGGGAGCGGGCGTTTTCAAATCGATGCTGGACGAAAACCGGCTCAAGACGGCCACCCGCCAGGTGGAACAGGCGTTGGAAAGCTTCTCCATTCGCTGCGCCGAGGCCGGCGTGCCCAGCAAGCCGCTGGAAGATGTTGGCGAGCCAGCGGCGATTTTTGCGAAAGAGGCCCAGCGTTACGACCTGATTTTGCTGGGGCAAAGAACGTATTTTCGCCTGGAAGGCAGCGACATTGAAACGCTGGAGCAGTTGCTCAAAGCGCCGCCGCGACCCGTGGTTTGCGTGCCGCCGGAACTGGGCGAGGGAACCGCGGCGGTGATCGCTTACGACGGCAGTTTGCAAGCCGCCAGAGCCCTCAATGCCTATTGCACCAGTGGGCTCGCCAGCCTGGCTTCGGCCGTGCATGTGGTGACCATCGACGGCAACAAGACCGAAGGGCATCGGAAAGCGGCCCGCGCGATTGACTACCTGTCGTTCCACGAAATCCGCGCTCAAACGCATGTGGTGAGCTCGGTTTCGGACCCGGCCAGCACCTTGATGCGGCAGTTTCAAGATCTGGGAGCCGGTCTGGCCATCATGGGGTGCTACGGCAAATCGGCCATCCGCGAGTTCTTTCTCGGTTCGGTCACGCGGTCCTTGATCGAGAACAGCAAGGTGCCGCTGTTCCTCTATCAATAAGATCGGCCTGCCGCCGCGACGCAGGGTCCGCGGTTACGTGATGGCCTTGGCGCTGAGCACATACCCCAACGAAAAGGCGGGGATCAGCAGCAGCAAAATCAAGAAACCTTCGGGCCGTCCGCCCACCACCAGGCAAACCGTGGCATCGAGCACGATCAGCGAAAGCAGGCAGTGCTTGACCGCAAATTGCACTCGTTTGGGGGTCGGCTCAATCACGGCCACCAGCGGTCGCCAGATGATGAGCGCGCCGAGCAGGGCCATAAACCAGCGCCAGGTGCTGCGCTGCGAGCGAATGGCCTCCGGCGTGGCGTCAAGCAAATGCTGGTTTTGCCACACGGGAAACCAGGCCAAGAGCGAAATCCCCAGCACCATCACCAGCACGCCCCAGGCCAGCAGCAGGCGATTGCTTTCGCGGGCTTCGGTGCGCGCAAACCAGGTAACGCCCGCGATATACACGCCAATCCCAGCGGCGATTATGTAGTGCCAGGTTTCGATCGATCCGGCCAGCGTGCTCAATCCCAGCAGCACATTCAAGAATCGGCAACTCCCCATCACCAGCGGGGCGGCCGGCGTTTTCTTGAGCGCTTGGTCATACAGCAAAATAGCAGCCGCTAATAGCGTTGCCACCAGACCGGCGCGCAGGCTGCCATCGAGATAGCTTACGCCCCAGCCCAGGGCCATGCCCACAATCAACAGTTCAAAGCCCACTAGCCGGGCAATTTCCCAGGGGATTCTGCCCGAGGGGATGGGCCGATCCGGGCGTTCGCGGGCATCGATTTCCGCGTCGAACACGTCGTTGAGCACCATGCCGGCGGTATACAAGCAGCCGCTTGCCCCCAGCAAGAGCAGCAGCGAGAGCCACGGAAACGGATAATCCCCACCCAGCCGGTGCGCTATGAAGAACCCCAGCAACACGTCGGCGAATGCCGTAAACAGGTTGGGCAGTCGAAACAACTGTGCCCACGCAAATGCCAACGATCCGGCGGAAGATGGACGTTGCGAACCGCTCAAGGGGACTTGCCTGAAATGGTTACGAGTATCGCGGATGCTGAATTTGGAGTGGAGAAGCGGGGACGGCGCCCGGTGCGGGTTGCACGGAGCCCTCCCCCCACCCCCATGCGGGCTTCTCCAGTTCACCGATTGTAACCGCGAACGGCATCCGGCAAAACGGCGGGCGGTATTTCAGGGTTCAAAAGTGGGGAGAATACCGTTAAGCTGCCGCTTAGGAGCCCCCCAGCGCCATTTATTTCGAGTTTTTAGTGCGGATGGCGCGAAGCATGATTGTGAATGGCCAATGCGATGACCCAACTATCCAGCGACCGGGCAACGATTTTTCATGGAAACTGCCTCCAGATTCTTGAAAGCGAAGTTAGGGATAACTCGGTTCATCTGATCTTTGCTGACCCCCCCTACAACATTGGCAAATCCTTCGGCGAGTTCAAGGATAAGTGGCCCTCGGATAGTGCTTACGCTCAGTGGTGCTACGAGTGGCTGGATATTTGCCTGAGGAAACTGGCCGGTAACGGAGGCCTGTATGTGATGACCAGCACGCAGGCCATGCCCTACCTTGATCTCTGGTTGCGCGACCGCTGCACGGTGCAATCACGGATCGTCTGGCACTACGACAGTTCAGGCGTACAGGCTAAGAGATTCTTCGGGTCGATGTATGAGCCGATCTTGTTCTGCGTCAAGGATGCGAAAGACTATACCTTCAACGCGGCGGACATTGAAGTTGAAGCCAGGACGGGCGCGGTGCGAAAGCTTATAGACTACCGGAAATCGGAGCCAACCCCATACAAGACGACTAAAGTTCCGGGTAACGTCTGGTACTTCGCCCGTGTTCGTTACCGCATGGACGAATACGAGGACCACCCTACCCAGAAACCTGAAAGCCTGATGGAGCGCATCATTCGCGCCAGTTCCAAAGAAGGCGATCTTGTGCTTGATCCATTCGCGGGCACCTTCACCACGTGCGCCGTGGCACAGCGTCTTGGCAGGCGCACGATCGGGATAGAACAGAACTGGAATTATTTCAAGATAGGCGCGAGGCGCTTAGGGCTTGCCGAGGAGTTGAACGGCGAGGCCCTGACCGGCCTGGACAAAACCTTTGTGCGGCGCAACGGAAAACACGGGGCGAGCGATAAGAAATCCGCAACCAACAATCAGCAACAAAAGCTTTTTTGATGGGTAGTCCAATTCGACGCCACGGTTTCACCACGCGGATTGAAGTGATACTTGCGAAGCATTTCGGGGAATATGCCGCGGAACTATTTGCACAAAGTCCGTTGCTTGGTTATTTGAACGAAAAAACGAAATCGGCAAGTCGCGGCTCGAAATCGCGGGGCTCTTTCGCCAATCATTACGCGTTGTACGTTTTGGTGGAGGATTACATCGCAAGCGGCTTTTCGCCCGGAGGAGCCAATGCAGGGAACTACTCATCGTACGAAGGAGCGCGTTTTAGCGATTTGTTCCGGCGTCAGCGCGAGCTTCCGTTCGGAAGCAAGCTGCAGAACCACGGGCTGAACGGGCGCTTGAATGATGAGTTCAAGAAGTTTTTCCCCGTGCTCGGTTTGTTGCCGATCGTGCGAGACGTGGCCAAGCAACGCTATTGGGTACAGGAGGATCTGCTGACGGTGCGGCTGCGAGATAAACATGGTGATGATCGCGACTTCAGCATTGCCGGCGCGGTGATCGAGATTATCGACACCTATGCCGCAGCGAAGCGCGAGGCCTTTGAGGGCTTCATCGAGAGTTGCCGTAAGATCGCTGCCGCGGCGAGCAGTGAGACGGGGGCAGCCATTGATTTCATCAAGTCGCAACTCAAGCCAGAAGTAGATGCTCGCGTTTTTGAGATCGTCAGCTTCGCCGTACTGAAAGCTTTTTACGCTGACCAGCAGATATTTTGGGGATGGACTCGCGATGAAATTAGGGAAGACCCGCTGGTGCTGTACAAGACTGGTCGGACCAACGCCAACGACGGTGGGATCGACTTCGTAATGCGGCCGCTTGGGCGATTCTTTCAGGTGACGGAAACGATCGACGTCAATAAATACTTCCTCGATATCGACAAGATTCAGCGTTTCCCACTGACCTTTGTTGTCAAATCTCGGGATGATTCCGGGGTCATTATGGCGTCAATCAAGGCGCAAGCGAAAACGAAGTACAAGATTGACGCCGTGGTGGCCAGTTATGTGGACGCCATCGAAGAAATTATCAACATCCACCGGTTGCTTGAATACCTGACGAAGGTAATCGAGACCGGGAAGATCGGCGAAGTGATGAATGAGGTCATTGTGCAGAGCAAGGTAGAGTTCAACTACCAGGAGTTTATCGAAAACGTAGGGGACAAGTAAACGTGGCTGGATGGTGCTGTTAATTGCCGATATTTGGCCGTCCTTTTGGGCACGTTGGCTTTGCCTGTGGCACTCACGCACTTAGAACCTATCCGAGAACCCTGTTCCCCCTCACTCCAACCCTCTCCCGCGAGGGGCGAGGGTGGGCTGATAAAAACGTCGTCATTTGCGGCGAGTTGGAGAAATTGGGCCGCG
>CAYUMU010000063.1:0-42076 GCA_964445985.1 uncultured Pirellulales bacterium | reverse complement strand
CCCCCGCGCGCGGCAACCTTGGCCTAAAAGCCGTGAACGGTACGCTTATTTAAGGGCTAGGGCCGACGGTCCACTATAATCCGTTATAATCCGTCGCCATTTCGCCAGGGTTGATAACCCTACGCGGCCTTTTCGTCCTCGGCCCGTTCTGGCACGCTTTCCAAAATATCGAGCAGCACCTGGTCGGGTTGAATGTCTTCCGCCTGGGCTTCAAAGTTCAAGATCACCCGATGCCGCAGGGCGGGCAGGTAAACGCGGCGCACGTCTTCAAAGCTCACGTTGTAGCGGCCTTCGAGCAGCGCTCGCAGCTTGGCCGCCAGGGCGATGGTTTGCGCGCCGCGAGGGCTGGCGCCCCACCGCAGATACTGATTGGTCACCGGCGGCGCGAACGGGCCGCCCGGATGCGTGGCGAGCGTGGCCCGCACAATGAAGTCTTGCACATGCGTGGCCAGGACCACTTCACGCACAAGCTGCTGCCATTTCATAATCTCGGGTCCATCCATAATTTGGTTGGGCTCGATCTGCACGCCCCGCGTGGTGCGATCAATAATGGTGGCCAGTTCTTTGCGGGTGGAATAGCCCACCACCAGCTTGAAAAAGAACCGATCCAGCTGAGCCTCGGGCAGCGGATACGTCCCTTCTTGTTCCAAGGGGTTCTGGGTGGCCAGCACGAAGAACGGCTTTTCCAATTCGTAGTGATGCCCTCCCGCGGTGATGCTGCCCTCCTGCATGGTTTCCAGCATGGCCGACTGGGTTTTGGGCGTGGCGCGGTTGATTTCGTCGGCCAGGCAAATCTGCGTAAAGATGGGCCCTTTCTGAAACTCAAAGAACCGGCGGCCATCGGGCGCTTCCATCACCATGTTGGTGCCGAGAATGTCGGCGGGCATGAGGTCGGGCGTGAATTGAATGCGCGAGAACTGCAGGTTGAGGGTTCTGGCCAGCGTGCGCACCAGCAAAGTTTTTCCCAGCCCTGGCACGCCCTCCAGCAGGCAGTGCCCGCCCACAAACAAGCACGTGAGCACGCCGTGCACGATTTCGTCGTGGCCGACAATCACGCGGCCAATTTCCTCGCGCACGGCACGGTAGCGTTCGACGAACTCTTCCGCCCGCTTCTGCATCGATTCGCCAAGACTCATGCCTACCCTTTGCGCCGAAGAAAGTGAAGAAGGATGCGCCCAAGTGAGTTCGTGGAAGAGCGACTTGCCACCGATTGTAGTCGAAACCGGCGGCCGTTGCGCGGGGTCGATTTGCCGCGTTAGGCACTCCACCCCGAGCCCGCCATCCAGCCAGCCGCCAGCACGCACCAGGGGCGAAATAACGTTGAACCCATGTGCGAATCTTGATATAAGAAAGGTCACTCGCGAAAGACATTTACGCCGCGCCCGCCTCCCTCGGATCGCAACCTTCCAAGGACCTCCCGCCATGCTCACCATTGGCGATCACGACCGCCGTTTCGGCCGCCGCGATTTTCTCAGGATCGGCGGCCTGGCACTGGGCGGCCTAACCTTGCCGCAATATCTCGCGTCGCAGGCTGCCGCCCAACAGGCCGGTCGGGTGGTGAAAGACAAGTCCGTCATTTTCCTATTTATGCACGGCGGGCCGACCCAGATCGAAACCTTCGATCCCAAAATGACCGCGCCCGATGGCGTGCGGAGCGTGGTGGGCGAGGTTCCCACCAGCATCCCCGGCGTAACCTTCGGCAGCAGCTTGCCGCGGTTGGCCGCCCTGGCCAACAAGCTTTCGATTGTGCGGTCGTTCACCACGGGCAACAGCAGCCACGACATCAAGCCGATCATGTGCGCCGACACCCTGGGCGCCAACATGGGCTCAATCTACTCCCGCGTGGCCGGCATCAATCACCCCACCACCGGCATGCCCAAGAACGCGGCCTTGTTCCCCAATGCCGTGGAGCCGGAGTTGCGACCGGGCACCATGAAGTTCGGCAACTTTTTGTCCACCGGCGCCCTCGGCAGCGCCTACGCCCCCTTCATGCCGGGCGCGGGGGGCAATCTTCAGCAAGATATGAAACTCTCGCTCCCCATGGAGCGATTGGGCGACCGGCGGGGATTGCTCACGCGGCTCGATCACGCCCGCTGGGCCATGGATTCCACCGGCTATTTCGACGGGTTGGATCGCACCCGCCAGCAGGCCTTCGACACCATTTTGGGCGGCGTGGCCGAAGCCTTCGATCTCTCGCAAGAAGACCCCGCCACTCTGGCCCGCTACGACACCGCGCCGCTGGTGCAGCCCAAGCAAATCAGCAAGCAGTGGAACAACTACGACAACTACGTGGATAACGCCCGCAGCCTGGGCAAACTGCTGCTGATGGCCCGGCGGCTCTGCGAGGCGGGCTGCGGCTTTGTGACGGTGACCACCAATTTTGTGTGGGACATGCACGCCGACAAGAACAACGCCACCATGGAAGAAGGCATGTTCTACATGGGATTGCCCTTCGACCACGCGGTTTCTGCCCTGATCGAAGACCTCGATCAGCGCGGCCTGAGCGACCAGGTGCTGCTGGTTTGCTGCGGAGAAATCGGCCGCACGCCCAAGGTCAACAAGAATGGCGGCCGCGACCACTGGGGAAACCTGGCTCCGCTGATGCTCTCTGGCGGCGGCCTGCAAATGGGCAAGGTCGTGGGACAGTCGACACGCGACGCCGGCGAGCCCCTCACCGAGCCGGTCAAGATTCCCAACCTGGTCTCCACCGTGCTGCACAGCCTGATCGATGTCAGCGAACTGCGGTTGGCACGGGGAGTCCCCAGCGACGTCAACCGGGTGATCACCGGCAACGACCCCATCCAAGAGCTGATGTAATCCACGTGCGGGTAACCTGCCGCCGACCTTCTGCATTGGCAGCGGCAGTGAACCGTTCTCCGTCGGCAGCGCTTGACTGCGCGCATTGCTGGTCTTTGGAGTGCTGCTAGCGGCCGGAAGGTCCCCCCTCTGGCCCGTTTTCTCTGCAGTTCGACCTTGTCGCTCGCCGACAAAGTTGACACATTACCGCCCCTCGCTGTTTTCCCCGACGCGGCAGGTCTGGCGGCGCGAATCCGCGCCTCGCTGGCCAACAGCCCGAAGTCGTCCTTTCCTGGCGAGGGTCTTCTTTCCCTTTGGTGGTGTTCATCGCCGTGCAAGCACGTCGAACGCAGCGCGCGCTGATTGGCATGCTGGCCCTGTGGGGTGCAGTTGGCGGCTCAGGCTGCGCGCTCCACAATGTCGCCGACGCTCCGCCTCCTCCGGTGGTGGCCTTCGAAAACCCCATGCGGGTGCCCCCCTGCAATCGGGACTTCGTGTGGGAGCAGGTGGTCGACGTGGTGGATGACTACTTCATTGTGCTCCGGGAAGACCCGGTTCGGCAGATTGGCGACGTGCTCACCGAGGGCCGGCTGGAAACCCGACCGGAGGTTGGAGCGACCATCCTCGAACCATGGCGGCACGACGCCGTGACCGCCTACGACAAAGTGGAAGGCACACTGCAATCCATCCGTCGCCGGGCGTTGGTGCGGATGATTCCCGACGGGCAGGGCTACCTGATCGAAGTGGCCGTGTTCAAAGAGCTCGAAGATTGCCGCCGCCCGCAATTTGCGAAGTCCGATGCCGCCCTATTCAACAACGGGCTGGCGCTGCAGCGATTCGACCAGGTGGTGGACGAACAACCCATCCGACGAGGCTGGATTCCGCTGGGTCGCGACGTGAATCTCGAACAAGAAATCTTGTGCGGGATTCGCGAACGGCTGGGGAACTAGTTGCAGCGGCAAAGGAGCGGCGAACTGCCCCCCCGGCTGCCAACGATTAGCGGTTGAACACCCGAACCAAAAAGGCCAACACGGCCACAATCACAAAGATGACCGAGCCGAGACGCCGCATCGTAAAGACGGACTTGCCATTGGTGTCGTCCGTCTCGAACGTCACGTGGCAATGGGGGCAACTGTCGCCGGCGGTTAAGTGGTCTGGAACTGTCTTTTTGCAGTTTGAGCAGTATTTGCTGTACTGTTGCGATGGATGTCCATAAGGGCTTGGTATCGACGGCGGAGGAGGGGTAGAAGGCGGAGGCGTAAAGACTTCTCTCGGCGGGTCGAAGGTGGGAGTGACAGGCGCCGGCGTCGACGGAATATTCTGCCAGGGATTGGGCTGATGACCTTGAGTAGCTGGAATAGCATTGTGAATCGGCGACGGCACCGAGGCCGTATCCACGGGATCCAAGGCCGGATCGCTGGGGGGTTGCGGTGTGGGGTTGCCCGCGCCCGGGAAGAGCGGTGAGTTGATCACCGGCGGGGTGGGCACGGGAGCGCCTGGTCCGATGGGAGACGGCACCACGCCCCCGTTCATTTCCGGAAACATGGGAGCGGCCACGGCCGGGTTGCCATTTTGGCCCGCGGCAGGATCGGTGGCCGGATCGACCTCGGGATTTTCTGGCACCACGGGTTCGGTGGGCACGCCCTGGAGCAGATAACCTTGGTTCTTCTTTTCCAGCTCTTTCTTGACGTATTCCTGATCTTCGGGGCTGAAATTGGCGAAGGGGATCTGCACGATTTGCTTGCCCCGCCGCAGCACGACATTGCCTTGAAAAACGCGCACGAAATCGCCGCTGGCGGTTCGCCCCTGGCGATCGGTCCATTCGCGTGCAAGCACATCGCCCAGCAACGCAAAAACTACCAAGCAACCCAAACAAGATGCTGCCACGCGTCGCATGCTATGCCCCTTAGCCGGTTGAAGAGAAGAATGGGCAACTTCGGTTAAACTACTCAAGGTCGGTCACTCCGGTCAAGTTTTTCATGAAAAAAACTTAATAAGAAGGTGATCCGCTCTCCGCGGACCTCCGACGGAAGGGAAATTCTGCCCACTTGACCATCGAAGCGAAACCAATGAACATAAAATAGAAGGGTGTTTCAGGTTAGGTTTTCCGTGCTGAATCGTTCGCCAGCAGCGGGCGAGCTCGGCGCAGGGTGACAGCCGCTTGCGGCTGGTCTCCCGTCAAAGACACAAGGTCAGGTTGTTATGAGTAGCGACGTGCGGTTTCTCCCGCGAAAATCGGTGGAGCAGGTGGAAGAAGGGAACGAATTGGCGCCGCGGTTCGACGAGCACGGCCTCATTCCCGTGGTCACCACCGATTTTGCTTCTGGCGAAGTGCTCATGCATGCCTACATGAACGCGGAAGCCCTGGCAAAAACCATCGAGACTGGGGAAGCCCATTACTGGAGCCGCAGCCGGCAGGCGCTTTGGCACAAGGGCGCCACCAGCGGGCTCGTGCAGCGCGTGAAAGAGCTGCGCATTGACGACGACCAGGATTGCGTTTGGCTGCGCGTCGATGTGGCCGGCGGCGCGAGCTGCCACGTGGGCTATCGCTCGTGCTTTTACCGCGTGGTGCCTGTGGGAGAACCGGGCAAAGCGGCCGGTCACCGCCTGGAATTCACCGAAGACCACAAGGTTTTCGATCCCAAAGAAGTTTACGGCAACGCCCCCAACCCCACGCAACTGTAAAACACGCCGTGGGGTTTTTGCCGCGGGTCTACCGATGCGCTGCGCGCATGGCTGGTCCGGCTTGAACGCCGCGAGGTTTATCGTTCCGGCTTAGGGCTTGGCCACTTTGATCACGCGGTCGCCAAACAGCGGCAGGTGCCGGTAGTAAACCTCCAGCATCAGCAGGTGCATGGCCGTCACATAAATGCGGCCGGCCTGCGGGCCCCACCGGTCAGGCACTCTTCCCAGCGGATTCCAACTGCCGGCCAACGCGCCTTGTTGCACTTGCGAATCGGTAAGCAGAGGACGGAGGCGGTTGTTCCAGGCTTCCCAGTGGCTGCCCTGCAGGTGGAACATGACCTGGGTGGCGTAATACCAGTAGTAGGCGTCACGGTCTTGAGGGCTGGCCCCGATGCTAGGCAGCCGGGTCCGCAGATAAGCGGCGCCCCGGTCCACGTAATCGCGATCGTTGCCGTTCACGTAAAGCCTCATCAGCATGGCTTCGGCGGTCATGGCGGCGCTGGGCGTGCGCTGGTGTTCTTGCAAAGCCCGCGGGCGGTATACATACAGCGACGGATCGGCGCTATCCCGGGCGCTATCGAGCCAGGTTTGCACTCCCTGAAACGCGGCGGGATCGACGCGCAGGCCCGTCAGTTGTCCGCTCTTGAGGGCCATGAGCTGCCAACCAGAAACCGAGGTATCGGCGCCCACGCCCGGTGCGTAGCGCCAACCCCCTTGCGCCGAATTCTGGGCTGCCATGATGAAGTCGAGCGCCTTTTGCGCCGGCGCCTTCAGCGATGGGTCGCGGGTCATGCCATACGCTTCGCATAGCGCGATGCTGGCGATGCCGTGACTGTAAAGCCAGACGTACTTGGATCCGCCAATGCCCGTGAACAAGTCGCCGTCTTGTTGTTGGTGTTCGATCAGAAACTGCAAGCCCGCGGCGACGTTGTCGCGGTACTTGTCTTCCAAGTGCGTGTAGCCGGCGCCTAGGAAGGCCAACAGGGCCAGCCCCGTGCCCGCCGTGTCCGACTCCATCATGCCTTCGCCAATATCGCCGGGGTAATTGTGCCCCTGGCCGAACCCGTGCAGGCTCCAGCGGCCATTCGTTGATTGGTGCCGGGCCAGGAAATCGAGCCCCATTTCCACGGCCTTCTCGCTCTGTTCGCTGCCGCCACGACGTCGGGCCAGATCCTCGCGATCCTCCAAATTGCGATCGCGATAGGCCGGGGCCGGATCGGCTTTGACGGGGGCGTTGATGGCCAGCGGCGCCGCCGACTTTTCCAACACAAACCGCTCGGTGGTGGGGCGAAGAACCTGGCTTTCGGTTCGCGCCAATCGAAGCGGCAATCCCGCCTCGGCCGGACGATCCTGGCCAATGCCGCCCACGCCAATTTCGGCGGGGGCTTTGATGGCGATGCTGTTGGTCAGCCGCTGCGACGCGCGATCGCTGGCCGGACCGCTCCCCGCCATGCCGGCCGCCGCCAGCAGCGACGGACTCGGCGCGCCAGGCTGGGGGCCTTCGGCTTCGGCCAGCTCGGCGGCGGACTCGCCGAGCGGAATGCCTGGCAATCCCATCTGTCGCGAGAGCGAACCGTTGCCACTGCTGGCCAACTGCGGTCCGTTCAGACCGCTCCCGGTGGCCCGAGCCGGACCGGTCCCCGCGCCCAGTTGGGCCGAAGCATTGCCCATGCCGGCGGCGGTTCCCGTCCCCCGCTGGGTTTCCGCCAAGGCGGTTCCCGTGGATTGACGCGTAGCGCTGGCGCCAGGAACGAGCCCTGAGTCGAGCGCGGCGGTGGAAGTGCCCGAAGGTCCAGCGGTTTGCGAACCAGGGCCGCCCGTTGAGCCGGCGGCGGGCGCGGCGGCGATGGCTTCCGCAAGATTGCCGATGCCGGCGGATTGACGCTGCAAGCCCGCGGTGCGGTCGCTGGTCGTACCCACTTGGGGCGCATTCCCCGACCTGCCGGCCAGGGAGGGGAGCCCGTTGCCGGGCGTCACCATGGCCACGGCGACCGACCCGGTTGCAGCGCCTTCTGTTCGGGCAGCCACGGCGCCCGATTGTCCTTGTCGTTGGGGACCGGTGCCCTCGGGGCCGGTCGGTCCCGAGGCTCCAGCCGCTGCCGCGGTGGCCACGCCGGTACCCGTTCCCGCAGGCGCTGCCATGGCGGCGGTTTCACCCGCGGTGGGCGACGGGGCCAAACCTTGCGAGCGGCTCAGGCTGCCACCCAGGTTTTGACCCGCTGCTAATTGCGGGGCTCCGCCCGTGGTTCCCCGGGCAGACGACATACCGGCGCCGGTTTGCACGTTGGGCGAACCGGTTCCTCCCGGCGATGTGCCTCGCGCTGCCGCCACCGAGTCGGCGGCGCCCACGATTCTTCCGGTGGCCCCGGCTTGCTGCGAGGCCTGCACCGATCCGCTACTCGGCGAGCCGCCTGCGTTGGCCGGGGCCGCTGCCGCCATTTGCGGCGCATGAGAAACGGGGCCGCCGCCGACCGCCGTGCCGACCGAGGCACGTTCCAGTTGGGCGGTTACGCCAACATTCACGGCCGGGCCTTCGGCCGCATTGCGGCTGCTGGCCGCCTGTGATACGGCGGTGCCGACGTTGGCCGCGGCCGCGGGCAAGGCGGCATCGGTGCCGCCGGCGCGGCTTGCGGCGGTGGACTGTTGCGCCGAAAGCCGGGCGACCGAAGTGCCACCAGGCTGCATCGAGGCTGTCGCGGCGGGGGCGCTGCCGGCAGCCACGGCGGGTGCGGCAGCCGCGGGTGCGGCGCCTTCCAATCCGCCGGGCGATGTGCTGGCGAGCGAGGCAGCCCGAGCCAGGGCGGCCGAAAGTGAGTTGGTAACCGCAGGCTGCGAAGCTCCGCTGGCCGCTTCGGCTCTCGCCATTTCGCTCGGCGCCGCGGCGCCCACGGCCGCGCTGGCCTGGGCGGCTTCGATCGAGTTTGCTGATGCGGCAGCCACGGCAGCGGCCGGCGCCTGGGAGCGGGTTGCCGCCGTTTCCGCCGGTTGCAGCGTTTGCTCGGTGGCTTCGTTGGCCGCCGGGGTGCTTGCGGAAGGCGCGGCGGCGGTATCGGCCAGCGAGGGAGTCGCGAGCGGCACCTCGGATCGGGCCGACGCCGTTCGCTCGGCCGCCGTCAATTGTGGGGTGGCCGTCGGCGTGTCTGCCCGCTGCGTGTCGGCGGTCGAGGCTTGGGCCGTGGGTTGGTTCATTTGCACGGCATCGTCACGCTGGGCCTGGGCGGCGCTGGCCTGGCTCATTCGGGCGGCGCTGGCCGAAGCTTCCAATTCGGGTTGGGCGGCGGCCTGGGCAGCTTGGGATTCTGGGGCCGATTCCGCGACGGCCGTTTGCGGAACCGCTGCCGCCGCTTCGTTGCGAGCCAAACTAGCCCGCGACGCCGACGCGGCCTGTTCTGCCGCTTCGCGCCGCGTGAGCGATTCTTCTTGTACGCGAGCTTGCGCCGCCGAGGAGGCGCTGGGCGCCGCTCGTTCCGCCGCCGCGGCAGCCGCCTGCTGGCGCTGCTGGGACGAGGTGGCCTCGATCGTGGGCTGTTGCGTGGCGGGCGTGGGCTGGGGCGTTTCGATGGTAGGCGCAACTTGCGTGGGGGGCGTGACCTGGTCCGAGGTTTCGGAGCGGCTAAGTTGCGAGGCCGACGCCGTTTCTGTTCGTCGGGGCGCCGAGACCTCTGCCTTTTGCATCACCTCGACGGGCGTTGGCTCGGGGATCGGCGCGGTGGCCGCGGGCTCTTTCTCGGTGGGGCGGCGAATCTGAGGTTCTTCGGGCGTGGGTTGGCGGGTCGGCGTTGCTTGTTCTTGATCGGGAACCCGGCTTTCCAGCGGCTCGGTAATCGGGTCTTGCGTCAGCTCGGGCTCGGGCCGTCCGAAGTCGGGCAGAGTTACCGGGTAGGCCTCGTCTGCCGCGGGAATATCGGTTTGATCATCCTGGGTCGCGGCCGAAAACCGCAGCGGCACCACATACATGCCAATGGCCGCCCAAAGATGCATAAACATTGCCAGCAGCACGGCTAGCTGCATCCGCCGCGCTGACTTTTGTCGCTGCATCCAAAGCGTGCCAGCCAGGAGGATGGCAACCAATACGGCGAGCCCCGCCAGCAGCACCCAGCCATTCTGAAAAAAGCTGGCATTGAACTGAGGAGCGGCAAACGACGGCTTGGCCGCCAACACCAGGCCCGCCACCATGGCTGCCATGATCAGCAGCAAGCAGTTGATCGGCCAAAGTTGGTCGTCGAAATCGGCCACGCCGTGGTGGCTTACGCGGCGTACAACTCGCTTGGGATCTGGCATGGGGAGAAAGTCCTATCGAGCGGATCCGCCGGGGGGAGGTACAGGTTGGGGGGCTCGAGAAAGCACGTTTATTTTCTTGCTTGTTATCATCTCTGCAAGCTGCAGAGAACTTTAATGCCACAGTGTTCGATTGCAGTTTACCCGCCTTAAGGTTGAGGCGTCGGCATTTCGGCCGTCGAAATTGAGTAGTCGCGAATGTTTGCCTTGTTGCACAGGTCCATCACGACCACCACATGCTCGAAAGGCACGCGGCGATCGGCCTTGATCAACACCTTCTGCCGACCTGGATTATCGGCATGGGCCTGCTTCAATATTTCTAGCAACCCCTCGCGAGGGATCGCATCTTTACCATGGGAGGACACGTAAAAATCCCCGCGATGATTCACGTATACCGGCAGCGCCTTCGGGCGCGACGTCAGCGGTTTGGCCTCCGACGCCTGCGGCAATTCCACCGACATGGCGTTCTCGGCCTTGGCCCGCTCTTGATCTTCTTCTTCCTTGAAGGTGGTGGCCACCAAAAAGAAGATCAGCAGCAAGAACACCACGTCGATCAGCGGGGTGAGGGTCATGCTTGCGAGCGCGGTTCCGCGGTTGATTTTTACAGCCATGGGGTTTGTTCACAAGTTCGTGCGGCCTATCAACAGGCGCGAGGGAAGGTCTTATACCAATGCGGTTCACCTGGAATGCCAATCACGCGGGGGCAACTAGTCGTGAGCGGCCGGCGTGATGGCGGCAGAACCGGCGTGCTCGCCGTTCTTCGCGGCGCTGGCCGTGCTGGCCGCGTTGCCCGTTGGCAAGGATTTGCGCTGCAGGCGAAGCTTTCCTTCATAACGCTCCAACTGAGGCAGCAGCGCCATTAGTAATTCGTCGATTTCGAGGAAGAGCCGTTGGATGCGGCCTTCGAACCAGTGGGCCAGCATCGCCGCGGGAATGGCCACTACCAACCCCAGGAACGTGGTGACCAGCGCGGTATAAATGCCTTCGGCCAGCGCCGCGGCTTTGTTGCCAGATACGTTACCCGACGCTGTTTCAAAAAACGCCATGATCATCCCGATCACCGTGCCGAGCAGCCCGAGCAGGGGGCTAATGGCCGCCGCCAACGACAGCGGGCGAACATTGTTGTAAAGCCGGCCCGCTTCGCGTTCGTTGGCGTCCTTCACCGCGTGCTCAAGTTCCACGAGAGGACGGCCGACCTTAAGCAGCGCGGCTCGAATCACCGAAGCCAGCGCCGAGGGGTACTGTTGGCAGATTTTGTAAGCCTGACGGGGGTCGAGCCCTCCTTCGCTGCTGGCTGCCTCGCCCAAGGCTTCCACCAATTGCGGCGGCAGCACCTTGCGTTTGCGCAGCCCGAGCAAACGCTCGATGCCAAAAATGGTAACCACCAGCGACATCATCAAAATGGGAACCACCGTGGCGGTCATCAGCCAACTGCCCCCGAACATCAACTCCATCAGGTTCAGTTCTTTTTTTTCATTCGGCGCCGCCGCGGCAGGCTCGCCGCCGTTGCCAGACGCCGCGGCTGGCTCCGGACCCGAAGGCCCTTCCAATGCCTCGTGCGCCTGCCGGGCGGCTTCTTCCAGATCGACGGTCGGTTGCCCCGCCGGAGCACTCGGCGCTTGGACCAATGTCACGGAGGGTGGGGATGCAGGAGTTCTCTCATCGTCGATACCCGGCGCTGGTGGCGCGGCCTCTTGGGCCGCCGACACGCCCAAGGGCAGTCCCACCCCCAGGTTCGCGGCCGCCATCCATCCTAGCGCCAAGAGCAAAGTCACACCAAAAGGGCGCATGCCAGGCAGGTGTCGTCGGATGCTAGAACGCATAACCAAAGTGCCTCTTCAATTGCGGTGGAGCGCGGCGGGCGAGGCTGCGCGACAATTCTCTGTTTCTACTTCGATCCAACGACGGCTAATACCCTGGGGCCTATCCACCCAAGGCTTTGATCCGCTGTTCGGCCAACGGCCGCTTATCGCTTTCGGCGTACTTCAAAACTTCTTTGTACGACTGCAACGCCTGCTCCATTTTGTTCAAAACCTCGAAGCAGCGGGCCGCCTCGTAATAAGCGTTGGCCTGCCACTGCGGGTATCCGTAACCCTTGGCGACGAGAAAGAACTGCAAGATGGCTTTGGCGTGCTCCTTCTTATCGAAATAGATTTCGCCAATCATGAAGCGGGCTTTCGCCGCCACTTCCAGGTTGTCTTTGTCTTCGTCGGTGACTTGTTCGTAAAGCTTCTGGGCTTCGTCCAGCTTGCCCTTGTTCTGCAAAGCCCAGCCTTCTTCGTAGCTGGCTTCCAGGTGGGTTTTGGCGTCGGGGAAGCGGGTTCGATAGTCTTCGAGCAGCGTCAGCGCCGTATCAAACTGCAGCAGCAGATTCGCCGCTTGGGCCGCGTGCAATACAGCCAACGCTCGGAACTCCGGCTGGGAAACATTCTTCACGTCTTTAAGGATCGCTAGGGCTTCGCGGTATTTCTTCTGTTTGAAGAGCGATTCCCCCTGCATGAAAGCGGCGTCGCCCGCCAGCTTGCCCTGGGGGTAGGCTCGCAGTTGATACTCGAAAGTTTTTTCAGCGTTTTCGAAGGCGTCTTGGCGGAAGTAGCTCCAGCCGAGCTTGTGCGTGCTTTTCTCACCCAGCTCTTGCGATTGGGCCGCCGTAATGACTTTGTCTTTGGCTAACTGCTGGGCCTGGCGTTCCGCCTGATAGTAGCTCTTGGCCGCGGCTTTGAAGTCTTTCTCGGCGTATTGGGCTTCGCCCACGTTAAAGCGACCTTCGGCGGCGAGGGGGCTGTTGGCGTTCTTGTCGGCCAACTCGGCAAAGAACTGCGTGGCCTTGGCTTCCTCGCCCGCATCGCGGAGCGACCAGGCCAGCTCGTAGCGAACCTTGTCGCCCCCGGTATAGTCCGGAAAGTCTCTCAGTAGTGCTTCGAAGGTGGTCGCGGCTGCTTTGGCGTCGCCACTCCCCGACTGGCACAAGCCCAGCATGTAGCGGGCATCTGCCGCCTCGGCAGCTTCGGACGCATGTTTGAGAAACAGATTGAGGTCGGCGGCGGCCGCCTTCAGTCCGGCCTGGCGATCCGCGGCCGCGGCATTCTGCACCGCGCCATACTGAGCCAGCCCTCGCACATAATGAGCGCGGCGGGCCAGCTCGTCTTTGGCCTCTGCTTCGGGTGGCAACGCCTTGAGCATGTCGGTTAACGCGGCCACCGCGGCCGGGTTGTCGCCGGCCGAGTAGTGTGTCCAGCCCAACCCATAGCGGGCTCGGCTTTGCAAATTGCTATTGGGAAAGTCGGCGATCACCTGGCGATACTCGGCCTCGGCCGTTTTGAAGTCGCCCGCCTCAAACGCGTATTCGGCCAGCAGGAAGTGGGCGCGATCGAGCGCGGCACTGTCGGGCACGCTGTCGATCGCGGCCTGGGCCGACTTGCGGGCCGCGGCCAATTCGCCCAGCTTGTATTGGGCATGCGCCAGCGACAAATAGGTTTCATCGGCCTGACGCCACTTGGCATCGGCCGCCAGGGCTGCTTGCAAAGATTTCTCGGCGGCGGCGAACTTGCCCAAGTCGCTCTGGCTTACTCCCAGCAAGAAGTACGCCTCTGCCTTGCGGGCCGGCGTTTTGATGCTCGCCACAATTGGCTCCAGGGCCGCCTCGGTGTCTGCCGACTTGCCAAGCAAGTGCAGGGCCAGCCCCAGCCGCACCTTCCAGGCTTCGGCGTCGGCATGCTGCGAATGATCCTTGAGCAGGGCGCGATACCCCGCGGCCGCTTGCTCGTATTGCTTCTGCTGCAGTTGGCTCTCGGCCGCCACGTAGTTTACATCGGGCAGCAGCTCGCTCCGCGGATAGGCTTTGATGAACGCGGTCGCCTGCGACAACGCCTGGTCGTAATTGCCACTGTTGAGCGAGGCAAAGCCGGCCATGTACCGAGCTTGGGGGGCAACGCCATCTTCGGGATGCTGATCGGCCAGCGTCGCGTAAGCCTTGGCGGCCTCGGCGCGCTGGTTGGGAAGTTCGTACAGGGCGTCGGCCTGATCGAGCAGCAACTGGGTTTCGAAGGGAGTCCCCTTGGCCCCGGCCTTGGCCGCTTCGGCCGTTTTCAGGGCGTCGGCTGGTTGGCCCGAACGCAGCATGCTGCGCGCCGTCCAATGCGCGGCTTCGGCGCCAACTTCACCCGGCGATGAGGTCAAAGGTTGCAGCGCCGCGATGGCCGTCTGGTGATCGCCCGCCAGGTAGGCGCACTTGCCAGCTTCCATCAGGGCTTTGCCGCGGAACTCCGATTTGGTGAAGTCTTTGGCCAACTGCTGGTAACGCTGGGCCGCTTCGGTGTATTTGTTGCGCGCCGCCAGGCATTCGGCCTCTCGCAACATGGCCAGATCGGCCGCGCGAAACGTCTTGCTGTTGGCGGCCGCGGCAAACCGCTTTTCGGCCTCGGCATATTGATTTCGGGCCAGTAGCGATTCGCCTAACCGAAAGCCCACTTCTTCCGCCAGTTGGTGCTGAGGAAACTCCGTGAGAAACTGCTGGTAAGCATTGCCGGCGGCTTCGGATTGGGACAGCTCTTCTTTGGTGACGCCCAGCGCGTACAGGGCCTCGGCCTTGAGGGGACCGGCGCTCTTGTCGGCCACCACCTGCTCATACAGCGGCGCGGCCTGGTCTTTTTTACCCAGCGTGTACAGGCTTTCGGCCCGGTAATACAGCGACTGCGGCTTGTACTTGCCCTGGGGAAACTTCTCCGATTGCGAAGCGAAGCTGGCCGCGGCGCGCTCGTAGGCCTTTTGGTCTCCCGCCTGGCGGGCCAGGCTGAACTGCGACAAGCCCAGGAACAATAGCGACTGGTCGAGCAGTTCGAACTTGGGATGTTTTTCGATCAGCTTTTGCAGGGTGGCCTCGGCTTTATCGAATTGGCCGAGGTTCATGTACGAAATGCCCAGGTAGTGCTCGCCGTGGGCCGCTTTCGGATGGTTGGGGGCCGTTTTGAGGAACGAATTCCAGGCTTCCACGGCCAGATCGTACGACTTGAGATTGTAGACTTCGGCGGCGACCGCGTACTCTTTATCGCCCACTTCCGCCAGTGCCTGCTGGCCCAAACCAAGGGTGAGCATCGCCAATCCGAGAACCCCAGCGGCACAGCGCCGCGGCACCATCCTGTTTTCCATCTTCTCAAACCTCAAAACTTTGCGGGGGGGCGTGCGAACTGGCGCGAAGCCGGCCCGCGTAGGATCGCAAACGGTTTCTTTATGGGCGTGTATTTCAATGAACTTTGCCGCCAGTTTGGCCAATCTCTGCCTGCCGGGGGGCCGAGGATACGTGGGGGGGCGGGGCATCCCGTCCGGCACTTGCCACGCCGAACCTTTTGCGAGTCGGTTGGGGAGCCAGTTGGCGCAATAAGCTCCAGCCAGCCTGATCGTAAAGACACGAAGAGACCACTTGCCAGGGCGGCGGCGCAAGATGGGGGGCGGCATTTCGAGTCAAACGCCATCTCTACCATTCTTCTCTACTTATCAGACTACCTGCTGAATCGAGGGAAAAGCAAGCGGCGAATGGCGCGAAGCCTAAACTCCAGACGCGGGGCGACCTGCAACTCGAACGGGTCCAGCTTTCGTACGGAAACGGCAACCAGCGAGTTCTTGCCTCTGCTAGCAAATGGTTTCAGATATTTTCCTGGCTCAGAGTCCAGGGCCGCGGGGGCGACCGTCGCTATTCCCAAGACTACCTCGCGTCTTCAGCCATCCCGGCAGGTGTTCTCCATGGCAGCCTGCGAAATCCTCGGGGTCTGTGCCCCTTCCATCTGCCCCCGGAACGCCGCCGGCTGAGCCGTATTTCAGCGCAACATGTTTACTGCATGGGTTTTGGCACCACGGCGGAGCGTGAGCTATGTTTTAGTACTGCCTCGCTGTCGGAATGGAATCGTTCCTGGCTCGGGTGATGCGTTAGCGGGCAGCCGACACTTCAAGACAGCCATGAAGACCAATATCGAACCTTGGGTTCAGGAATGGTAACCATGCAGTTCGAGGAGCTCTCCTTGATTCCGCTCCCTCGCATTATCGCGCCCAAACTGCGTCGCCGCAGCGAGGGGGGAGTGGAACTGCCGCTGCTTCGCCAGATTGAAGGCTATTTTCGGTTGCCCGAGGGCGAGGGGGCCGAGCGCCGCCGCTTCACACGCGTGCCCTACGGCGACCCAGTGGCGGTTCGCCGCCTGCACGAAGAAGAAAGTTTGGGTCCGGTGGTCTTGGGTCGCGGCCGAGATCTTTCGCTTTGGGGAATCGGGCTGGCGGTCTCCGAGGCCTTTCAGCCGGGCGACGAACTGATTCTTTCGTTTCATCCCTATCCGGAACAGTCAACCCACATTGTGCGCGTCGTGGGCGAAGTTCGCCACGCCCGACCCGAAACCGAACAACTGTGGTTCATCGGTTGCACGTTCAACGACATGCTGACCGGAGTGGAAGTTATTTCCATCCCTTGATTTGCTGGCGATCCTCGGCCGAAAGCTCCACCTCCGAGGCCTGCCACACGTCGCGAAAGTGCCCCGCATCGAGCTGGTTGGATTTTGCGTAATCCCTGGCGTCGCGGTAATCTTGCAGCGCAAGCAGGTGTTCGCCGTGCTGGGCGTAAGTCTCACCGCGGGTTCGCAGCAAGTTCACGCGCCATTGCCTGGTGGCCGTATTGAGGGCCGTGGTAAAATCGTCGATTGCCAGCCCAAATTGGCGCTGCGCCAGGTGGATGTCTGCTCGAAGCCTCAAAAGCCGCAAGTTGCCCGGCTCGTCAATCAGCGCGGCATTCGCTTCGGCGGCGGCAATGTCAAACTGTTCATTGTCCAGCGCCCGATACCCCAACCGTATCGCCAACTCCGTGGAAGTTGGCGGCTCTGGCGGCAGGATTCTCCGAAGTCTTTGCAGCATCTCATGTTCTGCATCAAGGAATCCGACCCAGTGCTGCTCCTCGGATGAACCTTGGGCGAAAAATCCCATGCCCTCCCAGCTAAAACTCGTCTCCAACTCCAGGCCGTCACGAGAATAAAGCCGCAACCCGTAGACGGGCTTGAGCCCCGGAAAGCCGCCGCAGGCAGGCGCGATCCGAGTTTGCCAAAGCGCCGCTAAAGAACGCGCCTCCTCGCCCTCCAAGGCAATGGTTTTCAGAATACTCGTCTCGCGGCCGTCGGGCGTGGGGAAACTGCCGTGCTGCGAATCCTGTCCTTCATTTCCCAGCAGCAATACCTCCGCCCGAACCACCGTCGGCCAATCGTCCTCTGCGCCCTCAAACCTGGCAGGAGTAATGCGACTCGGGGGCGAGCCCGCCGCGGGTGCGACGTTTCCCTGGGGCACTTCGTTCGAGCAACCCGCGTTCGCCGCTAGCAAGATCACGGCAATTTGCCACCAATTCCTGGAATGGGGATGCATGACACCCAACCGGGGTTCGAGAGAGAACGGCCAAGGAAAAACGGTCTCGTCGGGTCAGCCCGTTTCGCAATCACCGGCTTCCCTAGTTTCTTGCTCGTTATCATCTCTGCAAGCTGCGGAGAACTTTAATGCCTCCCGCGTTCGTTTGCGGTTTACCCGCGTTAAGAAATTATGCGAGAGAATTGCCTGGGCGGCAAGTCACCATCTAGTTGGCGCTGGGCAAATTCTTTGGGCGCGGAATCGATGTCAATTCCAGTTCGATGGGCGGCGTCGTGGCTTGCACGCTGGCGCGCAAGGGAGTTTGCAGTGGATCGGAGTAAACCTGGGGGAATCGTTTCGGGGGCATTTCAAGCACGGTTCCATCCTCCGATCGAGGCGCTTTTTGAATAGCCAGATCCTCGATGATCACGCAATGTTTGCCCACCACCGCGCCGGGTTGTTGGGTTTCCGCGCGCAATGTGAACTTACCCTCATCGTCGCTCACCCCCATCGATCGTACCGGAACTCCCGAGGTTGCGTCTTCTGGGATGAACGTCACAAGCACATTGGTCAACGGTTGCCCGTCGAGCAGCAAAACCCCTTCAACCGGCGCGAAGGACTTCGGTTTGCCACATCCAGCAACCAGGAGCAGGACGAAGCAGGACGCAACGAAGAAGCAGCGAGTCGATGGCGGAACGCGATTCATCGTAAATCATACCCCGTCGTGATGGGCAGCCTGGGTGGTTCGTCGTCAAACGCAAGACGTAATGCCGGGGTTGCGAGCTGTCAGTTTGCTTCCACATCTAACGACACGAAGCCCTCGTCATTGCGAACCGCGGCTCGTTGGAGATTGATCAGCGTGATTGACTCGGAAATGAACCGGACGGAAGCGTCCGCGAGGGCAAAATTCGCGCCGGTCGGGTGTTCGCTGCCGAAGGCACACACCCGGCGGTCGTTGTAAAACAGGTAGCTGTCGTAGTCCGTCACTGGGGGAACCATCGCGCTGGCGTTGCTAAAGTTCGCGGGCACCCGGTAGTTGATCGGCACGTACGCGCTCATGGTCACGTCGCCAGCGGCCAGGCGGCCCCCGGAGGGCGCCCACCAGCCAATCGCCCGCATCGAATTCAGGAATTGCCCGCTGGGGGGCGTAATATGGCTGGCGAAAGAATCGTGATTGCTATCGACATGGCTGCGTTCTCCGAACAGCAAGGTGTTGCTGTTGCCGTCCGTGATGTCCGCCATTTTCACCGGCCGGCCGGTGGGAGCCGTTTGCGAACCAGAACCGATCACAAAAAAGACCCCGTCGTTGCTGGCAAACTGCGGATCATACGACCGCGATCCGCCATTGCCGCCATAGCTCGTCAGTCCGTACCAGCGGGTTCCGCCCGACGAGGAAATGGGGTTCTGGGGAATCACGTCCGAGGGGCAGAGCAGCACCGGCAAGACCTTCGCGGTTCGCGATTCAATGCCGCCAACCGTGTTGTTCAAGGGGTCCACCTCATCCCAACCTTTTACCAGTCCTTCCTGCTCCAAGAAGGGGAGCAGCTTGGCGAAGACCGATACACCCCGATAGGCCGGGGAACTTGGGAAGGAAAACTGCTTGACCCCCGCGGGGAACGCGAATTGCACATCGTGGTAGTTATGGGCCGCCAAGGCCAACTGCCGCAGATGATTGCCGCATTGGGTGCGCCTACCAGCTTCACGAGCTGTTTGTACGGCAGGCAACAGCAACGCCATTAAAATGCCGATCAGGGCCATCACCACGAGCATTTCCACCAACGTGAAGGCGCGGCGAGATTTCATGTCTATCTCCAAACTCATTTCAAAACAAATGCGTCAATTTGTTGATCAGCAAGTCTCGTTGCACGCTCGTCAACCCATGGTCGCGACCTTGCGGGCCGAATGTGGCACGATACGATAGTTGAGTGACAGGATAATGCCATCGCCGGCGCCGCGCGTCAACCATTCAGAGGGAAAAATCCAGTGGCGCGAATTCCCGCCAAGGAACATCGGGGCACGGCCAACTCAGAATGGTCGAAGCACGCTTATTGCAGCATCCGTTGGTCCGACGGCTTCACACTCTGCAACCCGTCAAGAATCCCCGCACCCCAAGCCGCGACACATCATGTCTTCTGAGACTCAATGGATCTCGGTAAGCGAAGCCGCCCAGGCGATCTTTCGCACCAAAAGCCCTACGCCGCCGCAAATTCAGAAGGTTTGCTGGCTCGTTGCCAAACAGGCGTTGCGCGCTAATTCCAGAAAGACCCACGTCACGGCCGATTCCGTTGCCAAATACGTCGCCACGCACATGGAAAGCCGGCGGCTCTCGCAAACCGGCGCGGCCGCGCAGCCCCCCGAACACAAGAAGTGCGAACAGCAACTCAAGACGCTCTATCGCACCAGCCTGGGAGACTATCTGGTCAGCCTCTTTCGGAAAAAGAAGCGCGATCAACTGGCGCCGCCGCTACGGCGCGCCGTGTTCGCTGGACAAGCCGTCGGCATCCTGATCCCGGCCCTGCTTATCGGCTGGATGCTCTACAACGCCTTTCTCGGCCCTCCGCCAGAATTGGAGATCGTCCGCAATTTCATGGCAGTCGAGTTGACCAAGAGCCGCATCGTTGACTGGTCCGCGCCCAAATACTGGGAACAAGACGCATCAACCTCAATCGACGTGCGATTCGAGTCCAATGTCGCCGGCGGCAAGAAGATCATGAGCCGCACCTTCGTCATCAAGGAAGGACGCGTCGTTGGTTGGTAGCACGCGGTGCCCGCGATGCTTGCAACCGGCAAGACCGGTAGAACCGACAAAACCGCATCGGCGAATCTGGCATTCGATCCCGTCGATGATCATGTCGGCGTCGGGCAGCGTCTTCAGCGCCTGCCCCCCAGCTTGGAACTGGCCTGATGGAATCATCCTCAGTTTGCGGCGGGTTGAAGAATTTGGGCCTCGCCGAAATGGTTTCGCGTTGATCGTCACTTGCGCTCAACCCTCCCCGGCAAATCCAATGCACATGGTCTACACGCCGCATTGGATTGCAAATTGAAAATTAACCATTGCCAATTGCAAATTGAAAGACGTAAGATATTGCCCCGATGGAATTTGCAGTTTTCAATTTGCATTTTTCAATTTTCAATAGGCGGTTGAGGTCGCGGACCATTCGGGATCGATTCGCTCGAACCCGAAAAGTTCTCTGCAGCTTGCAGAGATGTTAACGAGCAAGAAACTAAAATTCGTCAGAACCGACCCCTTGACTCTGGCCGCTTACTTGCAAGTATTTGCTGCAACCCAGAAGGGCCGCGGAGTTCTTCCGCACCCGGGTCTGGCAGCGATCGTTTTGCCCCCCATGGCAAAGCCCCCCTGAACCGCGGCCAAGCAACGCCGTCCCTGCGGCCCATGGTTCGTGGAACTTGGGTGACCGTTTGCCCAAGGTTCCGCAAAAATTTCGTGAAGTGGGGGCAGTTGCGAGGATTCTGACAAATCTGATCTTCGCGCCTGGGCAATTTCTAGTAATCTAGAACAACTCACGCATGCCCCCGATATTCCGTGCGACTGGCAAGGAGCTTGTCTGCGGCATTCCCCCCCCGCGGGGCGACGTTCCCGGTACGGCGCCATCACCAGCCGTGCCGGCAGCATCTTCCAGCGGTGGGCCGGTTCGCATTCCCCGCCGCTCGCCGATGCCTAAAGACAGCTATAATCGGCAGTTATGCCGCAATCTTTTCATTACCTAAGAGACGTTTTCCTCCGAGTGCCAAGCCTGGCCTCACTTTTTGCCCCCCTTCTGTACCCGCCATGACCCTCGCTAAACTACGAAACATCGGCATTTCCGCCCACATCGACTCGGGCAAGACCACCCTCAGCGAGCGGATCCTGTACTACACGGGCCGCATTCACAAGATTGAGGAGGTTCACGGAGGCGGCTCGGGCGCCACCATGGATCACATGGAACTCGAGAAGGAACGTGGGATTACGATCACCAGCGCCGCGACCAGTGTCGTCTGGGGTGATAACGCCATCAACCTGATCGACACGCCTGGCCACGTGGACTTCACCGTGGAAGTGGAGCGCAGCCTGCGAGTGCTCGATGGCGCGGTGCTCGTGCTCTGCGCGGTCGGCGGCGTGCAAAGCCAGTCGTTGACGGTCGATCGGCAAATGAAGCGGTATCACGTGCCCCGCCTGGCGTTCATCAACAAGATGGACCGCACCGGCGCCGATCCCATCCGCGTGGTCGCCGACGTGAAAGATAAACTGTCGGCCGACGCCATTCTGATGCAATGGCCCATGGGCGCTGGCGAAAAATTCGAAGGCATGATCGACCTCATCACCATGAAGGCCATGTACTTCGATGGCGAACGGGGCGAAAAGATCCGCCACGAAGAAATCCCCGCCAAGTACCTCGAAGACGCCACCACTGCTCGGCAGCAAATGCTCGAGTCGCTTTCGATGTACAGCGACGAAATGATGGAACTGCTGCTTTCCGAAGAAGAAGTCAGCGAAGAGCTGATTCACAACACCCTTCGTAAAGCCGTGCAAATGCAAGATGTTACGCCCGTTTATGTGGGCACGGCCTATCGCAACAAGGGTGTTCAGCCCCTGCTCGACGCCGTGGTGCGCTACCTCCCCAGCCCGCTAGAGCGGACCATCAAAGGCAGCAACCCGCAAAAGCCCGAAGAACGCGTGCCCCTGGAGCCCGATCCCGACAAGCCTGTCGTGGGCATGGCCTTCAAGATCGTGGACGACCCGTTCGGCCAGCTCACGTTTTTCCGCATTTACCAGGGCACCATCCGCAAGGGCGAAATGTATTACAACCAGCGGACGGGCCGGAAAGACCGGTTCAGCCGCATTGTGCGGATGCACGCCGATAAGCGTGAAGAAGTCGATTTCGCGAAGGCGGGCGACATCGTGGCCGTGCTCGGCATCGATTCGGCCAGCGGCGATACCTACGCCGCCACGACCAATTACTGCACGCTGGAAAGCATTTTTGTGCCCGACCCGGTGATCAAGGTCGCCGTGACCCCCACCAGCCGCGAAGGCAGCGACCGCCTCGGCAAGGCCCTGGCCCGCTTCCGCAAGGAAGATCCCACCTTCCACGTGGTTACCGACCAGGAAACCGGCGAAACGCTGATCGCCGGCATGGGCGAGTTGCATCTCGATATTTACATTGAACGCATCCGCCGCGAGTACAAGGTCGATGTGGAAGTGGGCGCGCCCAAGGTGAGCTACCGCGAAGCCCCCACCCAAGTGGCCGACTTCAACTACAAGCACAAGAAGCAAACCGGTGGTTCGGGCCAGTACGCTCACATTGTGGGCAAGCTGGAGCCGCTGCCGGAAGATTCCCCCGACAACTTCGTGTTCGAAGACAAAGTGGTCGGCGGTCGTATCCCCTCCGAGTACATTCCCTCGGTGGAAAAAGGCTTCCGCCAGGTGTTGGAAAAAGGCCCGCTGGCCGGATACCCGGTGGTGCTGACCAAGGTCCTGCTCCTGGATGGTTCGTACCACGATGTCGATAGCTCCGACATGGCGTTCCAAATCTGCGCCAAGGATTGCTTCCGGGAATACTTCCCGAAAGCCAAACCGGTGCTGCTGGAGCCGATCATGAAGGTCGAAATCGAGTGCCCCGTGGAATACCAGGGCAACGTCAGCGGCGAAGTGGTCAGCCGCCGCGGTCTGATTGTCTCCACCGACATTCGCGACGACATCAGCACGATTATCGCCGAAGTGCCGCTGGCCGAAACCTTTGGTTATGCCACCGACCTGCGGAGCTTGACCAAGGGCCAAGGCACCTTCTCCATGGAACCCGCCTGCTACCGCCGCGTGCCGGGCAACATCCAAGAGGAGATCGTGGCCGAAAAGAAGAAGGCCCAACTGGTCGGCGCGAAGTAAAACTGCTTCTCGCCTACCCAGTCCCACGCAATGACCGCCGGCCGGATGCTGCTCTCAGTATCCGGCCGGCTTTTTTTCTGGGCCAAACTTTCCAGCCGCAAGAACTGCCTGGCTTTTCGTTGTATTTGCCGGCGACCGCTTTCAGAATGGTGGGGCCTGCCACCGAGGTGCGCGTTGACGCGCCGTCCGCCCTACCTGCCCCACGAGGCCACCTATGAAGCCGTTTGTCTTCTGCGCCTTCTCATACCTGGCGTTAGCTTCGCTTTCGGCCCATCCCGCCGACGCCGCGGACCAGGCCCCGGTTCCTCAGGCACCGGTTCCTCGGGCGGCGGCTACACCCGGCGCGCCGCCCCTACCGGCCCACCTGCGGGCGCAAGCCCAACAAGCGTTGGCCAAAATCGATGGCTCCCTCCACGTGCCTGGCCTCAAGCAACCGGTCGAGGTGCTTCGCGACCGCTGGGGCGTTCCGCACATCTACGCCCAAAATCAGCATGACTTGTTCTTTGCCCAGGGCTTCGTCGCCGCCCAAGATCGCCTGTTTCAAATCGACCTTTGGCGACGACTGGCCGTGGGGGAAACCGCCGAAGTTTTCGGCCGCGACTCGCTCCTCCGCGATCGCTTTGCCCGCCTCACGCGTTACCGCGGCGATATGCGGCAAGAGTGGCAGAGCTACTCGCCCGACACCCAGGAAATCGTCACGGCATTCACCGCTGGCATCAACGCCAGCATCGATGCCTGCGGCGACAACCTGCCCATCGAATTCCAACTGCTCGGCTATCGCCCCGGCAAGTGGCATCCCCAGGATTGTCTCGGCCGCATGGCCCTGCTCCCGGTCGCCCTCAATCTCTCCCGCGAGGTAGCCCGCGCCGAAATGGTGGCGGCCGTCGGCGTCGAGAGGGCTCGCCAACTCATGCCCACCGATCCGCCCCTCGAGTTCTCTCCCACCCCGGGTCTCGACCTCACCGGCATCAACAGCAAGGTGCTCGCCGGCTACAACGCTGTCACCTCGCCCATCCTCGTCAAACCCAACCCTGAGCCCGAAGGCAGCAACAATTGGGCAGTCACCGGCGCCCGATCCGCCTCCGGCAAGCCCCTGCTTGCCAGCGATCCGCATCGCTCCATCACGCTCCCCTCGCTGCGATACCTGGTTCATCTGCACGCCCCTGGTTGGAACGTGATTGGCAGCGGCGAGCCTGCCCTGCCGGGCGTCGCCATCGGTCACAACGAGCGCATCGCTTGGGGTTTCACCATCGTCGGCACCGATCAGGCCGATCTGGTTGTGGAAGAAACTCGCCCCGGCCAACCCCACCAATACAAAGTGGGAGACGGTTGGGAACCGATGACCGTGCTGCGGGAAACGGCCACCGTGAAAACCGAAACCGGCTTCGAAGACGTGGCGGTGGAGCTCTGCTATACCCGGCACGGCCCTGTCATTCATGAAGACGGCGAGCGCCGCCGCGCTTACGCCTTGCGGTGGGTGGGCAGCGAGCCAGGCACGGCGGCCTACCTGGCCTCGCTGGCGGTCGATCGCGCCGCCAATTGGACCGAGTTCCGTCAGGCGGCGGCCCGCTGGAAAACGCCGTCCGAAAACATGGTCTACGCCGATGTCGATGGTCATATTGGCTGGATCGCCGCCGCCCTTTCGCCCATCCGCCAGGGCTGGGAAGGTCTCCTGCCGGTGCCGGGCGCTTCCGGCAAGTATCGCTGGCAAGGGTTCCTCTCGCTCGACGAACTTCCTCAAGTGAATGATCCCCCGAGCGGCTATGTGCTCACGGCCAACCACAACATTCTGCCAGCCGGCTACCATCGCCCCATCGCCTACGATTGGTCGGAGCCGTATCGCTACCTGCGGTTGAAAGACCGGTTCGCTGCCTCCCAGAAGTTCACGCTCCAAGATTTCCAGCACATGCAGTTCGATCATGGCTCGGTGCTGGCCAGGCAGTTGGTGGCCGTGCTCAAACGGATCGGCATCGAAGACGCGGAATGCGCCCCGCACGCCGCGGCCCTCTGCCAGTGGAACGGCCTGTTGGAGAAAGACTCGCGCGAGGCCGCGCTCTACACCCTCTGGCGGTTGGCCCTCACCGAGCGCTATTTTGGCGACGACTGCCCTGCCCATCTGGTGGAGGAAGCTTCGCGCCGCGCCAGCCTGCCGGCCATGGTGCGGCAATTGGAGCATCCCACGGCCGCCCGCTTTGGCGAGCAGCCAGAAGCCCGGTGCGCCCAGTTGGTCCGAGAATCGTTCGCCGCGGCGCTGGCCCGCGCCCGCGAACTGCTGGGCGACGACCCGCAAGCCTGGCAACTTGGCAAGCTGCAGCAGGTGCTGTTCAAGCATCCCCTGGCGACGCTCAGCCCGGCCCACGCCCAGTTGTTCAACGTGGGTCCCTACTCCAGCGCCTCCGATCCCTTTTCCCCTGACCAGGCCCGGTTCGACGCCAACTTTCACCGCGTTCACGGGGCTACCTACCGGCAGGTGTTCGACCTGGCCGACTGGGACCGCGGCCTCGTCACCAGCGCGCCGGGCCAGTCGGGCCAACCCCTCAGCCCTCACTATGCCGACTTGGCGCCCCTGTGGGACCGCGGCGAATACTTTCCCCTGGCCTTCTCGCGAAAGATGGTGGAAGAGTCCACTCGGCACCGCTTGCTGCTCAAGCCGGCGCCCTAGGCGTGAGAACATTCCCTCGGCAGTCGCCACCGGCGGCGCCCAACCAAGGTCCCTCGTCGCCTAGCGCCCCACCAGCACATTTGAATTGGCTTCGGCGTTGGCCCTGGCGATGTCCGCGGCATGGCTCCACGTCCAGGCAGCCAACAAGGTGATGGCCAGAAAGCCAGCCACCAGCAGCCAGAACCGCGCCGTGGGCATTTGGCTTTTGTGAATGCGCTCGTGATCCGGGGCCGTCGCCTGCGAAGGGATATGTTCGTGTGGCATGAGGTTCACTAAGGATGAAAGAACATCAACGACAAACTCGATAGCGCGCCCCCTCGTCCCGCGGGAACCCTTTCATCTCCGCGCTCGTAGATAACCGAATTGCCCCTGGACCGTGCCAACGAGAACTCGGCAATCGTGCCTTCGAACCAGAGAGGCGGAGACGTTCCCATTCACCAGAGCCATCTTAACTCTAGGTCAATAATTCCGAAGGGGCGGTGGATACTGCTCCGTATCTGGGCGAAAAGCGTTCGTATTGCCTGCCACCCCTTAGCCCCGCATGGAGCTTGCCTCCGCGGGAGACGTTCTGTGGGCTGGGTCGGGCGGGCAATCGGCGCCGCTCGATCGCACCACCGCCAGAAACTCGGTATATGTGTGGGATCGCATGGCGTCTTCATGCGTGCGTTCATCTTGGAACGTGCGGGCAATATCCGCCAAAATGGCCAGGCTGTCCGCCGTCGATCTCTCCGGCAACAATGCCAGGCAAATTAAGTGAGCATCCTGGCCATCGGCCGCGTTGAAGTCGATGCCCAGCGGCGAGATCCCCACCGCGACCACCGGGCGCTTGATGTTTGGCAACCGCGCATGGGGGAGTGCCAGCGCATTCCCCAGGCCGGTCGATCCCGTTAGCTCGCGCTCGATCACCGCTTGGGCAAGCATGGCAGGCTCCAGCCGCAATTCCGCGGCCACGGGCTGCACCAGTTCTTCAACGGCCTCCATCCAAGTGGCGGCCGACAACCGAGGGCGAAAATAGCGGGGCGATAAGTAGGCCGTGAATCGCAGCGCCCGGTGCCGCCGCAGGAAATACTGGATCGCGGGACCGCTCATCATCGAGGTCACAATGGCCATGATGACCAACGCCACGAACATTCGCTGGCGGATCAAACCATTTTGCAAGGCCAGCAGGCCCAGAATGATTTCCATCGCCCCGCGGGCGTTCATCGCATAGCCCACCGCCCACGAAGTCGGCCAGTCCATCTTGGCCAACCGCGCCGTGAGTCCGCAGCCCACAATCTTGCCCAGGCAGGCAATCAGCAGCACCGTGATGACCACCGAGGGATAGAATTTGTCGGCGAAATCCACCCGCAAGCCCACGCTGGCAAAAAACAGCGGAGCGAAGATGAACGACACGAAATCGAGAATGGTCTTCCGCGTTTGCTCGCGCAGGTGCGACGAATCGCCAATCGCCACTCCCATTAGGAACGAGCCAAAAATGGCGTGAATGCCAATCCACTCGGTCAGCGCCGCGGCCAACAGCGCCAGCGAAATGGCAAAACTAAGCACGCCACCGGGCCAGGTGGTATAGGCCTGAAGCCACGGCAGCACCCGGTGCAGCAGCCACCGCCCCGCGGTCAACATGAATGCCGCGAAGGCCAGGGTCAGGCAAATCGTCCACCCCACGCTGAACCCGCCGACATTGCCCGTCGAAATCAAACCCAAGATCACCGCGAACACAATCCAGCCCGCCAGGTCGTTAAACACGGCGGCGGCAATCACGGTCATGCCGAGCTCGCTGCGATACAAATTCAAATCCATCAGCGTGCGGGCAATGACCGGCAGCGCCGAAATGGAAATGGCCGTGGCAAAGAACAGGGCAAAGATCCGCGGGTTCGCGTCGAGCTCGCATCCCAAGGTGTAAGGCGCCGCGCCGGCCGTTGCCAGCCCCAGGGCAAAGGGAATCAAGAACCCGCCCAGTGCCACGCTCAAGGCCGCCTTGCCTCGCTTCCACATGGTGGAGAGCTCCACCTCCATGCCGGCGACCAGCAGAAATAAGGCAATCGCGATCGTGGTCATGCCATTCAGCATGAGCGCCACATTGCCCGAGGGTGGAAAGAGCGTGAGAGAAACCTGTGGAGAAATTCGCCCCAGCACGGTGGGGCCAAGCAGAATTCCGGCCAGAATTTCTCCCACCACCGCGGGCTGCCCCAACCGCTGCGCGATCTCACCCAACAACCGGGCCGTAGCCAGGAGAATTCCTAGCGACAGGAACAGAATGGTAATGTCGTGCTGATGGAGTTGCATGCGAAAACAGGAAAAATACCGCTCGACTTAAACAAGCTCATTGGCCGGCAGACCCGAGTAAGCCGGGGCATGCGTTTCGGCTCAGACTAATCTCCCAGTGCTGCCAGCACCACTACTTGGCTCAACAATTGGGGGGCTGCAAATCGTTTCATTCTGCTGCCCGCGCTATCACAACGGGCTCAAGTGGAGTCAATAGCGACACACCCCGCCAGGGGGAAGGAAACGGTCGGCTCATGTTCCATGCCTGAAATTATTGCCCGACGCATGACGCCGATCTCACGCCCTAAATTGTCTTCTCGCCTCAATTAAGAGTATACAAGCTAAACTCGCCCGGCGCAGGGGCGCTTACGATCGCGGCGACCTTTCTGACTTCTTAGGCACGCCCCTTGCAATCCACTTGCTGACATTGCTTTGATTGGGGGCATCGAGCTATACAGAGGAGTCTTGGAAATGAAAGCCATCCTTCTGGCCGCGGTCGCTTCCCTTGGTTTGGTTTTTGCTTCAGCCGATACGGCCGAAGCGCAACGCTTTGGATTGGGCATCGGAATTGGCGGCGGTTATCGCACGCCCTATTATGGCAACCGCTACTACGGCGGTTATCGCGCGCCATACTATGGCAACCGCTACTACGGGGGCTATTACCGCCCCTACTATCGTCCGTATTACCGCCCATACCAACCCTTCTATCAACCTGGCTATCGATACTACTATCGATAGGGGAACGACGACTTCCGGAAATCGCATGGGAAAACGAGCCTGAATCCTGGCAGGGGTGATTCAGGCTCGTGACATTCTAAGTGTCAATGCCAATCCGGGATGTAAATGATTGTGGCCCCATAGCCGCTCTACGCTAACAATGGCTGCACCACTTTGCCTGCCTGATCGGTCAAACGTACTTTGAGACCCGAGAAGGGGTACGTGAACTTGAGATGATCGAATCCAAACAGGTGCATGATGGTGGCGTGGAAATCATTCATATGCACGGGGTTTTCAATGGGGTGCCAACCAATTTCGTCGGTCTGGCCATGCACCTGGCCGCCCCGGATGCCGCCTCCCGCCATCCAGAGGCTGAAGGCGAAGGGATGGTGGTCGCGGCCCGACCCGATTTCGCGCTTGCCACCGCGGTTTTCGCCTAGCGGCGTCCGTCCGAACTCGCCGGCCCACACCACCAGCGTCGAATCCAATAGCCCTCGCTGCTTCAGGTCTTTCAGCAGCGCTGCCACCGGTTGATCGGCCATGCCGCAGTTGTACCCCAATTCTTCATTGAGCTTGCTGTGATGATCCCACGAAGCGTGAATGCAGTTCACGAATCGGACACCCCGCTCCACCAGCCGGCGGGCCAGCAAGCAATTCTTGGCATAGCGGGCGTAGGGCTGATTGGACGATCCGCGACCCGAGAAGCCCGGCTCGGGCCGCTCCACGCCATAGGCATCGAGCGTGCCCTGGGTTTCTTGCGAAAGATCGATCAACTCGGGCGCCGCCGACTGCATGCGGAAAGCCAACTCATAGGCGGCAATTCGACTGGCAATTTCTGGATCGCCCAGGTGCTCGAACCGCGTTTGGTTGAGCGCCGCCAGGGCATCCAAGCTTTTTCGTTGCAGCTCGCGCGACAGCCCGGCGGGGTTTTCCAAGTTCAACAGCGGATCGCCCTGGTTGCGGAACAACACCCCCTGATAGGTGCTGGGCAGGAACCCGCTCGACCAGTTAGAAGCCCCGCCCGATGAGCCGCGGCCCGCCGTAAGGACCACATAGCCTGGCAAATTGTCGGACTCGCTTCCCAGCCCATAGGTCAGCCAACTACCCAGGGTGGGCCGCCCGAAACGCGACACGCCTGTTTGCAGCATCAACTGCCCCGGGTGATGGTTGAAGGCGTCGGTGTGCATGCCGCGGATCAGGGCAATATCGTCGGCACATGTGCCGATGTGCGGCAAAAAGTCCGAGATCTCCATCCCGCATTCGCCATAACGAGTGAACTTCCGCGGCGAGCCCATGATGAGGGCCGTCTCTTTTTTAATGAACGCGAACCGCACGTTCTTGGTCATCGACTCAGGCAGCGGCTCGCCATGCAGCTCGTTCAACTTGGGCTTGGGATCGAACATATCGATCTGGCTCGGCGCCCCGGCCTGAAACAGAAAGATGCAGGCCTTGGCCTTGGGGGCAAAGTGCGGCTGCTTGGGCGACAGCGGATTGAAGTCGGCCGGATCGATGGTCGCCGCTGGCTGTCCGGTCGCCTCGGCGCCCACGCCATCGCGGGCCAGCATCGAGCCCAGCGCCAGCCCACCCAATCCGCTAGCCGTGGTGGTGAGAAAATGCCGCCGCGTATTCAGCAGATGTTCTTGGCGAGGATCCATGTTCGGCTTCTCCAATTGATTCGATATTCCCACGCGAGGCAAGCGGCGCTATTCGCGGGTAATGAATTCATCCAGGTTGAGCAAGGTACGGCCTACCACCGCCCAAGCGGCCAGTTCCACGTCGCTGGCGTTTTCTGGCTTGGGCAGCGGGCCGGCCAGGGCCTGGGCTTCCTCGGGCTTGTCGGCCAGGTAAGCTTCCACGTCGCGCTGGAGTTGGAAGATCACATGGCGTTCCCGCGAGGTTGGCTGTCTTCCGAGCGTCAGCATGAACGCCCGACCCACCTGGGCTTCCACGCCGCTCTCCGCCGCGCCTGTTTTCGCCGTTTCGGCCACAATCCGCCGGCCCAGGGCCTGCGTGCATTCCACAAACACCGGATCGTTTTGCAGGGTGAGCGCGGCCAGCGGCGTGTTGCTTCGCTCGCGGCGCGTGCAAACTTCGTTACTATCGGGAGCGTCGAAATCCATGTACATGGGGAAGGGCACCGTGCGCTGGAAGAACGTGTAGAGCCCTCGGCGATAACGGTCGGCCCCGGGGCTGAGGTTCCACTTCACGCTGCCGGCGTACCCAAGCGCCGCCACGTCGGCTGGTTGCGGCGGACGCACGCTCTCGCCGCCAATGCGAGGCTCCAACAGTCCACTGGCAGCCAGGGCCAGGTCGCGCACAATTTCGGCCTGCACGCGGAGCCGATTCTGGCGGGCCAGTAGTTTGTTGTACGGATCGCGGGTTTGCAACTCGGGGCGGAGCTTCGATTCTTGCCGGTAGGTGGCCGAGGTGACGATGGTGCGATGAAGCTCTTTGAGATCCCAGCCGGACTGCACAAACTGGCTGGCCAGCCAGTCCAACAATTCGGGGTGGGTCGGCAGGTCGCCCTGGGTGCCAAAGTCGTGGCTGCTTTCCACGAATCCTTGGCCAAAGTATCGCTGCCAAATGCGATTCACCGTCACCCGGGCGGTCAGCGGGTTTTCACCGTCCACAATCCAGTTGGCCAGGTCGAGTCGCGTGGGTTGGCCGTCTTTCTTTTTCAATTCGGGAAGTACCGCCGGCGTGTGGGCTTGCACCTCGGGGCCTGGCTGCAAGAAGTCGCCCCGCAGCAGTACCCGCGTGGTTCGGGGAGTCGATAGATCGGCCAGCGTTTGAGCCATCGAACTGTCTTTCCGCTGGGGCTCTTGCCTGGTTAGCGCGGCCAGGCGGTTATTGAGCGCCGCTAATTTCGGATCGATGGTGCGGTAATAGTCGGCCAGTGTTTTCTGGTCGGCCTTGCTCCGTTTGGCTGCCTCAACTCGCAGGGCCATGGCCACCTCGTCGGGCAAGCCTTGCAAACGAATGGGCCGCGCGGCGGTGGTCACCGCCACGCGAAACTTGCCCAGCGTGTGTTGGCTGCCGTATTGCTGATCCAGCACCAGCACCAATTGCGAGCCGCCTTCAAAACCGACGTCGCTGGCCGTTTCAAACACCGCCACATGGTCCTGGCCCATCTGGGGGCTGATGGCCCAACCGGTTTTGATGTCGCCATCGATCGCTCCAGAGATCGGCCACTGCGACCCATTCTTGCCCTGGGCAAAATCGGCCGCGGCATTCTGAAGTCCCACGGCTTCGGCCGCGGCGCCTGCGGCATCGCGGATGGTCGCCCTCACTTCCGAAAGCACAAAGTTGCCGTGCGCCACCCGGCCCGGCCCACTGGCGGGGAGGCGCTTATCGGCCAAGGCTTCCAACCGCAGGCCGGTAATGCCTTGTAGCTGGGTGGCAAATGTCATCGTGTAGCGGTCGCTGGCCGGGTTGTCACCCGTGGCCAGAATAGACCCATCTGGCTGAATCTCCAGGGTTGCCCCCGCTGCCGACTCGGCCGCAACCGGCGTGAGCACCTGCCAGCCGCTTCCCGCTTGAGTGGCCGTCGCCACCTCCCATTGTTGCCGCCGGCTCGCCAAGGTCTTGGCCTCTTGGTCAATCTGGTTCTTTAGCATTGCGATCTGCCCAGTCCACGTTTCCTTGGCTTGGCGATACTCATCTTCGCCGTCATTCGTCCGCGGCGCGGGCAGATCGACTTCTTGCAGGCTGTTGAAGAAAGCGTACAGGCCGTAGTACTCGCGTTGCGTGAGGGGATCGTACTTGTGCGTATGGCATTGGGCACAGCCAACCGTCAGCCCCAGCCAAACCGCGCCGGTGGTGTTGGTGCGATCGATGGTTTGCTTCACCCGGTCTTCCTCGCGATCGGCGCCCCCTTCCCGGTTCGTCAACGTGTTGCGGTGAAAGCCGGTGGCTACTTTGCTCTCGGCGCCGGCGCCCGGCAGCAAATCGCCCGCCAACTGCTCAATGGTGAAGCGGTCGAACGGCATGTTGTTGTTCAAGGCGTTGATCACCCAGTGGCGATAACGCCAGGCATGCGGCCGGCCCAGGTCTTTCTCGTAGCCATCGCTATCGGCGTAGCGGGCCAGGTCGAGCCAGTGCCGGGCCCAGCGCTCGCCGTAAGCCGGCGAGGCCAGCAACCGATCGACCAATCGCTCGTAAGCGCCGGGAGCGCTATCGTTCTTGAATTGGTTCACTTCCGCCGGCGAAGGCAGCACGCCCAGCACATCGAGATAGACGCGACGAATCAGCGTGGCGCGATCCGCCTCGGGCGAGGGCGAAGTGCCTGCGGCTTCCAGCTTTGCCAGCACGAATTGATCCACGGGATTCCGCACCCAGCGGGTTTGCCGCACGGCGGGCGGGATGGGCTTGATCACCGGCTGGAACGACCAATGGTCGCTTTGAATGCTGCCGTCGTCCGCGGCGTTGGCCGGCCAGTTCGCCCCTTCGTCGATCCACCGCTTGAGCAGCGCGATTTGCTCGGCGGCCAGCGGTGTTTCGGGCGGCATGGTCAGGCTGTCTTCGTTTTCGCCCGTCACGAGGGCTATCAACCGGCTCTTGGTGGCCTGGCCGGGCTCGATTGCCAGGCCCGAGTCGCCCCCCTGCATCGCGGCTTGCTTACCGTGCAGACGCAGGCCGCCTTCTTGCATGTCGGGGCCATGGCAAGAAATGCAGTGCTTGGCGAAAATCGGTTGAATGTCGCGGGCAAACTCGACCGGCTCCGTTTTGCCTGCCGGCCGTTGGCCATCGGCCGGCGTTGTTTCGTCTGCCGATACGACCTGTCCTCCCAACAACGCAACGGCAACGACAGTAGCGTGGAGACACCGATGTCTCATGTGAGTCGGCTCCGATCGGCGGGAGGTAATTGGAGACAGAATGCAGGAGGGAGGAGCGGCAAGGAGAGAACCAGGGATGGATAAGGTTTTATTTAACCAAACCTTGGCTCCTGTGTCCAATTTTTGCTCCCTTCGCTTGGCCAACCGGCGAGGCATTTCCAGCTTGCCCCTGTACTCAGCCCTGCACCAAGTTCTGGACGAAGCCTTGCACTGCCCCCCAAAAAAAGGCTAATCAGCCTGGGAACCTACGGCACGCTGGCCGCGTCCAATCGCCAGGTTGAATCAACTCGGCGACCAGGGGGCGGGGTATCCACCCTGGCAACCGGGACTTCTGCCCGGTTGCCCCATCTGCCTCGGCTTCCCTAGCTGCCCGGACTAACGTCAAAAAAAGCTTGACACTCCTCACCCCCCGGATAGCTTTAGCAGTACCTATCCTTCGAACTCTAAAAGGGCAGTAGCATGGGCATTTCCATTCGATGCGAGAAATGCGGGACGGGCTTTTCCGCGCCTCCCAAACTGGCGGGAAAGCGGGTGAAATGCTCCCGTTGCAGCCATCCCATTTTGGTGCCCACGGCCTCAACTCCAGGCGTCATCAAACTTTCTGACGCTGACTTGGATGGCCCCCCCACGCCAAAGCCCACCGCCGCCCCCGCTGGTCAAACCGAAAACGTAATCAAGCTCACCGACCAACACCTGGTCGCGCCCACGCCTGCAGCCCGCCCAGCATCGGCCGCCGTGGCTCACGGCGGGGCAGCCCAACACGCTCCGCTGACGCCCAAACCCCTCGATCCCTACGACGATCCCAATTCGCCCGACTATTTGCCACCCTGGACAGAGCCGGTTGGTAGCGTCGGCAACTCGTCCACCATGCTCTGGATGCTGATTGGCGGCGGCGGGGTGGGCCTGGCAATTGTGATCGTGGGCATTTTCCTGGCAATTCGTTCGGGACCTGCCACGCCAACCCCCGCCACGGCGCAGCAGTCGCAAACCAACCCGCTCGATAGCCCCCGTCGCGGTGGCCAGAGTTCCAACAGGTCGTCGTCCCAGTCGGCCACCAACGGTCGTTACGGGTCGACTTCTCCCGTCCGCACCGGTTCTACCGCCACGTCGATCAATCGATCCAGCACCGGAACAACGCCGCCTTTCAACGATTCTTCCAGTTCCCCGCTGGGCCAATCCAACTCCAGCGCCACCCAGCCCACGGGCACCGCGAATTCGAGTTCTACGACCGGCAGCAACGGCAATGCGACCGCCGAACCTGCCACTGAGGTGGCGCCGGTCGCCGACTTCTGGAAGGTAACTCCCGATCCGCCGACGGAATCTTACGAGGTTCCGCCCAAGAGAATATCGTTCCCGTTCCCCTCCACCGGCGAAGTCCACTTTGCTCCCACCGATAGTCCATTTATCTGCGTCACCCGCAACGATTCCGGCGCTCGCACCCAAGTATTGCTCGATTTGCGCACCTCCAAGGTGGTGGGCGCGGTGCAGCAAACCTTCATGCCCATGACCGATCTGGCCTACAGCATTGATGGCACGCACCTGGCTGGCACTTCGGAGAAAGACGACAAATTCCGCATTTTCTCCACCGCCAAGGGGGAAAAGCTGGCCGAGATCGACAAGCAGGAGCGGTTTGTCAAACTTGAATTCGGCCCCAGTTCCGATCTGCTGTTCATCTACCGGGGCGATGAGCCCAGCAGCAGTTACAGCCGCCGCTCCAGCAGCAACAATAGCGCCCCCGCCGCGGGCCGGCTCGAACGCTGGACCTTGGAAGGCCCCGCCAAAGCGGAAGAAGCCTCGCTTCCCCCCTCGCTGGCCCCGGAGCGCATGGCCCTCAGCCCTGGCCGGCAGCAGTTGGCCCTGGTGTCGGAAGGCAAGCTGCACGTTTACCAGGTTCAAGAGATCACCAAGCTCGGCCTGGCGTCGCTGCCGACAGAAGTTGCCGAAATGGAATGCCTGGGCCTGGCTTACTCGCACAGCGGCAGTGAGCTGGCCGCCATCTTCCAAAAGCGCTACGGCAATTACTTGCTCGTTTGCTGGGACATTCCCTCGGGCAAGTCGGTGCTCACCCATGAGTATGACTCCGAGTCGTTCAATACTAAATCCTACGTGTCGCGCTCCTACGGCGGCCCCAAGGTAGCCTGGATTCCCGACGGCAGCGGCTGGCTGCTGTTCGGCCACCAACTGGTGGATCGCAATACGGGAGAAGTCCTGCTGGCCATTCCCGAAAGCGGCAGCAAGGCCCGCCGGTTTGTGGGCAATGATCGGCTGCTTGGCGTGAGTCAAAAGTATGGCAACTCGGGCGATGGATTCATCGGCACGGCCGACATGCCCATGGCCGAACTCGGCAAAATGCAGGCCGCCGTGCGGGCAGGGAACAAAGCCCTCGACGGCCGCCTCGGCAAGCTGCTCAACGTCAACTTTGAAGATGCCGCCGACCGGCCGGCGCTCGCGAACCGCACCACCTGGACCGCTGTCATTGGCCCGGCTCCCAAGTCGGCGCCCTACCCCAAGAAGCCCCTGCCACTCGATATGCCGCCCAACGTGCAAGACATCCACTTTTCGGATACCGACAGCAAATACGTAGGCATCCTGGCCTCGGCCAACAGTCACGAAAGCTTGTTGCGCCGCTACAACCTTTCTGGCCACAACGAAGCGGGTCAGTTTGCCATTCCCGTGAGCTCGTCGCTGAAAGATCTCAGCCCCAGCGGGGCGTTGGCCCTGACCTGCACCAACGGACCCAATCCTCAAGACCGCGATCGGCTCGATATCTACTCGTTCCAGGAAAACGCCCACGTGATCGGCTGGCGGCCCTACCGCAGCCTGGCCAAATTAGAACCCACGGCAACCGGCGTAACCTGGGCGGCCTTTCAGGGCGAAGACCATGTGCTCACGCTCAACCAGCTAGAGACCCTGGTGCGCTGGAAGATTCCTGAAATGACGCCGGTCTGGCAAATCAAGGATTTTGGCCAGATTGCCGCCTTCAGCCCCGATTCGCGGTTTCTTGTCAGCAACTCCCGGCAGGTGATTGAAGCCGCTTCGGGCAACAGCGTGGGCCGGCTCGAAGCGCCCGCGTACGAGCCCCGGATAGAAGCTCTGGCATTTTCGGCCGACGGCAAATCCATCCTCGCCTCGGCCAGTGCTGGTTACGAAGAAAAATTCGTCATCGAGTGGGACGCCACCTCGGGCAAACTCACCAGCCAATTCTGGTATGCCCCGGGCCAAATGAACACGCGGACGGGCTCCTTGCAAGTGCTCGGTGACCGCCATGTGCTGGTCAACGGCGCCTCGCTGGTCAATCTCGACCGCAAGGCACTCATCTGGGAATACCGCACCTTGAATGCCGCTCCCACGGCCGGCCCCGATGGCTATGTTTGGCTGGCCCTGGCGCCGCGCACGGCTCCCCAACGCAAATCGCTGACCGCGGTGAAACTCCCCCATCCGCTGGCCCAGCAAAAGATGGCGACCGCCACGTTTTACAATCAGGTGTTGCTCTATCCGGGCGCTAAATTCAACGCTGCCGATGGCAACCTGGCTCAGCAAATGCAGCAGCAAGGCTTCATTCTCGACCCCTCGGCCACCGTGACGGCCTCCGCCGGATCGAGCCAGGAGAGCACCGGGCGAACCGTCGAATATACCCAGATCGGCAAGCCCGGTGCGACCACGCGGGTTGAAGAAAAAGTCATGCGGCACACCTTCACCATTGCCGACAACCGCGGCCGCGCCTGGACAAGGAAAACGTCCAGCGGCATGGGATTGGGTTCGGTTATTCGCACGTCGGGCACCGATCTCCAGCAGCACCTCGATCAGCGGCTGCAAAGTTCTGCCGCCGGCTTCCAGCAATCGTTGAACGTGCCCCGGTGCGTGTTCCCAGATTACGAACATCTCGGCATCACGCCCTCCAACATTACGCTCGATGGCATTCAAGACATCCCGTCCCCCCGGCCGGCGACCACCGGATCAACACCGTGATCAGCCGTGGGAAACTGCTGCTTGGTGGGGCTAAAGGGGCGCCTGCGTCGCGCTGGCCATCGATAAACCCAGCGCGGACCAACCTCTCCAGCTGTCGACCGCTATCCAGACCAGGAACCCGTTTGTGACGATTCAATTCCGTTGCGGCCATTGCAGCAAAGGCTACAAGGCGCCCGACAATTGGGCGGGAAAAGCCCTGAAATGCGCGTCGTGCGGCAACCCGCTCAAGGTTCCTCGGCCGGCGTCTTCCGCCGACTCTTCCGCCGCTTCGTCATCGCAAGTGGTCAAGCTCGGCGATGCCGATTTGGACCCGCTTGCCGCGAGCAGTTCGGCCGCTGCCTCGGCAGAACCGTTTGGCGATATTCTGCAACTGTCCCCCTCCGATCTGGCGCCTCAAAATCCGCCCTCCCCGCGGCAGCCAGCGGCAACGCCCGCCTCAGCCCCGACCAGCCCCGCCGCCAATTCCGAGAGCGAACTGGTTCCTATCCTGATACCCAAGCAGGGCATGTCGCCGGTCGTGGGACTGCTCATCGGCGGAGGCGTGGCGGCCGTGTTGGGAGCCCTCGCGCTGTTCTTACTGTTCGGCCTCGGCACGGGTGAACCCACGCCCGTCGTCGACGCAGGTTCGAACAAGCAGCCACCGCCCACCCCCAGGGGCAGCGCTGGTCAAAATTCTCGGCCTTCGCCGACCAACGTCACTCCCCGCCCGCCCATTTCACGGCCCCCCATTTCACGGCCGGCCAATCCGCCTGCCACCAGCCGCCCCACGTCCCCCGTAACCACCACGCGTTCTTCCGGCAACACGGCCAGCTCCGGAACCGGCAGATCCACCGGTTCGCTTCCCGCTGGAACTCCCGCGCCGCCCGCGGTGGAACGCGCGCCGGCGGTGGAAGAAGAGCCAGCAGACACTGGCCCCGATCCGCTCTACCCGACCGCCGACGTGGCCGGTTGGCTGGTCCGCCCCGATACTCCCTCCGGCCCCCTGGCGTTGCCGCGCAAGAGTTATTCGTTTCCCTTCGCGGAAGGGAGCGTGGTGTCGTTTGGCCGGCCGCCCAATTCGTTCCTGGCCATCACCCACCGCAAAGGCAATCTTCACGCGCACGTTACTTACGATCTGGCGCGCGAGGCCGTGACCAATGTGATCAGCCACCCGCAGTCGCTGCTCACCCCGCTCCGCATTTGTCCCGATGGCGATTATATTGCTGGCCGCGTTCGCGGCGAGCCCAAGCTCCGCGTGTACGCCATGTCCAACGGCGCGGTCACCCTGGAACAAGACCTTCGCGAGGGGCCCAGCGCCCTGGGGTTCGTTGGCCCCGATCGCCTGTTCTCCATCGATACGCCCACCTCGGGCTCCAGCGAGGTCCACATTTGGAACCTCGCCAGCAAGTCGCTCGAAAAGAAGTTCCCCCTCAACGGCGTGTTGAATGGCGAAAACGCCGTCGTCAGCCCAGGGCATGGCCAGTTGGCGGTGGTCGCGGGCACGTCGCTCCAGGTTTACGACCTGAACTCGTTCGAGAAGAAGGGTGAGCTCCCGCTGCCCGACTTGGCTCGCGGCACCGCCGACAACCCCAATGCCTGCGAAGGCCTGGCCTACTCTTACGACGGCATCGAACTGGCCGGGCTGTTCAAAGCCTCGGATGATAAATTTCGCCTCGTTTCGTGGAGCGTATCGAGAGCCCGCCCGCTGCTCGATCGCTACTACGATCGCAAAGAAATCAGCACGGTGCCCGGCGTTTCCAAGTATCAGGGCGAAACGCTCGAATGGTGGCCCGACCGCGGCGGCTGGTTGCTCTATGGCCACGTGTTGCTCGACCGCGCGGGGGAAGTCACGCTGAAACTGCCTGCCACCACCAACCTGCCGCGGCGCATGGTGCACTCCGACGTGGTGATGGGGGTGGGTCCCTACAACGGCAAGCTCATGCTTGGCTCGGCCGAGTTGTACCCCGAAGAGTCGTCGCAAACATTTGCCAGCCGGATTCCTCGTGATCGGTTCCCCACCCGCAATCTTCGCCCCGCGGCGCTTTCCACGCTGGCTCCGGCCAAGAACGTAACGCTGCCCGAATACCAGGCGCCATGGAAGCTGCCGGTGGTAGCCAACTCCACGACCACCACCTACGGCACGAACACCATCCCGCTCGGTGACGACTACGTTCGGGCTTTGGGGGGCGCATGGATGGCGTCGGACCACCCGCGCCGGGCGGCCGTGCTGGTTCAACGGCAGGAAGAAAACGCCTGGCAACTTCGGCAAGTTGATCTCGCCACGCAGCGCGTCAAACAGTCGATCCCGGTCCCCGAAGCCGATGACCCTCAACTGCTCTGCCTCAGTCCTCAAGGCAATGCGGCGCTGCTCCGCTCCGGCTTGCGTTTGGAAATCTATTCGTTCCGACAAGGCAAGCATGTGCTGGGCTGGAGTCCGTACGGCGACCGGCAGCCAGGCGTGGCGGCCACCTTCAATCCCTATCGAACGCAAATCACGGCCCGGTTTATCGACGAGTCGCGGGTACTCACGCTCAGCCCCCAGGGCACCCTGGTGCTGTGGCAACTCCCTGATTGTTCGCCCGAGTGGAAGATCGACAACTTTGGGCTGGCCTTCAACCTTTCGCACGACCGCAAACACGTCTTCGGCGGCGCTCAGGGCAAGATCGTGTGTTGCGACGTGGAAACCGGTCAATGCGTGGGCAGCCTGGAGCCGTTGGCGCTGGAACCCACGGTGCTCAGCCTGGGCATTTCGCCCGACGGCACCCGACTGGTGGGCTTTGCCCAAGGCTTGCCGAATGAATGGTTTGGCGCCGAGTGGGATCTTACCTCGGGCAGCCGACTCGCGCAATATTGGCTGGCTCCCGCGCAACTGGCCTCGCTCACGCGTCCCAGCTACTCCCGTTACGGCGACTATGGTTCCACCGATCCCATCTTTCTGCCCGGCCGCAATGTACTGTTCGACGGCAGCGTGCTGGTGAACCTCGATCGGCAAGTAAAACTCTGCGACTACAACCTCGATCGGTCAACATTGGTTTTTGGCGCCCCGCCCGACGAAGTCTGGCTGGCCGGCCTGGTTGGCAACTTCACTAAATACACCCTGGGCATGCGCAAACTGGTGTTGCCTTCGACCCGGGTGCTCCAGCAAACGGCCAACATGACCATGCAAAATCAGGCCCTGCTCGGCCCCGGTTCGCACGTGCGGTTGGAAATGGGGGGAGTGCCCGAAGGGAGCAGCCCCCAGGTGGCCGCGGGGCAACCGGAACGCGTGCCGCTACGAACGCTGATTGAGCAAAAGTTGGTCGAGTCGGGCTTTGTAATCAACCCCCAATCGCCAGCCAAGATTTCCATTAGCTATTCTGAAACCGAGTCCGGCCGCACCATCCGCTTCCAAGGCGGCGCCGCTAGCGGCGGCTCGATGGCAGGCATGACGGCCAAAGCGGTGGTCAGCCTGGAATATGCAGGCCAAACCCTCGTCATCGATGTCGCCACGGCCAGCAACCACGGCCTCTTCTTCCACACCGACGACCCCACCTCGGAGTTCAACAACCGCATGCACAACGCCATCGCCTCGCGGCTCAGGCAAATTTCGTTCCCACGCTGGTTCTTCCAAAGTAGCGAAAGCCTGAAACTGCCCAAGGTTTCCCTTTCTGTGAGCGGGGGCGAACGGTGAAGGCCCAGGCTAAATTGGGGCTACAAATCGGTCTTTCCCGCGGATGCGGGAATCCAGGGAGCAGCAGATAAGTCGTCCCTATCAGAATTGGCCCGGAATCATATACTGAACCAGGAAGTTATACCGTCTTCGGCCCCTTAGCATGATCGATTGGCGTCATGACGCGCACCCTATCAGTTACTCTACTTGTCGCTTGGCTTTCGAGTTGTTCTTCGCCGCAGGCTCGCTCCGATATTTCACAGGAGACGCAGCATGCCATGGGCAGGCTACGCGTGGGCATGAATGAGGCGACTGTCGTGGCTCTGATGCGCCCAGTCTCTCTTGAATGGGGACGCGTCCATTACGGTGGCACGGGCGCAGGGCGTCTCTACTTCCAGATTAGCAGCACTCAGCAGCTTTGGTTGGAGTCTGGAGGTTCTCTGAGCGACTGGAAAGTGACGGCCATCGGCACTCAAGAACCAAAGACCAAGTGGAAGCGTCACCGTGGTGACAGTATCACCGTTCAATGATGATGCTTAACCAGGCCGCTGAGATTTATCGTTAGGTGAATGTGAGCACACTGATTTCATCCATCGAAGATGTTACACGGTCGAAACCGTGTCGTGTTCGCTGGAGCCGCCGGTTCGGGTGGCACCTGAGCCTCAGCGAAGGGCATTGTGCGTTGCATCTTCAAAGGGACGGCTGCGTGTCAGTAGAGGGGGGAGCCGATCCATTCCGGTTTGTTCGGTTCGCTCCGCAACACCTTGTCTACCGAGAATTGTAAGGCAAGAATCCAATGATCGCCATCAGCGCGCCTTCCTCGCGCCTTCCTTGCGGGACAAATGCGGCCATCGTTTGGCGGTTAGGATTTGTTCTGCTTTGCGCCTGACGGTGTCGTCAATAAGGTATCTCCGCTGCCACCACGCCCTTCGCCGAGGGCTCAGGGGCGTGCCATTGCGTCCAGGTAAGCCTGGGAGAGGAGGATTGAGATGTAA
>CAYUMU010000062.1:0-43129 GCA_964445985.1 uncultured Pirellulales bacterium | reverse complement strand
AGCCCGTGCACGAGCCGCTCCAGACCGGCATCAAGGCCATCGACGCCATGACGCCCATCGGCCGCGGCCAGCGCGAGCTGATCATTGGCGACCGCAAGACCGGCAAGAGCACGGTGGCCATCGACGCCATCCTCAACCAAAAGCACACGGGCGTGAAGTGCTTCTACGTGGCCATCGGTCAAAAAGACGCCGGCATCGCCGGCACGATCGAGGTGCTCCGCAAGCACGGGGCCATGGATTACACCACGGTCATCATAGCCGGCGCCAGCGTGTCGGCCCCGCTGCAATACGTGGCCCCTTATGCCGGCACGGCCATGGCCGAGTTCTTCACCTACCAGGGCGGCCATACCCTGTGCGTGTACGACGATCTTTCCAAGCAGGCCCAGGCGTACCGCCAAATGTCGCTGCTCATGCGTCGCCCGCCGGGCCGCGAGGCCTACCCCGGCGACGTGTTCTACTGCCATAGCCGGTTGCTCGAACGGGCCGCCAAGCTGAGCGACGACCTCGGCGGCGGGTCGCTGACTTCGCTCCCGATTATCGAAACCCTGGAAGGCGAGGTCTCGGCCTACATTCCCACCAACGTGATTTCCATTACCGACGGCCAGATTTACCTGCAGCCCGACTTGTTCTTCGCCGGTATTCGCCCCGCCATGAACGTGGGCATTTCGGTGTCTCGGGTCGGTGGCGCCGCCCAGATCAAAGCCATGAAAAAGGTGGCCGGCGGTCTGCGGCTGCAGTTGGCCGCTTTCCGCGAGTTGGAAGCCTTCGCCAAGATGGGCACCGAGCTCGATGCCGCCACCCAAACCCGCCTCGATCGCGGTTACCGCATGGTGGAACTGCTCAAGCAAGGGCAGTATTCGCCGATGGACGTGATCGACCAGGTGCTGAGCATTTACGCCGGCACCCGCGGCCACTTGGATAAGGTGCCGCTCAAAGACGTGCGGGCATGGGAGCTGGCGTTCCTGGCCTTCATGCGGGAGCAAAAGTCCGAGGTCCGCAACCAACTGGTCGAAAGCAAAGACATCCAAATCGATAAGACCACCGACCGCAGCCCGGCCGTGGAGGAATGTCTGAAAGAGTTCCATCAGCAATGGCAGGCCAAGCTCAAGCAGCCCGCGGGCTCGGCCGCCTGACCCCGAGCCGGATGGGCGTGTCGTAAACATGGCCGGTTCGCCGGCGAAGACGTTCTGATGCTGGTTTTTTGGGTTTTTACTCCGCGGTTCGGTTCCCATGGTCAATCCCAAAGCACTCGATCGCAGGCGGAAGAGCATCCGCAACATCCGCAAGATCACGCGGACGATGGAACTGATCGCCACCGCGCGTTTCAAGAAAGCCATGGACCGCGCGGCAGCTTCCAAAGCGTATACCGAGCGGATCACCGCCCTGGTGGTCAAGTTGGCGGGCGCTGGCCTCACGGTCAGCCATCCCTTGCTCGAGCCGCGCGAGAAGACCGATAAAGCCATCCTGTTGGTGCTGACCTCCAACCGCGGATTCTGCGGCGGGTACAACGGCAACGTCATTCGGGCGTCGGCCCAGCGCTGGAAAGAACTAACGGCCGAGGTGCCCAAGGTTGAGGTCGAGATCGCCGGCAAACGCGGCATCAGCGGCCTCCGCCAACGCGGCGTCGCGGCCGATCGCACCTACTTCAATTTTGAAGACAAGCCCGGCTTCGATGAAGTCGATCTCTTGGCCACCCGCTATCTCGAAGCGTATGCCACGGGCGAGCTCGATCGCCTGGAAGTCGTTTACACCAAGTTCATTAACCCGGCGCGGCAGATTGCCATCGTGGAAACGCTGCTCCCGCTGGGTTCGCTCTCGGGCATGGCCGATGGCAAGCAAGACGCCGATGGCAAGCAAGACGCCGATGGCAAGCAAGACGCCGGCGCCACGGATGGCCACAAGCAAGCAGGCGCCCAGCAGAAAGAAGCCGATCCCGGCCTGGGGGCGCAGTACGATTTTCTCCCCTCCGCGGAAAGCATTTTGGAAGAGGTTGTGCCCACCAGCTTTAAGGTGCGGTTGTTCAAGTGCTTCCTTGATGCGGCCGTGAGCGAACAGATTGCCCGCCGCGTGGCGATGAAGGCCGCCACCGAAAACGCCGATGGCCTGATCAAGGCTCTCTCCATGGAATACAACCGGGCTCGCCAGGGCCGCATCACGTCGGAACTGCTCGACGTGCTGGGCGGCGTGGAAGCCCTCAAGGGATAGACTCGCGCCGCGACGGGTGTCTGCGCTCTGTTTGCCAACGAGCGGAACCCGCCGGCCCGCGTTATCCGTGCATTACTCAACACAACGAAAAACTTGCCCTAGCCGCCGAGGTTTCAGCACAAGATGGCGACCGCGACCGATACCCCGCTCACCGTTGGTCACATTACCCAGGTGATTGGTTCGACGTTCGACGTCGAATATCCCGAAGACAAGTTGCCGGCCATTTATAACGCCGTGACGGTGACCTCCAACAATAAGGGCGTGGAGATCAACCTCACCGGCGAGGTGCAGCAGCACCTGGGCGGCGGCCGCGTTCGCGTGATCGCCCTGGGCGGCACCGATGGTTTGATCCGCGGCCAGGAGTGCATCGATACCGGCGGCCCGATCATGGTGCCTGTCGGCGAAGAAACCCTGGGCCGGGTGTTCAACCTGCTGGGCGAGCCGATCGACAAACGCGGCCCGGTGCATACCAAGGAACGCTGGCCCATCCACCGCGATTCTCCCGCCGTGGCCGACCTCTCCACGAGCACCGAGCTGTTTGAAACCGGCATCAAGGTGATCGACCTGCTGACCCCGTTCGTCCGCGGCGGTAAGGCCGGGTTGTTCGGTGGCGCCGGTCTGGGGAAGACGGTGATTCTCACCGAGCTGATCGCTCGTATCGCCACGCAGCACGGTGGTTACTCGGTGTTTGCCGGCGTGGGGGAGCGCACTCGCGAAGGCACCGACCTCTGGCTCGAAATGCAAGAGACCAAAATCGGCAGCACCGACCGCAGCGTCATCGAGCAGATGAACGAGCCGCCGGGCGCCCGCCTTCGCGTGGCCCTTTCGGCCTTGACCATGGCCGAATACTTCCGCGACGCCACGGGCAAAGACACCCTGCTGTTCATCGACAACATCTTCCGCTTCTCGCAGGCGGGCTCCGAAGTGTCGGCCTTGTTGGGACGCATGCCTTCGGCCGTGGGTTACCAGCCCACGCTCGCCACCGAAATGGGCGGCCTGCAAGAGCGCATTGCCTCGACCAGCAAGGGGGCCATTACCTCGGTGCAGGCCGTGTACGTGCCGGCCGACGATCCCACCGACCCGGCTCCGGCCACGGCGTTCGGCAACCTCGACGCCTTCATTTACCTGGAGCGGGCCATCTCGGAAAAAGGCATCTACCCGGCCATCGATCCGTTGGCTTCGTCCAGCCGCATTTTGGATCCCTCGTACGTGGGCGAACGGCACTACGCCGTTGCCCGCCAGGTGCAGCAAGTCCTGCAGCGGTATCGCGAGCTGCAAGACATCATCGCCATTCTGGGCGTGGACGAATTGAGCGAAGAGGACCGCCTGATCGTGCATCGTGCCCGCCGTATCGAGCGGTTTTTGTCGCAGCCGTTCTACGTGGCCGAGGTGTTCACCGGCAAAGAGGGTAACTTCACGTCGCTGGAAGACACGATCCGCAGCTTTGAAGAGCTGTGCGCCGGCAAGTGGGATCACCTGCCGGAAGAAGCGTTTATGTACGTGGGCGCCGTCGAGGGCGCCGACGAGCAAGCCAAGCGCATGGCCGCCCAGAAATAGCAGAGCAACCCTCCCATGGCAGAAGAACATTCTCAAGGCGCCGGTTCAGGCCAGCTTCGTTGCGTGGTGGTCACCCCCGAAACCACCATCTTGGATGAAGTGGGCGATTTCGTCGCCATTCCGCTGTTCGATGGCGAGCTGGGCGTGGCGCATAACCATACACCCCTGGTTGGCCGCCTCGGCTTTGGCGAGCTGCGGATCAAGCAGGGGGCCAAGACGCTGCGATACTATATCGATGGCGGCTTTGCCGAGGTGGCGGACAACATGGTCTCCGTGCTCACCGAAAGGGCCATGCCGGCCAGCAAGCTCGATCCGCAAACGGTGGAGAACCAACTGCAAGCGGCCCGCGAGCGCCCGGCCCATAGCCCCGAGCTGATGGAAATCCGCGACCGCCTGGTGCGACAAAGCCGCGCCCAGTTGCGGGTGGCCAAGAAGGCAAGCAGCTAAAGAGCGGTTCGCCTGCACTTCTCGCGGTTCGAATCCTTCAGCGATCGCACACCAAAAAACAGCCGCCGTGGAATTCTCCCCAGAGAAATCCACGGCGGTGTCGTATCCAAACCGCCATCTTTCGCGACTGCGATTGATGTTGGGTATGGGTTGCAAGTTCTCGGCGCACCACTCGGCTATTTGCTGGCCGGGGCGGTGGTATATTTCTTGACTTCCGTTTCCAGCTCGCTGATGTGCAGGTTGCGGTTGACGACGCGACCCTTGGAATCGATCAGCATCATGGTCGGCAGGGTGAGAATTCCCATCTCGTTGGCCAGGCGGCCGTCCAAGCTGCCCGGCTCGTAGATCTGCGGCCAGGGCAGGCTGTTCTTTTGCAAGTAGCCGGTCACCTGGTTCTTGTCGTAGTCCAGGCTGATGCCCACCGGGGCAAACCCGGCCCGGCCGTATTTGGAATACACGTCTTTAATGGTCGCCAGGTCGCGCACGCACGGTTCGCACCACGTGGCCCAGTAGTGAACCAGCACGACCTTGCCGCGGTATTGAGCCAGGTCGGTGCGGCCGCCGGCCATGTTGGCCCCGGCCAGTTCGATATTCTGGCCCACCGAGTTGAGGCGGCGCGTGGCGCCCGCGGCTTTCTTGGCCGAGGCGGTCGTGGGAAATGCCGTGACAATCTTGCCGTACCACTTCTTGGCGTTGTCTTCCTGGCCCGAAAACTCTTCGGCGATCGCCAGTTGCAGCATGGCCTCGGCGGCGTCGGCACTCTTGGGATGCTCGGTGACGAAGGATTCCAGGCTTTTCAGCCAGGCTTCCTGCACCTTGGCGAAATCAGCCTTGGGTTCTTGCAGGCTGCGGCCGTAATCGGCGGTCATCAGCCGGAATTGCACGTAGGCTTGCAGGTCGCCGTCGGCCTTCTTTTCCTTGAGCAACTCGGCCAGCTTCTTCAGCCGGTCCACGCCCCCGGGGAACTCGCCGCTTTGCGCGGCGGCACTCAGGGTGTCGGCCAACTGCTGATACCACTGCACCCGGTTGGCGGGGTCGACAGCCACTTCGGCCAGATCGACCAGCAGGTCGGCTCGGCGTTCGTTCAGCCGAATCTTGTCGGCCGCGGCCGTGGCGGCAGCCAACTGCTTATCCACCGCCTCCAAGTCATTGAGCAGTTTTTGGAATTTTTCGTCCACCCCGCCCGGCACGCTGCCGGTGTCTTGCGGCGTTGACATCACGGCCGTGAAGTAAGGGCTCTGTTCACTGGCGTCGCCGCCCACCAACGGGGCATCGATCAGCCGCCACACGTCGCCGGCGCGGACCAGCGTGCCGATCTTCACGTGGCCGGTCTTGCCTTCGGTTTCGACGAGCGTGGCCACGTTTTCGTACACCACCAGGTCGCGGGTGGAGTCGTCGGTGCCGGCCGGAACCATGCCGGGGCGGAGGGCGCCGAAGTGCAGCCAGTGGGTCTTGGCCGTAACGTCTTTCTGACTTTGGGCCAGCGTTTCAAAGGCCCGCCGGGCTCCGGCGATTCGCTCTTTCAGCTCTTTGCTTTTGACGTCCGACACCCCCAGGCTGTCGACCTCCTCGGGCGTGATCATCAGCCGCACGAAGCGATCGGCGTCTTTTTCGGCCAAGGCCCGAATGACTTCCGCCGTTACTTCTTCGGCCGAGATGGCTTTCCATCCGTCGATCTTGCCGTCTTCGTTTTTATCTAAACCGAGCCGCATGCCAGCCGTGTTCAGCCAGCGGTACTGGTCGGCTTTGCCGTTGAAGTCGGAATCGAGGTCGCGGTAGATCTCCACGCCGTCTTGGTAGTAGCACCACATATCGACCACGTTGTCGGCGTTGGAGTCGATAAACCGCCGCAGCAGCCGACCTGCCGGATCGCGCACAACCCAGCCCGTGCCGCTGCCAATTTTCTCGGCCTTGAGCGTGCACTTGGCCGCCTCGTCGGCGGTGGGGATATCGAAATCGACATCGGCCTGCACCGGTTTCAACCGCAGGGCCTGATCGACCGAGGGGGTTGCCGCGGCGGCCGTGCCGGCCAGGCTGCAAGACAGCAACGAAACGCCTGCCACCTTCCAACGGTGTAACCACCCAGTGCGAACTGTCTGCCAAGGGGTTCGTTCCATCGAGTTCTCCTTCCTGATGACCAGGCGTTTTTGAATGCCTGACGCGCTTACCAGCTCAACAGGGGATGCAACGGGGGCACGTTCTGCCAAGCAGACCGCCGAGCAGAAATAAGCCCCCAGCTTCCCGTGTTTGCCAAAGTTGTATGTTGCGGATGATTGCCAAGGGGCGCCGCCGACCGCCCCGCCGCGTGGGAGCGGGGCCAATCCAACGGCTAGGGCGAATCCATCCTCACTACAATCGGCCTGGGCGTATCAAACAGATGATAAGATTCGCCGTCGATAGCGATTTTTCGGAATGGCCGGCCTGCTACCGCTGCGCCGGAGGCAGGAATGGACCGAGCTTGCAGGGGGCAATGGCGTCGGAATCCCCCCGCCGGCGTTGGGGATATTTCCGATGAGCGAATGCTGGCAATACTGGCAGAGAGTGCCGCTTGAGCGGTCGCTGCCTGGTCGGGTAGACTGGGTGCAATATACTGCCCAGGGGCGTGTGGCTGACCAGCGTTTGTCTGCTGGCCCACGGAGCCACTTTAGGGGAGGCATTTGCACTCGGAGTTCCAGCTATGTCGACGGCAACATCCACCGAAATGACCACCGAATTGGGCGTCGCTCGCATTGGCGAGGCGGCCGGCCTCGTATGGAAGCACCTCAACGAATCGGGTCCCCTCTCCGTGACCAAACTGGTCAAAGAAATTGAGGCGCCGCGTGACCTGGTGATGCAAGCCCTGGGCTGGCTGGCCCGCGAAGACAAGATCGCCATCGACGAAGAGAACCGCAGCCGAGTGGTCTCGCTCAAATAATGCCTATTCGCCGTGACGCTCGGGTGCATTCTCATTGACGGTGGTGGGGTTGCGTCCGGCCCAGCGTTTTCGCTTGGGCTCGATGATGTGCGACGCCATCCCCAGTTTTTCCAACAAGCGAATGTAGTAGTAATTCTGGTCGATTTCCCACCAGCGGTGTTGGACGGTGCAGGCCGCCTGGTCGAAGTGATGGTTGTTGTGCCAGCCTTCGCCACCGGTGAGAACAGCCACGAACCAGTTGTTACGGCTTCCCTCGTCGGTGGAATAGTTGCGGTAGCCGAACAGGTGGGTTAATGAGTTCACGGCCCAAGTGATGTGCCACACGTGCACGGTGCGGGCGATCACACCCCAGATCAGCAGGCTCCACCCGAACTGGTAGGCGGCCGCGGACGTGCCATCCACGGCATAGCCAATCGCGAACCCCCCAAAGAAGAACAGCAGGGCGTGCGCCAGATAGATCATGGGCCACACCCAGCGGTGTTTCTCCAGGTACAGATAAAAGGGGTCCGCGAGAATGTCGCGGGCGTAGCGATGGTAGGCGCTGATATCGTGCGTGCCCTGGTTCTTGACCAGCAGCCAACCAATGTGCGACCAGAAGAAGTTCACCAAGGGGCTGTGGGGATCTTCCTGGTGGTCGGAGTGGTTGTGGTGAATGCGGTGCCAGGCGACCCATTTCGCCGGGGTATCCTGGGCGCAGCAAATGGCGTTGATCACCATGCTCCGCTCCAGCCATTTCGGCACCCGAAAGCTCTTATGCGTGAGCAACCGGTGGTAGCAAATGGGAATTCCCAATTGCCCAAAAAAGTTCACCCCAAACCAGAACAGGGCGACCCCGGTCCAACTAAAAAAGTAGGGGACAAAAATCAGCAACGATGCCAGGTGCATGAACACGAAGGGGACAGCATACACCCACAAGATCTGGCCGCGTTGCACCGTGGCGGGATAAGGAATTCGCGCCGGGCGAAAGTCTTGCGATTCGTCCGAAGCGGGCTGAGTTTTGGGGAGGGTTGCTACCTGGCTCATGGTCGCCTTGAGGGGGGAGGGAGGGCTGGACCAGCGTGCCGGGAGATTCCCCACCACGCAAGGTAGTTGTCGTTCTAGTTAGGATAGATAAGTACGAGCGGTCAGGCAAGCTGTCCGGGAGGGTTTGCGCCAAGTCGTTTTGGCAACACCCCGGAACAGCGGAATGAACACCAACAATGTTACGCTCATCTCCGCCCAAGCCCACGGCCAGGTTTGCCGACCATCAATCATTATCGGAGGGGGGCGCGGGCCGTCCCCATTCGTTTGCCGGTCGCAAGGGTCGGTTTTCCTGAAGCCGGCCTGGCGAAACTCGGCACAAACCGGATGGGCCGCATCGGCTGAACGATTGGCCTATTTGTGCCGCGGTTCCCATCAAAAATAATAATTGCATGGCCGAAGGCGTTCGGTACGGAACCGCACTTAGCTGGAGGGCCGGAGCGGGCAGGCGGCAGACACTTTGGCAAGGGCGCTGGCCAGGCGTTCGATCACTTCCGGCGGTTCCAGGAGCACGGGGTGATGCAGGATCACCATTCGATCGGCGGCGGCCAGGGCGTGGGGCAATTCGCCCACTTTTCGACATCGCCGGGCGCCGCGGCGAGCAAATCCGCGAAAGCCCTCGAACAGGGCGACGCCTTCAGCCTGCACGGCGGCCAAAAAGTCGCCACGCCCGGTGTCGCCGGCTTTTTCCGCCGAATACCAAAATCCCAATTTGTATAAACCAGGCAGATTGGCGGGGCTGGCTTGCAGCAGGGAGTCCAAGCAATCCACGTGGGCCATGGAGGTTAGCAATTGCTGGGCTCTGGCGGCGCGAAGTTGGCTGTCTGCCTGAAGGTGGTGCAGTTGAGGGCGAATCACCGCTGCCTGAAGTTCGCTGAGCGGAAATGCCTGATTCCCCCGTTCGCTGAACACCTTGATGCGTTGATTCACGGCCGGCTGGGCAGAAAGGACCGCGCCCCCGCGGCCGGCCGAAACCAGTTTGCTGCCTCCGAAACTGAGCACGCCGGCGTCGCCCCAGGCCCCCGCTTGGCGGCCGTCGATCTTTGCCCCCATGGCCTGGCAGGCGTCTTCCACCACGGCAATTCCCAGTTGCGCCGCTAGCTGCATTATCTTGCGCATCGGCGCCATGCCGCCATGCAAGTGCGACACAATCAGGGCCTTGGTTCTGGGCCCCACGGCCGCCGGCAACTGGTCAAGATCGACGCTTGCCGTGCGGGGGTCGATATCCACGAGGACCACGTGGGCGCCGGCGGCTTCGATCGCTCGAAAATTGCCTGGGAAGTCGTAGGCGGCCAAAATCACCTCGTCATCGGCCCCCACTCCCAAGCCTCGCAGCGCCAACTCCACGGCAATCGTGCCAGAGCAGCAGAGGGAGGCGTCCAGGGGCGCGGAGCCCTCAGGCTGATGAAAAGCGGCCAGTTCCGCGGCCAGCGCCTCGCATTGAGCCCCGTGGTAGCGGCCCCAGTCTCCCGAGCGGTGGACCTCGTCGAGAGCGGCCCGAATGGCATCGCTCGACCGGGGCCAAGGCGGGGGGCCTTCCGGCAAGGCTGGGGCGCCTCCGTAGATGGCCAGGAGGGGCAACGGTTGTTTTTGCTCGCAGGCCAAAGGTCAGCACCCCAGAAGCTGCGGGCTCAAATGCTTTAGCAGCAGATAGCGAAGAACGTCTAACGATGGTCGTCTTTCGCTCCGCGAAAGCACATTCTTTCGCGGAGCGAAAGACGACTTTATTTAGTTTCGTCTGCGTTGACAGCGGGTGCAATGGAACGTGGCCCTTTGGGCCTGAACGGTGCGCACAATCGAATCATCGCCGCACACAAAACAGGCCAGCCCTGCCCTGGCGTACACGCGGTGATGGTTCTGATACCCGCCTTCTTTGTTCAGGGCGTTGCGATAGGTGCCGTCGCCCAGGGTGGAGCCTTCATAACGGATGGCCTCGTTAAGCACGCTTTGCATGGCCGCGTGAAGCCGGTTCCAATCGCTCTTGCGGAGTGTGTGGCAGGGCTGCTCGGGATGCAGCCTGGCCAGGAACAGTAGCTCCGAGGCGTACAAATTGCCCACCCCGGCCACGGCTTTCTGATCGAGCAAGGCCACCTTGATCGGCCGGCGGCTACTGCCCAATCGCTGGCGAAGAATTTCGGGCGTGATGGCCAAGGCATCGGGGCCGAGCACCGTATCGGGGTAGCGCTCGGCCAACTCGGTGGTCGAATAGAGCCGCACCGAACCCAGGCCCCGCCGGTCCCAATACATCAGGGCCGCGGCTTCCGTAGCGTCGGCCGCGGCGTTTGAACCTTTGGCAGGCGTCGGCGGCTTCAGTTCGATCCGCAGTCGCAGGTGTTCCAGGTTGGGCGGGTCGGCCAGCAGCACCAGGCCGGTCATCCGCGGCTCCAGCACAATGACTTGCGCGCCTTCCAAATGCACGAGCACCCGTTTGCCAAGCCGGCCTACCTGTTCAATGCGGCGTCCGACCGCGCGGCGGCGAAAGGCGGCCAGACCGGGGGCCAGGGTGATCGGCTTCAAACGGCAGCGAGGCCGCACCACCGCCGAGACCGTGCTGCCGATGATCGGCAGAATGCCGCGGCGCATGGTTTCGACTTCGGGCAGCTCTGGCATGAATCTTGGCGCGGCGAGACAGGGAGAGCGGGTGGCTGGGCAAAGGCGGAACCGGTCGAGCCAGACCGCCCTGCTCTACTTTACCGTACGCAATTATTTCGAAGCCTTGAGCCGGGCCACCTCGGCTTCGGCGTCGGCGATCTCCTTCTCCAGCCGCGTCACATCGGCCGGGTCGTCCATTTGCTTCTTGGCCCCGGAGAGTTGTTGCCGCAGTTTTTGCAGCTTCTGTTGGAGAACGTCGATCCTCTTTTGGGCTTTCTTATCCATGCCAATTCGCGCCGCATAAAATTAAGGAAGGAAACCCGGACGGCTCGCACACGCCGATTCACGCCTAGCGACCGCGACACGCCGGGTACTGCGAACATACCCAAACATATCGCGTCACGCCATGACCCGAGGATGGCTTCACCAACATCGGCGAGCCGCAGCGAGGGCAGTAGACGTCTTCCGCCAGATTCGGCGCGCCGGTTTCGTCTCGTCGCTGGCAGGCGGTGCAGAGCCGCGTGTCGGGGAAAACCTCCAACCGCTCGGGATGGATCGGCGCCTCGCACTCATCGCACAGCCGAGCCTCCGGCCAGCCGTCGCCTTCCCAAGGCAAAACGCCTCCGCCAGGACCAACGCGGGCCGTTCCACCCTCGGGCCCCGAGGACGCTGCCAAGCCGACGTGCTGGCAGTCCGGGCATTTCAGCCGCGATAACGCCGCCGTCAGTAATTCGGCGACCTCGGCCGGCGACGTGCCGCTGCTCCGCCGCAACATGCCAGATTGGCCCAAGTGCCGCACGGCCGTGGCCATGTCGCACAGTTCACCCCAGCCGCAGCGGGAACAGCTTAAGCGGATGGGGAACATGGTGGAGGGGCTGGGGGCTAGGGAATGGGGGCTGGCGGGTAGTGGCTGGCGGGTAGTGGCTGGTGACTGGTGGCTGGTGACTGGTGGCTGGTAGCTGGTGGCTGGTGGCTGGGAAAGGGGTGGCTGGCTGGGGTCTGGTTGTCGCTGGCGGGCCATGGGGTTTCAAGAGTCGCTGCCGACAACCGGCCCCCAGATGGTTCTGGCTGGTCCTTGGTATTAGAGCAACTTGGGGCGGCTTCGCGAACCCTTCAAGGGCTGCGCAGTAGGCTGGTCAGGGCTTCCGTGAGCGGCAGGCCGGTTCGTTGGGCGAAGCCTAAAAACATGGGGCTGGGGTTGGCTTCGAAGCATACGTAGCGGCCGTCGGGCGTGCGGCGCAGGTCGATGCCGGTCCACACCAGGTGCAGCGCCTCGGCGATCCGCCGGCACATGGCTTTCACGCCGGCGGGCAGTTCCACCGGGTTCATCGGCGCGCTGGGGTCGTCGCGGAAGTCGAGCGTGGCCGCGTGAATTTCGCAGGCGTGAATCTCCTCGCCGGCCACGAACACCCGAATGTCGGTCCCTTCGATCTCTTCTTGGATGGTGACGGGAGCGTAGACCAGGTTGGCCAGGTGGGGTTCGGTGAGGTGGTGCGGCTCCAATCGTTCGGTAAAAGCCCCGCCCTGCACTGGCTTGAAAATGCAGCGCGGGTGCGCTTCGGCAAAGGCCAGCACGGCCGCCGCCTCGTTGGTGACCACGGTGGCTGGCACGGCCACGCCCAAGCGGGCAATTCGGGCCAGGGCCGCGGGCTTTACCTGGTGCAAATGGAAACCGCTCCAACCGTTGACCCACCGCGCATCGAGCACGTGGAACAGCGACTCGAACAGGCTGCGGGAATCGTTGGCGGCGATGAGGGCCTGTTCGGGGTCGGGGAGCGGCGGGGGGGACACTCCGCCAAAGGCTCTCCAGTACACGGCATGGATGCTGGCGAATGGCACGCGGCGTCCGTCGGCGAAACCAAGTGTCCCCTGCTGGGCGTCGGGCGACCAGGTGATTTGCACGTTGTGGGGGAATTCGCGGCTATCCAGGAACTCAACGACCTCGCCTTGCGTCTCAAGATGGGCGAGCATATGTTGCGCGTGCTCATCTTGGGCATCGCTCAGGATCAGAACCGCCATGCGGTTTCCTCGCCATAAGGTTATGGAATAAAATCACTTGAGGCTTGGCGACGAGAGGACTCCCGTCCTTCCCTTCGCAGGCCCTTTTGCGGCAGGGGGCTTTGCAAGCGGTTCCTGTCGCTGTTCGCATACATCAGGAGGTGGGATATGCGTCACCCCTTTGCTGGCATTTCCGTTCCGTTGGCCCCGCCCGAAAGTCCGGGTGACAATCATTCTACTCCTCGCCCGTCGCGGAGGGCGGCCATGCAGGGAATGATCGCGGGAATCTCCGTGGCGGCGTTGCCTTGGGAAGGGAGCCTGCTTGCGGACGATGAAGCCGTGGACGCTCCCCAGGTGGAAGGCAAGCCAGGCAACACGCCTGGGCGTTACCTGGTGATGCCCAAGGACTATCGCCAGTTTTCCGCATCGCGGCGTAAAGAGCTGGGCGTGCATGGCGACTTCTTTAGTGCGGCCGTGCAAGGTCAACAGCAGGTACGCGGCACAGGCGGTTTTCTGGCCTGGCTTACGGCCGATGAAGCCGAGAAGTTGCGACAGCAAAGTGAGGTCGCCAAGGTTTATGCGCTGACGGCCGTAGACATCCCCGGCCCTCTTTCCGCGGCGCGAAAGGGGGAGAGCAAAATCCTCATTCGCGTGCTGCCTGGCGATTGGAAGACCAAGCCGGCGGAGGGCACGTATCAATCGGCCGAAGCCCTGCTCAAGGCCTGGCAAAGCCAGTTCAAGCAGGTCAAAGACGTTTCCTTCGTGAAAGGCCCCACGCCAGCCTATCTGGTGCTCGAAGTTGGCAGCGGCGAGCCGCCGGCCGAGGTGCTCGAAAAACTCCGCGGGCACGCCCAGGTGATCGGCCTGCAGTGGATGGCCGAGCCGGCCACGCGCCCGGCGGCCGAAGGCGGCGTGACGACGCAAGCCCTGGGCGAAGAGGGCGGACCTACCACGCAAGCTTTAGGTGAAGAAGGTGGGCCAACCACGTTAGCCGTGGGCGAAGAAGGCGGGCCGACCACACGAGCGCTCGGCGAAGAAGGCGCCTCGACCAAGGCCCTGGGTGAGGAAGGCGGCCCTCCTCCTTCCACGCGACGAATGGGCGAAGAAGGCGGATTGCCCCAACCCCAACCAACGACCCTGGCGCTGGGAGAAGAAGGCAAGTGAGTGGGGCAGGTGGCTGGTAGCTGGCGGCTAGTCGCTGGTAAATGGTGGCTGGGATCGGGCTGTTTGCTTGGCTTCAGACAACGACTCAGCATAAAAACAGCGTTCCCCCCAGTGACGACGAAACCTGCTGAACTAAAAGACCGGCTTGGCCATGTTCCTCTGGGGGCTGGTTGTCGGCAGCCTCTCTCAAGAACGCATTGCCTGCGAGCGACAACCAGACCCCAGCCACCCATCTCTCCAGTCACCAGCCACCAGCAACTAACCACCCCCATGGCCTTCCTCGTCGAACTCGGCATCTACCGCGGTCCGCTCGACCTGCTTCTCTATCTGGTTCGCCGGAATGAGGTGGAGGTGGAGAACTTGCCGGTGGCGCCGATTGCCGCGCAGTTCTTGGCTTATGTGGAAGTGCTGGCCGAAATCGACATCAACGCGGTCGCCGATTTTCTGGAAGTCGCCAGCATTTTGGCCGAGATGAAATCGCGGGCGGTGCTGCCCCGGGCCGAGGAAGAGGAGGCCGAAGGCGAGGCCGCCATTGCCGAAGACCCGCGGCGCGACCTCGTGCGGCGGCTGCTGGAGTACAAGAAGTTCAAAGACGCGGCCAGCCTGCTCGAAGACCAGGGCCGCACCTGGCAGGAACGCTTTCCGCGTCTTTCGACCGACCTGCCCCGGCGGCAACGCGACCTGGCCGAGGAGCCAATCCACGAGCTCGAAGTGTGGGACCTGGTCAGCGCGCTGGCCCGGCTGCTGCGCGACAATCAGGCGGCCCAACCGGCCAGCATCGTGTACGACGACACGCCAATCCACGTGTACATGCAAAACCTGCACGAGCGGTCGGTTCGCGAAAAACGCGTGGCCTTCAGCGAACTGTTTCAGGCCGGCATGCACAAGTCCACGCTGGTCAGTCTGTTCCTGGCCATGATGGAGCTCATTCGCCATTACGGCCTGCGCGCCGAGCAGGATCAACTGTTCGGCGAAATCTGGCTCACGCCCGACCCCCTCCGCACCGGCACGCTCGACCTGTCGCAGGTAGACAATTACGAGTACGCCAAAAAGAGCGAAGAAGAAGAGACGTAAACAGCGGTCGCCGACCGCGGCCTGATGAGCGGGCAATTGTAGCGAATCCGCGCCATCATTCGTCAACGAACGCGGCAGCGCAACGCGCAGTGCCCCCAGCACCGCGACGCCCATGCTTGGGCGGGGACGCCCAAGCCACGAAAAGGCTCGCCGTGCCCGACCGGCCAAACCACCTCCTAGCATCGCTCGCCCCAGCCGTTGATAATGGGGAGGTTCTGTCGGGTTGCGTCTCGTTGCTGCAAGTGATCCGTTCGCCATCCTTCCATTGCAGATAGCCCCCTCATTTTGCTCGACGCCATCCATTTATCCCCGCGTTTCTTCGCCCCGCTGCTGGGTTTCGACTTTGGCACGTCGGGCATGTTGTGGTTCTTGGCCGCGGCCAGCGCTCCCATTCTGATCCATTTGTGGAATCGGCGTGAACGCAAAGTGGTGGTCTGGGCGGCCATGGAATATTTGCTGGCCGCCATCGAGAAGAAGTCGCGGCGCATCCAGGTGGAAAACTGGCTGCTCTTGCTGGTTCGCACCCTGCTGGTGGTGTTGGTGGCGCTGGCCGTGGCCAAACCGTTTTTTGAAGGGCTGGGCACGGCCCGCTCGTCCACGGCGAGGGCCTTTAAGGTGTTGATTGTCGATGCTTCGTACTCGATGGCCGCGACTGATGGCGATACCGACCGTTTTCAGCGCGCCAAGCAAATGGCCATTTCGATCGTGGAGCAAAGCCCTCAGGGAGATGGTTTCGCCCTGGTGCTGCTGGCCGATCCGCCGCGGGTGGTGATTGGCAACCCGGTGTTCGATCCGGCCAACGTGATTGCCGAGATCGAGAAACTCCGGCTCACGCACGGCGGCGGCAACTTACCTGCCACGCTGCAACGGGTGCAGGATCTGTTTGCCACGGTTCGGCGAGAGCATCCCGAATTGGAATCGAGCGAGGCGGTGTTCATCACCGATTTGGGCCGCACCAGTTGGGATGTTTCCTTTCCCACCGAACAGGCCGAGGCCGAGTTCCGCGCGCAATTGCTGAGCCTGGCCCGCCTGGGTTCGCTGGTCGTGGTCGATGTGGGCGACGCGGGTCGCGAGAACGTGGTGGCGACCGGCCTGCGAATGTCGGGCAGTTACGCCACGGTGGGCGAAGACACGCAGTTCGAAGCCAGCTTTCAGAATGTCGGCCGGCAGCCCGTGGTCGGCCGCCGCGTGCAGTGGCTGGTCGCTGGCCGGGGCGTGGCCGAAAGTACGCTCGACCTGGAAGCGGGCGAACAGGCCAGCGTGCCGCTGCGGTATCGTTTTGAATCGCCCGGCTTGCACACGCTGGAAGCCCGCTCGGGCGATGATTTGCTGAACCTCGATAATCGCCGGTTCCTGGTGGTTCCCGTCAAGCGCGAAGTGCGCGTGCTGGCCATCGATGGCCGGCCGAGCGCGGCGCCGTTCAGTTCCGGCGCCGATTATTTGAAAGCGGCGCTGGAGTCGGGCGGCGGCGCCGGCAACCGGATCGCCGCGGGCGAAGCGATCGAAGTCGAAGTCGGCTCGCCGGCGGCACTCACCGATCGCGATCTACGGAGGTACGACGCTATTTTCCTCAGCAATGTACCCCGCTTCAGTCGGGCAGAAAGCCGCGTGATGCACGACTACGTGCTGGGCGGCGGAGGGCTGGTGTTCTTCTTGGGCGATCGTGTCGACGCTGAAAACTACAACCAGCGATTGGCGGGCGGCGACGAACAAAACCCTCGCATCTTTCCCGGCAAGCTCACCAGCGAACAGGCTTTCGATCCCACGCGGCAACCGGTCGTGCTCGACCCGCACGGCTACCGGCACCCGGTGTTGAGTGTGTTTCGCGACAACGAGCAGGTGGGGTTTTTGCGCACGCCTATCTACCGCTACTGGGGGCTGGAATTGGCCGAGCCTTCGGCCGCGCAAACGGCGCTATCGCTCACGAACGGCGCTCCGCTGATCGTGTCCGAAGATTTCGGCGCTGGGGTGACGATCGTGGTGGCCACGCCGGCCGAAGTTGCCGCCAGCCAGCCTTGGAACCTGCTGCCGGCTTTGCAGAACTTTGTGCCGCTGGTGCGCGAACTGCTCAAGACCGCCATGCTGGGCCAGTTCGAACATCGCAATTTGGAAGTGGGCCAGATGTTGACCGGCTCGGCGCCGCGACAGGCGGTTTCTCAACGGGTGAATATCGCCACGCCTGGCGGCGATGCCGCTTGGGCCACCATCCATCGGCAGGGAGACGGGGCGCAATGGAGTTACGGCCCCGCGGTCCAAGCCGGTTTGTATTCGGCCAGCGTGCCCGGTGAGCCCGAGCCGCAGTGGTTTGCGGTGAACCTCGAGACGCGCGAGAGCGACCTGGCCCGCTTCGAGCCGCAAGAACTACTCACCTCGCATTTTGCGGGCATTCCGCTCCCGGTTCGCGGCACCTGGCAGCCCGAGTCGCGGGCGGCTTCGGCAACGCTGGTGTCGGCCCCGCGCTATATTTATGGCTGGCTGCTGTTGGCCGCGCTGGCATTGTTATTTGTCGACACGTTTCTTTCCTGGTACTTGGGAAGTCGTCAGGCATGATCGGCTTTGGCCTCCCCTACTGGTTGGAACGCATGTTTGGCGCCAGCGGCGGCGAAGCCGGAACCGGCGTCGACTGGGGTTACCGAACCGCTTGGACGCTGCCCGTCTGGGTTTCAGCGCTGCTGATTGCCGCCGGCATTGCCTTCATTGTGCTGCTCTACGCCTGGGAGCGGCGTCAACTGCGCGGCCTTCGCGTGACCGTCACGCTGGCCGGCCTGCGAATCGCCGCGTTTGGGTTGATGCTGCTGCTGCTCTCCGGCCTAACCCTGCTGCCCAACCGCACCGGGCTCCCCTACCTGGTGTTGATTGTCGATAACACCCAAAGCATGCAAACGCGGGATCGCTATGGCGACAGCCGTTCGCAAGCCGCTTGGGAAGCCCGACTGAAGCAACTCAAGCTCGAAGGCGCCAGCCGCATCAACCTGGCCAAGGCACTGCTGCTGGAAAACGAAGGGGAGTTGCTCGACCAGTTGGCCCGGCGTTACAAGCTTAAGGTTTACTTTGCCTCAGAAACGGCCCGCACGTTGACGGGCGAATTACCGGAGTTGAAGCAAAAGCTGCGCGACCTGGGGGCGGAAGGCGATACCAGCCGGTTGGGCGCCGCGATTCAAACGGTGTTGGCCGACCTCCGCGGTTCGCCGCCCGCGGCGATTGTGCTGCTTTCCGACGGCATCAATACCGATGGCCCTCCCCTGGCCGAAACGGCCATCGCGGCCTGGAACGAGCATCAGGTGCCGCTGTTTGCCGTGGCGCTCGGGAGCGAAGAGCCTGTCAAAAATTTGGAGTTGAGCGACCTGCTGGTCGAAGACGCCGTGTTTGTGGGCGACATTCTCAATTTTGAGCTGCAAGCCACGGGCGCGGGGCTGCAAGGCCGCGAGGTCGAAATCCGCCTGCGCGAGGCCGATCGGCCAGGCATCCTGGCGCAGACCAAAGTCACCCTAGGGCCGGATGGTCAACCTCAGGCGGTGCGGCTCAGTTTTCGCCCTCGGCGAGAAGACTGGGAGCGGCGGCTCGTCCCCGGCGAAAAATCCGTCAATTATCAATTCGTGATCGAAACCGACGTGCTGCCCGAAGAGGAAGACGACGAGGACAATCGGTTGCCTCCCCGCACGGTGCGCGTTTCCGACGAGCGGATCAGCGTGCTGCTGGTTCAGGCGTATCCCAACTGGGAATATCGCTACCTGAAAACGCTACTCGAGCGCGAGCCTTCGATCCAGCTCACCACCGTGCTGCAGGAAGCCGACCAGGAGTACACGGAGATCGATCGCACGGCCCAGCGGGTGTTTCCCGTGCGCCGCGAGGAACTGTTCAAGTACGACGTTCTATTGTTCGGGGACGTCAATCCTTCGTTCCTGAGCGCCAACGTCATGCAGAACATTGTGGACTTTGTGGCGGAGCGAGGCGGCGGCGTGGTGTTCATGGCCGGCGCTCGCTTCATGCCCGAGTCTTACCGCGGCACGCCGCTGGCGGATCTGTTTCCGTTCGATGCGGCGGCCGTGGGCTTGCCCGATCCGGGCCCCCTTACCGAAGGCTTTGTGGTGCAGCCCACCGCGCAAGGCCTGGCAGCCCCGCAAATGCAATTGGGCGATAGCCTGGGCGAAACCGCTACGCTGTGGTCGCGGCTGGCGCCGCTGTATTGGTTGGCGAACCTCAATCGGCTCAAGCCGGCTGCCCGCGTGCTGGCCGAGCATCCCACGCGGCGCACGGCCGAAGGCCGCCTGGCACCGGTCATTTTGGAGCAATTTGTCGGGGCTGGCACCGTGGTGTTCCACGCCACCGACGAAACCCAGCGATGGCGGATCCGGCTGGGCGACGTGCTGTTCGGCCGGTACTGGGTGCAAACCATTCGCTACTTGAGTCGCTCGAAACTGCTGGGGCAGCAACCGGCCGAGCTCACGACGTTCCACCGCAAGTATCGCAGCGGGGAAAACGTCGATCTGCAAGTGCGGTTTCGCGACGACCGCCAGGCCCCGGCCGACGACGGCGGCGTGGTGGTGGTTGTGGAGCGGGAGGGCGACAAGAGCCGCCGCGTGAGCCTGAGCCGTTCGGCCAATCGCCGCGGCGTGTTCACCGGCGTGTTCCCGAGCGCGGCGGTGGGGCGTTACCACGCCTGGGTGGTTTCTCCCAACTTGCCGGCCCCCGCGCCGAGTGTCGACTTCGAAGTGGAACCGCCGCCCGGCGAATTGGCGCGGCTTCAAGTGGACTTGAACGAACTGCGCCAGGCGGCGGAAGGCCCCTACCTGGAGGCCCAAAAACGGACGGGCGACAAGAACCTTTCCCAGCGGGGCTACGGCCGGCTGTACCGCTTCAGCCAGGCCTCGTCGTTGGCGGCCGATTTACCTCAAGGGCGCGAGGTGGTGCTGGAACCGCTGCAGCCCTTTGAATTGTGGAACTGGTTTCCCGTTCCGCTCTTGCTGCTGCTGGTGCTGGTGGCGGAGTGGATTTTGCGCAAGTCTAAAGGTTTGCTATAATTCGGTTGAGAGGTTGTCGATCACTTACATCCCGAATTGGCGTGGACAATTTATCTTCCGTCGCGACCCCGTCATTCCCGCGAAGGCGGGAATCCAGACGCGGCGGATACGACTCTACAATCAACATCGGCTGGGACACGAACTGCACTGCGGGAAGTCATTCTTCGACGGCCCTTAAGTAACTGATGAAAAACAACTTCGGCGTTTCAGCCGTGCTCGCATGGCCCCGCCAGTGAAGGAATTGTAGAAAACCGGAAGTTATTTTTCGTGCGTTCCTAAGGAGCGGCCAATTTATATCTTCCCGCTTTTAGATTGAACAACACTGAGCTATTACAGCAAGACTTCGGCGGCTATTCCTGACAAATGATGAAGCGTCAGTGGGGCATGTGACCTCCAGGTTTTCATCCCGGCAGGGATTGCAGCTCGTAGCCAGGGTTTGAGCGCAGCGACAACCCTGGGGTCAGCGGGTTGAAATTTGCTGTGTTCATCCTGAAAGGATGACAGCCGGGTGGAACAAGCCGTCAACGCGGTTGCGACCCCTAACCGGGGTCGATGAGAATTTTGTGCTTGGATTCCCGGCGGTGTCGCTACGCTCAACCGCCGGCTACTGGCTGTAAACCCCTTCGGGGTTAAATATGTATGAGGCACGGCCGCTCTCATTCAGGTCGGCGTTAATAGTAATAAAAGGCATCCCCCCCAATGTTGCATCCTCTGCAAGAATGGATCGTCTCGCTGCGCCGCAAGGTGCGAGGGCTATCCTTATTGCATGGCTTCGCCTGGCTGGCCGCGATTGCCTTGGCCGTCTTCTTGGCCGTGGGCCTCTTGGACTACCTGGCCCGGCTCGACGACCTGGGCGGACGGATGCTGATCTGGGTGGCCAGCCTGGCGACTTTGGCGGCGGCCCTCTGGTGGTTGGTGGTTCGACGAGCCCGGGCGCGGTTGTCGGATACCAATCTGGCCTTGCGGCTCGAACGACGCTTCCCCCCGCTCCGCGATCGGTTGGCTTCCACGCTCCAGTTCCTGGCCGACCCCGCAGACGATGTACTGGCCGGCTCAGCCACGCTGCGCCGAGCCGTGGTGCTGCAAGTGGCCGACGATGTTCGCCCGCTGCGGCGCCAGCGGGTGATCGAAACCCGCCCCGTGCTCAAGGCGGCCGCCGTGGCCGGGGGCCTGATGCTGTTGGTCGCCGCGCTGGCGATCGCCGAGCCGCGGCTGACCGCCGTGGCGGCGCTGCGGCAGCTTCACCCCTGGGGTAATCATCCCTGGCCGCGGCAAACGCAGTTGGTGGTGCGCGGTCCGGCGGCCATTGCCCGCGGCAGCAACTTGGGCTTGGAAATTGTCGATCGCGAAAACCGCGCGCTGCCCGAGCTAATCACCATGCACCTGGCCTTCGAGGGACAGGAACCGCAAATTGTGGAACTGCGTCCGCAAGGCGAGGTGCTCCCCTTCCAGCTGCCCGACGTGCAAACTTCGCTCACCCTGTGGGCCGAAGGGGGCGACGATCGCAGCATGCGGCGCGATCCCATTCATATTGAAGTGGTCGATACCCCCACGATCGCCGACCTCAAAGTCACGCTCCATCCGCCAGCGTACACCGCCTGGCCCGCCACGGCGGCCGACCGGCATTTTCGGGCCTTGCAAGGCACCCGCATCGAATTCGCCGGCCAGGCCAGCATGCCGCTCTCGGCGGTGTACTTCACCATGCACGGCGCCGAGTGGCTCGGCGTGGTGGCCGCCGATGGGCTGAACTTTTCCTTCCATTTGCCTGCCGCCGCGGCCGCCGCCACTCCGCTCGGCGGTGGCGCCGCGAGTAGCGCGTTGCTTGCCGAACAGCCCACGGTTGCCACCAGCGGCGCTTACAGCCTTCGCCTGGTGGGCAAGTCGGGCTTCGCGGGAACCCAGGCCGAGTCTTACGATATTACCAGCCTGCCCGACCAGCCACCGCAAGTGGTGCTCAGCGAACCGCGGCCCGACGAACAGGGCAGTCTGTACGTGGCCGCCGACGCCGAATTGGCACTGCTGGCCAACATTCAAGAAGATCGCACGGCCATCCGCGACGTTTCCTTGCGATACACGCGCAGCGACCGCTCCGATCAGGCACCTCAACAGCTCGTTATCCACCAGGGCCCCGCGGCGCCGCCCGCTCGGCCCGAGGGCTTAGCCAGCCCCAACCTGGGCGAATCGTTGGCCGTGCCCTATCGCTGGTCGCTGGCGTCGCTCAAGCTGCCGCCGAAAACTCAGGTGGAAGTCACCGTGATCGCGCGCGACTATCGCGGCAGCGAGGGCGCCTCGACGCCCCCCCTGCGATTGGTCGTGGCCAGCCAGGCCGAACTGCTGGATCGCCTTACCCAGCAGCAAAGCGAACTGCTTTCGCATCTGGCCGAAATGCTGGCCCTGCAGCGGCAGGCTCGCAGCGGCGTTTCCCAAGTGCAACTGGAGTTGGAAAACCTCGGCGGCCTGCGTCAGCCTGGCTTCGATCAGCTCAAAGGCGCGGTTTCTTTGCAAGGCCAGGTGCGGCAAGGGCTCGCCGATCCCGAGCGAGGATTGCCGGCCGAAGTGGCTCGGCTCCAAGCTTCGCTGCAACGCAATGGGCTGGATGCCTCCGACACTCGCCGTCGATTGGAACTGCTGGCAAATCAGCTCGGCAGCCTGGAACAGAGTCATCTGGAACCTCTGTCGCGGCAACTGCCCCAGGCCACGCGACAAGTGCAGGCCGCCTTCGATGACGATCCGGCCGATCAGGTGGCCGTGGATGAAAGCGTGCCTACCCTGTTGGGCACGGCCACCGGCCATCAAGACGCCGTGATCGCCGCGCTCGAAAAGCTCCAGGCCGACATGACCCAGTGGGACAACTACCGCCGCTTCTCACGCGAGATCGGCGCGCTGCGCCGCGAGCACGACGAGGTCGCCGCGCAAACGGCGGCCGTCGCCCGCGACACCGTGACCAAAGACTTCCAGAATCTCACGCCTCAACAGCAAACCGATCTGCGGCAGCTCGCCAAGCGTGAAGACGAACTGGCGCGCCGGTTGGACGTGGTTCAGCAAACCATGGAACGCATGAACCGCGAGTTGCAAGAGGCCGATCCCCTGGCCGCCGGCGTGCTGGCCGACGCGCTGCACCACGCCCGCTCGGCGGGGCTCAGCAACCGGCTTCGCCAGGCCAGCCAGCAAGTGGAGCAAAACCAGGTGGGCCAGGCCCTGGGCGACCAGCAGGCCGCCTCGTCTGGCTTGGAAGAAATGCTCAACATTCTCGCCAACCGCCGCGAGCATGAACTGTCGCGACTGATTGAAAAACTTCGCGAGGCCGAGGCCGAACTCAAATCGCTCCAAGAGCGGCAACAAGGCCTCCGCGACCAGGCGAAAGCCGCCGCCAGCAATCCCGCCGAGCAGCAGCGCAAGCTCCAGCGGTTGCAAAAAGAGCAGCAAGCCTTGCAAGAAGAGGCGGCCCGCCTGAGCCGGAAGTTGGAACGCCTTCAGGCAGAACAGGCAGGCAAATCGCTCTCGCGGGCTGGCGAGCAAATGCAGCAGGCGGCCAATGCCAGCGGCGACAATCGCGCGGCCGATGCCGAGCAGGCCGCCGAAGACGCCCTGCAAGATCTCGACAAAGCCCAGCAAGAATTGGAACAACGCCGTCGGCAAGCCGAGCGTGACCTGGCCGAAGAACAGTTGGCCAAAATTGAAGACCGGCTGCGCGGCCTTCGCGACCGGCAACAAACCTTGGTGGACGAAGCCCAGCGGTTGGCCAACCTGGCGGCCCAGCGCGCGCCCACTCGGGCAGAGCAGCAAACGGCGCGCGACGCTGCCCGGCAAGAGGCCCTGCTCCAGGCCGAGGCCGACGAGCTTCGCCGCATGGTGGCGGGCGCCGAAGTCTTTGCCGTCACCCTGCAATACGCCAGCGACGATATGGCCCGAGCGTCACGGCTGTTGGAACAAGCCAACTACACCGTGGAAATGACCACCGCCGCCAGCGACGCCTTGCGGCGACTATCGCAATTGGTCGCGGCTCTCGAAGCCGGCAACAATACCCCGCCAGCGGGCCAACCCCAGCAAGGCAACCCGGCGGGCCAAAACCCGGCCGGCCAGCAGCCCCAAGACGGCATCCCGCCGCTGGCTCAGCTCAAGCTGCTCAAGAGCATGCAAGAAGACCTTAAACAGCGCACCGAAAAGTTGGCGGAGGCCTGGCCCAACCAGCAGCAGCTTCCCGAGGCTGCCCAGCGGCAATACGAGCAAATCGCCGCGGAACAGGGCCGCCTGGCCGAACTGCTGCTCAACCTGTCGCAACCCGCGGCAGACGACACCGAACCAGATTCGCCGCGGGAAGTGCCCGACTTAAAACTGGATGATTTCAAACTCGACGATTTGAAGCTCGAAGACCTCAAGTCGCCGACCCCATAAGCAGACACAAGGCTCCTCACAATGATGTTTCCATCTTTCTTAACCCTTGGCGGCGAGCCCTGCGCTACCTTGCCCCGCCTGGCACGCGGGAGCACGATCCGCTTCGCCCTTGGGTCGCGTTGCTTGACTGCGTTGGCCGCGATGAGCCTGCTGTTTGGCCTTGCTGGCAAAGATGCCCCGGCACAATCGCCCCCACCAGCCAACGAAGCACTCCCCCAGTCCCCAACCCCCAGCCCCCAACCCCTAGCCCCCAACCCTGCGCTCCTGGACGACCTGACCGGCGATCTGTTCGAAGGCCTGGAAAAAGAAGTGCGCAGTGCGCCCAAGAACGAGGCCCCCAAGAACATCGCCCCTCAGAAGGAGCCGTCGCCCTCCGAGCCTGGCCAGGAAAAGCCGTCGTCGGACACGGACCCGGGTCGGTCTGATCCCGCGCGGCCCACGGTGCCCATCCCGGGCGAAGACATTGGCGAAGCCTCCAACCCGCTGCAGGAGATTGGCCGCATGATGCAATTCGCCCAGCAGCGGTTGGCCGAACAAGATGCCGGGGCGCAAACGCAGCGGCAGCAACAAGACATTCTCGACCAATTGGCGAAGTTGATCGAGCAATCGCAACAGCCGCAAAGCAGCGGGAGCCCTCCCAGCGATCAAAACAATCAGCAGCAACAGATCGCCTCGCGCAGCAACGTGAACCAAGACCAGCCAGACAAGCCCAAGGGGCAACCCCAAGATGGCCAGGCCGGCGACGGCAATCGCGCCCCGGGCCAGAACCCGCTGGATAGCGACCAGGATCTTCGCGAGGGCGCCGTGGAGGCCAGCGAAACCGCCCTCCGCGGCGAGCTGATGAAAGACGTGTGGGGGCATCTGCCACCCCATGTGCGCGAGGCCATGCTGAACGTGCCCACCGGCGAATATCTGCCGCAATATGCCCCGTTGATTGAACGATATTTTAGAAGACTGGCGGAACAGTACCGTTCCACCCCATAATAGGCGGGTGGCTTCCCCGGCCAGGGAGCAGTTTGGGTTGGCATGAGCATCGGCTTCTGCTCGCCCAGGCTGGTTACTTTTGGGGAGCAAACGCCGCGCTCCATTCACCTAGCAGCAAGAGGGTTCCCGATGCCGCGAATCAGTCGCCGCAGTTTTCTGGCTGGGAGTGCCGGTGTACTTGCCGCGTCGGCTGGGCATCGCTGGCTGCTATCCCAAGGCTTCGACCCCGAACGCTCGGCGGTCGACCTGCTCACCGACCGCACGCAATCGGCCATCGACCTCGGCCTGGGCTACCTGGCCGCGCGCCAGAACGACGATGGCTCGTTCGGCTCGGGCGGATACAGCCGCAACGTGGGCGTGTGCGCTTTGGCGGGCATGGCCTTCATGGCCTCGGGCAGCACCCCCGACCGCGGCCCCCTTGGCCAGCAATGCGCGCGGGTGGTCGATTTCCTGCTCGGTCACGCCCAGGACGATGGCTTTATTGTGCTGCCCGAAAGCGCCAGCCACGGCCCCATGTATGGCCACGGCTTCTCCACGCTGTTTCTGTCCGAAGCTTACGGCATGACCACGCGGGCCGATATCCGCGAAAAACTCAAGAAGGCCGTGCAGCTCATCATCGATACTCAAAACGATGAAGGCGGTTGGCGCTATCAGCCGCAGCCGCACGATGCCGATATTTCGGTGACCATTTGCCAGATCATGGCCCTCCGCGCGGCGCGCAACGCGGGGCTGTACGTGCCCAAGGCCACCGTCGATGCCTGCATTGAATACGTCAAGCGAAGTCAAAACCCCGACGGCGGCTTCATGTACTTGCCCACCGGCGGTCCCAGCGCCTTTCCCCGCTCGGCGGCCGGCGTGGTGGCTCTCTACAGCGCCGGGTACGACGGGCCAGAAATCAAAAAGGGCCTCGATTACCTGGTGCAGGAAATGCCCCGCGGACGCTTCAACCGGCATGGGCATTTCTTCTACGGACATTACTACGCCGTGCAAGCCATGTGGCATGCCGGCGGCGACTATTGGCAAAAGTGGTATCCCGTGGTTCGCGAGGAACTCATCGGCTTGCAGCGGGCCGACGGCGCCTGGATGGATGACGCCGTGTGCGCCGAGTACGGCACGGCCATGTCGTGCATCATTCTGCAAATGCCCAACAACTACTTGCCGATTTTGCAGCGTTAACCGGCGCGGTCGAGGCAAACATCACGTTACCTCGCGGCGAACAGGCCCCGTGGCACAGCGAGCTTTTTCTCGATCATATTTCAGTGCGGCATTGCAAATCCGCCACGCCCAGGCAATTTTGGAATGACCGCGTGGTTGCCGGATGTTTGCCGGATGAGAGTGTGTTGGCAGGGCAATTGCCGCGGGGTCTTTGCCAAGGGTTTGCTTGTGAAAATCACCATGATCGGGACCGGCTACGTGGGCCTGGTTACCGGAACTTGTTTTGCCGAGTCGGGCAACGATGTTTGCTGCGTGGATATCGACGAGGGCAAGATCGCCCGGCTCAAACAGGGGGAGCTCCCCATTTACGAGCCCGGCCTCAAAGAGCTGGTGCAGCGCAACGCCAGCCAAGGTCGGCTGCAATTCACCACCTCGCTGTCCGACGCCGTCCATGGTTCTCGGTTTGTGTTCATTGCCGTGGGCACGCCGCAGTCCGACGACGGCTCCGCCGACCTGGGCAGCCTGTGGAAGGTAGCCGAATCCCTGGCCCCGCTGCTCACGCCCGAAATCATTGTGGTCATCAAAAGCACGGTCCCCGTCGGCACCAATGCCGAGCTGGCCGCGCGGCTGGCGGAGCTCACCAGCCGCGATTGCGATGTCGCCAGCAACCCGGAGTTTCTCAAAGAAGGCGCCGCGCTCGACGACTTCATGCGGCCCGACCGCGTGGTGGTTGGGGTGCGCTCGGAAGAAACGGCCGAAGCCCTGCACGAGTTGTACCGGCCGTTCTTGCGAACCGAGCACCCGTTTCTTTCGATGTGCCCCGAAAGCGCGGAGATGACCAAGTACGTGGCCAACGCGCTGTTGGCGACCAAGATCAGCTTCATCAACGAAGTGGCCAATCTCTGCGAGCGCATGGCCGCCGACATTAACGACGTGCGCCGCGGCATTGGCCACGACGCGCGGATCGGGTTCGCCTTTCTCTTTCCCGGCCTGGGCTACGGGGGCAGTTGCTTTCCCAAAGACGTGCGGGCCCTGCAAGCGATGGCCCGCCAGGTAGGCGTGGCCCCGCGCATTTTGGCGGCCGTCGATGAAGTCAACGATCACCAGAAAGAGGTCTTGCTCACCAAGGTTTTGGAGGAGTTTGGCAACGATCTCACCGGCAAGCGCTTCGCCATCTGGGGCCTGGCCTTCAAGCCCCGCACCGACGATATCCGCGAAGCCCCGGCCGTGGTGATGGTGGAACGACTGCTCGAACGCGGGGCTCAACTGTCGGTGCACGACCCCGTGGCCTTGGAAAACGTGCGCGAAAAATTCGGCGACAAGCTCAAATACCACCAGGCGCCGCTCGACGCCCTGGAAGGCGCCGACGCCCTCTTGATTTGCACCGAATGGAAAGAGTTCCAGAACCCCAACTTCAAAACCATGCGCAAACTCCTCCGCAACCCCATCATCTTCGACGGCCGCAACCTCTACGAGCCTTCAGACATGCAAGCGGCCGGCTTCAAGTACCACTCGATCGGCAGGGCCAGCGTGGGGAAGTAGCGGGGGAGTGGCTGGTGGCTGGTGGCTGGTAGCAGGTGAAACTGGCGAGTTCCTGGGGTGAGCGCATCTATTGCGGCGATGTTTGTGGATGCACTGGCGACTATCCCCAGCAAGCCTCGTTAGGCAACTGCCATACCAAAATTTTCTACACCGGCTTTGGCGCGTACTTGGCGCGCTCGGCCTGGATGAGTTCCAGCAGCTGCTTGTCGCCGCCGGCCAAGGGCACCGCGAATGGCGCTTCTTCGTGGCGCCACTTTACTTCCAGGTTGCCTTCGGCCAGGCCGCGACCGCCGACAACGACGCGCAGGGGAATGCCAATCAGGTCGGCGTCCTTGAGTTTGACGCCGGCCCGATAGTCGCGGTCATCGAGGAGCACGTCCACGCCGGCCGCCAGTAGTTGCTCGTAGAGTTTTTCGGCGGCCTGCATTACGTCTGCTTGCATGACGTTGAGCGGCGTGATGACCACCTCGTAGGGGGCCAACGTGATGGGCCAGAGGATGCCGTTTTCGTCGTGCTGGTTTTCGATGAGCGCGGCGATGATGCGGTTCACGCCGATGCCGTAGCAGCCCATGATGATGTCGTGCTGCTGCTCCTTGTCGTCCAAGAACCGCGCGGCCAGGGCCGAGGAGTACTTGGTGCCCAGCTTGAAGACGTGGCCCACCTCGATGGCGCTGCGGATTTCGAGCTTGCCTTTACCGCCGGGGGCCGGGTCGCCGGCCTCGGCGTTGCGCAGATCGGCAAAATGATTCTCGGGAACCTCGAAGTCGCGGCCCAGGTTGGCGCCGGTGTAGTGTTTGTCGCTCTGGTTGGCGCCCACCACGGCGTTCTTGATGCCGGCCACGTCGTAGTCGGCCCAAATGGGGATCGAAAGCTTCACCGGGCCGGCGAAACCGACCCGGGCGCCGGTCACCTGTTCGATGACTTCGACCGGAGCCAGCTCGACTTTGGCGGCGCCCACGGCACGGCGAACCTTGTTCTCGTTGGCTTCGTGATCGCCGCGAACGAGCACCGCCAGGGGTTGGTCGTCGGCCAGGTAGATCAGCGTTTTAACCACCTTGTTGGGCTTGCAGCCGATCAGCTTGCTCACGTGCTCAATGCTCCCGGCCTCGGGCGTATCGACCAGCGTGAGTGGATCTTCTGGCTTGTCGGGAGGAGTTACCTGGCGCGGTCCGGTTTCGGCGCGTTCGATGTTCGCGGCGTAGCCTGTTTCAGGGCAGTACACGATCCGGTCTTCGCCATTCTCCGAAAGCACCATGAACTCGTGGCTGGCGTCGCCGCCAATGGGGCCGCTTTCGGCTTCCACCGGCAAGTACTTGAGGCCACAGCGATCGAAGATGCGGCAATAGGCTTGGTACATGGTGTCGTAGCTCTGGTTGAGCTGCTCCACCGAAGCATCGAAGCTGTAGGCGTCTTTCATGATGAATTCGCTGGTCCGCAACACGCCAAACCGGGGCCGCTCTTCGTTGCGAAACTTGGTTTGAATTTGGTACAGCGTGATCGGCAATTGGCGATAACTGGAAACATGCCGGGCGACCTGCTCGCACACTACCTCCTCGTGCGTGGGGCCGAGGGCCATGTGCACCTGGCGGCTGCCGCGCTGCACCTTGAACTGGATCAGCACGTTGCCAAACGCCTTGACCCGCCCGGTGCGTTCCCACAGCGAGATCGGCGTGAGGGCCGGCATCAAAATCTCCACCGCCCCCGAGCGATCCATCTCGTCGCGGACGATGCGTTCGGCTTTGCGCAAGGCCCGCAAACCCAGCGGCAAGTAGGTATAGGCGCCGGCCATGACCTGACCGATGAGGCCTGCCCGCAGCATGAGCACGTGGCTGGGAATCTCCGCGCCTTCGGGAGTCTTCTCCTTCATGGTGGGGATCAGCGTCTTGGTCCAGCGCACGGCGGTCACTCCTTGGCTTGTCTTGGGAACGGGGAAGTTCGATCACCCCCGGCCGGGCAGTTTCGCACGGAGCCCAAATTTGGACAAGAGGAAGGGCGGAGAAGTGCGGAGTGGGGAGTTCGGAATTCGGAATTCGGAGTTCTGGAGTTGGATCTGTGCCTTGTTGCCTTTTGACCCGCATTGATATTGCCAATGGACTTACCCTGCCGTTTTCTACGGGACCGCTCCCCTCCGGTTGATCATTGTTTGGTGAATTTTTGCAGCGAGGGATAGTCCTCGTTGACCAAACCGCGGGCGGCCCCGGCCGAAATGGCGACTTCGCCCACGTAGAGATTTCCTCGCGAGTCGAGCCAAATGTCGTGGGGCGCGATGAAATCTCCGACGGCATACGGATCGATTCCGCCCCCCCAGCGGCTCAGCAGTAATCCATGGCGGTTGAAAATGCTGACACGTCCGCCCGTTTCGTCGGGACGAGGGTTGGGCGTGCCGGCGTGCCAACCGAGTTCGGCGACGTAGAGATTGTCGTCCTGGTCAAAAACGACATCGCAGGGCCGCGCCACGTCGGTCCATTCTTCCAGAAATTCGCCCTCGGGGGAGAACCATTGCAGGCGGCTGTTTTCGCGATCGGCAACGACGACCGTACCCTCGTGATCGACTCCGATTCCGTGAGGAATTTGGAACTGGCCCGGCCCCTCGCCGGGCTGTCCCCACGACAGCAACCGTTCTCCCTCGGCCGAAAACTTGTGGATGCAACAGTTGCCGTAGCCGTCGCTGACATACAGCGTGCCATCGGGGGCAATCGCCAGATTGGTCGGCAGATTGAACGGCGGCGCGGGACGCTGGATCGTTAGGTAGTTGGAGTTCACCACGCCCGAATCGCTGGCGCGACCACGCGTCCCTAGCGTCAGCAGGAGCTCACCGTCGGTCGAGAATTTGCGGACGGTATGGTCCTGATCGTCGGTCAGGTACACGTGGTCATGGGGGCCGATGAAAATACCATGCGGTCGGACGAATTGACCTGCGCCCCACATCCGCAAGAAGTTGCCCTCGGGGTCGAAGACCATCACCGGCTCTTGCCCCCCGCGATTGAAGATGTAAAGGCAGTCGTGAGAATCGACCGCGACTCCGACAGCTTCTCCGGGACGAACCCCCGGCGGCAATCGGAGGAACGCATCGTCTGCCTGGTAAACAAAGTCACCGCCGCCGACCATTCCGGCGGCCGCTGCATCACGTTTGGTCACAATCAAGGTCTCCCACAAAGTCTTCTCGCGCGGCTTACCCGTTTCAAACCATCTCTTCCAGAGGAACACCATACTCTGACGACAACTCGCGCAGCTCGCGTAATTCCTGGTCGGTGAGCGGAATGCCCGCCGTGCGGCGCTGCCGCGCGAACTCGTGTTCGATCTCGCCCGGCATATAGATTCGGCTTTGTCCGGGCGCTGGCTTGGCCTGACGAAGCGATCGCAGCATCGCATCCATGGCTGCTTTGAACTCGCCTGGCTCGCGGAACAAATCGACGCGGATCGCGCCGAAGAAGTGCGCGATCTTATCTTGGGCGAACCCGCCCCCCGAGGTGTCGGACCAACCTTTGGAAAGCAGCGCCGTCAGGACTTCCACCAGGATGGCCAGGCCGAAACCTTTGTGAGCGCCCATTTCACGCGTGCTGCCCAGCGGCAAGTAGACCTTGGCCGCTGCCGGATCGGTCGTTGGTTTGCCCTGGGCGTCGAGGCACCAGCCGAGCGGGATGGGCCGGCCGTCTTCTTTGGCCTTGATAACGCGATTGACCGGCGCCACGGCCGTGGCCATATCGAGCACATAGGTCGGCTCCTCGCCGCAGGGTATGGCAACACTCAGCGGATTCGTGCCGAACATGGGCTGCACGCTGAGCGCCGGCGCCATGCCGCGGTCGTTGCCGCCGGCATACAGCTTTCCAGACATGCACAGACCGATCATATCGTGGTCAACCGCCAATTCGGAAAAGTAACCCAGCGCTCCCAAATGGTTGGAGTTCCGCACGCTGACCAGTCCGATGCCCGTGGCCGCTGCTTTTTCGATCGCCAGCCGCATTCCCCAACCTCCGGCGGCCAGCCCGAGGCCGTTGTCGCCATCGGCTCGAGCAGACATCGCGGTCTCGAATTCGATCTTGAATTGAGCCCGCGGCTTGATCTGCCCCTGAACCACCGGATCGACATAATACGATTTGAGGTTCCGCACGCCGTGCGTATCAATTCCACTCAGGCTTGCCCAGACCAGGGGCGCGGCGGTATCGGCGGCCTGATCGGCGGGAACGCCCAGGGCTTGCAAGACTTTCGTGGCGAATTCCCTGAATGCCTCGGCATCGATCATCGGCGGTTGGTTCTGCATGGGAAGGCGATTTCTCTGTTTAGTAGCGCGGCACCGTGGGATCGATTTCCAGCGACCAGCGGTCGATGCCGCCGGCCATGCTTTGGGCCTGGGCGTAGCCTTGCTGCCGCAACCAGTTGGCCACCCTCAAGCTACGGCCGCCGTGATGGCAGTGAACCACAATCCGGCGATCGCGGTGCGGTTCCAACTCCGTCACCCGCTGCTGCAAGGCGCTCATGGGAATCAGCTCGGCCCCCGCGATCTTGGCCGTGGCGTATTCGTCGGGCTCGCGGCAATCGAGCAGCAAGAAGTCTTGGCCTGCGTCTTGCGATTGTTTGACGTCGGCGCAGCTTACTTCCAGGGGCACATCAGTCGGTGAATTCATGCGGGTTGGATCCTGAGAGTCCATTTGGTTCGGACGATGAAAAGACGGCGGCCGACCCAACGCCTGCCGCCGTCTGATTTGGAATCGATTCGGGAAGAATGGCGTACCCACTCCCCTCCATTTGTTGGATTTGTCTTTAGCGGTTGAACTGGCCGCGAGCCTCTTTCAGCTCTTGTTGCGCTTTCTCCAGTTCTTCGATCAGCGGTTTAAGATCGTTGTTATTTTCGGCCAGCTTCTTCACCCGCTCGGTGGCTTCGTCGATTCGCTTTTGAGCTTCTTCCAGTTTTTCCAAAGCCTGTTGCGGCACGATCATGGCTCGGGCGCGGGGCATGGCTTGCGGCAGAATTTGGGCCGGCATGGCCTGAATTTGAATGTTGCCGCCGTTGATTTGCACGCGAGCCCCGAAGCCGCCCCCCTGGCCATACTTGGTGTATAGCTCGTGGGCCTTGGGTTCATTCTTTTTCAGTTCTTCCGCATTCTTGGCTTCGTATTCGGAGGTCTTTTCCTTGCCCTCCACTTGTTCGGTCACTTTCATCTTGATCTTGCCGTCGGCCGCTTCTTCGATATGAACCTTGCGGCCATCGGCGTCAACATCGACGACCCGATTGCCGTTGTTGTTTTGCACCTGGATGCGGGCTCCGCCGCCGATTTGGATGCCGCGGATTTGAATCTGTTGATTGAACGGGTTGGGCTGCGGTTGGGCCGGTTCGGGGGGCGTGAGGATGGCCTTGGCCCTGCGGGCCGCGTTGCGATGTTCGCCCGCCGCCAACTTTTCCAAGGCAGCCTTCGCCGCGGCGGCCGCGGCTTTGTTTTCTCCATCCATCAACTGATGCAGCACTTCCACGGCTCGAGAGGTGACTTCCAGGCTGTCGCCCTCCGCCGCTTTCGTTACGGGCGCCACGGAACCCTCGGCCTGCTCAATCAGTCCCCGCGTTGCCTGTTCGCGCACCTTGAAATCGTTGCTATCCAAATCTTGGATGAGTTGTTCGATGGATGGCCTGGCTGTTTCGGCGGGCGAATTCCCCCCGGCCGGATCCTGCGCGTTGAGGGATCCAACGCCCAAAGCCAACACGACTGCTACCGCCAACTGTGTGCCAACGAATTTCATGGCTGCGACTCCCGCCAAGGACAGGGAATTCATTCGGGAAGGTGGGGAAATAACGCATTGTTGGCCAGACGGATTCCAGAACCCATCGGCCTGACTTCGCTTCCCCCGAAACAACACCTTTTCTCGTTTATAGCTGCAAAACACTTTGGGTGAAAGCGCCGATTCGCCCCTTCACCTTCCTAGCCTCATCGGGCATTCACCGGTAGAATCGCTCGACTAGCGAACACCTTGGCAGATCGCCATCGGAGCAAGAATTGTGCAAAAACAGGGTCCACCAGTTATTTCGCTTTTTTCAGGGGCAATGGGTCTCGATTTAGGGCTTGAGAAGGCCGGAATAGTACCAACGCTTGCCATCGAACAGGATGAGCTCTGCTGCGCTACAATGCGGCAAAATCGACCAGAGCACGATGTCTGGCAAGTGGATGTCTCTAAGATCGACGCCCCAGATATACTCAAGCGACATCGAAATCCCAAGGAAGTCTTTCTGATGGTCGGAGGCCCTCCTTGTCAAAGTTTTTGCTCTGGTGGCAAGCGCGCAGGTCTCTCCGACCCACGTGGCAATTTGATTTATGTTTACCTGAAGTTAATTAAAGAGATCCATCCTAAGTACTTTATTTTGGAGAATGTCGCGAATATCGTTACCGCCGCGTTAAGCCACCGCCCAATCGCCGAACGACCCGGCAAGCACTGGAACCTAAGCGCATACAATGGACGGGAAAAGCGTAGCGCCGACAATGCGCCACCCATGGCGCCTGAAGAACTATCAGGAACGGCGATTCGACAGATTATCTCTGATGTAGGCACCCTGGGCTATAATATTAGTTTTTCAGTTGTGGACTCCGCTGAGTACGGCGCACCACAACGGCGGCTTCGGTTTATCATGATCGGTGCCCGAGATACCCTGGCTCCTGCGATGCCGGAACCTTCGCACGGTGATCGATCTAGCAGTCGAGATCGCGAGCAGACGGTGAGGGATGCAATTTTTGATATAACTACGAATCCAGGCCCACATTCGGTATACACCCCCGAAGTCGCGAGGTTCTTTGCTCTTGTCCCACCTGGCGGAAACTGGCGCAATTTACCAAAAGACTTGCAGCGAGAAGCCTTGGGCGACGCGTCGATGGCTGCTGGGGGGGGAAGACTGGTTTCTTTCGACGACTGGCTTGGGATGCCCCGTCACCTACAATCACAGGGCGAGCAAATCGCAAGGGCAGCGCGCTCTGCCATCCAGAAGCAAATCGGCCACTTTCAGTCAGAGAGTGTGCACGCCTGCAGGGATTTCCGGACGACTGGGTTCTGTGCGGCTCCATGAACCGCCAATATATGCAAGTCGGGAATGCAGTGCCGGTACAGTTGGGCGCTGCGATTGGAAAAGCTGTGCTGTCCGAAGTCGAAGAAACAAGCTTGAATCGGAACACGTTTGATATGGAGATGTCCTTGGCCTTGGCGATCAAACGATTGAAGGCATCGGCTCGAAACAAACGAGGAAATGCGTCTAACCAGCAACTTAAGTTGTTCTGATTTACCGTAATGGAGGAGTGCTGCTCGTGGTTGGTGGTCAAATTCTGAATGTCTCTAGAAATCACCCGTTGAACAAATTGAGTGATCCACTCAAACAAAGAATTATCGCGGCGCAGAGTAATTCGTTTGAGACAGAATTTGAAGACGCGGCCACCCTCTGTGCCCGTGCGTTCTCTGACCTTAAAATCGCTATCTCGCCGCCAATTGAACTAAGAGGAAGACCGTCGACGGAACTCGGTGATCGATCCGCGAGAGATCTGCTCGTCTTCTTTTCAGCTTTGCTTGCTAAGAATGGCATACCTGCCCAGGCAATTCCGCTCCATGCCGCCAATCTATCTCACCGGGTGCAACTCCTGCGAGCATATGACGAACCGGACGAGGTGATTCGCGTTACCTGTGAAAAGATATTAAGAGTCGTCGGCTCATTTCCCACGGCGGCCGAACACATTACTTGTGGGCGCAATCCAGGGGATGTCCTCGACCCATACATTTTAGCAGCCGCACAGGTCTTGATGTGCGAAGGCGATTTCGAGCACACGATTTCCGCAACTGTCGCCCATAAGGTGCTGATGATTATTGAGGGCCTTTTGGGCCATTTGCATGAGGATGTGATCGGCGCGATGCGAGGCAATGTTCGAGTGCCAGAGCCACGCGGCGATGGCAGACGCTTGGGTATTCAACTCATGGAATTGCAGAATTTGTACGGTGGCGAAGCGTTCTACGACGCCCTAAGGAACGCACGAAAAATAACTTCCGGTTTTCTACAATTCCTTCACTGGCGGGGCCATGCGAGCACGGCTGAAACGCCGAAGTTGTTTTTCATCAGTTACTAATTGGCAACACGCTACGGGGGCATCGATCAATGCGAGGCGTTTTGAATGCGGCACCGTCCGTTATAGTGCTTGTTGGAGAGGCGGCCTTCAAAGAGCTGACTGGGAGCGCGGTTGGACCCCAGCTTCTGCTTCGGCTTTATCAAGAAGCGTTTGAAGTGGTTGCGCAGCAAACAGGCTATTCATTGCAAACTGTAGTAGCTACGATTCATCAATCATTCAAACAGCATGCGGATGATCTTGGAGAGGGCTACTTGGAAACGATTCTGCGTGACGCGACCTTTGGATCGCCAGATCAACAAGACAGTCGATTCTATGCAAATCAAGGCCGTAGTAGATCGACGACTAATACCGAGTTGAAAGCACGAAAAAAAGAATAGGCTGCATGATCATTAGCAACGCTCGAACGACTTGTTGTTGGAGGGCGATATTAGATGTTGCAGCGACAGTCACTTGATATCAAGCCAATTCTTAATGCTGACTCCATCGCTCGCCGCCGATCCATCAAGGCGTGATTTAAGCAAGACGTCGAACACGAGAACACTTAGTAAGGCCGCTGACCGAGCGTGAACGTCACGCTTTGGGCCTCGCCGCCCGCCGCCGGCTGTTGGGCCGTGGCCGCGCGGAGGCGGTCGGTTTCGACGCCGGCGGCGACCAGGAACTCGAGCGCCTGCTGGGCTCGCCGCTGGGCAAGTTCGGCCGTGGCCGTTTTGATTTCCGTGGAATCGCCCGGGTTGCCGCGGGCGTTGCCTTGCACCACCAGATAGGCCTGGGGCCAGGCTCGGAGCGTTTCGGCCAGGCGGCGCAGGGCGTGTTCGCTGGAGGCCAGCAGTTGATGCCCTCCGGGCCGGAACACGATTCGATCGACCTTGAGCTCGCCGATCGGTTGCAACCGCTGCCACTCATCTTCGCTGAGCGGGACGGGCGCGGCTTTCGCTCGCAGCGATTCGCCCGGCCCTGAAAGGTTGGGGTGAAAGTTGGCCTGCTGCAAGGCCCGCAAAATGCCGTCGTGGTACAACCGCCCCGGGTCGCTGGCAGCCGGGTCTTGGGTGATCGAGCCCGTCTCCAGCAGCACCGTGGTAATATTGCGAATCATGGTGGCCAGCGACAGCAGCGACTGGGCGTTGCCCGCCACGGGCAGGCCAAAGTGGGCATAGTTTTCGACCGTGTTCTTCCACCAAATGCCGCGCACCAGCTGCTGCGATTGGGCTTCGCTGAGCGGCTCCGAACCTTGGGCGTCGGCGCGCACCAGGTTGGCCGCCCCGTGTTTGTCGCGCCAGAAAGAATGGGCGACACGGAAGTAAGCGGCCACGATATCGGAAACCACCTCGCGATGGTTGAGCAAGAAGTCTTCTTGCACCACCAGCACATCGACAATGTAGCCGGTGAACCGCGAGCTATCGAGCAAACGCACGGCGCCAGGAACCTCGGCCAAAGCCCGCGAAACGTACGGTTCCCACAGCACAAACGCCTGGGGTAGTTGGCGATCGGCCTGAAGAAACCGGCGGTAAACGTCTTCGGCGCCGTTGGCGGCCACCCACGGCTCGCGCGGCACGTTGGGCAGGTTGAAGCCGGCCATGACCACTCGGGCCAGGGTTTCGCTGGGCGAGTCGCGGGTGAGCACGAACCGGGTGCTGGACTGATTGAGCGCCGCCAGGTCGGGCAGGCCCGCGCCGTGCGCGATCATGGCGTCGGCCCCGGTGGTTTCGTCGATGATGGCCACGATCTTGGCCGGAATGCTCCCTTGTTCGGCGCAGGTTTTAATCAGGGCATCGATGGTGAACACGGCCAACGGGGTTTCGCCCGAGGTGAGCGACTTGAGCCGGGCCGGGTAGTCGGCTCCGTCGTCGACCAGTTCCACCGCGATACCTCGGGAACGTAGATCGCGAGCCAACGCTTGGGTGCGGAGCACGGCGTAGCCTGAGAACGAATCCAAGGCCAACTTCACCCGCTGTTTGACGGGTGGATCGCTGGGATGCAGCAAGCGGTCTTTGAGTTCCGCCGTTTTGGCGGCCAAGGTGGCGGCGTTCCAGCCGTCGCTGAGCGGTTCCGGGGCCGGGTTCAGGTGAACGGCCTGCGCGCGAAGAGCCTCATACTCTTGCCTGGCCGCGGCGCGCTCCACCGCTTGCTGCCGCTGGGGAGCAAGCCACCAAGTGTAGGCCGCGTAGGCAATTGCCGCCAGCACCGCCCAAACAAGTAAAACCGCCAGCCACCGGGCTGGCCCAGGGCGGCTCACCGTCGGATCCTCCGTCGAACTTTGTTTTCGTGGTTCATATATCCGAAAATTATCGCGATGACCATCGCCACCACAATCACCCAGGGAAAGGAAAATCCTCGCGACGAGTGCGAACTGCCCGACGGCGACGATGACGGCATCGCCGGCGCGGAGCCTGGCTGCGGCTGGGGCCACGAGGACGGCGGCGGCAGCGATCCCGCCGACGTGGTCGATACCACGCGGTCTCCGTCGATGCGGGTGCCGATCGGCTGATTGCCGCTGCTGGCCAAGGCCGTGAGCATCACTCGGGCCGTATCTTCAGGGAGCGGCGCAATCAAATCGAAATCGGCCTGGCTGCTGGTGTCGTCTCCCTGGGCGCCGACCTCGGCAAAGACCTTTTGCACGGCTTCGTCCAATTGCTGGGCGCTGCCCGCCCTGCGGTACGAATGAACTTGCGTTGCCAGGGCGTGGTCCTCCAGCATGTCTACCCCGATCACATCGATGGTGATGCCGCGCGCCAGCACGTCGGGCAAATACGAGCCGAGCAGGTAGCCGTCGGTTGCCTCGCCGTCGGAAACAATCAATAGCCGGTAGGTGCCGTACCCTTTTTGGGCAGCCCGCTGTTGCAGCAAGCGATCGGCGGCCACCTTCAGATAAGCGCCCAGGGGCGTGCCGCCATAGGGGCGAGGCCGCTGGACGGCTTGCAAGAGTTCTTGCTTGTTGGCCGGCCCCAGGGGATAGGCCCAGGCGTTGGAGGGCCGGGGGCTAAACATCAACAGGCCCACGTTGGTGCTCTCCGGCACTTGCTCGAGCACCTGCCGTAAGGCTCGCTTGGCGGCTTCCATGCGGGTGAGTCCGCTGTCGCGCATCAACTGCCCCATGGAGCCGGAGGTGTCGAGCAGCACCACAATGTTATTTTGCAACCGATCCGACTGGGCGTCGGGCGCGGGCGATGAAGGGCCACCTTGTTGCGCCGCCAGCGGTAGGGCCGTGGATAGCATCACACCCAATGCGGCGGCGACAACCACAGGGAGACGCAGCGAGCGGTTAACAAGCCGGCATCGTGCGATAGCGTTGCGATACATGGTTGGTTGCCCGAAGTTGGAATAAGGCCTGGGTGAACCGCTTAGAAATCGAAATCGGCAGGGCTGGCGACTTCCGAAGATCGCTTTACCAGCCGGAACTCCACCCGCATGTTCTGCTTGGCTTCGTCCAGGTTGCGCGGCTTGGCGATGATCGGTTCGAGCACGCCGACGCCGATCGATTGAATCTGGGTTTCGTTGAGCGTTACGCCGTTCTTTTTGGCGTATGCCAGCACGCTTTCTCGCACACGCTGAGCCCGCGAGTTGGAAAGATTGAGGGCCAACTGCATGGTTTCGCGAGGGTTGGGCTGCCCGCCGTCGAACCGGCCTTCTTCCACCAGCTTGGCAACTTCCTTGGTGGCCGCCAGATCGAGCGGGCGTCCGTTGATGTAATACTTGCGTTCGTCGCCGCTGCCGGTGCGGGTGATCACGCCCTTGGCCAGGCCGGCCTTGACGGTATCGATGAGTGTTTGCGTGGGGTCGGCATGCCCTCGAATGACCATGATGGCATTGCCAAACGTGGAGGCCGTTTTCAAAGCGCGATCGAATTCGGCGCCATACACGCTTTCCGGAAAATCGATCTGGTTGGGGTCAAAGCTGATGGTGAACGACAACAGCGTGTCTTTGTCTTCGATCTTATCGAGCCCTTCAAAGCCGAAATCGACTTCGCCCGAGCTGGCCGTGAGGTCTTGCGTGAGCTTGCCCAGTTGCTTGATGGCGGCGTAATCCATGCCGGGCGGAAAGAAGCCGGTGCGGATGCCGGCGTAGCCCTGGTTCACGGCCAGGTTCAGCGCGGCTTCTTGCTTGGGTTCAAAGCCGTTGAGATTGCCGCGATCCAGGAAGAAGCTGGCGTTGCCGGGCAGGCCCACAAAGGCGCAGTCGGAAACCAGGCCGTGGGCGTCGACCTCCAGCAGGGGCAGCACGTCTTTGCCATAGATTTGCTGGGCCATGCCGAGCGTTTTCATATAGGGCGCCGCGGCGGCCGCGCCGCGTTCTTCATAGACCTTCTTTTGAGCCAGCAGGTCTTCGCAGCCTTTGAGGTAGCCGGCCAGGAATTTATCGACCTCGGCCCGATGCGCGTCGTAGAAGTCTTTGCGGCAGGCGTACACGTCGGCGATGGAGCGGGTCATGGTGGCCGTGGAGATGAGCACGCGAGCGCCGCGGGCCGTTCCTTCGGCGCCGGTGCCGACGCCGTCGAGCCCGCCGGTGAGGCCGATCATGTCGGGCGAGATCACCATGCAGCAGTCGATGCTGTTATCGGCCCGAAAGCGGGCGGCCGGGCCGTTGTCGCCGGTCAGGTCATCGACCCAGACCACGTTGATGTCTTTCCAGTCGAGCTTGGCCGAGGCCAGCATGTCGTCGAGCATGCCAACGTGGGGACCGCCTTGCTGGAGGACGATCTTCTTGCCCTTGAGGTCGTTGAGGGTTTTCACTCCTTCGCGGGCCACGCAGTGATCGCCGCGGCTCCAGGTGAGCTGCAAAAAGACCACCGGCTTGGTGCTGGCCTGACTGCCGATGACCTCGGAAGCCATGCCGATCATGCGCATGGTGCCCCGGAGGAAGGGCGACTCGCCGCGCATATAGCGACGCACCTGCTCCACGAAGTCGTCGCCCGGCACGAGCTTGAGGTTGAGACCTAGCTGCTGATAAATGCTGCCAGGGGCCGTGGTCGTTCCGCCGTTGGCCAGAAAGGTAGCGACGTCGCCACCCCAAGTAATGTAGGGGACTTCCAGCGGGCTCTGGGCTTTGACGGGGCCGACCTGAACCGGCCCGACCAGCGAGGAAAACTTTTGTTGGGCAAAGGCGGGCGGCGAAATCGCCAGCGAAAACAGGACGGTCCCTGCAAGGACCAGCATTTTGGGTGTAGCCAGGTGGCGAGACATGGTTCGCGATCCCTTTCTTCCACGTGGTGCATGTTGGAACACCATTACTATAACTGCCTTACCGCCGAGAGGGGGGAAAAACAACCTGCCAGGGCGATGTTGAGAAATCCTTCAGAAAACTGCCTATTTTTAATATTCAACCCAATCGCACTGTTGCCACCCCCCTGTCCGCGATTAAAGTATGGGGGGCAGCACGGATTGGGTGAAATTCCCGGCCTGGATGGAGGGCGCCTTGTCAGTCCCCCCTATTTGGCATTGCCGTTGCGGGGCGCAATAGTCGGTGAAGGTTGCAAAGTTATTGCCGGGAGCGTTAGGAAGCTCTCGCGTGTATTCGGCCAAGGATGCAATTCTTGGAACAATTTCGGGTGCTTTCATGAAACGAGCCTTGGCGTTGGTTGCCGGTTTGGGACTGGTATTCTCGGGCGCGGCCGCGGAAGCCGGCCTGCCGTGCGTGACCTACTGCACGGTCTACGAGACGCATTATCAGCCGAAGGAAATTACCTGCTACCGGACGGTTTACGACACCTTTTATCGCGACGTGACCATTACCCGGTATCGCCCGGTGTATGAAACGCACACCGTGCAGCGGCCGTATCGCGTGGCCAAGCCGATTTGGGAAACCGTGCAACGGCAGGTCACCCAGGTCAACTACGAGGTGGTTTACGACACCGTGCCGCAGGTGCAGTACTACAACACCTACAAGCCGGTGACCACGTTCCACACCGTTTATCAAGACTGCGGCTACTGGATCAACCAGTGCGTGGCGATGGGCTGTTGCGGCTGTTGCTACTGCCCTGTGTACGTTCCCAACACGATCGCCAAACAGGTTCCCAGCACGCACTACGTTACCGAAACCCACTCGCGCACGATCAACGTGCAGGTCTGCCGCTACGTGGCCAAGCCGGTCACCTACACGGTGAACGTGCCGGTTTGCCGGGTTGAATATGAAGACCGCGTGCAAAACGTGCCGGTGACCACCTGCAAAATGGTCCCCTACCAAACCACCCAGCAGGTGCCGTACAGCGTGCCCCGCCAGGTGGCCTATACCAGCGTGGTGCAAGTGCCGGTAACGGTGGCCAAGCAAATCCCGGTGTATTGCCCTCCGGTTTGCGTGCCGCTGTGCAATGTGGGCTGCGGCTGGTAGGTAAGGGGAAGTGGAGAGCGGGAGTAGGGACTGTATTTCCGGAATGCCGGCCGCGTTGAACGGAAAAGTTAATTCGTGAACCTGGATCGCTGTCGTACCCAAGCAATCTGCGCCACCCTTTAACCTGAGAACATAGGCGTTAAAAAGCACCCCTCGCCGCCGGCGCTTAATGATCATTGGGAAGGTGGTGTCGCGCTCGAACCTCGGGCAGGCACACGAGTTTCCGATTTTGCCTCCGTGAGTCAACGATTGACTTTCCCCTGAGCGAGAATTCCGATTGCCGCCCCCTCTTAACGCGGGTAAACCGCAAACGAACACTGAGGCATTAAAGTTCTCTGCAGCTTGCACTGCACTTTAGGGGATCGTCTGACACCGTAGCCAATTGATCTTGGCACGAAAAAGGCCCTCGTGGAAACTGGAGGTTGTCACACCGCACCAAATTCCACGGGAGGGCCAAGGATGGCTCAGCGTAAACGGCCTGGCAAATCGCCGCAAGCTCGGCATGGCAAGAAATCCGCCCCTTCGCGCCACGACAAGCGAGCCCGGCTGACGCGGCCCAACGCGGCGCGGCGGCGAACCGAGGCGGCCAGCGTGCCGTTGGTAGGCATGGTCGCCGGCCTGGCCACGGCGATGGGCCGACTGCTCGATGCGCG
>CAYUMU010000061.1:0-44096 GCA_964445985.1 uncultured Pirellulales bacterium | reverse complement strand
TAACAAGGTAGCCGTAGGGGAACCTGCGGCTGGATCACCTCCTTTCTAAGGATACCAACCTCAAATCCGGCGACGGATTTCAGGTATGAACGGTGACCACAGTTCTTGCGTCGACAGGAAATCAGACTCACTCCTTAACCAGAGTGATTCAGCTGCCAATTTGATAAGAGAACCCGCCCGGGACTAGAGCCAGTCCCGAGGCGGGTTTTTTTTATGCGCTAACCAAAACCCGCCCTCACACCTACCATCCCCAAATCCCCTCTCTTGGCCCAGCCAGCCACCAGCCCCCAACGACTACCAACCAGCAACCAGCTACCAGCTACCAGCCCCGGCAATCTAGGCAAAGATTACCGGTCACCAAGATTTCTCTGCCGATTCCGACCGTAGGGGTCGAATAGTACCCTGTGGGCTGTATCGGTCGTATCGGCGCTGCCGCGCCTCGGCCGGCCCCGGCGCCTCTCTCGGAAGTTTGCACATGAATCTGCGGCTCCTCGTCCTTGGGATCTGCCTGACGGCGCCAGTCTCGTCGGCGTTCGCCGATTGCCCTATGTGCGGGCCGGATTCCGCCGGATTGCTCGAAGTGCCAGGTCTGCAAGGGGTGCTGGCATGCCCTCGCTGTTCACCAGGACTCGGCGGCGACGGCGTCGGTGGCCGCGCCGGCTGCTATAAGTCCGAACAGGAAGAGCACTTATATGGACCCGATTGCAAGGCGTGTTGCCACGTCAATTGGGCCACGGCCCCCGAATACACCAGCGTGGACTCGCTTTCACAACGGTTCAAACCGGCCTGGTACATTTCCACCGACGCCCTGTTCCTGATGCGCGACAGCAGCAACGAGCGCCCCTTTGTCCGTAATAGCGGCGGCGGCGATGTGATCCACACCCGCGAGCTCGACTTTGAACTCGAAGGGGGCGTCAAATTCCTCGTCTCCAGGGCATTTACCGACGACTTTCTGATCGAAGCCGCCTACCTGGGCATGCAATCCTGGGATGACAGCATCGCTGTCCGCGATACCAGCCCCAATGTCCTCGGCGGCACGGGCAACCTCAGCTCGCTGATCGGAGAATTCAACGGCTCTCTGCCAGGAATCGACTTCAACAACTTCGCCTCGCTGAACGTGTCTTCCCACCTGCAAAGTATCGAACTGAACTATCGCCGCCGAATCGGCCTCATCTGTGGCCCGCTCGAAACCTCCATGCTCTTCGGCGCCCGCTACCTGAATGTTCGCGAACTGCTCGATTTCATCACCGTGGCCGACGCCCCCGTGGCCACCACCAACGCCCTGAACGTGCGCGCCACGAACCACCTGCTCGGTTTGCAGGCAGGCGGATTGGCCGCCTACCGCGTTAGCGACAAAATGTGGTTGGAGTCCGATGTGAAGATCGGCCTGTACCAGAACTCGGCCAGCCAAACCACGCTGTACCAGGTGACCACGCCCGCCGGGCTGACCAGCTTCCCCTCCTCGGCCCATCGGGGAAGTGTCGCCGTGGTCGGCGATTTCGATTTCACGGCACACGCTCGGCTCACGCGAAATCTCTCGATGCACTTGGGCTACCAACTCCTGGCCGTCGACGGCCTCGCCCTGGCGCGCGACAATGTCCAAGAAAACCTGGCCCTGCTCACGCTCGGTCCGGCGGTCGTTCGCGACAACGGGCTGGTGCTCTACCACGGTCCGCACATCGGGGCAGTCGTGTCCTGGTAAGGATCGAGGGTTGACCTGTCGCCTGCCTTCCCTTCGAGGCAATTTGCGGGATTTCCCCCTGGCAGCGATGAAATCATTGCCGCCCCGCGGAGTCCGGGGAATAATCCCACGGTGTGGGGGCGAATAGCCTGCCAGTCGAGCTTTTCCGTACAACCAGCGGCTGTGGGGATCGGGCGATCGGCTCCCCCCCAGTTCGTTGGACGGAATCTCATTGATTCGCGCTGGTCAAATGCTTAAAACCAAAGTTGTGGCGGCATTTGACTCACACCGCGCTTTCAGCACACAATAGAACCGCTTAGCGCCCCGTCTGGGGGCCTGCGCGGAAATACCGTGTGCGCGTAACCAAAATATTCGTCGGGTAGCATCTATCGATGGGCAGCAGCTTTGTCTGCCGTGGTCGAGGAGATTAATTCTATGAGTGAAGCGTCCGATACTCGCCTTCCTGACGAAGCCTCGGTGCGCCGCCAATCGGCATCGGCAGACATTAAACCTGCGAACGGCACGCCCGCGCGTCAGGGTGGCGTTCCGCGTCAGCGCGCGGTAGCTGAAAAACCTGCCACGAGCAAACCCGCGGCCAACGCGCCGGCTGCAGCTAAGCCCGAGGCCAGCAAGCCAGCCTCACCAACCAAGGCAGCCCCAACCAAGCCAGCCCCGAGCAAGGCAGCCCCGAGCAAGGCAGCCCCGAGCAAAACGGTTCCCACCAAGCCGGCGGCGAGTCCTTCGCCCGAGGCTAAGGTCGCCGACGCCAAAGCGGCTGCCGCAATGCCCGCTGCGGCAGCGCCCGCCGCAGCCAAAGCCCCCGCGGCAGAAGCCGCCAAGCCCGCTGCGCCGCCGACCGCGGTTGCCAAGCCCACCGCTGCTCCGCCCAAACAGCAGCCCACCATCGGGCCTCCGGCCGCCAAGCCCACGGGCAAGCCGGCCGCCGAGGTCGTTCCGCCGGTGGAAGAGGTGGAAGCGAGCAGTTGGCACGGGATGTTCATGTTGGGCGGGGCGGTTTCCACCTCCCTGATCGTTCACTTGGGCTTGATCATCGTGTTCGGCCTCTGGGTCGGGTACGAGGTCGTCACATCCGATCCGCCCGAGTTGGCCGCCGTCCAAGAGCGCGAACAAGAAGTCGTCACACAGATCGTGGACAATTCCACGGTCGCCTCCACCAATATGTCGGCCCCCAGTCAAAGTGTGGCGGCCGTTCAGGCCGGCCACAGCAGTGCCATCGCCACGTCGGTCTCCGAGCCCACGCTCGAAACCGAGGTTTCTCCCGATAGCCCCGTCACCGTGAAAGTGGGCGCGATGGCCCTGGTCCAGGGTGTGCCGGCCTCCACGCTCAATACCGATCTACCGGAAGGCGCCCCGGGCGATCCGCAATCGGTGGTCGATAGCGTGGATGAAGCCATGGATCGCATCACGCAAGAAATCCTGCAGATGCTGTCCAAAAACAAGGTGTTGGTCGTCTGGATCTTCGACGAATCGGAGAGCATGAAAGACGACCAGCAAGAGATTCGTGGCAAGGTGGAACGCGTTTATCAAGAACTTGGGCTGGTCGGAGCCACCAAGGGCGATGCCCTGATGACCGCCGTGGCCAGCTACGGTAAAGATCTTCACATCCATAGCGAGAAGCCAACCAGCGATCCCGAAGCAATCAAAGCCCACATCGACAAGGTTCCCGTCGACGAGTCGGGCGAAGAGCAAATGTGCTTTGCCGTTGGCAAAACGATCAACTACTTCCAGAAAGTCGCCATCACCGGTCGCCGGCAAATGGCCGTGATTCTGGTGAGCGATGAGTCGGGCGATCCCACGACCAACTACGAACTGCTCGAACCCACCATTGCCGAGGCCAAGAAGGCCCGGGCCAAGATTTACGTGCTCGGTCGCGAAGCCGTGTTTGGCTATCCCTATGCCTACATGCGTTGGAGCGATCCCAAGACCAAAATTGGCTACTGGCTGCGAATCGATCGTGGGCCAGAATCGCCCAATGTTGAACAGTTGCAAACCAACGGTTTCTGGCGGCGACAAGACGCCCATGCCAGTGGCTTTGGCCCCTACGAACAAACCCGCATGGCTCGTGAAACCGGCGGTGTATTTTTCGTGTTGCCCAGCCCCGAGGTCAATCTCGTGGCTCGCGACGATCGCAAATACGCCCTGGCCAAGTTGCGGCCCTACATGCCCAGCCTGGAAGCCCGCGACGTTTACACCCGCGAGCGCGACCGCAGCGACATGCGCCGCGTGATCTGGAAGGTGATCAACGACCTGAACCCCTGGAATCCGGAGCAGGCCCGCCACATTAACATGCGCGACGATTTCTCGATCGACGATGTAGAATTCAAGCGTCAAGCCATTCTTGAAATGGAAAAAGCCAAGCGGTACGTGGTCTATCTCGACGCGGCCGAAAAAGCTCTCGAAGGCATGTCCGACGAGCGCCGCAAAGAGGTCTATCCCCGCTGGCAGGCCAACTACGATCTGATCTTTGCCCAAGTGCTGGCCTACAAGGTTCGCATCTACCAATATGGCGCGTACTTGCAATGGTGGCTCGATAACCCCGACAAGCGGCCCACCCGCAGCATCAAGCCGCCCAATCCTCGCACCACCGCCACCAATTGGGACATTCGTACTCGCAAAGAAACGATCCCCACGCCACTCTTCCCCAAGGAAGAGTTGGATAAGTACATCGCCAAGAGCAGCGAGTTGCTGAAAAAGGTGATGGTCGATCACGAAGGCACCCCCTGGGAAACGCGGGCCAAGTACGAACTGGCGCGCGGCTTTGGCGTGCACCTCGTGCAAGAGTGGGACGACCCCCGCCGCGGCCAGGGTGTAAAGTTGCCGAAATACTAAGAGGGTGGCTGGTGGCTAGTAGCTAGGGACTGGTAGCTCGGCCAGGTGGCCGAAAGGGTTGAATTATCGCGCGGTATACACCTTCCTCCACCAGCTACTAGCCACCAGCCACCAGCTGCGGCCCACTTTCCGGTGTTGGGTAAACCGCGCATGGGCACCGATATCCGCTTGACCGTTGAGGTTCACGCCCCACAAGGCTGGCAGGCCAGCGAACTGGATGTTTATCCGCTAGGGTGCCGCAACTATCCGCTATTCGCCTGGTGATGTGGTTCAATAGCTGACGGCGACCTCGCTGGCAAAAGCCTCGCCGCCGCCAGCCAGCCGCGCGGCGCGCAACATGCGTAACCCCACCAGGCGATAAATTCGCTTCGGTTCTCCCCCGCTCGCCGTGCGTGCTAAGTTTGCGGAATAAGGGGGATGACGATGCGAATTGAGCAATCCGCGCCGGGCTGGCCTGGCATTGAACCCCGCTGGACCTCCAGCGCCAAGTCGGGGCTGGGCGCCAGTGTGAACTCCGTCAGCCGGTTATGGTTCACGCTGAGCCACGGCATTCTCAACGAGGTTTACTACCCTCGGGTCGATCAGGCCTGCATGCGCGACTGTCAACTGCTGGTTGCCGACGGCCACGATTATTTTGCGGAGGAAAAACGCGAGACGCGGCACAAGACCCGGCTCTATCGCGAAGGCGTGCCGGCGTTTCATGTTGTGAATAGCAGCCTCAACGAGCGATTCGAAATCTACAAAGACGTGGTTGCCGATCCCCGCCGGCCGGCCTTGCTGCAGCAAATCCGGTTTCGTCCGTCGGAAGCGAATCCGTGGCCGCTCCAACTTTACGTGCTGCTGGCCCCGCACCTGGGCAACCAGGGTTACGGCAACACAGCCTGGGTGAGCGACTACAAAGGCGTGCCCATGTTGTTCGCCAGCCGCGATGGCCTGGCCCTCGCCATGGCTTGCAGCGTGCCCTGGTTGGCCGGCAGCGCCGGCTTTGTTGGCGTGAGCGATGGTTGGCAACTGCTCAATCATTACAAGCAACTTCCCTGTTGCTACCGCAAGGCTCAAAATGGCAACGTCGCCCTCACCGGGCAAATTTGCACGGAAGCGGCCAGCACCCAAGCCGGCGTTACCTTGGCCATTGGTTTTGGCGACAACCCCTTCGAGGCGGCCCAACGCGCTCGGGCCAGCTTGCAGGTTGGGTTTACCTCCGCCTGGGAAGCCTATGTCGAAGGCTGGGAGCGCTGGCACAAAAAACTCACCGTGATCGGCGGTAAGCGGCAGAGCCGGTTTCGCGTGAGCGCTGCCGTGCTCAAAACCCACGAATCCAAGCGGTTCCCCGGCGGCATCATCGCCAGTCTCTCCATCCCCTGGGGCATGTCCAAAAGCGATAACGACCTGGGCGGGTATCACCTGGTCTGGCCGCGCGACCTGGTCGAAACAGCCGGAGGCTTGCTGGCCGCCGGCGCCAACGACGACGCCGTGCGCGTGCTCGATTTCCTTCGCTCCACCCAGGAAGACGATGGGCATTGGAACCAGAATATGTGGCTCGACGGCCAGGCTTACTGGCACGGCGTGCAAATGGATGAAACGGCGCTGCCCATCCTGCTGGTCGACCTCATCCGCCGCGAGCTCGGTTGGCAAGACCAGCGCGCCTTGCAGTATTGGCCCATGGTTCGGGCTGCCGCGGCCTTCGTGGTCAAGAATGGCCCCGTCACCCAGCAAGACCGCTGGGAAGAAGACCCCGGCTATTCCCCCTTCACGCTCGCCACCGAGATTGCCGGATTGCTGGCCGCCGCCGACCTGGCCGATTTGGCCGGCGAGGGCTCGGTAAGCCAGTACCTGCGAGAAACGGCCGATGCCTGGTTCAACTCGCTCGACCGCTGGATCTATGCCAGCGATACCGATTTGGCCCGCGAAGTCGGCGTGGCCGGCTACTATGTGCGCGACGGCGCGGCCGACTACTCCGATTGCGGCTCGCCGCTCGACGGCTTCGTGGCCATCAAGAATCGTCCGCTCGATGAGTCATCGCAGCGCGTGGTCGATATCGTCAGCCCCGACGCCCTGGCGCTGGTGCGTTTCGGGCTTCGCCAAGCCACCGATCCGCGGATGGTCGATACCGTGAAGGTCATCGATGCGGTGCTTAAGGTCGAACTGCCCGAGGGGCCTGGCTGGCGTCGCTACAACCACGATGGCTACGGCGAGCACACCGATGGCAGCCCTTTCGATGGCGCCGGAGTTGGCCGGGTGTGGCCGCTGCTCAACGGCGAGCGGGCCCATTACGAGCTGGCCGCCGGCAACAAGGCCGCGGCCAAACGGTTGCTCAAGACCTACGAGAACTTTGCCGGCGAAGAAGGGCTGCTGCCCGAGCAAACCTGGGACTCCGCCGATATCCCCGAGCGCGAGCTGTTCTTCGGACGCCCGGCCGGCTCGGCCATGCCGCTGGTTTGGGCTCACGCCGAACACCTGAAAACGCTCCGCTCGCTGCGCGACGGCCGCATTTTCGATCTGCCTCCGCAAACGGTGGCCCGCTACCTCGACCAAACCCCGCCGCCAGCCGTGGCGTTGTGGCGGTTCAATCACAAGTGCCGGCAAGTCGCGCGCGGCGCCACGCTCCGCATCGAAACCCTGGCCCCCGCGCGGCTCCGCTGGACGACCAACAATTGGCAAACCTTTACGGACACCCCCAGCCGCGACAGTGGGCTTGGCATGCACGTGGTCGATCTATCGACCAAAAAAGCCGCGGAGGGCGGCGCCTTGGAGTTCACCTTCTACTGGCCGGGGGCCGAAAAGTGGGAAGGCGTGAACTTCCGCGTGAAACGGCTGCCCTGCGACTGAAAGCCTGTCGGCCGGCGCCATCGAAGCCGACCGAACTCTATAATCTGGCGGATTCGCAGCCGCAACGGGTAGCCGAACTGGAACGGCTGATGAATGATGCACATGTGGAATCGGCCGATTTCCCGCTGACGCCGGCTAAATAGCTTTTGTCTCTGGCGCAAGGGAGAGTGATATGGAGAACGAAGCGAATCCCTATCAGTCTCCGCAGGCTGATTCAGAAATGCGCCCGCCTGCTGCGCCTAAACGCCGCTCTCGCTTGTTTTGGTTGGTGCTGCCTACGGTGGCGGGAATGGCCATAGGTACATTTTTCACGGGGCCAGGTCATAATGTCGGATACCCCAATACCATCGCTGGCGGCTGTGGAGGCTTTCTGGGCCTAGCGGTCGGCTTTGTCTTGCGACAACTGTATCCCGGATCGGAGGTTCCTCCTTCGAAGGAATAGTCTTATCTCTATTCGGGCACGGAGTGGTTGTTGGGGGAAGTTATTTTTCGTCGCGCCCTTAACGCGGGTAAACCGCAAACGGACGCTGAGGCATTAAAGTTCTCTGCAGCTCGCAGAGATGTTAACGAGCAAGAAATTAACGCCTGCCTAATGAGAAGACCCCATTCACAGGAGGATGGCGATGGCGGCTGCCAGTGTGACAATGACCAGGGTAATCAGGCTTATTTTGAGCGTGATATCGATGGCCCGATGCCATCGCTGGGCTCGTTGTCGCCACTGGGGGCAGAGGTCTTCCACCACCGCTTGGCCGTCGACATAGACGCTGGCGTGGAAGTCATGCCCGCTCCAGAGTTGTTTGTGCCACGGAGGCAGATGGAACCGCACTTCCACCTCGTGGCGTTCGGCCCAGCCCAGGCTAAAGCGGCGCGGTTTACGGTAAGGATGGTAGCTAAGGACGAGCACCTCCACATCGTCGACGGTGTAGACCTCTTTGCCGCCGAATGCCATATAGATGGCCACGGCATGAGGCTCGTTGACGCCCACGGTGAAGCTGGCCCGCAGCGGTGGGCGCGCGGGCTCGGGATCGAGCTGGGGCGATGTGTAAGGGTTCTCCATGGCGAATAAGTTTCGCCGCCAGGCAAGGCATGGTCAATCGCACGGTAGGCAATGCGCTCACCATTTCCCCGCTCAACGGCCGAGCCGCTGCTGCCGTTTCCTGGATTCCCGTGTTTACGGGAACGACGGACTGCGGGTTTCCCGCCTTCGCGCCGGATCGGCAATTTCAGTCGCCTTTCGCTCCGCGAAAGCCGACTTTGTGTGTGGCGTGCGATCCTTAGCTGGCCAGCAATTCGTCGGCGATGTAGCGGAGAAAATCGCGCACCGAAACGATGCCGGAGACTTGCCCGTCGCGGTAGAGAGGAACGTGGCGGAAGCCGCCGAGGTCCATTTTATAGAGGGCAAAGATGATGCTGTCGTCGTATTCGAGCGTTTCCACGCCCGTGGTCATGAACTCGGAGATGGGCGTGTAGGCATGCTCGGCCACGTTGGCGCCCAGCTTGAGCAGGGCGTCGCGCTCGCTGAAGATGCCCTGCAGTTGCCCATCTTCCATGATCAGCACGCAGCCAATCTGCTCATGGATCAAGAGCTGGAGCACTTCGCACACGGTGGTGTCGGGCGACACGATCATCGGCGTGCTGGGCGACAGCGTTTGCAACCGGTCGCGAAACAGGTTTTGCTCCACGCGGCTGAGCGGGCGCCGCGCTGCCATGTCGGCCAGGCTATGGTCGCACTTATGGCAGGCATCGACGCCGGGAATGTTCCACGCGCCGCACAGAGGGCATGCTACTCGACCGTCCATGTTTCACCTGAATAGAACAGTTTTTCCAGGTCGCCTGCCCCGCGCTTCTCAATCGCTTGCGAAACTTGCTTATTCATCTCGTCGTCGTAAACGGGACGCTCCACCGCGCGAAATACGCCGATGGGCTCGGGGAATTCCGGATGCCGCATCCGGCTGAGCAGGTAGGCCAAACTGGGCTCGGTCAGCTTCTCGTCGTGGAACAGCAGATCGTCTTCCGAAATGCCTTTGCCAAGCTCCACGATCTCTGGCTGCATGCCGTGCAGGCGGATGCCACGGTCGCGGTTCTTGCCAAAGATGAGTGGCTTGCCGTGCTCCAGTTCCACAATGGTGTCGGCCTTGGTTTCGCGATCGGTGGCCCAACTGAAGGCGCCGTCGTTGAACACGTTGCAGTTCTGGTAGACCTCGACGAACGACGTGCCGCGGTGTTCGGCCGCGCGGCGCAGCGTTTCTCCCAGGTGCTTGATGTTGACGTCGATGCTCCGCGCCACGAAGGTGGCCTCGCAGCCAATGGCAATGGAGAGCGGATGCAACGGATTATCCACCGAACCCATGGGCGTGCTCTTGGTGATTTTTCCCAAGGGACTGGTGGGCGAGTATTGCCCCTTGGTGAGCCCATAAATTTGGTTGTTGAACAGCACGATGTTGATATCGATATTGCGGCGGATGGCGTGCATTAAATGATTGCCGCCGATGGAGAGCGCGTCGCCATCGCCGGTGATCACCCACACAAACAGCTCGGGCCGGCTGGCTTTGAGGCCGGTGGCCACGGCCGGCGCCCGCCCGTGAATCGAGTGGAAACCGTAGGTGTTCATGTAGTAAGGAAACCGGCTGGAACAGCCAATTCCCGATACGAACACGGTTTTCTCGCGCGGCACGCCCAGCGTGGGGAGCACCTTTTTCATTTGCGCCAGAATGGAGTAATCACCGCAGCCAGGGCACCAGCGAATGTCTTGGTCGCTGGCGAAATCGTTGGCGGTAAGCACGGGGAGCGACGACGAAGTATCGGACGGCGACGAAATATTGGAACTCATGGTGCGTACTGACCCTTTGAAGGAACGTGCTCGCCGGATGGACCGTTGCCCCCGAAAGGCCGCCGGTTGGCTCGCCGCGCGCGTTCCCCGTTTACTTGATAACTTGCTGAATCTTTTCCACCAGTTCGCTTACGGCGAATGGCTTGCCCTGGACTTTGTTAAAGCCAATGGCATCGACCAGGTATTCTGCCCGCAGTAGCGCCCGCAGTTGCCCCTTGTTTAGTTCTGGGACCAGCACCTTTTCGTAGTTGCCCAGCACCTGGCCCAAGTTGGCCGGGAAGGGATACACGTAGCGCAGGTGGCAGTGCGCGACCGATAGCCCTTGCTTTTGGGCTTGGGTAACGGCGGTGGAACACGATCCAAAGGTGCCGCCCCAGCTCACCACCAGCAGTTTGCCCTGCGCTGGCCCCGCCACCTGTTGGGGAGGAAGGTTTTGCGCCAGGTTGGCAATTTTCTTGGCCCGCGTGTCCACCATGTGCTGGTGGTTCAGCGGTTCGTAATTCACGTTGCCGGTGATGTCTTGCTTTTCCAGGCCGCCGATGCGGTGCATCAAACCGGGCGTGCCGGGCACCGCCCAGGGGCGGGCCAGGTATTCATCCCGCGCGTAGGGCATGAACGGTTCGGCGTTGCCATCGGCGTCGCCGTTGGTCTTGCCGTTGGCTCGGCCTTCGGGATGCTTGACTTGAATCCGGGGCAACTCGCCAATCTTGGGCAGTTTCCAAGGCTCGGAGCCGTTGGCCAGGTAGCCGTCGGTGAGCAGAATCACCGGGACCATAAATTGCGTGGCAATCCGCCAGGCTTCGATCGCGCAATCGAAACAATCGGCGGGGCTTTGGGCCGCGATGACCGGCATGGGGCACTCGCCGTTGCGGCCATGGATCGACTGCATGAGGTCGGCCTGCTCGGTCTTGGTTGGCAAGCCGGTGCTGGGGCCGCCACGCTGCACGTTGATAATGATCATGGGCAGCTCGGTCATCACCGCCAGGCCCATGGCTTCGCCCTTGAGGGCAATGCCCGGCCCCGAAGAGGCCGTAACGCCCATGGCGCCGCCGAAGGCCGCGCCCAGCGAAGCCGTGATGGCCGCGATCTCGTCTTCGGCCTGAAAGGTGCGGACGCCGAAATTCTTGTGGCGCGATAGCTCGTGCAGAATATCGCTGGCCGGCGTGATGGGGTATGTGCCGTAGAACAGCTCGCAGTTGCTCAGCTTGGCGGCCGCGATCAGACCCCAGGCCAGGGCCTGGTTGCCGGTGATATTGCAATAGACGCCCGGGGGCAATTTGGCCTTGCCCACCCGGTACTGGCTGGCGAAGGCTTCGGTGGTTTCGCCGTAGTGGTAGCCCGCGAACAGGGCGCGACGATTGGCGTCGGCCACCTCGGGCTTGGCTTTGAACTTGGCCTCGATAAACCGCAAGGTGGGCTCCAGCGGCCGATCGTAGAGCCAGAAGCTAAGGCCCATGGCGAAGAAGTTCTTGCAGCGGTCGCTTTCTTTGACGGAGAGGCCAGTGTCTTTGACGGCCTCGCGCGTGAGCCGCGTCATTTCCACCAGAAACACCTGGTAGCCTTCGATGCTGCCGTCTTCCAGCGGGTTGTGGTCGAGCCCCGCCAGCCGCAGGTCTTTTTTATCGAACGACTCGCTGTTGATGATCAAAATGCCGCCGGGCACCAGGTCGGCCAGATTGGTGACCAGCGCCGCGGGGTTCATGGCCACCAGGGCATCGACATTGTCGCCGGGAGTGTGAATGTCGTTGCTGGAAAACCGGATTTGAAAGCCGCTGACGCCCGCCTTGGTGCCGCGCGGAGCCCGAATTTCAGCCGGAAAATCCGGGAATGTGGCGATATCGTTGCCGATCAGGGCCGACGTATTGGTGAGCTGCGTGCCGGCCAACTGCATGCCGTCGCCCGAATCGCCGCAAAAGCGAACCGTGGCCGCTTCCAGATCGCTAATCTTCTTCGCCGGTTGAGTCGTCGTGGACATAGGGGGTCATCGCGGAGCTAAGGAACAAATAGATGAGCGAACAAAATCGCCATACCGCCTTGCGTGCGTAAACTGAGTGCAACCGCGTTACCGGTTGACTGGAAGGAAAACCATGGGTAGCGGGCAGCCGGGTCGAGCGGCACGGCGCTGCTCGATGCAGCGCGGCCTGGCTGGACGGCGGCTACGCGCCTTCACGTTCGTGAGGGGCAGGCTTGGGATCGGGCGGGAGGTTGTAGACCGTTTCGGGGAAATGATCCACGAAAAAATGCACAATGCCAGACACCGTCAACATCCCTTGCGGACAGTTCTTGGCGTTGACCACCGGCAACCGGCGATATCCGCCATCAGACATCTTGCGAATAGCAGACGCGATCGAGGCTCGAGGGCTGAGCGTTACCGGCGGCGAGATCATCGCTTCTTCAATCGGGTCGTCGAACACCGACTCCCCCTCCAGACAGGCGCGACCCATCAGCTTGAGCGCGTCGCGCTCGGTAAAGATGCCGACCAGGCCATCGTGGTTGCAAACCAGCACGCTGCCCGTACGCAGAGCTTGCAACTGCTCAAGCACTTCGCGAACCGTCGTGGTTGGCCCAACCACAAGCGGCTCGGCAATCGGCGCTGCTTGGATGAGTTGCGTCGTCAAACTCAGTTCGACATCCACGCCGCCAATCCCCCATACAACCGGTCAATCCCAGTCAGTCCCCGCAAACTTACTCCCCCATAAAGTGTTTACGTAATGTATCACGGGTTCGTTGCCAGTCGAACACAAAATGGCAAATTTTGCGGGAACATCCATGCAGTCGATTGGCCTTATGGCGGAACATCCGCCGCGGAGGGTTCCAAAGGTGGGGTGCGGCGGAGGGGGCCGGCAGCCGAATTTCGTCGCGCGTCGCGGATCCACAACCCTACGAAAACGGGCATCAACGCCAGGCAACCAACCTGGTAGAACGTGAATGGCCCCCGGAGCGTAGCTTTGGGGCGAATCCGCTCGCTGCCAACGCGATAGGCAAGGTAGGCCAAGATATGGAGTTTAATGAGTTGGCCTGGGAAGATTCGTCGCCGATATCGTTTGGGCGGGTAATCGGAATTGGACTCGAAGTCGCAAGCAACGAAAGCTAACACCATCGGATCTTGAGCAGCCACGCCAATGTTTTTGTATCTGCGGCGGCAAACTCTTCTCGCTGAAACGCCAATTATCGTACCTGCTTCAAAATCCACTCCGCCGCCGACCCTCGCTCGGCCGAAGTACCAAACCTCTCAGGCTTGCTCGCATAGGCTTGTTTCGTCGGCCCATACTCCCGCTCGATCTCCGCGGCCGCAACCTTTCGATTGAGATGATCGACCAAGGCTTCCAATCGTAGCGGGCGCGGGGACAGCGTGCCGGCCAGGTCGGTCAGGTCGCCCGCCGTGAGCGCGCCGGGCGCCAGCGCATCGTGCGGCGCGAGCACCGCAAAGTGTGAGAGTATGTCGCGCTGATTATTCAGACCGCCCGCAATATAAACGGCATGAATATCGTCATCATATAGCGCTGCGAGCAACGCCAACATGCCGGCGGCCGGCTCCGGCCCCGGCGGCCAACCATCGATGCCGCGCGGCAACTTAAAATCAGTATCGGCCGGGTTGACCGGCGTGAAACAATCGGCCCACAGCATCATCTTCTGCCCGCTAAACTCAGGCCGCTCTCCCAGGTGCTGCAGCACGCCGCGCAAATCGCGCAGTCGCTGGCCCAGCAGCGTTTCGCCGAAGAGTTGTATGTTGACCGAAAGGTTGGTGGCCCGGCTCGTGGCGCCGCGCGATTCCCCCACGCGCGCCTCGCCAGTGCCTCGCACCTCCGGCAAAGCCACGGCCACGCCAGCCTTGAGCAGCTTGGCAATCTCCTCGCCGCGGTGTTCCAAGAAGCCGGCCTTGCCCTCTTGCGATAGAGCCACCACCACCGGCCTCGGCCTGACAACCGCCTCATCAGGCGTGAGCAGCAACAGGGGAATCGAAACGCCAGGCTCTACCTCCAGCACAATTCGTTCGACCGTTGGGGACCCGCTTTCTGCGTCTCTAGAAGCCTTCGACACTTCCGGAGCGAGGGCGGGCTTGATTGGCCCCAGCAACGCGCTCCACTGTTTCCGCATCCGTTCCTGACGCTCCTTCGGCGACAAGCTGGCCAGGCTCTTGCGGAAATTCTCCACGCGCTCCTCACCCAATTCCGTCATCAACGCATTCAAACTTTTCGGACGCAGCTCTCCGCGCACTTCATCCGTAAAGCACCGCAACTCCGACTCCGGCAGCGGCCTGCTGTATTCGCTCGACGCATCGACCTGAATCCCAAACCAGTGGGCAAACCGCGGATGGATATTCCGGCGATGATACTGTCCGATATTCGTGCAATGCGAAGCATCGGGCGGACGCAGCTTGACCGTGCCAAACCCATGCACGGCGCCAACGCGATCCTGTTTGTCATAGAATTCTCCCCATATTTTTTGATAGCGCTGCCAGGCTGGGTCGCGTGGCTCGTCCCAGGCAAATTCATGGGCATGAATCAGGCGCCGCGGCGCGGTGCTGGCCACGATCAGCCAGTGCAAGAAGCCATCGCGGCCGCTCTGCCTGAGCCCTCGCGTGGAATCCCAATAACTGCCGCCCAGCAGGTTGAACGTCTGCGCGGCATCGTCGGGCAGCGGATAACGCGACTCCGGCTGCGGCCCCCCAAAGTTGAATGGCACACAGCAGGCAATCCGCGCGTCGAGCGCCGCGGTAACCGCGGCCGGATCGCCGCCGCCAGCCACCGCCCCCAAAATGATGATCTTGGCTGGGTCGATGCCGTCTTGTGCCAGCAGCACGTCGACACCGCGCATCAAGTCCCAGGTCATCCAACCGAGGAGGCTATCGCCCAGAAGTTGGAGTTGCACGCCGGTATCGAAGCGAAAGTAGTAGTCCTGCCGTGAAACGCGATATTCGCCGTTATAGTCGCTGGCTGAGTTGAATGGGTGACTGCGGCGTTCACCGTAACCTACCTGGTCGATTACCAGCACCAGGCAACCCGCGCGGGCCCAGGTCATGCCCATGTCTTGGAGTTCGGACTGCGGCTTGTCGCGATGATGCGCGTGGGCAATCAGAATGCCGGGCATCAAACTGTCAGACTTCTCACGAGTTCGTTTGGCCGGAACATACAGATTTCCTGGCGCCCATTGGCCAGCCCGGCTCTCGAAAATGATATTGTGAATCTCAAAGCCATCGCCCTCGATTACTTTCGTGGTGCGAACCTTGGGCTGGGCAGCCGGTGCGGGAAATGTGCCGAGCGAGCGGCGCAGCTTGGCAATTCGCGCGTCGCGGAAGGCTTCCCACTGGGCGCGATTGGTGAGCGTCTCCCAATCGCGGCGATCTTGAAGATTCACCGCGTCGGTGCGGCGCTGAATGTCATTTTCAATGGCGCTGGCCGCGGCCTCGCGTTGTTCCGGGCTAAACACCGTTGGCGATACCTTGGCCAGCGGCGTTTCTCCATCGGCCGCGTGCAAATTCGTCACGCCAACAACAAGCCAGGCAAAAGTGGCCCCGCGAACGAGCTTGCAAAAAATCGTCATCAGACAGACCTCCCGAAAAAAGTAGGGTACGCAGCCCCGTGCGTACCGCCCGCGCCGCCGATCGTTGGACGATGCTCCTTCTTTAACGAAACTCATGCGCAACCACAGCGGTCCTCCACCCGGAAGTCACGCGTACCCTCTCGCCGCTACGGCAGCAACTTATTAGCCGATGCCATAGTCAATCTGATGTAGTTCGTCCGCCAACTCCGCAAGTGTCCGATCCGGGTTCAACTCCCGAACGATCTCCTCACTGAGAGGCCGATGCTCGAAGACCCAACGTACCGTGGCGAGACGTAGCTTTTTGGGCTCGTAATACTCCTCCGCCCAAGCGTGGTAGGTCTCGGGTCGGCCATCGTAAGCTGAAAGTAAGAATTCCGAGCCATCGGGGTCGGGAAGTTCCGGGAATACAATCTGCCCGTGTTGCCATCCAGAGTCGGAATGCCTTCGCCAGATACAGAAGGTTATATCCCGCCACCAATCCGAGTGCATGGCTGCGAGACAGTCCGCGAACTCGTTGGGCACATCATCCAGCACGCCTGGGAATACTTTCGGCGGGTCTTCCGCGTACGGGGACATCTCATATTCGTGCGCGAAACCCCGGATCAGGCACCCCGTTCGCCCGAAGATCGCGTGGAGGTCATCCCCTGAGCCATTCCGCATTGACCCGATAGAGATGCTGCCATCCGGTGATATGTTCGCCTCGAACGAGTAATAGCGATACTCACACTCTGGCATGATTATCGCGTCCAGCAGGGCCATCGACTGGAAGGTGGCTCGCAATCGGGCTACATCAGGCAAGCGGCTGAGGTCGCGAGTGGAGATCATCCTCACTGCCTCCCAGACGGATAACTTGCCCATAATAAGTTTAAAGGGGTTTTCCGGCGGTGTCGCTGCGCTCGGGCCGCCGGCTACTGGCTGCAAACCCCTTCGGGGTTAAATACGTATGAGACGCGTCTGCTCTCATTCAGGTCGGCGCTATTCATAGGAGATGATTATATAGAAATAAGAGACATAGCCATATCTAACGACGAAATCGGGAAGTTATTCTTCGGCCGCCGCTTAGCCCGGAAGGTACGCACGGCGGGCGCAACCGCGGCGGTTGGGCGATCCTCCGCCCGCAAGTCACGCACGGGGTGCGTGACCTACGGCTCGAAGGCCCAGCCGCCGATTAAGTTGTGGAAATTGTTTTGCTAGCGCGAGACTTAAGATCAAGGGACACTCTTTAATCCTCGATCCTTGCGCACGCGCGATTCGTCTCCCTTCAATTGTGGCGCTCACCGTGGCGAGAACCAGCCCCTTACGGCGCCTTCTCCGGCTCGGGCTCCAGCGCAATCCAGGCCTGATTCAAGTAGCTGCAGCGGCAGCCGGCCGAGGCGTCGGGCACCAGCACCAGGCCGCCGACCGGCAGGGCGTTGATCCAGCAACCGGGTCGAATGCCGCCGAAGCTTTCGGTTTCGCTGGCCTGGCTGGTGAGATCGAAATAGCCCAAGGTTGCGGAGCGGAAGGTGATCAGATGCTCGCAACCGGCCAACTGGCCGCAGCCGTACGACCGCTTGAACGGGAATCCCCGCGCGTCGCCGGTCAACAGATCCCACGCGCCACCTTCGGCATACACGGTGCGATCGTTGACCATGGGCCGCGTGGTGTATTTGGCCTCCTGCTCCCACAGCCGCCGGCCGGTGCGAATATCGAAGGCCGCCAGCTTGCCGCCGATTTCGGAGGGCAGCTTGAACCGCGTGGGCTGGTACGACATCAGCAGCGCTTCGTGCTTCACGCTCAGCACCAGCAAGGTGCCGAAAATGTTCTCCTCGGTTTCCCAGAGCTTCTCGCCTGTCTTGGCATCGAGGGCGACCAGAATGCCGGTGGGATGCGCGGGAGCTTCGCCCGTTCGATTGCCCTGGTCCATTTCGGCCAGCGGACGATCGATCAGGTAGACCACGTTGTTGCCCAGGGCGATGGCGTTGTGCCGAATGGAATGACGCGCGGGGTATTTCCACAGAACCTTGCCGGTGCGCGAATCCAGCGCGAACAGGCCACGCGATTCGGTGTATTGGCCAACCATGTCGGCGGGCCGCCAGGCATGTCGCACCACGTGTTCGTCGTTGGCCGCCGTGCCTAAGAGGATGCCATCTTCGCAGGCGATATACCCCCAGGGCGATTTCTTGGCCGGCGCTTTTTCGGATGCGGCAAGCTCGGGCACGGTGAACTCGGCCAGTTTCTTGCCACTGGCCGGGTCGAGTCGCAGGCAGCGATCCTGCTGCCGCACATACACGCCGTCGGGCGACAAACAGTAGTTGCTGCCTGTGCCCGAGGTGCCCATCAGGTGATCGGCATCGTAGGCATGCAACACGCCCGGCAGCGAATGCTCCCAAAGCTGGCGGCCGTTGTAGGCATCGGCGCAGACCAGGCTATCCAGGCCTTCCATGTAGAGCCGGCCGGCCGAAAACAGCGGGGCCGGGCCGCGACCGTGCCGCTGGGGCACGTCCAAATCGCTATCGCGGAACCAGAGCATCCGCAGCGGCCCCTTCACGATGCGATCGCTGGAAAAACTGGTGTTGGCCGCGTTGGCATATTGATGGGTCCACTCGCCGGCGTCTTCCAGAGGGCCGCGCGCCTTCACTTGCAACTGGCCGGCGGCGCCCGTGCAGACCACGCCTCCCCAAGGACGCTGCAAACGCGCGGCCTCGGCGGCGGTTTTTGCAGGCAGCCGCGAGCCATCGCCGGTGCTCGACGACACGACCAAATCGGCGAACGAATTGGGATACCGCGTTTTGCCGGGCGAATCGACATGCACGGTAACGCGGCGGCCGGTCAAACCGGCCGCATCGATGCGAGCCCTGGCCAGGCGGGCCAGTTCAGCGTCGTTCTGCACCACATAGATCTGGAGTTCACTCCGCTGCGCCAGGGCAATGGCCAGACTGCCGTCGCCGCCGGAAAGATCCACTGCGTATCCTTCTCGAATTTTGGCCGCTTGAAGAATTTCCGCCGCCAACCGCTGCGTGGCCGGATCGATGGGGGGAGCAGGTTCGCCGTGAAGCGTGTTCAGACTTGCGATGCCTGGCTTGGCGTTGGGGATCGTTTTGCGGAACGCGTAGATGTGTCCCGCGTCGGTGCTGGCCACCAGGCAGCCATCGGCGTACGCCAGGCCCAGCACGGTTCCTTCCACCGGCAGCGGGTCGCGCTTGGCGCCGGAACCCAGGTCCACAATCTGGATGGCGTCTTTCCCACCCAGCACGGCTTGATCGGCCGCCACCAGCAGGGCCGTGGCGGCGGGCAGGTTGGGCAGGGCGCCGGCGACTTTCAATCCTCGATGGCTATCGGCCTCGCCGCGGCGATCGGGGCCTGCCTTCTGCGTGTAGGCGTAACGCGACAGGCCCTGGCTGGTGGAAAGCAGCAGGCCGTCGGGCAGCACGGCAAGGGCGCCGTCGGCCAACTTTTCGTGCGAAATACCCGTGGCCGTGTCGAAGATCAGGCCACTGTTCACAAACAGGCCGTCGCCAATCGCGATTTCGCCTCCGCCATTCTTGCCGTACTTTTGCAGGTGGAAGTACTTGAACTTGCCGTCGGCTCGCTCGAAGACCGCCGGCACGGCGCGGCCGGTGGCCATCCACAAATGCTTGTCGTCGATCGCCAGATAACCCTGGGCCGCCACGCCGCTGGCCGCATTGGCGCCACCGTGCGGTTGCGGCATGTAGATCGAGCCCGAGTCGGTGTTCTTCCACTGCGCCTGGCCGGTTGCGGGATCGAGCCCATAGAGATAGATGCCGTCGGAAGGCCAAATGCCGACGCCGTAGTACAGCGTGTCTTGGCCCTGCGGGTCGTGGTAGAGGGCAGCGCCGCCTCGGGCGGGCCAGCGGGAAATGAGCCGGCGATTGCCCAGGATCAGCGAGTCATCCGGCCCGCCGCGATGGCTCCACAGCAACCGGCCATCGCTGGCGGCCAGGGCGTAAAGCACGCCATCGTCGGAGGTGGCAAAGACGCGATCCTGCCAAAACAGCGGAGCGAACCGGACAGGCCCACCGGTCTGGTAGCGCCAGGCAATTTGCCCCGTTTGCGTATCGACCGCATACACGGTGTTGTCGGCCGAGCTGCCGAAGAAGCATCGCCCTTTGCCCAGCACGGCTTGCGGCGCGCGGTCGAAGGTCATGCGGTCGGAAGACGGCCAGGCGGGGTCGGGCAACCCGGTCGCCAGCTGCCAGGCCAGTTCCAGTTGTGGGGGAAGCGGCTCGGCGGTGTAGCCGGTGCGCTGACCGTTGCCTCGGTAGGCAGGCCAATCGGCCGCGGCGGTGCGAATCACCGTTCCCCAGCCGAGCAAAACCAGGAGCCAGCTCAGCCCCAGCGCGCGAACAGCCATGACCGAACTCCTGCGAACCGAAAAGCAATTGGGTGCAGCGCCAGCCCCGCCGGCGAACGATAGCTTCACTCTAAATTGGCCGATCGATGAGCGCGACGCAAGGCGCGGGGCCAAGATTCGGCGAAGTGCCGGCTCCGGGGGCGAGCGAACCAAAATCGCGCTTGCCACCCCAGCGATTGGGAGCCTCTGGCCATCCACCCCCGCGTGAGATGCTACTGCATGATGGCCAGGATGTCGGCCTCGCTGAGAATCAGCAATTCTTCGCCGTCGACCACGACCTCGGTGCCCGAGTAGTTGCGGTACACCACGCGGTCGCCTTCGTGAACCTGGTGCTCGGCGCGGCGGCCGTCGGAAAGCAATGTGCCATCGCCGACGGAAAGCACCTTTCCTTGCATTTGAGCGAGCCGAGCTCCCTCGGGCAGCGCGATCCCGCCAGACGAGACTGCCTCTGCTTCGAATGGCTTGACCACCACCTTGTCGCCTAATGGCACGACTTTCATAGCCGACTCCCACACCGACAGGCATCCTCCGCCCAGCGTTGGACTGCCAAGGATGCTAGCACTCATTCTCGCACGGGCGAAAGCCTCTCGCAAGTTGGCTGTCGCCGCTCCGCACCGCTGCCGGCCTGCCACCCCCTCCGTTGGCAAGCGGTGACCGGGGTGAGCGGAAACTCCGTGGAAGCTGGTTTTCCCATCTCCGAAGGGGTTGCCGTTTCTTCCCGCGAAATGCGAGTGGGCGGGCGCCAACGGCCGTTGATCCGGGCGCGGCAAGAATTCTTTTTTTCTGTGAAGCGGGGAGGGGGCCGTGTTGGGAAACGTGACCCCTGCCCGCAGTTGGGATCCCTCACCCGGCGATGGCGGCCTCGTGGTGAGTCCTGCCGGGCGTGACTGTTTTCCCCCCGTCGCTGAGCTATAATTCACCCGAGGTAGCGTAAATGCCTGCAACCCCATCCAGCGAGCCAAGTCCGCGGGTCGCTCGCCAGACCGGAACCATTCGTCGTGCGCTCTGCTGCCAACAGCAGGCATACGGCATTTTTGGAGGGGACGACTCGGAACCGCTTTCCACCGCTGGCAGTCGCCTGGCGAAGCTTGCTTCGCGGGTACGCCGGGGGGAAGGTCGTTGTGGCGTTCGTTCCCCCCGTTTTCGTTACAGACCAAGCAGTCCAGGAGTTTCCAGATGAAAGTTCGGTGGATGATTGTCGCGAGCGCCGTGTTGTCGATGACGCTCGGCTCGGCATTGCGCGCGGCCAGCCCTAGCCGCGAGGAAATCGTGGCCAAAGGGATAAACTTCTTGCGCGGCCGCCAGGCCGAAGATGGCTCGTACGCCAAGGAAACCGGCCCGGCTGTTACCGCCCTGGTGGCCGCCAGCCTGTTGAAGCAAGGCCGCACGGTCAGCGACCCCATGGTGGCCAAGGCCCTGAAGTTCGTGGAGAAGTTCATCCGCGAAGACGGCGGCATTTACCAGGACGGCAGCACCCACAAGAACTACGAAACCTGCATTGCCATTCTTTGCTTGAGCGAAGCCAACCAGGATGGCCGTTACGACAAAGTCTTGAAGGGGGCGGATGCCTTTCTCAAGGGTTTGCAGTGGGATGAGGGCGACATCAAGGACAAGAATGATCCGGCGTACGGCGGGGCGGGTTACGGCAGCCATCGCCGGCCCGACCTCTCCAACACCAGCTTCTTGATCGACGCCCTCAAGGCCACCGGCAATGGGCCGGAAGACGAAGCGATGCAGAAGGCGCTCATGTTTGTGAGCCGCTGCCAGAACCTCGAAACCGAGCACAACAACACGCCCTTTGCCGCCAAGAATCCCGATGGCGGTTTCTACTACACCCCGGCCGCGGGCGGATCCAGCCAGGCCGGCACTCTGCCCGACGGTGGGCTGCGCAGCTACGCCTCGATGACCTACGCCGGGCTCAAGAGCATGATCTATTGCGGCGTGGAGAAAGACGACCCGCGCGTCAAGGCGGCCAACAAATGGATCAGCCAGAACTACGATCTCAGCAGCAACCCGGGCATGGGCGCCTCGGGCCTGTACTACTACTACCACACCTTTGCCAAGGCCCTGTCGGCGATGGGCGTGGACAAGTTTGAAGACTCCAGCGGCAAACAGCACGACTGGCGGCAAGAGTTGGTTGCCGCATTGGCCGAGCGCCAGCAAAGCGACGGTAGCTGGGTCAATGAAACCCCCCGCTGGATGGAAGGCAACGCCGACCTGGTGACCGGCTATGCGCTCCTGGCACTGAGCTATTGCAACTAGGGACTGGTGGCTGGTAGCTGGTAGTTAGCAACTAGCAACTAAAAAAACTCGCGACGCTGCCAAGGCAAGCGTCGCGAGTTTTTTTGTCGTCGGTCGGTGGTGGTCTGGGGGCCTATTTGCCGTCGTACCGCGAGACCAGGAGGCACGCGTTGTGGCCACCAAAGCCAAAGCTGTTGGACATGGCCACGTTGACCTTGCGCTGCTTGGGTTGGTTGGGCGTGTAGTCCAGATCGCACTTGGGATCGGGCGTTTCGTAATTGATGGTGGGCGGCGCCACGTTGTCGCGGATGGATAGCACCGCGAAAATCAACTCCACGCCGCCGCTGGCTCCCAGCAAGTGCCCCAACTGGCTCTTGGTGCTTGAGACCGACACATCGCCGGCGTGGGGTCCGAACACCGTTTTGATGGCGGCTGTTTCCGCGGCGTCTCCCAAGCCCGTGCTGGTGCCGTGGGCATTGATGTAATGCACGTCGTCGGGGTTCAGGCGGGCATCGCGGAGGCAGTTTTGCATGGCCCGCGCCGCGCCTTCGCCCGTTTCGTCGGGCTGGGTAATGTGCCCACCGTCGGAGCTGACGCCATAGCCGATGATTTCGGCCAGGATATTGGCGCCCCGTCGCTGGGCGTGCTCGAGTTCTTCAATCACCAGCAGGCCGGCCCCTTCGCTGAGCACGAAGCCATCGCGATCGGCGTCGAACGGACGACTGGCCTTGGTCGGTTCGTCGTTGCGTTCGGAGAGCGCCTTCATGTTGGCAAAGGCGCTGAGGCCCATGGGCGTGAGCGCGGCTTCGGTGCCGCCGGTGATCATCACCTCGGCATCGCCGTGCTGGATCATTTTGAATGCTTCGCCAATGGCATTGGTGGCACTGGCGCAGGCCGTGGCCACGGTGGCATTGGGGCCACGCAGCTTGTACTGAATGGAAAGCTGGCCGCCGGCGGCATTCAACATGAGCTTGGGGATGGTAAACGCGGAGACGCGGTTGGGACCCTTGGTGATCAGCTTGGTATGCTGGGTTTCAATCTCCAGCAGCCCGCCGATGCCGGTCCCCAGGATCACGCCGGCGCGAAACCGGTCCTCGTTGGCAAAATCAATTCCCGAGTGGTTCACGGCGTCGATGCCGGCCACCATGGCGAATTGCGAGAAGCGATCAATGCGATTCGCTTCTTTGATTGGCAGATAATCGCCGGGAGTCCACTCGGTGCATTCGCCGCCAATTTTGACGCGAAAATCCGTGGTGTCGTGCAGCTTGACCAGCCGCACGCCGCTCTCGCCGTTGAGGATCCGTGTCCACAGATCGTCGACCTGGCAACTGAGCGAGGTGACCGTTCCCAGGCCAGTGATAACAACGCGGCGTTTCATCTACCCCACTTGCTGTTCGATGTAATTGATGGCTTCGCCCACGGTCTGGATTTTTTCCGCGGCGTCGTCAGGGATATTGATGTCGAACTCTTCCTCGAGTTCCATGACCAGTTCGACCGTGTCCAGGGAGTCGGCGCCGATATCGTTCACGAAGTGGGTTTCCTCCGTAATTTGATCTTTGCTCACGCCGAGCTGTTCCGAGACAATGTCAATCACTCGTTCTTTCACGGATGCCACCGCACAACCCTCCAACGGTACGTCTATTTTCTGGAATATTATTCGTAAACAGCTAGCAGTCGCTTTCGCGCAAGCGCCGTCCTTGCTAAGCCCAACAAGCTACCGTTCTTGTAACTTCGTTGTCAAGATAGGACGAGCGGGGGAACTAATCCGCCGCCGACGCGCCTCTTGTTCCTCTTTCCCTCGGGCGTGCCCCGTAACCAATTGTAACGCAGCAGGCCGAATTTTGCGGAGGGTGTTCCTGGCCCGATTTGCTTTGCCCGGCGCGATTCCGATTCCCGCGGGCTCTACCCGCGGGTTTGCGATTGGTGGGGAGGCCGCCGAGAAAGCGTTTGATCCAAGGACCGTCTACTCTATCGGTAGGCTCATCACGCCGCTTCGCACAATTTTCCGTAACGCAGTGTGCCCCCCACGATCGTGGCCCCCACGCGGAGCTGGTAGCTCCCGTTGCCAGCAGTGCCCTCTTGCAGGTCGAACAAGACCAGGTCGGCCGCCGCGCCTGGGCGCAAGCAGGGCTCGGGCAACCCCAGCAGCCGCGCCGGATGCACCGTGGCCATGGCCACGGCCGTGGCCAGATCGACCCCGGCGAACTCCATCACCTTGGCAATGCCCACGCCAATGGGGGCGGATGCTCCGGCCAGCAATTGATCTTGGCCGGCAATCACCAGGCGGCCGTCGGGCAGGATTTCCAGCTCGCAGCCGCTGCTGGAGTATGGGCCGGGCGGCAGGCCCGCCAGGCCAGATTCGTCGCTGACCAGAATGCAACGCGCGGCCGTCTTGCCTCGCACCAGGCATTTGACGACTTCCGGGGGGAGGTGGTGGCCATCCACGATCAAGCTGGCAGAGAGCCGATCCTCGGCCAGTTGATCCCACAGGTAGTTGGGATGCCGGCGGAGCATGCGGTGGGCGCCATTGCCCAGGTGGGTGGACAGTTGGGCGCCAGCGTCGACGGCCCTGCGAATTTGCTCGCCGGTTGCCGCGGTATGTCCGATGGCCACGACCACGCCCGAGGCGGTGGCTCGCTCGATGAACGCGGGCGACTCGGGAAACTCGACCGACATGGTCACGATGCGGATCCGACCGCCGGCGGCCTGTTGCAGTCGCTGGAACAAGTCCCAGTTGGGCGGCTGGCAGTGTTCCGCCGGATGGGCGCCGCGAGGGCCGTCCTCCGACGACATGAAGGGGCCTTCGAGGTGCATGCCAGGGATCCGGTGGGCCAGATCGGCCGAGCTCTCACAGGCCGCGGCAATGGCCTGCAAACCGTGCGACAGCACCCGGGGGCTTTGCGTGGTCAGGGTGGGCAAAAGAGCCGCAACGCCGAAGGGATTGTGGGCTTCGATAATCGCCGCCACCCCTGCGGGCGTAAGCTCCAGCGAGCTGAACTCCTGGCCTGCGTAGCCATTCACCTGGATATCGAGAAAGGCTGGCGCGACGTAGGGGAGCGCGGCGGCTTCCGCTGGCGACGAATGTTTCGATCCAGACAGGCCCGAGGGGAGCCGCGAAACATGCGCAATCCGCTCGCCGAGCACCTGAACCTCGACGACTTCCCCAGTATCGAAACGGCGGGCGACAAATTTCATGGTCAATTTTCCCCAGGGCGGGAACGGCGGATTCAGCCTGTCGGTTCGATCGCGGCCGGTCTGGCCGACTGAGCTGTGAAACGAGCGGGGCGAATCAAAGAGGGCGAAACGAAAACGGGGATCGCTGGTGTTGATACCCAAGCGATCCCCGTGAGAGATTCCTAGTGGATAACAGGCCGCGGCTGAGAGCCGATCTGAGAACCCTGTTTCCCCCCAACCCTCTCCCGCGAGGGGAGAGGGAGTATTTGGACAGGCTCTTAGGACGGCTCGTCGCCACCCACGGTCGGCACCACCCACACCTTGACGTCGGCCTCGACCTCGTGACCCAGGTGGATCTTGACGGTGTACAGACCGAGTTCTTTGAGTGGGCCTTGCAGCCGCACCTGGTCGGGGGTGATGTTGATCTTTTGGGCCTTGAGGGCGGCAGCGATTTCATGCGCGCCGACCGAGCCGTACAGATGGCCTTCGTCGTTGGCGTTGGCCTCGATGTTGAGGCTCTGTTGGCTGAGCTCGTCGGCCCGAGCGCGGATGCCAGCCAGGCGTGCCTTTTCGATCTCTTGCAGGCGGGCCTTGTGCTTCTCGATCATCCGTTTGTGGTGATCGGTGGCGATCGTCGCCAGACCTTGCGGCAGCAGGTAGTTGTTGGCGTATCCGGCCTTGACTTCCACCACTTCGCCCTGCTTGCCCAGGTGCTCAACGGTTTGGATCAAGAGCAGCTCGATGCCGCCGTGCTTGCCTTTGGGAAGTCGCTTGAACTTGGGGCGGCTCGTTGTGCCAGGCATGTTACTTCATTTCCTAGGAGGACAATGTTGGGGGGCGCCCACGCTTCTCGCCGTGGCGGTTGCACTGGGCCGAGAAAGAGGGCCGGGGAGAAGCAGCAGGTCGTTGATTTTGGTTCGGAAACAGTAGGGGGGTTAGAACGGGATGTCGTCGGCAGGCGAGGGTCCGCTGGAGTCGTCGTAGCTGTCGGCAGGTCCGCCGTATTCCGAGGCATCGGGGGCTGGGCGTCCGCCGCCCGAGCGCGAGCCGCCGCCACCCTTCTCGCCGCGGCCGCCGAGCAGCACCATCCGCTCGCCGACGACACGCAGCTTGGAGCGTTTATCGCCTTCTTTGGTTTGCCACGAGTCCAGCTTGAGCCGGCCTTCGATCAGCACGCTGGAGCCTTTGGAGAGGTATTCGCTGGCCACCTCGGCGGTGCGTCCCCAGAGGGTCACATCCACGAACGTGGTTTCGTCAATCCACTCGCCGGTGGCCGATTTGCGTTTATCGTTGACGGCGAGCCCCATTTCGGTGACGGCCGTGTTATTGCCGACATACCGCAAATCGAGATCGCGGGTAAGGTTGCCCATCAACACGACTCGATTGAAGCTAGCCATCATCCGTCTCCCGACCAGGCACCCGCGGTATGTTCACAGTCACAAAGCGTACACCACCCACTCAGCGTACACCACCGCCGGCCTCCGACGCCAGCCACTCTCCAATGGCAACCCACACGCGGTTTGCCATCTTTGTGGCGGCTGGCCGCCCGGCCCCCCATTGGTTGCCGGGTGTTGGCCGCCGATTGCTGGCTTAGCTGCTCGCTTCGGCGGGCTCTTCTTCGGTTTCAGGTTCGCCAGCGGGCACCTCGCCCCGTGCCAATTGCACCAGGTGGTCGGCGATCCGCGGGTCGATCTTGAGGAACAGCATCCGCATGATGTTTTCATCAAGCTGGCAAGCCCGCTGCAGAGCGGTCAGGCTGGTGCTTTCCAGGTGGAAGTAGGTGAGCCAGTAGGTGCCTTTGCGCTGGCCATTGATGGGGTAGGCCAAGCGTCGTTCTTCCCACAGGCGACTCGCCAGCATCTCACCGCCGAGTTTCTCGATCATTTCGGCGAGGTGCGCCGAAACGGCGTTGGGATCGCGCGCGAATTTATTGGAATCGAGAATGAACATTCCTTCATAAACATTGACGGCCAAGTTGATTACTCCTCTGGCTTTGGCGAGAAGGATGGTTGGCTCGCGTCGCCATCCGCGGTGGAGGACGGCAAGCGCGATGATTCATTTGCCGGAGACCGCCGCGCTCGCCGCGGGCGGTTGGCTTTTTTTTCCGTTTGATTGTCTTCCGCGCCGACGGCGTTGAAGCGGTTCATGGCGGCGGCGATTCCATCGCGACACCATACCCTCACGGCATCCGTCGCGGTTGCGACCGTTACTTCCAGTTGTTCTTGCTCTGCTTTGGTGAACTTGCCCAGCACGAAGTCCGCCGGGTTCCAGCCAGCGGGCGTGGGCCCAATTCCCAACCGCAGCCGGGGCACCTGTTGCGTACCCAATCGCTGCAAGATGTCTTGCAGCCCTTTCTGCCCCCCGGCCGAGCCTTCCGGACGAATTCGCAACCGACCCAACGGCAAGTTGAAGTCGTCGCACACGACCAGGATGGACTCGCAATCCAATTTATAGAAATCACGCGCCGGGAGCACGCTTTTCCCACTGAGATTCATATAGGTGGAGGGGCACAATAGCAGCGCCCGCTCCCCCTCCAGGCCAATCTCGCAAACCTCGGCCTCGAACTTATGCCTTGGCTTTTCGGCGCCGGCCTGCTGGGCCAGCAGCGACACGACCGAGAAACCCACATTATGCCGCGTATCTCGGTATTTGCCGCCTGGATTGCCCAGGCCCACCACCAGCTTCATTCCTATTCGCCTCCCTGGCCCTCGCCTTCAGCCTCACGCTGAATGAGCTCCGGCTCCGCGGGACCGCCCAGGCCTTCTTCAGGCCGCTCAACGGGCACGTGGCAATGCACCACAATTTCGTCGGGTTCGGCCAAAACCTTCACGTCTTGCGGCACTTTAAGGTCCGAAACCTTCAATTCCTGACCAACCTCCAAATGGTTGATGTTGATTTCCAGCTTTTCAGGAACCGAAACCGCCGGGCATTCGACCTGGACGGCGACCAGCACGTGGGTCAGCACGCCGCCTACTTTAATGCCGGGCGACTCGCCGTGCAGTTCGATCGGCACCTCCAGCGTAACGCGCTCATCGGCAAAGACGCGGGTCAGGTCCACATGCAGAACCTGGGTTCCCCACACATTCCACTGGAGCTCGCGAATAAGGCACTGCTCGTTGAGGCCGCCTTCCAGTTGCAACAACCGGTGGCCGTGCCGGATGGCTGCCGCCAACTTGTCGGCCGGCAACGTCAGGCTGACGGATTCCTGGCCGTGGCCATACAACACGCCCGGCACTTCGCCAGCATCTCGCATTCGCCGCGCATTCCGCTTGCCGCGAGACTCGCGAATCTGGGCCTTGAGCACTTCAACTTGGGCCATGGTCCTCGACCTTTACGGTATCGTTACTACGTATCTTGTGACTGAACGGTATTAAGCACAAAACGCCAGGCACGACCGCCACGCCTGCCGGGCAAACCCCCAGGCACAGTTATGGTCGGGCCAGGCAATTATTTGTTGCGGCCAGAAATCGCGCGAACGCGAATCTCGCTATTTTGCGCGCCGATAGCCAGATTGCAACCCCGTCCCAGCGTGTTTAACGAGTCCGGAACGGGGATTCTCCGTCGGGCGGGATCCGATTGGGGTAAAACGTCAGGCTTCCACCGGGGAGAGAGCCGCGCGCACGGCTTCCAATTGTCCGGCCGAGCCCAACTTTTGATTTTTATGGGTAATGAACTCGGCGTAAGCCTGCATGAAGGGCTTGCCCGAGGTTCGCAGGTCGAAATCGCCCGGCTTGTCGCGGAAGGTTTCTCGCAGCACGCCGCACCACACCAACCGGCCGTCGGTGTCGATATTGACCTTGGTCACGCCGAGTTTGGCGGCCGGCAGGTAATCTTTTTCGGGCACGCCCGAGGTGGCGGGGAGCTTGCCGCCCGCGGCATTGATGCGATCGACCCATTCCTTGGGCACGCTGCTCGAGCCGTGCATCACCAGGGGGAAATTGGGCATCCGCTGCTGGATTTCTTTGATGCGGTCGAAGTGCAGGCCCTGGTTGCCGGTGAACTTGTAGGCGCCGTGCGAAGTGCCGATGGCCACGGCCAGCGAGTCGCAACCGCTGCGTTCCACGAACTCAACCGCTTCGTCGGGATCGGTCAAGCAGGCGTGCTCGGCCGAAACCTCGATATCTTCTTCCACGCCGCCGAGCATGCCGAGTTCGGCTTCCACCGAAATGCCACGTTCGTGGGCACGCTCCACCACGCGGCGGGTGATGGCAATATTTTCATCGAACGATTCGTGCGAAGCGTCGATCATGACCGAGGAATAGAAGCCGCTGTCGATGCAATCGTAGCAAACCTCTTCCGTGCCGTGATCCAAATGCACCGCGAAAATGGCTTCGGGAAAGACTTCTTCGGCCGTGCGAATCAGGGCTTCCAAAAACCGCTTGTCGGAATAGCCTCGGGCGCCGCGGGAAATCTGAATGATGAAGGGGCTGCTGGTGGCCGGATTGGTGGGGTCGTTGTTGCTGCCCGACTTGCCCAGGTTGCCGCGGAACAAACCGATCGTTTGCTCCAGGTTGTTGATGTTGTACGCGCCCACGGCGTATTTACCGTAAGCCTGGGTGAACAGATCCTTGGTGGTGACGATCATACCCGTAGCTTCCTGTTAAATTCGTACGTGCTGAACATCTCCGCGAGCCGCGGAGAAACTTGGTTGGTTGAACGTGCGAGTGCGGCTTTACCCGCACCGAGCAGAGGGTGGTGATGAACAACGGGCGAAACAACTTCCGCCCCCCGCGCGACGGCGACCTGCAATATAAAACGAACTGGCCGCGTGAGAATATGGGTAAAATCCGCCGAAACAGGCGTTTTTTACGCCCGCGGGGGTTGTGGGCGTTGAATGGGCAGATTGCCGTGGATATGGCGGATTGTCGATCAAAGTGGGGGGGCGATCGCGCGATGGCCCAGGCGATGGCGGGCGATGGCGGGCGCCGGCGCATTTGCCGTTGACGGCTTTTTGCCGCTCCACTAGAGTTTCGCCGCGATTGCCTTTCTCAAACCGGGAAGGGCGTGGCAGCATGGATGCTCGCACTCTACCAACGCCGGGCTTAGGTTCTCGGCCGGAGCAAAGTCACGGATGGCAACAGGTCAGACCTATTCCCGTACGGCTCGGAGCGCGCACTCCCCGGCCGTAAAACACTGCGATTTGTGCGGCCAGACGCGATTCGACCTGGTTTCGGAGCGCGATCGCCGCGGCGAGGTTTTGCATACGGCCATGTGCCTCAACTGTGGGCTGGTATGCCATTTGGAAATCCCCAGCGAGTCGCAACTCGCTACGTTCTATGCCGGCGAGTACCGGCAAAGCTATCACGGCGAAACCACGCCTTCTCCCCGGCGGGTAATGCGAGCCTGGAACAACGGCCAGCGCATCTTGGCCCAATTGCGTGATTTCGTGCCTTCCCCGGCAACAGTCTTTGAGGTGGGGGCCGGGATTGGCTGCACGGTAAAGTCATTTGAGCTGGCGGGTTACGAAGCTAGCGGCATCGATCCGGGCGAAGGCTTTCTGCAATATTCGCAAGATCGCCTGCATGCCTCGGTTCGCGTGGGCGATTTATTCCAAGTGCCGCGGGTGGCGGCCTACGACCTGGTGCTGTTGGTGCATGTGATCGAGCACTTTTGCAGTCCTCGGCGGGCGTTGTCGCACATTCGGCAACTCGTTCGGCCTGGTGGTCGGCTGTATGTGGAATGCCCGAACCTCACCGCGCCGTTGGCCCCGTATTCCAAAATGTTCCATTTTGCCCACATTCATAACTTCAACGCTTCGACATTGAGGATGCTGGCGGAGCAGACGGGTTTTGAGGTCGAGCGGATTTTTTCGAAAGAGAACGACCCCAACCTCCAGATGTTGCTGCGGTGCAGTACTGAGCATGCTCCGATCATTGAGCGGGCCAACGTGGTGAAGACCTGGGCCTCCCTGCAGGAGGCCAAGAGCTGGGTTCGCTACCATGCCCGCGCGGTGTATGCCGGACGGCGGTTGGCCAAGGTGGCCAGCTATTTGGGCGAGCATTTGCGGGCGAAACGGGTGGTGCGCGATCTGGAGCGGCGGTGTCAATCGTCGCCCGCGCGCCGTGCCGCCGAGGAATCGCCATTGGCGCCGCCAGCGCGGCCCAACGTGCCACCCCCCAGCGAGCACTTTCGACGGATGCCTTAACGCGGAACCCACCGCAGTTGGGGCCTACCGCGCCGACTACCGGGCACAACTGGCGGGCACTGTCAGCAAGTCGGGCACTGTCAGCAGGTCAGACACGAACTTTCAATCACGTTGGCTTTCACCTGGGGTCCTCCCACACCGTCGTTACTAAAAGGCATCACCGCCCTCCGGACTTTCCTTGATCACGCGTACTAACATCTTGAGAGGCAGAAGCTGGCTGCGGACTACCGTAACGCTAACGGTGGTTATCGCGTTCTGCACGGCCTGCTATTTCGCCATTTGGCGGTATCACCTCAAGCGGTTTGACGCGGTTGCTCCGGGGGTGCTGTATCGCACGGCCCAACCGACGGAATGGGGCATGCGTTACTTGGTGAAGGATTGCGGCGTCAAAACCATCATCAGCGTTCGCCGCGATGATGCCGCGCTGAAAACGTGGATTGATTTTGACGAGCCGGACGGCCCGTTGGAATCGGTCTGCGCGCGGAGTTTGGGCGCCCGATTCTTGCATTGGCAAATGGGTGGCGAGGCCTATTGGCCGTGGTTTTCTCCGGAGTACTTCGAAGAGTACTTTGCCATCCTTGATAATCCTGAGAATCTGCCGGTCGCCATCCATTGCGTGGGAGGACGGCACCGCACCGGCACGTTGGCCGCCCTCTACCGACTAGAGTACGACCGCTGGACCGTGATCGACACGCTGGAGGAAATGTACTCGTACGACTTCGGCATCCCGGTGCCGATTCAAGAACACAATCTGCGCACGTATTATCCCCGCTTCCGGCCGAGCCCCGAGGATTGGCAGCGGCTGCGATCGGCCTTTGCCGGCGGGAGCGAGTTGCGCGACTACGAAGCGCTGGTGCTCCGCTTGCGGAAGCGTGGTTTGCCGCAAGACGCCGCGGTGCTGCTGGGCTTGCTGGAACTGCGTGATCCGGCGGCCCTGGCGTTGGCGGAACGCTTGATCGATGCCGAGGAACATCCGTTGGCCGTGCCCGCTTTGGAGGCCGCCGAGCATTGCCTGGCGCAACCGCGGCAACCCCGGCACGCCTGGGCCTCGGCCGCGGCCTTGGTTGCCGACTGGGGCACGCCGCGCCAGCAGCAAGCCTTGTTGGAAATCTTGGAAAACGAGCCTCGGCAAGGCACGCCGTCGCCGCGGTATCAGGCCGTGGTGGCCGGGGTGACCAACCGCTATTCGCCGAATCGGGCGCCCTACCTGGCGCCGCTGTTGAAGGATACACGGCAGCGCCCCGAGGCAGATGCGGCCTGGTATCAATACGCGGACACGGCCGCTGCCCGACTGTCGTCCATCGTCAACGAAGCATTCCTGCTCGTCATTCCAGCCGATCGGTCTACTTGGGACCAGGCACAACAGGCCGCGCAAGCATGGCTGGCCGAAAACCCAGAAATTTGCCAGTTGCGGCGTTTCGACCGCGAATTATTCGATCGCTTTCACCAGACCGTGGAAGAAGTCGAGGATAAAGACGACTATCGCGACTAGAAATCGCGCCGGCCTCGCAAGGATGCTCAAAGCAGGCCTGCTCCCCGGGCGCTATTCGTCGTCAGCGACCTCCACTTCACTGTCGTCGGCTTCCGCGTCGTCGTCGATATCAACGTCGTCGTCGGTGCCAAAATCGTCGTTCTCGCCGACGTCGTCGCCGAACTTTTCTCGTAGCTCGCGCTCAAAGTCGCTATCGAGCGACTCCTCAAAGTCCTCGTCGAATTCGTCGTCGAAATCATCGTCGTCTTCGTCGTTTGGGGCGGGGCCCAGGTAGACATGATGCGAGGACTCCCCCTCCCAGCACGATTGCCAGGGAAGGGTTGGCTGCGAAAGCGGAGGCAGAGCGACGGTCAAACTCATCGGTACGATTCTCCCCAAAAAGGGGGGTGAAGCAGGCTGCTAGCGCTGGGTGATTCCAAACAGAAAAGTTTGCTTGCCACGGGGTTGGCTTGTCAAGGGTAAGCGTTCAAGACCGCCGGCCTGGCCCCCTTAGTAATGTACGCCGAGGAAGGCGAGAAGGGTTCTCGGCCTGGGTGATTGAGGGCAGTTTTCGCCTGCGACTACCTCTTTCTCCCCGCGTCTAGCTTTTTCCTCCCGGCTACGCCGAAGTCGAGCGAGCTTCCACTCGTAGCGGCAATCCGCCTTGGGGGTGCAGCGAGATTTGGGCTTCGGCAACCGGCTCGCCTTGCTCTTGGCGAACCAGCCGGCAGCGGCTCAGCAGCGTGGCCAGCACCAGCACGGCCTCGAGCGTGGCAAAGCCGGCGCCGATGCACGCGCGAGGGCCGGCGCCAAAGGGAATGTAGGCCCGCCGCTGGCGCTCGTCTTCGTCATTTTCAAGAAACCGTTGGGGGCAGAACTTAAGGGGCTGTTCGAACCAGCGGGCATCTCTCTGCATGAGATAGGGCGCCAGGATCACGTTGGCTCCCTTGGGAATCACAAACCCGGCGATTTCCGTCACCTCCACCGCTTCTCGGGTCAGCACATAGGCGGGCGGATACAGCCGAAGCGCTTCTTTGAACACGGCGGTGGTCAGGCGGAGCCGGGGAGCGTCTTCCGCCGTGGGACGTCGGCCTGCCAGCTCGGTTTGCAGCTCGGCGACCACGGCCTCTTGAATCTCGGGGTTCGCGGCCAGCAGGTAGGCCGTCCAGGTGAGGGCCGCGGCGGTGGTTTCGTTGCCGCCCAGCAGCAGGTTCACGGCTTCGTCGCGGGCCTGACGGTCGTTCATCAGGCCCCCTTCGCCTTCCTCATCGATGGCGGTCAGCAGCACCGAGAGCAGATCTCCGCGGTCTTCTCCGCTGGCGCGACGGTCGGCCACCACCCGCATCACCAGTTCATCGAGAAAGCGGATGGAGGGGAGCAGCTTGCGGTTGGTTTTGGTGGGCAGCCAGATGGGCCAGACCACGGGGCTGGCGAACATTTGCATGCCCAAGGTTTGCAGCCGCTCCACATGCTCGCGGAAGGCGTCGGAAAGCGAGGCCACATCGGCCCCGAACAAGGCCTGGCTAACGGTGGCGAAGGTGAGCCGGCTGAACTCCTCGGCCATGTTCACGTTGCGGCCTACGCAGCGCTCGGCCAATTGGCAGGCATGTTCCACGAACAGCCGGCCGTATTCGGCAACCCGGCGAGGATGGAAGGCCGATTGCACCATCCGCCGCTGGCGAGCCCAGGCGTCGCCCTCGTTGAGAAACAGTCCGGCCCCATTCCACTTGCCCAGCACTTGCCGCGCGCGCTGCGTTTTTTGGAACGAGCGCCACTGCTTGACGAGCACCTCGTGGGCGTGGTCGGGGTGGGTGAATTGAAAACAGGGGACCGGGCCGAGACGAAAGAAGACGACATCGCCGTATTTTTCGGCCAGCGCGGTGGTGAATGCCAAATAGCCAGCGCGGGCCTGACGATAATTCGCCAGTCCCAACAGGCCATTGCGAGGGCCAGGGGGTCGGGGCGGTGCCATGGCATACTTGTAAGGGAAGAAGCACGCGGCTGCAATTGGCGCGGGCGCACCCGGCGGGGGGCTTCTTTATGGGGCGGCGGTTGTGGTGGCGGCGCGGATTCACGGGCGGGACGCTCGTGCCGCGAGGTGGGCCGGTGGCGGAAGATCTGGACCTTATATCATGACGGCTCACTCGGCTTGTCGGGCAATTCAGAAATGTCTTGGTTGACCGTTTCCAGGCAAGCCTTGCAGACCTCGATTTTCATACCGATCCACTCGTGGAAGGGTGCGCGAGGCACCAGGGCTTGGGTGCCCCCGTTGTTGTTCCAGGCTGTTGGGCCGGATTCTTCTGGGGGCAAGTCGTGGGCTGCGGCGGTTGGCGAGTTCAGGCTGGTTTGGCCACGACTTGACCCCAGCCACCCGTCCGAGAGGTGATTTTGAATGGTTGAGATGAGTTATCTGTCAGGGTGTAATTTGCCAGAAAAGCTAGGAGCTACCTATAGGTATTTTTCTGGCGTTGGGGATTTTTTTTGAGGCACACGGTTGGGTTGGGGTTCGCCGTTTATTGGTATAGCCGAGCTGTTTCGATGTATTTTTCCACCGCGCGGGTGGTTTGGTAGCAGATGCTTAGTCCTTGACGGACGCGGCGGCGCATGTCCGTGCTGCTGAGTTCGATCAGCGGCATGGTTACCGCCAGGCGGGCGAAGCTTTCCAGGCGGGGGCCGTCGACGAGGCGGGCCAGGGGTTCCCAGGCGATATGGCTGCCGGCTCGGCCGACCACGACCGGCGAGGCGAGGGCCAGCACGGTGGCCGGTTGTCGCCAGCGGGGGAGGTCTTCCAGGCTGTCGGCGCCCATCAGCAAGAACAGCTCGTCGTCGGGCCGCGTGTCGCGCAGGTGCTGGAGGGTTTCGTAGGTGTAGCTCACGCCGCCGCGGTCGATCTCGTGCGTCCAAACTTCGAACGAGCGGTGTCCTCCGATGGCCAGCCGGAGCATTTGCACGCGGTCGGCGGCCGGGGCGAGTTGCTGTTCTTGCTTGTGCGGAGGCAGCGCGGCGGGCACAAACCAGACCTGGTCGAGCCGCGCCGCCTCGCGGCAATACTCGGCCAGCAGCAGGTGCCCCAGGTGGACCGGGTCGAACGAGCCTCCAAAAATACCAAGCCGCATCAAAGTTTCCTTCCGAGTGTCTGCCATGCTTGCCTTCGGCGCGTACGCGGTGTTACCCATTCTTCTTTTTAACGCGACGGTTGCGGGCAATCGAGCTATAATCCGATACTGCCTGGCAGGGCTGTTTCCGTGGCTTCCGCAGGCGTTTTCGATTCGTTCCTTTCGGCTATTGAGTTTCAGCTTTTCACCATGAGCTTGCCACCCTCGGGCAATACTTCGCCGCTTTCCGCAGCCCCGGCCGCTGGCAGCGAACCGCATACCGCTGACGCGCCGCAAACTGCCGGCGGCCGAGCGAACTTGGCGCCCGATGCCCGCTGGGCGTCGTTCTGGAAGCGGATCACCATGACAGGGAGCCTGACGATTTTGGCGGCGGTGGCGCTGTTTATGTTGCCCAAGATTGACGGCCGCAATTCTCGCCTGCAGGTGCAAGCCGATACGCGAACCGAGCTGTGGCGACAAGAGCTGATTGCCTCGGGCCAGGCCTCGCCGCAAGCCACGCCAGCCGCGCCGGCCGATGTTTGGCTGCTGGCCGGCATGATTCTCGGGGCTGGTTTGCTGCTTGGCGGCTTGGCCTATGTGGCCATTGGTCCCCGCCGCAAGGCCCAGCAAAACACGCAGGAAAACGCTCCCTTGGGCTCAACCGTGCCGCGGGCCAACGAGTCCCCCGTCGCGTTGCGGCAATTCCCATCTTAGCTGACGGCATCAGCAAATCTTGGCGGACGGATTTCAACCGCTTAACTAAAGAGAAACGCGAATGAATCTCGCGGAAAATGCCTGGCCCATTCTGGTCGTCGGGGGCTTTACGGCCCTGATTCTGGCTGTGGCTTATCGGCAAACCGGCAAGAAGGGGCTGGCCATTGGGGCCGGCGCGGCGGTGGTGCTCACGCTGCTGGGATGGCTGGCCGAATACCTCATTATCACGGATCGCGAGCAGGTCGAAAACACCTTCGACGTGGCCGTGGCCCATCTGCGGTACAACCGCGATGCCGAACTGATGGCCATGATTGCCGCCGATGCCAACGAATTGCGCAGCCTGGCCAATCGCTATCTGCCCCAATACAACGAGATCGAGGTCAGCCATAGCGACCTGAAGATCGTGATCAGTGATTCGGTCTCGCCACCCCTGGCCACCGTGCAGTTTTTTGGGCGAATCACGCTCGCTGGCGACGTGGCCGGCCAAGGGCTGCCCACCACTTCGTATCCGCTTGCCCCCTTGACGCTTCGCCTTCGCAAAGTCGAAGTCCTGCCGGAGCCGCGTTGGGAGCTGATCGGGTTTCAGTCCGACCAGGTCCCCATTCCCGGCTCGGGCGGTCTGTAAGCCAAGGGGGGGCGGGCGGCGGATCGATGTTGGTCTCGCGCTTGTCACTGGAGCGAACAAAAGGCCTCGGGCAGCCCTGCGATGAGATCGCGGGCAATCAGCGAAACCTGGCCTAACCGTTGGGCTTGCTGGTCGCCAGCCAAACCGTGCACGTGGGCCGCCAGTCGGGCGGCGTCGAAAGGTGATAGCCCTTGGGCGGCGAGCGCCACGGTAATGCCGGTCAGCACGTCGCCGGTTCCTCCCGTGGCCATGCCGGGGTTGCCGGTGCGGTTGATGGCCAGTTGGCCTGGCCCCGCGATCACGGTTTGGTGCCCTTTGAGCACCACGATGATCTTGTGCTGGGTTGCCAGGGCTTGAGCCGCTTGCTCTCGGGCCGCCTGGACCTGCTCGATGGCGCCGGCGACAAGCCGAGCCATTTCGCCGGGGTGGGGAGTAAGAATCCGAGGTCCGGCGTGGTTGCTCAAGTCGGCGCGCTGCGAAGCGAGCGCGTTGAGCGCGTCGGCATCAACAACGACGACTTGGGGCGCGTGCCGATAGAGTTCGGCCACCAGGCGGTCGAGCTGGGCCGAACGCCCCAGGCCGGGGCCGATGGCCACGGCCGTGGCCCAATCCAGCAGCGGCGCCACATCGCGCTCGTACTCGGCGGCGAGGCGGCCCGCGGAATCGGCGGGAAGCGGCAGGGTCATGTAGGTCGGCTCGTAGGCCGCGACCGTTTCCAAACAGGGGTCGGCCACGGCCAACCGCACCAGGCCGGCCCCGCTGCGCAGCGCCGCCATGCCTGCCAGGGCAGCGGCCCCGGCCATGCCCCGCGAGCCGCCCAAGATGAGCGCGCGGCCGTACGTGCCCTTGTGACTGTTGGCCTGGCGAGGTGGCAGTTGGGGAAGGGGGGAGGAATCGTGCATATCGACTCACTTAAAATCGACGTCGCCATCAACGATGCTGTTCGGCCCTGCCCCTCATGCCAATGGGCGGAGAAGCGAAAATGGTCGTGCGCTCGACCCGTCGGTTTAGTCAGGAATGGTTTTTCCCGACAGCAGGGCGACGATATATGCTGCGAACATGAGCAGGCTCGCTGTTACCACACCCGATCGGCTAAGTTCGCCACCAACGAGGGCGACGGGAATGATGTTGGCAAGCAGCACGATTGCACCTGCCAACATCAGCCCGAATGCCAAATACCGCATCGCCAGCCCCCTTTACTTTAACAAACTCCGCTCCAGCACCTCGCGCGCTTTCGCAAAGCTTTCCTGCCACAGGATCTCGGGTTGCCCTGTCGCCAGGCAATCGCGGAGCTTTGCCAGGGTGTTTCGCGCCATGTGAGGGCATTTATTGCAGGCGCAGGTGATGCCGGGCACGGGGTGATAGCGATGCTTAGGATACTTGGCGGCCATTTGCCACATCATGTTGGCTTCGGTGGCCACCAAGAAGTCGGTCGGCTCGCTGAAGCTGGCCAGGTAGCGGAGCATGGCTTGCGTGCCGCCGATGTAGTCGCTGTGCTCGCGGATATTGGCGGGGCACTCGGGGTGAGCCACGGTTTTGGCCTCGGGCAGCTGCCGCTTGAGCTTGAGCAGATCGTTCACGCTGAAGATTTCGTGCACCATGCAGGAGCCGGGCCAGAGGATCATCTTCCGGCCGGTCACCTCTTGGAGATATCCGCCGAGGTGCTGGTCGGGCACGAACAAAATCTCGTGATCCGCGGGCACGCGGCGAATGATCTCCTCGGCATTGCCCGAGGTGACCACCCAGTCGGAAAGTGCCTTGACCGCGGCGGTGCTGTTGATGTAGGTGACGGTCTGGAACCGCCGACCTTCGGCTCGCAGGTCGGCTTGCCACTGGGCCAGCTTGGGAGCGGGGCAGCTATCGGCCAGGCTGCAGCCGGCCAGCAAGTCGGGCAGCAACACCCGCTTTTGCGGATTGAGCATTTTGGCGGTTTCGGCCATGAAATGCACGCCGCAGAACACGATCGTGCCGGTGGTTACCCGCGTGGCAACGCGGGCGAGTTCCAGCGAATCGCCGGTGTGATCGGCCAGTTCTTGAATCTCGCCGTCCTGGTAATAGTGGGCCAGGATGGTGGCGTCTTCGCGCTTTCGCAATTCGTCGATCTGGTCCATCAAGTCCAGAGGATCTTCGTGAACGGGGCTCGCAGACGAGAGACTCGACGACGAAAGCACATTCAAAATGTTTGAGGGAAGAGACGACATGGCAGGGACTCCTTGTTTTTCGTGTGGCGGAGGGTCAACCCACATCCGGCATTTAAAGACCGCCTTCAGGTCTGTGGGAATGGTCGCAGGGCGTGCGAACGAAGACCGCGAGGAAGCTTTGGGAGAATTATACGTTTAGGCCCAGCCGATAACCAGGGCACGGCAGGTCAGCCGGTCGGCGAGAGGGATCTGATTGCCGGGCAATTGCGGCGAAGGGGAGCGGCCGGTTTCTTGCTCGTTAACATCTCCGCAAGCTGCGGAGAACTTTAATGCCTCTGCGGTCGTTTGCGTCGGGTGATCACCGAAGAATTCTCCATCGTGTTGTCGAAGAATACGGTTTGGCGCAGCAAATGTAGGGCAGGCAAATGCCTGCCACAATGCGGGCAGAATGCTTACCGCAGCCGTTTTTGGTAAGGAACGATGATGATTTGCCTGGCATCGGCGTGGGGGAGGTATCCGCGCGCGAAGCGTCTTGCCGCATGGGCAACGATCGCGGTGAGTGGTCTTTCAGGCCGCATTGAGGCAGGCAGAATGCCTGCCCTACGGTAGCTGCTTCCGGTCGTGGCAAGCTGGTTCTGAATGGGAGACGCATTCGACCGCAAGCCATTGGCACACTTGCTTATTTGCGGCGTTCTTTCAGGCGGGTGGCCTTGCCGATGCGGTCGCGGAGGAAGTAGAGCTTGGCCCGACGGACCACGCCGTGGCGTTTGACTTCTACCTTGGCGATGCGAGGGCTGTTGATGGGGAACTTGCGCTCGACGCCTTCACCCCCCACAATGCGGCGAACGGTGAACATTTCGCGAGTGCCGGAGCCGCTACGGGCAATCACCACGCCGGTGAAAATTTGAATGCGCTCTTTGTCGCCTTCCAAAATTCGGGTGTGAACGTCGACCGTGTCGCCGATCTCAAACTCCGGTTGCTCGGGCTTGAGATGCTTCTCTTCCACCTTGGCAATGATTTGCTGGCTCATCAGAATTTCCTTCGCAAGCAGGTTGGCTTGTTGCTGTTAGGTTGTTCGGTTGGGGTCGGTAGGATCGCTCGGCGGTGTCGTCGGCGGGGGAGGCTGGAGCAGATCCTGCCGCCGCTCACGGGTGCGTTCCAGGCTTTGTTGCTGCCGCCAGCGGGCAATTTCCGGGTGATTTCCACTCAGTAAAACGTCGGGGACGGCGTGGCCGCGAAACTCTCGCGGCCGGGTGTACTGCGCGAACTCGAGGAGCCGGTTGCCCGACGAAAACGAGTCTTCCAGATTGCTGCGTTCATCGCCCAGCACCCCAGGGACCAGGCGAACCACGGTATCGACCACGACCATCGCCGCGACCTCACCGCCATTCAAAATGAAGTCGCCGATGGAGACTTCGCGAGGCTGGAGGATCTGGTGAATGCGTTCGTCGAAACCTTCGTACCGGCCGCAAAGCAGGATGAGCCGCCGCGAGCCGGACAATTCTTCTACCAGCGGTTGATCGAGCCGTTGGCCTTGTGGGGTAAGCAGGACGACCTGCCCTGGCCCCCAGGCGGCGGCATCGGGCATGGCCTGCACCGCTTCCACACACTCGACGACCGGCTCCACCATGAGCACCATGCCGGGTCCGCCGCCGAAGGGGCGATCGTCTACCTGATGGTGCTTGCCGCGAGCCCAATCGCGAAGGTTATGAACCTTGACGGTGACCAGGCCGGCGTCGATGGCTTTGCATAACAAACTTTGACCCAAATACCCTGAAAACATTTCCGGGAACAAGGTCACAATATCGAACCGCATGGGGCGTTAGCCCTCGCTCCCCTCCGCCGCCGCTTCGGCCGAGGCTTTCTTTCTGGCCACTTGGGCCATGGGCGCCATGGCCTGCGAGCGACCCTGCTTGACGCGCGCCAGGGCTTGCTCTTGCTGCGACAGGTGCGTGCCGTTGGTGCCGTATTTTTTGATCAGGATCCCTACTTTTTCGGTGGGCTGGGCGCCGACCGAAAGCCAGTAATCGACCCGCTCCCGATCCAGCACCACGCGGGCATCGGTCTCGGGAACCATGGGATCGTAATGGCCCAACTCTTCCAGCGGCCGACCGTCGCGGGGAGCGCGCGCGTCCATCGCACAAATGCGATAGAAGGGCCGATGGGCACGGCCGAGTTTCTTCATCCGAATCCGGACAGCCAACGTATTCTCCTCACGAAAATGCAGTGATTTTACAAAATGCTCGTAGTTTTACGAAAATGCTCGTGATTTATCGCGATCGACGGATCGGCCGCGGCACCCCCCTCCATTCCCCCCAATGCCTGAGCTCAGGCCAAGGGACGGCGGGCCGCGGAAACCGGTCGCGAGAACGTCCGCGCAAACTTCGGCGACGCTATCGCCGAAAACGAACAATCATCCACCAAACGGGGGCCGCTTGTCAACGGGCTTCGGATGGAAATTGGCTGGGGGCTGGGGATTGGGGGAGGGTGGGATTTTTTGGTTGGGCTTTCTTCTCACCTTTAAGATGCTGGCGCGGGTGGTGAAAAATTCGTCACGGCTGGCCAAAGTTTGGCCGGTTCTGGCGGTGAAGGGTGCGTGGCGGGGGTTGTTTGAGGTGGGTGTTGTGTTGGCATGTGCTTGGCCTGTAGTGAGTTACGCGCTGACGCGCGGTGTTGGGGCGAAGAAGCGGTATTCTATTCGCATAGCTGGTTGCGTTTCGCAATGTTGCCAGCGAGCTTTGGTCTGCCCGATGCGATGCGCCTCCCCCTTGGGCGCGCGTCCATTCTCATGGAGATATCTTCGATGTCTATTCCGCGGTTGAATGTGGTGGTGGGTCGGTTCGCGCGTGCGGTTCAGGCCAGCCTGATTGGGGGCGGGCTGTTGCTGGGGGCCGGTTTCGGGGCGGCGGAAGCCCAGTCGCGGAAGGCCGCGGCCGAGCTGAGCGCGGCCGACGCCAAGGCCGTGGAGGAAATGACGGCCAAGGGCATCCAGTTCTTGGAATCGCAGCAGGCGGCCGATGGTTCGTTCAATTCGCGGTTTGGCATTGGCCCCACGGCGTTGGCCACGCTGGCCCTGCTGCAAAACGGCCGCACGGTGAAAGACCCCGTGGTGGCCAAGGCCTTGGCGTATATGGAAGGGTTCGCGCAAGACGATGGCAGCATCCATCCACCCCGCAGCCGGTTGAGCAACTACGAAACCTGTGTGGCCCTGCTGTGCTTTGAGAAAGCCAACAGCGAGGGCAAGTACGACAAAATCATCAAGGGGGCAAGTCAGTATCTGCGGACTGGTATTTGGGATGAGACCGAAGGCAAGGACAAGTCGGACGTGTTTTACGGCGGGGCCGGTTACGGCGGCGAGTCGCGGCCTGACCTTTCCAACACGGCCTTTTTGATGGACGCGCTCAAGGCGACGGGCGCCAAGGCCGACGACGAGGCGATGCAGAAGGCTTTGATCTTTGTCTCGCGCTGTCAGAATTTGGAAACGGAGCACAACACCACGCCCTTTGCTGGCAAGATCAACGATGGCGGCTTCTATTACACCCCGGCCGTGAGCGAGCAGGGGGGACGGCAAACGCCCGACGGCGGCCTGCGGAGCTACGGGGCCATGAGCTACTCGGGGCTGAAGAGCATGATTTACGCCGGCGTGGATGAAGACGATCCGCGGGTGAAGGCGGCCGTGACCTGGATTGGCAAGTATTACGACCTGGACAGCAACCCAGGCATGGGCGACGCCGGCCTGTTCTATTACTACCACACGTTCGCCAAAGCGCTCGACGCCCTGGGCAAGGAAGACATTGCCGCGGCGGACGGTAAATCGCACAACTGGCGGAGCGACCTGATCGCCGCCTTGAAGAAGCGGCAACAGGCCGACGGCTCGTGGGTCAACGCCAACCGGCAATGGCTGGAGAATGATCCGACGCTGGTGACTTCGTATAGCTTGCTGGCGCTTTCTTATTGCGGGGGACTGGGGGTTGGGGACTAGGGACTAGGGATTGGGGGGCGGGTTTGGGCGTGAGGGGCGAGGTTGCGCGCGCTGCACGTGCGGATTGGATTGGAAATTGAGGGGAGGGTGAAGGGAACGGCCAGGCAGGATCGGAGGGCTTTCGGTGGAATCGTATGTTTACGATGGCAGCGTCGAGTCGTTGCGCAAGGTATTTGAGCTCAGGAATCAGGGCGTGGCTATTCTCTGTCCTGCTTGTGGCGCCGCGTTGATCGTGGCTCTGGACTATGAAGCGGCCAATCGCCACCGAGTTCATACGGGCATTTACTGCCCTGGGAATCGCAGGCATGTTTTCGAGCTGATCGAGTTGCGAACCCCCTAACCCAAGTTACGCAGTTCGTGGTCCAGATTTGCCATGGCGTAAGGACTTAGGTTCGTTTTTTGCTCAAAGTCTTCACTACA
>CAYUMU010000060.1:0-44151 GCA_964445985.1 uncultured Pirellulales bacterium | reverse complement strand
TAACAGGGGTTCTTCCCATCTTTCAGTCGCCTTACTGAGTTCACTATCGGTCATCAGAGAGTATTTAGCCTTACGGGATGGTCCCCGTGGATTCAGTCGAGGTTCCACGTGCCTCAACCTACTCAGGTACCCTTCGAGAGGCGCTATCACTTTCGCGTACGGGACTGTCACCCTCTATGGTCCGACTTTCCAGACGGTTCCACTAGCGAAGCACTTTGTAACTCTCATGTGAAAGGCCCTACAACCCCGCCAAGGAAAACCTTCGCGGTTTGGGCTATTCCCCTTTCGCTCGCCGCTACTGAGGGAATCGAGTTTTCTTTATTTTCCGCCGGTTAATGAGATGTTTCAGTTCACCGGGTTGCCTACACCTGCCTATGAATTCAGCAGATGTCAGTTCGGGAATCCTGGGATCAACGCTCGTTTGACAACTTCCCCAGGCTTTTCGCAGTCTTCCACGCCCTTCAAGGTCTTCTGACGCCAAGACATCCCCCATGCGCCCTTAGTAGCTTGACCAACGGTAATCCAGCCCTCTCCCAAGGGAGAAGAACTCGAAACCGAGGTTAAACCACGCCCAGCGATTGCATTTCGCTGGGCAAGTAACGATTAATCTAAGATCTTGCAGCCACGCTCCCTCAACCGTACTTGCCGACTGGCGTTCTACCGCCACCCGGTATTCGGGATGATTCTTCGTGGCCGCGGCGCTCACAAAAATACAGCGATGAGAGCATTGCCGAAGCAACACACCCATCGTGAGATGCCACTTTACCACAACCAAATTGCCAAAGATCTCATTCGCCTGCTTCATCAACAGGCACCCACCAAACTTGAACAGGGCCTGCGTTTTACCGCGTGCCCTGCGTTGTTTGGCAGGTCTCACTTGCGTGTGAGACGAGTAACTATATAGGGGGCTGGGAGGTGTGTCAAAGGGCCTCGTGAAAAATTCTTGCGAATTTCAAGACGATCTCGAAAAGGTCCGGTTTTCCCGCGGAAAACGCTCGTTTTTCGACCCAGTCCGAAAGTGCCCAGCCCCCCTTTTCACCCTTCCAACAGGGGAACGCGAAGCGAATTTGTTTCGACCGGGTTGCGGCCAGGTTGCGGCCGTCGCCCGCTTCGCGAGACAAGAAGATCGGCGTTTCGTGGTCAGTCCCTTGAGGAAACTGCTCCAACTGTGCCACCCAGACTACTTTTCAGCCCGCCGCGGTCGCTGCCTCTCCGAGACGGACTTAATGACCAGACGGCCTTCGCCGGCGCCGTCCAACGGTATGCGGGCTCGATCCAACGCATGGGCGATCAGATCTTTGACCGCAGGCCTGTCGAGATCGTCGGCGTTCTCTAGGACAAGGTGACGGGCGACTTGGCCTTCATCGCATACCCCCCCACCGACAGGCTTGCCGGCCGAACGGAAAGCTGGCAAGGGCGAGTTAACTACTCGGAAAGGTCCTGCTCGCTGACGATGGCAAAGCCTTTGGTGGCAAGCGTTTCCATGGCCACGTCGGTGTTGTCCACCTTCAAGGCCACAACGGGCTTGCCGTTGCTGCGAGCGAGCAGCGGGTAGGTTTGCTGGATATTCACTTCGGCCTGTAGCAGCGCGGTGCAAACCCTGAGCAGCGGTTGAGGGCTGTCGGGCAGTTCGACGCCGATCAGGTCGGTTTCGATCAGGGCCAGGCCGGCTCGTTCGAGGATTTCGCGGCCTTGCTCGGGGTGGCTGAGCACCAGGCGGAGGAAGGCGCACTCGGTGGCTTCGTGGATCGAAAGGGCCACCACGCGAACCTGGCTGCCTTCAAAGCGGCGCACGACGTCGAGCAGTTGCCCCACGCGGTTCTCGAGGAAAACCGTGAACTGCCGCAGGCAGGGCCAGTTTTGGCCGCGCATGGTGCTGAAATCGGTGCCGGAGCCTTGGCCGATACTCATGGGAGGCGTTCGCTTTCTTGTCGCGCGCGTGCCAAAGACAATCAGGAAGTGGGCCGGCAAACCGCGGCCGACTCTAACGCGTAACGATAGGTTTTTTCGCGACTTGGGTCAACGGTTTGAGGCCGGCCACGCGGTTTGCGGAGCGGTGTTTTCCCAAACTACAAAGAACGGACTTGGCCCGCCCGGTGGGGTGCCCTGCGTGGTGCCCGGAGTGGTCCCCCTGCCTGGTATTCCTGGCTGGCACAACCGGCCCGTCTTGCCAAGTTTGCGACCCAGGCCCAGGGCTTTTATCATGGGTGGGTGATCACAGCGCGATCGAACCTTGATCGGCACTTTCCGCCTCCAACTTGTCGAGATCAGCCGATGTTCCGCGGGATTTTTCGAACTTCGATGTTGGCCGTCACGGTGGTGCTGGGGATTTGCCTGGGCAGGGGACTCGCGGACGAAGCGGCTCGGCCTCCCAAGCTGCACCTGAAGGGCGGCACCCTGTACGATGGCAGCGGTCAACGGCCGTTCGTGGGCGATCTGCTGCTGGAAGGCGGGCGAATTGTGGCCGTGGGCACCGCCGAACAGCCGCTGGCAAGCCCTGAGGCCGAGCGCACGATTGACTGCGAGGGCCTGATCGTCACGCCGGGCTTTATCGACCTGCACAATCACAGCGACTTTCCCATTCTTCAAGCAGCCACGCGCGACGGCCGGAATTATCTCACGCAGGGCTGCACCACCCTGGTTACCGGCAACTGCGGCGGTGGGCAGGTCGACGTGCGGAAGTACTTGCAACAGCTCGATGAGCACGGCATTGGCGTGAACGTGGTGCACCTGGTGCCGGCCGGCGCGGTGCGAAACCAGGTGCTGGGGGCGATCAATCGGCCGCCTGCGGACGAAGAACTCCGGCAGATGCAGCGACTGGTGGAAGAAGGGATGCAGGCCGGCGCCTTTGGGATGTCCACCGGGCTGATCTATGTGCCAGGCGCGTATGCCGACACGGCCGAAATCGCCTCGCTGGCCGCCATTGCGGGCAAGCACGGCGGCATTTACGCCAGCCATATTCGCGGCGAAGGCAAGACCCTGCTGGATGCCGTGACCGAGGCCATCGAGATTGGGAAACAGGGCAAGTTGCCGGTGCATATTTCGCATTTCAAAGCCTCGGGCAGGGACTATTGGGGCGGCGTGCGGCCAGCGAGCCAGCTGATTGAAAAAGCGAGGGAGGCGGGGCAAACGGTCACTGCCGATCAATACCCTTACACGGCTTCGAGCACGTCGCTGGCGGCCATGGTGCTTTCGAGCGCGGCGCGGGAAGGGAGCAGCAAAGACCTGGCAAACCGGTTGAACGACGAGCAAAAGTTGCCGAAGCTTCGCCAGGAAATCGCCAGTAGTCTGGCCGATCGCGTTCGCATTCTCGTGGCCTCGTACAAACCACGGCCGGAGTGGTCGGGCAAGTCGATTGCCGACATCGCGGCCACGGAGCAACGCGAACCGGTGGATGTGGTGGTGGAAATTCTTCGCAACGGCGGAGCGGCGGCCGTGAGTTTCAGCATGAACGAGGAAGATGTGCGGTTCGTGATGCAGCAGCCCTGGGTGGCCACGGCCAGCGACGGTTCGGTAAAGGTGGACGACGGCAGCAAGCCCCATCCGCGGAGCTATGGCACGTTTACCCGCAAGCTGGGCCGTTATTGCCTGCAAGAAAAAGTGCTGCCGCTGGAACAGGCGCTGCGAAGCTGCAATGGCTTGCCAGCCGACATTTTGGGTCTACAAGACCGAGGCTATTTGCGGCCGGGCCAGGCGGCCGACGTGGTGGTGCTCGACCCGAAAACCTTGATGGACAACGCCACCTTCGAAGAGCCGTTCTTGCACTCCAGCGGCGTGCAATACGCCGTGGTGAATGGCCAACTGGCCGTGGATGGCGGCAAGCCGACCAAAGCCTTGGGAGGGAAGGCGCTGCGCAAGAAGTAAAAGCTCTTTCTTGCTCCCTTCTCCCCCCCAGTACTCCAGGGGAGAAGGGCTGGGGACAAGGGGGAAACAGGGTTCTCGGATAGGCTCGAAGTTCCCGAGGTCTTTCGCACGGACTTGGATTAGCGCGGACGAGCCTCATGTGTCTTCACCCCGAAGGGGTTTCAGCGCGTAGCCGGCGGCCCGAGCGCAGCGACACCGCCGGGTCGCAAACGAAAGAATTTCAATTGACCCCGCAAGGGGTCGTAGCGGCGGCGGCTTGTTCAACCCGGCTGTCATCATGACAGCCGGGTCGAACGTGTGAGCGTCTAATTTGTGGGTAGCGTTTTCGGGAAATCCACGCCTGGTCGCTGGGATTGCCGAGCATGTACCCGCTGCTGGCCCCCCACCCAACCCTCCCCCCGCACTCCGCTCGTTCCTCGCTGCGCGGGGGGAGGGCTTTTGCCGCCCTGGCTTTCCACCTGCTTTCGAGACGCCCACACGCTGTCATCCTTTTTCTAAGCCGGGATGAAGACGTGGAAAAAAACAACCCTGCCTGGCTCATCTCAGTCCTGCTCGATTCCAGCGCCGTGTTAAACACATGGGAAGGGTGTCGGACGGTTTGTGATTCAATCGTCTTCTTTATTGCATCCGGCGATAAGTGCCGAAGTTTTGCTCGGCCAGCGTTTTGAGAAAGCTCTCGAACTGTGGGTCGGGCTGGATGCCGATCACGTACAGCGAAACGCGGCGGGTGCGGTTGGCCTCGGTGACGGCGCGGATGATGGCATCGGGGTTGATCACCTTGCCGGCCGTGGGGGCGCCGTCGGTCACCAGGTAAATGGCTTCCAAGTTGGGATGGGCCAGCGCCGCTTCCAAGCCATCGTAGGTGGCCGTGGCCGATTGAGCGGGTATGGAAGCCGCGTAGCGGGCCGCCAACTTCTTCGATGATTCGGTGGCCTGAATCAACTGCCGCTGCCAGGAGCCAACCGTTTGATTGAAGGTCACGATGTTGAACAGATAGGCTTCATCCAGCTCGTTCACGGCGGTGAGCAATTGGGTTTTGGCGTTCACCATGCGGTTGGCGTCGAGCATGCTGCTGGAGGAATCGATCAGAAAGACCACGCGGCGGGCGTAGACCGGCAGGCCGTAGAACTGGGTTTTGCCCCAGGCGATCTTGTCGCTGTCGCTTTCGGCGAGCAGGGGCGTTTGGCCTTCCACGGTGAGCGGAGCATCGGCCGACACAATGGCGGCGACCGCTGGGAACTCGAAGCCATCCTGCTTTTCTTTCCACCACGATTGCCAGGCTTTGACGTCCAGCCCATGGTCTTTGCCGGCCAGCACCGTGAGGTAACGAATGACATCGCCGCGGGCTTCGCCGTCGAGGAATTCCAGCCAGGCGATCAGTCGCGAAACCGATTCGGTGGTGCGGAGCGCAATGGCGGCTTGAACGGTGGCCCTGCGAAAGCCGAAGTCGAGCTGGAAGGGTTGCGACTGGCGAAAGACCTGGAGCGCGGCCAAGGCCGGCTCGCCCCCTTCGGTGGCCAGTCCGGCGAGCATGGTGGTCAAACGCGTCCACCGCGAGGGATGAGCCCCGGCTGTTTCGTCAAACGTGCGGAGCAAGCTTTCGGAGCTTTGGGGCAGGCTGCTGGAAGCCAACACGGTGAACAGGGCCAGGTAGCCGGAATCGACTTGAGAGACGCCTTCTTTGCGAAGCGTGTTCAGCAACAGAGGTGCGATCTCGGGCTGGTCGCGATAGGTGAGCAGGGTTTGATAGGCCGTGCGGGCCACGCCGGAGTCGGTGTCGCGAAGTCGCGGCAGCACCAGCTTGGCCGCGTCGGGGTACGGAAAATCACGGAGCCGCCGCAGGGCTTCCACCTGCTGCTGGGGCTGTTTGGACTGCACGTGCTGCACCAGTAACCGCCGCTCGCTGCGAAAGGTCGCCAGGTTATCGGCCGAAGGCTGTGAGGCAGAGGGCGCTGGAGCGTGGGACTGGGTAGCTGCCGCGTTGGCGGGCGAAGCTTCATCCGCGGCCTGGGCGCAGGCCGTGGCGGGCTCGAATGTTCGCAGGCCCCAGGCGAGGCTGAAAAATGCCGCGACACACAGGGCTATTTTGGGATCGCAACTGCGCGCGGCGAAGCGGCGGACCCAGAAGAAAAGACGCATGGGTTGCCTCGTTGATCGGTTAGCGGCATCGGGTTCCCCCCCAAGCGCACTTTTTCAGACTAATCCCCGTGGCCCTGGGAAACAAGGAAAACCGTCGGTTTTGTGTTAACCAACGGTGCGTCACCATCAACGAGAAAAGGCCGCAGTCACTCTGTTCCCAGTGACTGCGGCCTAACGCCTCTTCTCGTTTAGGTTCGGCCCCGCAACTTTGCGGCGGGGGGGCGACGCTTCTACCAGACGCCCGTGGTAGGCTCTGCCGCGACTAGCGAGGGTAATCAGAAGCGGGTCGTTCGATAATGATCGTGGGGCCGCCGGCGCTACCTGGCCACATGAACGGCTCGTTGATCGTGCCTACCCAGGCCGGCGAATAGGTGCCCATGAACGGCACGCCGTTGGCGCGAGGGCGGCTGTTGGAAAAGCCGTACCATTTGCGGGCGGCAATGCGTTGGTCGCGCTGGGCGGCCAGGGATTCAGCCCGACGCCGCACGGCGGCTTGCGGATCTTTGTATTCGGCCAGCTGTTGCTGATAGAGCCACATGCTGGGGGTGGGGGTGAGCTCGCCCAGCGACATCTGCCCAGACGGCTCATCGCCAAGCACGCGAGGGTTTTTGGCATGAGCCAGCGGAGCCAGCGCGGCCAGGGCAACAGCAGCCATCCACAGCCTGGTCATGAGCAGTTTCTCCCAAATAGATCAAACAATGCGGTTTAGCGAACGGCGTTCCTGCCCAGCGGCATCTGCGGGCTGCCCATGGCTGGTGGTGGTCGAACCAACAACGCGTTTGCGATAAGCTAGACCTTGAAATCGGCTTCTGCCGGTCGTCGCAATTAGTCAAAGTCTGACGTTTTTGCCGCTTGCACCGCGCGCCGGGGCAGCCGCCGGGCGAACGAGGCCTCCGCCCCCCGCGCTTGCCAGCGGTGCTGTCAGCCGCGTGATACAATGCGGCACGGCCCTCGAAGTCGTCCGCATCGCAAATATAGGTCGTCCCTGGCAGAGCGGTCGGCAAGGCCGTGTGAACTTTCCCGCAATTCCGCCAGCTTCTGCCAGGGCGCCATCGTTTCCACCACACCCCGCCGCGCGGGTAACTTCCTCGTATGTCGTCTCCTCCACCAAGTCGAGCCCAGCGTCTGGCGACGCCCATTCAATTCCTCAAAGGCGTGGGACCCGACCGCGCGCCGCTATTTCGCAAGCTGGGCATTCGCACGGCTGCCGAGTTGCTGTTTCACTTCCCCCGCGATTACCAAGACCTGACCGAACTGTGCGACGTGGCCGACTTTGAAGACGGCGCCAACGTGAGCGTGGTCGGCGTGGTCGAAGACATCGACCAACGCGGCACCGCCACGGGCTCCATCACCGGCGTGCTCATTCGCCAAGACGCCGGACACGTGCGCGGCGTGTGGTTCAACCAGGCGTACATGCGCGACAAGTTCCGCTTTGGCCAAACCGTACTGTTCTCTGGCAAGGTGCAGTACCGCGGCCTGGCCTGGGAAATGTCGCACCCCCGCGTGCAGTGGCTGCAAGATGGCGCCGAAGCCGCCGGAGAAATCCTGCCGGTCTACCCGCTCTGCGAAGGGCTCAAGCAAGAACAAGTCCGCCGGGCCATGAAACACGTGCTGGCCACCTACGTGGACGATCTGGAAGAAGTCTTCCCCGCCGAGTTTCTCGAAAGCCATCAGCTAGGGCTCATCAAACAGGCCCTGCCGCAACTGCACTTCCCCGCCAATATGGAAATGCTCCAAGCCGCGCGGCGGCGGTTCATCTACCAAGAACTGCTGGTGATGCAGCTAGGGCTTGCCCTGCGGCGCCAGGCCAGCCAGCAAGAACAGGCCACGCCGCTGCCAACCACGGCGCAGATCAACGCCCGCATTTTTCGGCTGTTCCCCTTCGAGCTTACGCCGGGCCAAAAACAGGTGATTGCCGAAGTGGCCCACGACATGGCCCGCAGCCGGCCCATGAACCGCTTGCTGCAAGGCGATGTAGGCAGCGGCAAAACCGTCATCGCCGTGTATGCCATGCTGCTGGCCGTGGCCAATGGGCATCAGGCGGCCCTGATGGCCCCCACCGAAATTCTGGCCCGGCAGCACTTCGCCACCCTGCAGCGCTACCTGCACGGCGGCCAGGTGCGCGTGGCCCTGCTTTCCGGCAGTCTCACCGCCAAAGAGCGACAGCAAACCCTGGCCGCCCTGGCCGCGGGCAACCTCGACCTGATCGTGGGCACCCAAGCCCTGGTGCAAGAAGGCGTGGAGTTTGCCAAGCTGGGCCTGGTGGTGATCGATGAGCAGCACAAGTTCGGCGTCAAGCAGAGGGCCATCCTCCGCGGCTCCGGCATCCAACCGCACTACCTGGTAATGACGGCCACGCCGATCCCCCGCACGGTCAGCATGACCCAGTTCGGCGACCTCGATGTCTGCACGCTCAACGAAAGCCCTCCCGGCCGGCAACCGGTGCAAACCTATTTGGTGCCGGAAGACAAACGCGAAAAGTGGTGGGACTTTTTCCGCGGCAAGCTCCGCGAAGGCCGCCAAGGCTACGTGGTGACGCCCCGCGTGGAGCAAGACGAAAACAACGCCGCCAGCGTGGAAGAACGCTACGAGTCGCTGGCCAACGGCGAGCTCGAAGAGTTCCGCCTGGCGATGGTCCATGGTCGGTTGCCGGCCGAAGAAAAAGACGCCCGCATGGAAGCCTTCCGCCGCGGCGATATTCAAGTGCTGGTCTGCACCACCGTGGTCGAGGTTGGCGTGGACGTGCCCAACGCCACGCTGATGGTGATCGAGGCGGGCGAAAGCTTTGGGCTGTCGCAACTGCACCAGCTGCGCGGACGCGTGAGCCGCGGCGCGCAGCCCGGCCTGTGCGCGGTGTTCGCCGATCCGCATACGCCCGAATCGACCGCCCGCTTGGAAGCCTTTGAAAAAACCATCGACGGCTTCCGCCTGGCCGAAATCGACTTCGACCTGCGAGGGCCGGGCGACCTGTTCAGCACCCAGCAACACGGCCTGCCGCCGCTGTACATCGCCGACCTGAGCCGCGACCGCGTGTTTTTGGAAGAAGCCCGCCGCGACGCGCAACAACTGGTGGACGAAGACCCCGGCCTGGCCCGAGCGGAGTTTGGCTTGCTGCGCAGAATGGTTTTACGGCGCTATGGGCAGGTGCTAGAACTGGGCGACGTGGGGTGAGGAGGGGCTAGGGACTGGTAGCTGGGGGCTGGTAGTGAGGTGTTCGATCCGAACTAGAATTTGGATTTAATCCCGGCAGGGATTATAGACAGTAGCCGGGGGTTGAGCGTCAGCGATACCCCCGGTTCGTGAGTCAGTAACAAGTTCACCCTGAAGGGGTGACAGCAAGTGCGAGCATTGAGGAGCGGTAGGGTACGCAGCCCTCTGCGTACCACACGGATTGCCGATCGTATGACGGTGCCCCTTCCCGCTGCTGGAAACTGAAAGCTCGACAGGACTCATTCACTCCCATTTTATTATGACAGTATCATTAGTAAAAAAATCTAGACGCCGCGCCGACTGTATCGAAGTAGTTCCGATTGCCACGAATTCCTTTTTCGAACAATGGTGGCTCAAGGGGGCTCGGGAGCTCGAATTGACTCTCGTTCCAACCCTGTGGGATCCATATTTTCTTAACGATGACGAGCGGCTTCAGTTGCTGCACGAACTAGAGTCTCTGCGCTGTTGGGCCGCTGCGAATCCGATAGGCAATCAACTGAGCGCCGATGACATGGTCCAGCGAATCGACGCCTTAAGTAAATCGCTTGAGCACGACACTTGCGAAGACTTTACGTTCTGCTTTGGTTAAGCGAGCATAACCAGGACACTATAAGGGTACGCAGCCCTCTGCGTACCACCCGCGTTGCCGATCGTTTGACCGTGCCCCAACTTTCGGGCGAGAAGCGTGCGCAACTGCGACGGTCGTGCGATCGTCCACCCGGAAGGTACGCACGGGGTCCGTACCCTTGCGCACTGGTGAAGACGGAAAGGAAACGGTCGCTGGCAAAGAACGCCAGGCCTGACATGCGAGCAATTCGAACCATGTTTATGAATCTACCCGCACTGTTCGTTGAATGGCTAAAAAACAAGACCTGGCTGTGCGTGATGATCTAACGGTGCCGCCCAAACTAGAGTCATTGCTGAACAACATGCGATTTTTTGAAGACGAATGATCGGATCGGCAATGGCCACAACAACCAACGGTAATCTTAATGCGAATCTTGAATCATCTAACATTCGTGATTAGCCGATCACTTTCGGCCACGACCGTCGACGCCGCAGAAGCTGACTTTGACCGCGATTCTCCAACCACTCCCAAGCCCTGCGTCCTATTCATCGGCATCGACGGGCTTCGCACCGACGCGTTACTCGCCGCCTGTAACCACGCACCGAATGCGTGAACGGTTACGAAACAAAAAACCTCGCAATCCTATGTTTGGATTGCGAGGTTTCGGTGTCTGTCGCCGGTGGCCTCGAATGGGCGGTTGCGGCCTCAAGCTTACAGCAGTTTGCCGATGCGCGAGATCAAGTCCACGCTACGGCAGCTATAGCCCCATTCGTTGTCGTACCACGAAACGACCTTGAGCAGGTTTCCGCCGATGACTTGGGTGAAGTCGGCGGCGAAGATCGAGCTGTGGGGGTCGCCGATGATATCGCTGGAGACGATCGGGTCGGTGGTGTAGCAGAGGATTCCCTTCAGGGGGCCATCGGCGGCGGCCTTCATGGCGGCGTTGACTTCTTCGGCCGTGACGTCCTTGGCCATTTCGCAGGTGAGATCGACCACGCTGCCCGTGGGGACCGGCACGCGAAAGGCAATGCCGGTGAGCTTGCCTTTGAGTTCGGGGATGACCAGCGCCACGGCTTTGGCGGCGCCGGTGCTGGTGGGAATGATGTTTTGCGCGGCCGCGCGAGCCCGATACGGGTCTTGGTGCGGCAGGTCTTGCACGTTCTGGTCGTTGGTGTAGGCGTGCACGGTGGTCATCAGGCCTTTCACGATGCCGAACTTTTCGTGCAGCACCTTGGCCACCGGGGCCAGGCAGTTGGTGGTGCAACTGGCGTTCGAGATGCACTTGAGATCGGCGGTGAGCTGGTCGTCGTTCACGCCCAGCACGCAGGTCAGGTCGGCGCCGTCTTTGGCGGGGGCCGACAGCACGACCTTTTTGGCGCCGGCTTTCAGGTGGCTGTCGTAGCCGGCCTTGGTGTCGGTGGCGCGGCCGGTGAAAATGCCGGTGCTTTCCAGGGCCACGTCCACCTTGAGGTCGGCCCAGGGCAACTTGGACGGGTCGCGCTCGGCCAGGGCGGCAATCTTCTTGCCGTCCACGGTCAGGCTTTGTTCGTCGAAGCTCACGGTGCCGGGGTAGCGGCGATGGGTGCTGTCGTACTTGAGCAGCGTGGCCAGCATCTCGTTGCTGGTGAGGTCGTTGATGGCGACCACCTCGAACTCGTCGGGGCGCGACATCAAATTACGGAACACCAGGCGGCCAATGCGGCCAAAACCGTTGATTGCGACTCGAATCGCCACAGTTGCAACTCCTGCTTATCGGGGTGAACGGGGTATACGCGGCCGGCGGCGGGCGCGATTACGTGCTCAACTCCGCCCACCGCGGGGGGCGGAGCGTTTCTGCCACCGGCAAAAACCAAACCAAGCGACCCCAAACCAGGCGATACCGCGCAGGCTCATTGCCGTGTCGAAGCTCGCCTATCGCCGGGCAAACGCTTGCGACCCCCCGGCGCGGGGCCGCGGCCGTTGGCAAGCCAGAACAGAACGGGCCTTCCCCTTGGTAAAGGGCAGGCTTACGATCCCAGGTTGCCAGCGGCTCGACTGCGTTGAACCCCGCAAGGGGTGCAACCAGCAGCGGCGAAGGGTTCAAGCTCGCGGGGCGAAATCTTCTTCGTCCTCGGGGTTTGCAGCCCAAGATAGCGCTTGGGCGGTGAACTGTCAACGAGGGGGGCGGCAGGCGAGGGGCAGCGGTATTGTCTTGCTAGCAAAGGATTAAGATCGGATGTGCCCGGCCTCAAGGGGGGCCGCGGCGGGTTGCGGCGTTTTGGCTTCCGGCAGAATGGAGGTATGAGGGCGATTCTGCCAGAACCCCGGTTGAAACCAACCCCTTCCCCCCGTCAAGATTATGCTGGGAGGGCGCCCCCGGCTTGATAGAATGAGCGGGAAAGGCCTCTTTCCCACCTGGACTGGATTCGAGATTTTTGGACGGAAGCTGACCCTCCCCGCCCGGTTCCCCCCTTATTCAAACGCGAATGCACCATGCCTGATCGCTGCCTTAGGGCGTTATTCGTGGAGAGCGCCGTTGGGCCGGCCGGCAGTACGCGCTATCCCTGCCTAACCTCACGACCGACCAACTCGCTGGTAACCACGCTGACCACGCCACTCATGACGTCGCTGGTGTTGCTGACCCTGGTTTGTGCCGAGGCCAACGCAGGCGAGCCGGTTCGGCTGGAAATACAGCCCCAGGCGCTCACGTTAACCGCGGCTGGCGATTTGCACCGGGTGCTGGTGACTGCCGTGGATGCCGATGGCAACCGCTGGGACGCCACGGCCAAGGCCCGCTTTTCGTTGGCAAACGAAGCGATCGTCACCGTCGATGCGCGGGGTGAATGTCGTCCTCTCGCGCCGGGCCGATCGAAACTGACGGCCCAGGTCGGCGCGCTCGAAGCTTCCATTCCCTTGGAAGTGACGACCACCGAGGCCCGGCCGGTTTCGTTCCAGCACGACGTGGTCAACGTGCTCACCCGCTTTGGCTGCAACGCCGGGGCGTGCCACGGCAAGCAGGCCGGCCAGAACGGCTTTCGGCTCTCGCTGCGAGGCTTTGCCCCCGAACAAGATCACGCCTGGTTGACCCGCGAGTACCAGAGTCGCCGGATCACGCGGGTTTCGCCCGCCGATAGCATGCTGCTCCGCAAACCGCTGGGGCAGGCAGCCCACGGCGGCGGGCGTCTCTTCGCGCCGGGCTCCAGGGCGGCCGGGGTGCTGCTGGATTGGATTTCCGCTGGTACGCCAGGCGTGCTGGCCGAGGAGCCGCCGCTCAGCCGCATCGAGGTGTTGCCCGGCGCGCGCGCTTTACGGCCAGAAGATGTTCAGCCGCTGCTGGTTCGGGCTCACTTTGCCGATGGAACGGTGCGCGACGTCACCTGGCTGGCGCAGTTTTTTGCCGCCGACCCCAGCGTGCTGGAAGTTTCGCCCGCCGGCGTGGTGCGCTGCCTGCGGCCAGGCGAAAGCGCCGTGCGCGTGCATTTTGAAGACCTGGTGGAAACCGTCACGTTTACAATTCCTTACGATCAGCCTGTGCCGGCGGAGCTGACCACCGGCGAAGGCTTTATCGACCGCCACGTGGCCGCGAAGCTGGCCGCTTTGCATATTCCGCCTTCCCCGCTGTGCGACGACGCCACGTTCTTGCGGCGCGTGCATCTCGACTTGATCGGCACGCTGCCCACGGCCGACGAGGTGAGGGCATTTCTGGCCGATACGCGCGACGATAAACGCACGCGGGTGGTCGATGAGCTGTTCCAGCGGCCCGAGTTTATCGATTACTGGACGTTGTTTCTGGCCGACTTGCTGCAGAACCGCAAGGAGCGAGATCACGACGTGCGCGGGATCAAGGGCGTGCGGGCCTTCCATGGTTGGATTCGCCAGCAGGTGGCCGCGGGGCATGGCTGGGATCGGATTGCCCGCGATGTGCTGACCTCCACCGGCAGTTCGTTCGAGAATCCGCAGGTGGGCTACTACGTGGTGACCGTGGGCGAGAAGCGGCCGACCGAAACCTCGGAGGTGATGGACTCGGTGGCCCAAAGCTTCCTCGGCACGCGGATTGGCTGCGCCAAGTGCCACAACCATCCGCTCGAAAAGTACACCCAAGACGATTACCACCACTTCGCGGCGTTCTTTGCCCGGCTGGCGCTCGATCGCCACAAGCCAGAAGAAGGACCCACGGTGTTGCAGGTCGCCAGTCAGGAGTTCACGCAGCTTGGGCGGCGGATCGAGCAGTTGGAAAAAAAGATCAAAGAGCTGGAAGCCGCCACCGCGCCGGAGAAACTGGCCGAGGTCGAAGCCGCCGAGGCCGAAAAGCAAACCAAGCAACTGGAATCGCAACGGCAGCAGTTGGAGAAAGCCCGGCAAGACCTGGCCAACTTTGTGGAAAAGCCGGTGCAAGTGCGGCAGCCCCGAACCGGCAAGATGCTCTCGCCCCGTCCGCTCGATCGGCAGGAATTGAACCTGGAAAGCCAGCCCGATCCTCGCGCCGCCCTGGTCGACTGGATGGTCAACCCGGCCAATGAGTATTTCAGCGGTTCGATGGTCAACCGGCTCTGGAAGCATTTCCTGGGCGAAGGGCTGGTGGAGCCGGTCGATGACCTCCGGCCCAGCAATCCGCCCAGCAACCGTCCGCTGTGGGACGAGTTGAATCGCCAGTTTGTGGGGAGCGGCTATGACCTGCGGCATGTAATGCGGCAGATTGTACTGTCGCATACGTATCAAGCCGGCGCGGAGACGCGGCCGGAGAACGCGACCGAACGCCGGTTCTATTCGCACTTTTACGCGCGGCGGTTGCCGGCCGAGGTGCTGCACGACGCGGTGAGCCAGGTGACGGGCGTACCGGATCACTTTGTGGGTTATCCGCTTGGCATGAAGGCGATTCAATTGCCCGACCCAGCGGTGGATTCGTATTTTCTCACGCTCTTCGGCCGGCCGAACCGCACCACGGCTTGTGCCTGCGAGCGCACGGGCGATGTGACCTTGCCGCAACTGCTGCACTTGCAGAATGGCGATTGGATTTCGCCCAAGCTGAACGCGCCGCAAGGGCGGTTGCTTAGGCTGCTGGAAGCCGAGCCGGACAACGAGCGCGTGATCGAAGAACTGTTTTTGACCACGCTGGGCCGGCTGCCGACGGAGGAAGAACGGCAGCAGGCAGCCCGACATCTTCACAATACGCCCGATCGCAATAGCGCCTTTATCGACTTGAGTTGGGCACTGATCAACACCAAGGAATTTGCCTTTCAACACTAACGCGTTCCGCGTGCTGCTCGCCGGCAAATGCATCCAATACGACAGGAACTGACACCATGCTCGATCTTGTGCTGGGAAGCCGTGCCAACCGTACCTGCGGCGGCATTTCGCGGCGCGATATGTTGCGGGTAGGCACGCTCGCCCCCTTGGGACTCTCCCTCAGTCAACTGCTCAGCCTGCAAAGCGCGCAAGCGGCGCAAGCGGGCAACCTCCAAGGCAATGGCGCTCGGGCCAAGAGCGTGGTGCTGGTCTATTTGGGCGGTGGTCTCAGCCATCACGATAGCTTTGACCTCAAGCCCGAGGCGCCCGAAGAAATCCGCGGCAAGTACCAGCCCATTGCCAGCTGCGTGCCAGGCACCCAGGTGGGCGAGTTGCTGCCGCTGATGGCCAAGTGCATGGACCGCGTGGCCCTGGTGCGAAGCAGCGCCCACAACAACGATCACCACGAAACGGCGACGAATTGGGTGCTCTCAGGCCGGTTCGGCTCGGCCTTCGGCGATTGGCCGGCGATGGGCGCCGTGGCCGCGCACGAGTTAGGTTTCTCAGGCGGTTTGCCTCCCTATGTTTCGGTGCCACGGAATCCTTCCTTCACCTGGGAGCTGGGCAAGAGCGCCTTCCTGGGAGGGCGGTACGAATCGTTCAAGGCCGGCGATCCCAACGCGGCCGATTACGCGGTGCGCGACCTTTCGCCCAACAAGGCGTTGGCGGCCGAGGGGGGCGCTCGTCGGCAAAGCTTGTTGGCTTCGCTCGACTCGCTGGCCCGGCGGATCGATGGCAACGACCAGCTGCAAACCTACGACGAATTCCAACGCCGGGCGGCGGAAATGATTGTCTCCAGCGACGCGCAAGCGGCATTCAAGATCGACGCCGAAGAGCCCAAGCTTCGCGATCGCTATGGCCGGAACACCTTTGGCCAAAGCTGCCTGCTGGCCCGACGACTGGTGGAAGGGGGCGTGCGGTTTGTGACCATCAATTACGGCGGCTGGGATCATCACGCCAAAATCTTCGAAGGGCTCGAAAAGAAACTGCCCGAACTCGACCAAGGGCTGTCCTCCCTCCTCTCCGACATGCACGACCGCGGCCTGCTCGACGATACGCTGGTGGCCGTGTTCGGCGAGTTTGGACGCACGCCGCTGATCAACAAAGACGCCGGCCGCGACCACTGGGGTCCCGCGGCTTCGCTGCTGTTTGCCGGGGCCGGCGTGCAGGGCGGGAAGGTGATCGGGGCGACCGATCGCGAAGGCGCCCACGTGACCACCCGGCCGGTGCGACCGGCGGACGTGGCCTGCACCATTCTCGAATCGCTCGGCATCGACCCCAAAAAGCACCTGCATACGCCCGACGGGCGACCCGTGGCCATTCTCGATGAGGGCGAGCTCCTCGGCGAGCTGTTCGCATGAGCGGCCAGCTGACCAAGCCAGTTCCTTTTCTTTTCGCCTGCGTTTCCGCCTGGTTGCTGGTTGCCATCGGGGCGGAGATGTCGCCGCCGCGTGCGTTCGCGGAGGACAAGCCGGCGGAAGCCCCGCCAGCCGTCGAACCGCCGCAGGTCATCGTGGCAACTCCGCTGGGGGCCATCGCGGGGGAGACGACGAAGATCACCCTCCGCGGCTTGCGGATGGACAATGCCACGGCCGTCAAGCTGCCGGAGTTGGGCGAGCAGGCCCAGATCAAGTTTATTTCAGCCGGAAAAGCGGCCGTGCCCAATGGGCAGAACGCGGCTCAGGTGGGCGATACCGAGGTAGTATTCGACCTCAAACTGCCCCAGGGCGTAGCAATCGGCAAAACCCCGCTGGTAGTCGTCGGCCCCGCCGGCGAGAGCCAACCGCTAGGCTTGCTGATCGATTCGCTTAAGAACGTGGTCAACGAGAAAGAACCCAACGACGGACTCAAGCAGTCTCAACAAATTCAAGTCGGCCAGACCGTGGCCGGCCTGATTCACGAAGGCAAGAACGTGGACGTCTTTCGCTTCCACGCCGAAGCAAACCAAACCATCACCTGCGAAATCATGGCAACCCAACTCGGTTCGCCCGCCGACCTGCAGTTGATGCTCTTCACCCCCGCAGGGCAACTGCTGGCAACCTGCGACGACGTAGGCGACCAGCGCGATCCCAGCTTGAAAGCCAGGCTCCCCCAGACCGGCGACTACCTGGTGGTGGTCATGGAGTCGCAAGACAGCGGCGGGAATAACTACCCTTACCGATTGACGATCCGCAAGTAGGCCGACTCTTGCCAAGAGCGGCCTCATCGCCGGGCATTTTGAAATTGAGCTCCTCATAACGGATGAAACGTCTTTGGGGCCTGTGATCTCCAGGCTTTCATCCCGAAGGGGTGACACGCCCCTGAGCCCACCGCGAAAGGCGTGGCTGCAGCGGGGTTTGGCGAGAACCCACGCGGGAAAACGCCCGGCCAGGCGTTCGCCCGAGCGGTCCCACCATTTTTCTACGCTTCAACTTCGCTGTACATAGCAAAGCTCCCCGGCCTCCGACCCCCAGCCACGCCCTTCGTAACCTCAGGCGCCACCCGGCCGGAGACTAACCGGTCAGCGATGTAGGTTTGAGTTTCCGCGCCCAACCGCCGCTCCGGTTGAGCGTTTCGTTAGGCGTCGCAGAAGAATCAACCTATCGCTTCGGCAATTTGCTCAATCTCGAGTTTGAAGTTTTTCCATGTTACACGGCATGGAGAACGATCAATATCGGTGCCCACTAGCACAAACTCTTCGAACTCAGAACAGTTTAGCGGGTCGGACAGCAAGAGACTCCAGAAATCATTAGAGACATGCGATTGAATTTCTTGGGAAGGACTTGGCTCATAAAATGCCAACGCCACGCACAGTTCGTGAGTGTCTGTTGTCGTGAAGACGTAACCAACTTTGGGTGCAGCGAGCTCAGTAAGTGGTATGGCAAGAAACACGAAATTATTCAATGACGGTTTGGGGTCGGATCGCGGTGCGACAGGAGGGTGGTAGTCAAACACAGAAGGTATTCTCGCCCGTACCCACGCTGAATCGCGGAATTCGCCATCGCACACGCAACCGGATAGTGTCGGAGGTATCTTGCAACCTAGATGGTCCCACAACGTATGCGAAAGCGAGAGAGGATGTGACAAGACTCCCTCGGCAGCGATCGGCACGAATCGGTAAAACTCCGCGTCGATAGCTGCACCGACGACATCAAATAACACTGCGGAGAATCTGGGAAGAATGTCCAATCCGACACCCAAAGATTGGTTCTTGGCGAGGCGAGTTAACCCAAAGACTGGTTGATTTTACCATGAAATTACAGCAAATGTAGGGCCTGCTTTTGCATGCCACAATGCGGGCCGGGTGGCCCCTGAGCCCCAGCGAAGGGCGTGGTAGCAGCGGGGGTTGGCGAGAACCCACACAGGATAACGCCCGACCAGGTGTTCGCTGATCCTCGACCAGTCCCACCATTTTCCTACGCTTCAACCTCGCTGCACAGAGCAAAGCTCCCCGGCCTCCGACCCCCCCCCAGCCACGGCTTCGCTGCCGCGTCATCTAGCCAATGACGGCGCGGGCTCGCTGCCACCCGTCCGCTCATAAGTCCGCTCTCGGCGAGAACCAACTACTTGCTGAAATTCTTCAGCTTCTCCTGCTCAATCTTCAAAGCCTCGGCCGAGATCTCGGCCTGCTTGACGGGCGTGCGGTCCAGCTTTTCCGTCTCGCTCACTTCGCGCAGCTTGATGCCGCGATACCAGACCGGGTCGCCGTGGTCTTGCAGGTTGAGGAACGCGCCCCGGTCGGCCAGTTTGGCCCCGCGCTTGCGAAGCAACTCGACCTCCGCCGCCCAGCGGGGATCGGCGTAGTCCATGTCGATCACCTTCTCGCCATTCAGCCAATGCTGGATGACCGTGCCCTGGCAAACGATGCGGCCGCTGTTCCACTCGCCGACCGGCTTGGTCACATCGCGCGCCGGAGCAACGCAAAAGTACAAACTGGCGGCGCTGGTGCGGGGGTTCTTGCCGTCGGCGTGCTTGGCGTTATCAAGAATTTGATACTCGTACTGGCCTGGCCGGTAGTACACGCCGCTGTTGCTGCCAGGGGCCACCTTCCACTCGAACCGCAGCTCAAAGTCGTCGGGCACCGGCTTGGTTTTATAGGTCAGGCTGCCCCCCTTGCCTTCGCGGGCAATCTCGCCCGCTTCCACCTTCCAATTGCCGCCATGCTGCCAACCGTCGAGGTCTTTGCCGTTGAACAGCAGCTCAAAGCCGGCTGACTGTTCTTCTTTGGAGAGGGCGTTGGGCTCGGCCGCAGCCAGCGGCGAGAGGCCAAATCCAACCACGGCGGCCAACAGCGATAGGGCAGCATAGCGCATAAAAAAGACTCCCAGGTTCATCGGCATAATGGGGTGGCGAGAAAGATTCCTCGGCGGCCATTATGCGTGATGGTCCTGGGAGTCTCAACCAAATCAATCAACGAAGTCGATTTGGAGTTGGCTTGCTTAACTTACGCGGCCGGGTCGGTCGTGGGGTTGGCCCAGGGGCCTTCCAGCTTTTGGTAGGTGGGCGGAACCTGGCGGCTGAACGAGGGGTCTTTGTCTTTGGGGTTCCAACCGGTGATGTGCCGCGGCTCGCCCCGCTCGTGCGAGATCTGTTCCCACATGCTGGCGTAATCCTTGCCGCTCTCCTTGATCTTGCCTTGCTCGGCGTCCCACTCGTAAACCAGACCGTTGCGGTAGCTCTCGGCGCCCATGGTGATGGTGACGATCGCCGCGGCGCCCAGGTCGGGCGGGTTGTTGCAGGCCTGCGGATCGTTCTTGCCGACCGCTTCGAGGAAGTTTTCCCAGTGGGCGTGGGTTTCGTCCTTGGGCTTGAAGGCGCTGATGTGCTGGTTCTGCACGTCGCGCAGCCGCGTGACCTGCGGACGCTCGGGGATGAAATCGAAGCCGTCCTTGCTCATGTCGAACAGCACGGTGCCGTGGTGGCCGCGGATGCACTGCTGGATTTTGAAATCGCAGCACATGGTGGCCGTCACGATCATTTGCACGCCTTCTTCGTAGTCGGCAACCACGGTGGCCGTGTCGGGCACGTCGCGGCCGTCGTACTCCAAAAAGATGCCGCCGCCGCCCACCACCCGCCGCGGATAACGCAGGCCGGCCGCGGTGATGGTGCGGGTGAGCTGATGCACGAACAGGTCGGTGTACAGACCGCTGCCGAACGGCCAGTAACAGCGCCACTGGGCGAACTTGGCCCGATCGAAGGGCATTTCGGGAGCCAGCCCGAACTTGTGGCCCAGGAACATGTCCCAATCGATGTTTTGCGGGGTCATGTCGCGGCTCAGGCCATAGTACCGCCACTGGCCCATGCCGCTGTTGCGGTAGTACTCGGTTTGGCCTTGGAGCACCTTGCCAATGTTGCCCGCGCGAATGAATTCGTTGGCGGCTTTCCAGCGGCCGTCGCTGGTGCTTTGCACGCCTACCTGCATCACCTTGCCGGTATCCTTCCAGGCTTTGACCACGTCTTGGGCCTCCTGGATGGTGTGGGTCATCGGCTTTTCGCAATACACGTGCTTGCCGGCCTGGAGCGCCTCGATGGTTTGCTTGGCATGCCAGTGGTCGGGCGTGGCGATGCACACGATATCGATTTCGGGGTTTTCCAGAATCTCGCGATAATCGCCGGTGACGATCGGGTCGTTGCCGCCCCGCTGCTTGATCTTGGCGGCGCTGGTTTCGCGGTTCTTGTTGAACACGTCGCACACCGCCACGGCCTGAACGGGCTGGCCTTCGGCCTGCATGTTCAGCACGGCATTAATGTGCGCCTGGCAACGGCCGCCCACGCCGATGAAGCCAATCCGCAGGCGATCATTGGCGCCTTGAGCGCGCGCCGAAGCCGGCGCCGTGAACATGCTGGCCGCGGCACTGGCGGCTGCCGCCGTGGCGGCCGTGTTCTTCATGAAGTCGCGCCGAGAAACATTGGACTGGGGCATGGCGAAGCGTCTCCTGATAATCGCTAGCGGTTGCTCGTTATTGGTACGCAAGACGCGCGAAAAAGGCACGGCGGAAAATCGCGTCGCAAACCCTGCGCGAATTGCTGGGGGAAACCGCTTGGTTCGAGGGAAGCAATGATGGAAGGGGCCGCGGCCCAAAATGGGCAACAACAGCTTTTTCCAAAACGCTTATTCTAACTGGTGGAAAACCAGAATTCACCCCCCCGGTTTGGGCATTTTTGCCATCACGGCGGGCGAAGACGGTTCTGGCGACGAGCGCGGTTCTTACTGTTGGAAAGGCGGGCACGAATGGAAATGGCTGGCCCGGGGCGGTCAACTTTGTGCCCCAGACGGAAAACGCAAGGAATTCCTGCATCGCCAGGAAGGCTTCCAGCGGCGAAGACGGTCAGATTTCCCCATGGCCAATCCATCGTCGCCGGCCCGTTGAACTGCCATGTGGCGCGATACATAATAAATCAAGCGTCTTTGGCGGGCTTGCTGTGTCCGTCGCTTGCAGTTCCGTCGTCACTTCGTCTATTTTGGTGAGTGTAGTTTCTTGCTCGTTATCATCTATGCAAGCTGCAGAGAACTTTAATGCCTCCCGCGTTCATTTGCGGTTTACCCGCGTTAAGGGGGGGCTTGGTGCAACAGCGGCAGGAAAGGAAAGGTTTGCGCGATGCGAGGCCAGTTTACGCTTGAGTTCTGGCAAGACGGCGACTGGTACGTCGGTCGCCTCCTGGAAGTCCCCGGGGTCTTCAGCCAGGGCACGACGCTGGAGGAACTCCGGGAGAACATTCAAGACGCCTACGACCTGATCGTCACGCAGAACCGCCCGGCTGCCCCCATGCCCGCCCAACAACAGCCACTGGAGTTGGAAGTTTGAAGCGGGCGGCGTTCATCCGAGAGCTGGAGCGAGAGGGGTGTGAGTTTGTGCGCCATGGTGGGCGGCACGATTTGTATCGCAACCCCGCCACCGGTCGGCAGGCTCCGATACCACGGCATCGGGAGCTTGCGGATACCCTGTGCGAAGTGATTCGCAAGCAGCTTGGGTTGGGGAGTCAATAAGGCCAATCATGCAGCGCACGGTCAATCGGAGCGGCCCGAGTCCGCATCAAGGAATGGACGAACCAGCCGCGCGTCCCTTTCGCATGAGATTCCAATCGCCTTCACCGTCCGAGGCAGGTTCGACGCGCGCCGCACGTGGCCGACCCGTTGAACTGCCATGCTGCGCGATACATAATGGATCAAGCGCGAACGGCAACCAGCTCATCTCCCCCCGACATTCAAGTGCCAATGGACATGATGGAGGATTCTCTTATGCAGACGATCAACCAAACCCTTGAATCCGTTCCTGCGATGTCCGTTTCTGACCGGCTTCGGCTTGCCGAAGCGATATGGGATTCGCTCGATGATGCGGACCTACCTGTTTTGACGCCTGAACAGCGTGCCGAGCTCGCCCGGCGCATGTCTGACCATAACGCCAACCCAGGATCAGCCTTAAGTCGTGAAGACGTGGAACGGCGATTGGCGGAATTACGGTGAAATATGCGGTACGTTTCCACGCCGGAGCGGCGGCTGATGCAAGTATTGAAATGGATCATTGTTGATTGCCGCCCGGTGTTCCTGATCATTCGGCGGCAGAGGCACTTCAAATGCTCACGGTTGCGGAACTCTGGCGGTCGCCTGATGCCGGCACATGGGTAACTGCTCTTGATCGCTATTGGCAGTTTGTACAACCCGGCAACCTTCCCTTAGAGCGAGCGTTGGATTTTAATGTCAAACACACACGAGTATGTCGTTTTCGACCGGGCCAGGTTCGACCCCGCGATTGCGATGCGATGGCCTGCCTTCGAGAAAGCATACCCCGGTTGGAACTCGTGGGGGTCGGCCAGGGAGTTCCTTGCCGAGTGGGCATTGGATGATGAATCACAAATCGAGGCCGTCGATGACATCCTCGCGCGGAAAACGGTGCGGGCGACCCTCGCCATGTGCGACGCTCCCTTCTACTTCCTCTGGGCGGTCCTCGAATCGAAGAATTTGTGGGATTGCGGGGTCGATGTTGAGAAGGACGATTACGACTACGCGGACGACATCGTCTCGTGCGCCGGCGCCGCGTTTGTTCGCGGCGATTTGTCCATGGCTTCTCTCACGGCCGTGTATCACCTACACGCCAGCCGCGTCGATCCGTCCGAGGTCTTGCTCCCGGACGTCGCTCACGCGGTTCTGGGGCAATCCGGCCCGCCTCCCATGCTTCCCGGACTGCCCGACATGATGCCCGTGGGCGGCGACGGCATCGGCGTCTCACAAACTCGAAGGGTGATCGACTTCTTTCTACGGGCATGGCGCGAACAGTGGCCGCTCACAGCCGAGGGGCAACCGCCTCGGAAGGGCGATTCGATTCGCTCGTGCGACGTGGCGGATGGCTTGGCGCAGTCTCTTCTCAACAACCGCCTGTCCAAACCGTGCATGTTCCGCTGGTACGAGTGTTGATGACATGCCACGCGGCGGTCTGCCCTTCAGCAAACTCAAGCCAGAATATCGTAAACCGGCCGCCCCGGCGCGATCGGCAGCGGCCGGTTCGCCGCGTCGAAAACCTCCGCCCGATAGTCGATGCCCAGCAGGTGGAACATGGTGGCCGTCAGATCCTCGGGCCGCACGCCGTCGCGGTTGGGGTAAGCGCCGCCGCGATCCGACGCCCCGTGAACATATCCCCGCTTCACGCCGCCCCCGGCCAACAGCGCCGTATAGCACTTGGGCCAATGGTCGCGGCTGATGTTCTCGTTGATCTTGGGCGTGCGGCCAAACTCGCCCACCCACACCACCAGCGTGTCGTCCAGCAGTCCGCGGTCGTCTAAATCGTTGAGTAGCGTGGGCAGCGTTTGATCGGTGAGCGGCAAGTGGTACTTCTGCACGATGGGGAACATGCGGGTGTTGTTGAAGCCGTGGGTATCCCAGCCGCCCGAGGTAAAGCTCTGCCCTCCAATCGAGTTGGAAAAATACACGTTCACGAACTTCACGCCCGACTCGACCAGCCGCCGGGCCAGCAAGCAACTCTGCCCATACGTGGTGCGACCATAAGCGTTTCGGGTTTGCTCCGACTCGCGCGACAGATCAAACGCCTGGCGAACCCGATCCGAGCTGAGCATTTGTAGTGCCCGATCATAGTAAGCGCTGGTGGCCCCGCCATTCGCTTCGCCTTCCAGCTTGGACAACCGGCCGTCGATCAACTGCTGCAAAGCCCTGCGGTTGTGCAGCCGGTCCACCGAAAGATTGTTTGGCAGGCTCAGCTCCGGCAGGCGGAAGTTGTCGCCGTTGGGGTCTTCGGTAATCAGCAGCGGATCGTGCGCTTTGCCCAGGAAGCTGGCATGCTGGCCCGGCGTAATGGAGCCATCGCGAATCACGTGCGGAAACGCCACGAACGTCGGCAGATCACCGCGACTGGGGGCCAGCCGATCCACCACCGACCCATACGCGGGAAACAACTCGATCGAATCACGGAGGCGAATGTCGTCCACCGGCGGCTCGTGACCCGTCAGGGCGTAATACGAAGCCGAGTTATGACTTTTCATATCATGGTGCATCGAGCGAATCTGACACACCCTATCCAGAATTTTGGCGACCCGCGGCAAATGCTCGCACACACTCACGCCCGGCACGCTGCTGGCAATGCCCTGGTGCGGGCCGCGAATGCCCGCGGGAGCCTCGGGCTTGAGATCAAAAGTATCAATATGCGTGGGCCCGCCAAACTGATACAAAAAAATAACACTCTTGGCCTTGGCGGGCGGACCAGCTTGCGCGCCCGCGGCTTTATCTTCAGCGCGTAGGAACTGGGCCGCGTTGAGGCCCAACAGGCCCGCTCCGCCGATTTGCAGGGCGGTGCGGCGGGGGATGGTTGGCATGCTCGGGAACGGGTGCGGCCGCGAATGGCTCATGGGCGTTGATCTTGATAACGAGCAGGGGAAACTTCTTCAAAGGCCGAGCAGTTCCGAAACCTTCACTGTCCAGCCAGGCAAGATCCCGGGCAATTCCAACGTGTCTTCCGCGCCGAATACTTTCGGTGCGTCATTTCCAGAATAGAGCGTCAGGCTATTTCGACCCGGATCGACGACGCAGACAGCGAGAACGCCCGCGCTCAGGTATTCCGACACCTTTTGCAAGACCTTGGGCCAGCGATCCTCGGGCGAAAGGACTTCAAACACTAACTCGGGAGGCAATACAGGATATTTCTCGGGTCGTTCATATTCGGGAACCCGCGAAAAGCTGTAGTAAGCAATATCTGGTCCTCGAACCGAATCAGGATGTCGCTGAGTTACAACGCCTGCGTCGTTTCCGACAACCCTGCCCAGCTTTTGAGGCCGAACATACGCTCTCAAGATGGCGCCGATTTCATTGCAAATGAAACCATGCCAGTACCCAGGTCGATTCATCTCAACAACTTCGCCCCGTTCAAGCTCACGCGGTATGCCGTCGTCGGGCAATTGCGCGAACTGTTCTGCTGTTAGTAAAGTATGCGTTGTCGCCATCGCTAACTCTTATTCTCGCCCGTATTGCAACCCAATCGCCCTATTAGCCATTATCGCCGATACAAAAACTCCCGTGAATTCAAAATCCCCCAGGCAATATCCTCCCAGGCCTGCCGCTGGTTCTCCGCGCTCCGCACATACTCCGCCAGCCGCGCCAATTCATCATCCTGCGGGGCACGGCTCAGCGCCGTCCAGAATAGTTCATCAATCACGGCCTCCACCGATTCCCCCGAGGCCAACAGGCGGCCCAGCCGATTCTCCTGGTGCGATAGCAACTCGTTCAGCAGCGGGCCGCTCACCAACTGAAAGGTTTGCCCCAGCGTGGCGTCCTGGGAGCGTTCGCACTCGCAGGTCAGCAATCGCGGCGGTTTGCCGAACAGCTCCAGGAACTTGTCGCCGGAAGTGGGAGGCATGTCGCGAGGACGAACGGCCATGATGCCCGGGATTTGGCCCGCCCTCATGCCGCGCGGATAACCGCGGAACTCGGCCGGCGCGCCCAGCACCTGGCAAATGGCGTCGAGCAGCGGTTCCGCCGGCAAACGCTGCTCAATTGCCTGGGCAAAGTTCTGCTCGCTCGCTGCTTCATCAACAACACTGCCAGCCGTGGCCGCAAGCTGATACGCGCGCGACCGCAAAATGTTGCGAATGGTGCGACGCACATCGAAGCCGTGCTCCACAAAGTCGTCTGCCAACGCGGCCAGCAACTCGGGGTGCGAAGCCGGATTCGTGGCGCGAAAATCGTCAATCGGCTCCACCAGCCCTCGCCCTAGCAATTGAGCCCAAATGCGATTCACCTGCACCTCGGCAAACCGCCGATTGCCAGGAGCACTAACCCAATCGGCCAAAGCCAGCAATCGGTCTGGCTCGCTGTTTCCCTTGGCTAATGCAAGCGGGCCGTCCCCCAGAAAATGCGGCGTGGCATCTTGGCCTGTCCGGGCGTTGAGCACTTCGCCTTCGTCCTTCATCCACACAATCTGTTCGCCGTCGAACTCGTGCTTGTCGTTCCGGTCGCGGCGGTTATTGGAGAGAATCTTGTAATCCACGCGGGCAAAGAACGCCGCCCAATTGTAATAGTCGTCTTGCGTCCAACGATCGAACGGATGGTTATGACACTTGGCGCATTGCAACCGCACACCCAGGAACACCTGCGCCGTGGCCTCGGCCCGACTGATCGGATCGCGATTGGCCCGATACCAGTTGGCCGCCGGCTCGGTATAAGTGCTCCCCCGCGCGGCCACGAGCTCCCTGGCAAACCGATCGAGCGGCTTGTTCTCGGCAAAGCTGCTGCGAATCCACTGCTGAAAATTTTGCACGCCTTTGCGGTCGAGCACCTTCTCTTCGTTCTTTAATAAGTCGGCCCACTTGAGCGCCCAATGCTCGGCATACTCTGGCCGCTCCAGCAGCGCGTCGATCAACACGTCTCGCTTGCGAGGATCGCTGCTGGCCACAAACTGCCGAGCTTCGTGGGCCGAGGGCAAAATACCCAGCACATCCAGGTAAACGCGGCGGACAAACTCCGCATCGGTGGTCCGCGTCGCCGGCGGCAACCGCAGTTCGGCCAGCTTCGCAAACACCTGCCGATCGATCTCGTGCTCGGCCGGCGGAAGCCGTTCGGCAATGTCCGGCCGATCAGGAACAAAGGCCAGCGTGACCGGCGCTTGCAAATCCAGGTAGCGCACCAGCACCACCGTTTCGCCCGCCCCCTGGCCCACGCATAAGCCGGTGGAACTGACCTCCACCAGGTTGGCATTCACCGGCTCATAAACGGCCAGGTGGGCCACGTCGCGGCGGCTGCCATCGGCGAACGTAGCGGTCACCTTCAATTGCACTTCAGCTTGTGGGGCGTGAAGCACCTGCCGCGAAGGCGAAACCTCCAAGGCCGTGAGCCGCGGGGCCGTCTTCAAATCGCTCGGCAAGCCTTGCGAGATCCATTGCAGAAGAAGTTGATATTGATCGTCGCCCACCCTCAGCCGCCGGCCCCCCTCATGAGCCAGCTGCATGCTGGGCTTCTTCAGCAACAAGCTCTGCCCAGGCATCAGCGGATCGAACCGCCTCGCGGTTTCGGCCCTCGTCAGCGTGAGATAATCGACCGCCGGCTCCTGCCCTCGCAACGATAGCTTGAACCCGCCCTTGCCGTTTTTGTTGCCGTGACAAACCCCCAGGTTGCAGCCCGACTTGGAGAGCACCGCCATCACCTCGTGCTGAAACGATACCGGCGAGGTCTCCGTTCCCCGCGATTGCGCTACGGCCACGCCGCCCCACAGCGCCACCGCCACCATACCGCACACAGTTCGAGCAACAATTTTCCACATGGGCAGGGCAGCACTGAAGGCAGGAGGGAGGGATCGCGAGGCGAAGCAAGGCCAGGGGTGAACGATGCCCTGCCTGGCGAGAACTGGATTATGTAGAACATCGCCGGACAAGGCAACGTTTTTGCCCCACCGCCCTGCGCGTTCCGCCCCCGTCCAACGATCCCCAGCGGCCGCGCGGCGAACCCCCAAGTCACTTCCCCTGGAAGCGGGCCACCCAACTCGCCATCCACAAACCACTTCCGAACCGCCCGTTCGCGTCGCCCAAAAAAAATCGCCCCGGGACAAAAAATATGTATAGGTCGAGACGAACATTTATGGCAATATTCACCCATCGCGGGAAGGCAAACAAGCAACGCCGCGAGACAAAGTCACATCGCAAAAACACTTCTGTACCCGCCAATCATTTACTTCCCGAATTGCCCCTGACTTTTTCGTCTTCGCCCTAGAACCGTCATTCCCGCGAAGAGCCTGCCCACTCCAAACAACCACCAAACCATCGCTCGCGCCCCACGTCGTCAACCCCCAACCTCTCTCTCCTCAATTCCGCGCTCCGAATTCCCCACTCCGCACTTCCCCAGGACTTTCCCATGCAATTCTCGCTCCGTCAGGCAGCGGCCGATATCGGTCCGCTCACCGAGTCCGAACAGGCTCTCTGGCTCGAAACGGCCTACGCCGAAGGGCAGCGGCTGGCTCCCAGTTGCGATCGCGCCCTGGATAGCCACGGCGCGGCCCTCGCCGCGGCCAACATTGCCGTGCGAGCGCGGCGTTCGCTCGGCGCTTCCACCCAGCCGCGGGCGCTCATCGAAGGCCGGCTGCCCGCCGCGGTGGCGCCACTGGCCGAGCAGCGTTTCGAACCGCGCGCAGATCGCCGTGCCGAGGCCAGCGCCGAGCCGCGCATTGAACAACTGGTGGAGTACACCAGCAGCGTGGGCCTCAGCCCTCGCGTCGATCGGCACGGCGGCCGCATTTTTGGCGTCAAGGTGCTCGGCCTCGAAAGCCGCAATGGCCGCAGCTATAGGACAGAAGTCGTCGCCGCGGCGGCCCCGCTGTACGAAGGCGTCAAGGTCAATCTCAATCACCCCAAAGGCCGCCCGCAAGAAGCCCGCGATTATCAAGACCGCCTCGGCTGCCTGCGAAACGTGCGGGCCACCGAAGCCGGCCTGTTTGGCGATCTGTATTTCAACCCTCGTCATCCGCTCGCCGAGCAGTTGGCCTGGGATGCCGAGCACGCGCCCGAGAATGTGGGCCTCAGCCACAACGTGCAGGCCCGCACGCGGCGGCAAGGCGAGCAAGTGCTGATCGAAGCCATCGAGCGCGTGAACAGCGTGGACCTGGTGGCCGATCCGGCGACCACCCGCGGCCTGTTCGAACACGCCAGCGGCGACGCCCTGCCCACGGCAGTCCCCACCACGCCCACCACGCCCGCCACGCCCGCCATGCCCACCACGAATGCCGCGAACGCCGAACTGAACGACCTTCGCCAACGGCTCAGCCGGCTCGAAGCCTTGCACGAACAGCGCCCGTCTTTCACGAACTACGCGCCCCGGCCGGTATCGCCAACGGCGCCGCAAAGCCGCGGCCCCGAGCCCCCGCGCGACTCCATCCGCGAACCGCTCGACGTGGCCCGCTGGGCGCGCTCCATCACGTAAATCCCAGCCACGTTCACGCTCTCCTCCCTTCCCCTTCATTTCGTCCTCGTCCTTTCGTCCTCACCATTCCCTCCTCGGCCGGGCGCGGTGAGGCGCGCGGCGAACGCGGCCCTCCAAACATCGCGGCCTCTGCTTCGGCCCGCCTGGCGCCTCCTCCACGCGCCCGCCGGTTTCCCAGCACGCCACACGCTGGCCTTGCGCGTTCGCCCACGTTCCTCACCCCGCTCGGTTTTCAAGACACGTTTTCAAACCATGCGCCGCGGCAAGCCAACCCGTAAGCCCTCGCGCCGCGGACCTCTCATTCCTCAGTTCCCAGTTCGGAGAAGCTTCCCCATGACCGACAATTTCCGCCTGCGTTACGACGACGTCGACAAGTTCCTCGGCCCGGTCGATAGCGGCACCGCCATCGAGATCGGCGACCTGCTGTACTTCGATGCCGACGACGTGAAACCGGCCAGCGATCAGGCCGATCAGGCTTCGGCCGCGGACAATCAGGCCCTGTTCGCCAGCCGTTTTGCCGGCGTGGCCATGCAGGCCAGCGACAACGGCGAAAGCGAGCCCATCCGCGTGGCGGCCGACGGCATCTTCGAGTTCGCCTGCCCCAGCGGCGCCTGGGAACTCGGCGACCTGGTCGGTGGCTGCGAAAACAGCGGCGGCGACGGCCTGCTCAACCAGCAAGTCACCGCCGTGGCCCGCCCCGAAAACGCCCTCGGCTATGTGGCTCGCCGCGAGCCCACCGCCACCACCCGCGTTCGCGTGCGATTGCTGAGCCGCGCCGCCGGCTTCCTGCAACTGCTACGCCTCGAACGACGGCAAGCGAGCAATATCGAAACGCTGCTCGGCTCCCACGCGCTCACCGCCGACAGCGCCCGCATTCAAGTGCTCGATCCAGGCGGCGCTGGCCGCAATGTCACCCTCCCGCCCGAACCCGTCAGCCCAGGGCTCGACTTCTACATTCACAACGCCGCCGACGCCGCCGAGGTGCTCACCATCAAAGACGACGGCAACGCCACCGTCTGCACGCCCACCCAAAACGAAACCGCCTACGTCTTCTGCGACGGCGTCACGTGGCGCGGCATTGTGGGAGCGAATAACTAGCGCGCGGAGTGGGGAATTCGGAGTGCGGAGTTGAAAGACTCAGATTCAACCCGCACTTCGGTTCCGTTCTCTGACGGCCTGCACCAATCCGTCATTCCCGCGTATGCGGGAATCCAGCCGCGGCGGACAAAGCGCTGCTATCAGAATCGGCCCATCATCGAAATCTGATCAGCAGGCAAATATTCCCCAAACACCTACTCTCACACTTCACCCCTCCCTCAAATTTACAATTTGCAATTTGCATTTTTCAATTTTCAATTTTCAATTTTCAATCTCCCCAAAAAACCATCAATTCCCCTCCGCAGCCCAGAGCCAAACCGGCCCCCAGCCATCTTCCCCCAACTCCGAATTCCGAACTCCCAACTCCGCACTTCTTCTTCAACTCCGAACTCCCAACTTCCAACTTCCAACTTCCAACTTCCAACTTCCAACTTCCTCCTCAACTCCGAATTCCCCACTCCGAATTCCGCACTTCTTCAAGGACTTTCCATGTCTCACGTCAAAGCCCACCAACTCCGTCGCCGTTTCGAACTCGATGGGCCGCAAGCCACGTTGGAGCACGTGCGCGAAGCGCTCACGGCCCGGCATCTGAAGCCTGAAGACTTCAGCCTCCGCGACCTGGCCGAAAATTTTTGTGGTCCGGCCTGGCTTCGCGCGCTCGATCCGCGCCAAGACGGCCTCACCGTGCTCGAAGCGGCTGACGGCGTCGATGTCACCGCCTTCCGTAACATCGCCGGCCAGGTGGTCTACGCCAAAATCATGGAAGGCTATCAGCACGAAGCCTTCGTGATGTCGCGCCTGGTGGAAACCGTCCCCACCCGCTTCGACGGCGAAAAGATCCCCAGCGTGTCCAGGCTGGGCGATCATGCCGAAACCATCCGCCCTGGCATGCCCTACCCCACCTATGGTTTCGGCGAAGACTATGTCGAAACGCCCGCCACCAGCAAACACGGCTTCATTGTGCCGGTGACGCGCGAAGCCATCTTCTTCGACCGCACCAACCTCGTGCTGCAACGCGCGGCCGAGGTGGGGCAATCGCTCGGCCTGAACAAAGAAAAACGCCTGCTCGACGTGGCCGCCGGCATCGTCAACCCCTTCAAATGGAAGGGAGACGAACACAGCACCTACAAAGACGCCGGTTCTTGGATCAATCTCCTCGCCTCCAACGAACTCGAGGACCTCACCAATGTGGAAGCCGCCGAGCAACTGCTGGCCAACATGGTCGATCCGCAGACCGGCGAGCCCATCTTGGTGGCGGCCAAAACCGTGCTCGTCTCGCCCGCCTCGCGCCACGCGGCCCACCGCATTTTTCAGGCCACCGAGATTCATCACACTTCGGGCAGCACCCAAACCGTGACCGGCAATCCGCTCGCCGGCGAATACCAGGTGGAAGTGAGCGCGCTGCTCTACCGCCGCATCGTGGCCTCGAGCGTGGCTGAAGCCGACGCCAAAAAGTGGTGGTTCCTCGGCGACTTCCGCCGCGCCCTGGCCTACATGGAAAACTGGCCCATCACCGTCACCCAAGCCCCCGCCGGCAGCGAAGCCGAATTCACCCACGACGTGATCGTGCGCTACAAAGCCAGCGAACGCGGCGCCGCCGCCGTCCTCAACCCCCGCTACATCATCAAAAGCACGGGCTGATACGAGTGCGGAACGTGGAATTCGGAGCGGAAGGATAGTGCGGAGTTCGGAATTCGGAGTGCGGAGTTGAAAGACTTAGCGTCAACCCGCGCTTCGGTTCCGTTCTCTGACGGCCTGCGCCAATCCGTCATTCCCGCGCATGCGGGAATCCAGCCGCGGCGGAATACGGCACGGCAATCAACACAGTTGTTCCCCAAACACTTACTCTCACACTTCACCTCTCCCTCAAATTTTCAATTTGCATTTTTCAATTTTCAATTTGCAATCTCTTCCCCCAGCGCAAACCCCACCACCCGCGCCGCCCACCATCCCCAATTCCGAACTCCCCACTCCGAACTCCGAACTCCCCATGCTTTCCCTCAACATCATCCGCGACCAGGCCTTGGCTCGCATCGCCGAGATCACCGCCGTGCCCAAGCCCAGCTACACCCTCGATGGCCAGAAAGTCGCCTGGGCTGAATACCTCCGTCAACTGCAACAAACCGTCCAGTGGTGCGATCGTCAACTCGCTGGCGATGAGCCCTTCGAAATCCATAGCACAGGCTATACACCATGACACTTGCTTGGAGCCCCGCCGACGATCTGCCGCAAGTTGCCGACCAACTGCAGACCGTCACCCTCACCTTTCCCTCGGGCAGCACCCAAACCGTGCCCGGCGCGCTCCGCCGCGCCCCGCGCCGCGGCCAGGCCACCGAAAGCGGCGGGAGGGCAGTCCTGGCACAAGTGGTTTGGCACCTGCCGCAAGCCGCCGTGCCCCAATTGCCCCCGCTAGGGCTGATCCTTACCGAGGCCTCCGGCCAAAACTGGATCGCCGTGGCCGTCACCTCCGCCGCGGGCAATAGCCGCTGGCAACTGACCACGCGCAACATCGCGATCGCCGGACGCCTGGCCGACCGCGTCCACCTGCAAACCGCCGCCCTCACCAAAGACAACCACGGCGGCCAGCACGCCACCTGGCAAACCATCCACGCCAACGTGCCAGCCCGCATCCAACCCCACCAGGCCAACGAAACGAACCAAGACCACCATCCCCAAGTCCGCCGCTACCGCATCCTCCTCGGCAAACAACTCGCACTGCAACTGCCACTCCGCATCTACCAACCCCAAACCAAACGAGCCTTCCACGCCATCGCCATAACACAAGAAGAAACCCTAGCCAACCTGCTGACGCTCATGGCAGAAGGGGACTAGGGGCTGGCTGCTAGTAGCTGGCTGCTAGTAGCTGGTTGCTAGTAGCTGGTTGCTAGTTGCTAGTTGCTAGTCCTACACCCAGGTCGCTAGTCGCCACACCAACGACCAGCCACCGTCTACCATCCACTAGCCACCATCCACTAGCCACCAACTACCAGTCCCCAGCCCCCAACCCCTCCACCATGTCCCTCGAACAAGCCATTCACAACCGTTGGGCTGCCGACGCCTCGCTTCCCGCGCTGCTGCCGGCGGCTCGATTTCTCACCGGTCCTCCGCTGGTTCGGCCTTCATTGCCTTGGGCCATGCTCGCTCGGCAAGGGACCAAGAGCCGCGAGCCAGGCAGTCATTACACGCTGGAAGAGACCGAACTGGCGTTCACCATTTGGGACCGCGGCCTGGCCGCGGCCAAAGCCATTGCCGCCGCCGTGCAAACCGGCTACGACCACGCCGGCTTTGCCTTCACCTCCGGCCAGGTGCTCGCCCTGCGGCTCACCGATCAGCGGGAAGCCCGCGAGGCCGACGGCGTTTGGCGAATCACGCTCACCTTCACGGCCCTGATCGCCACCACGCGCTGAATCGCGTTGAATCGCGCTCTGACACTTTTTCACTTCACCTATTATCGGGTCGCAGCAATGCCTGACACACTTTCCGTCGATATCAAAGCCTCGCTGGCCTGGTTGTTCTCCGAAACCCTGTCGCTTTCCACGGTCGTCGACAACGCGACTCTGGAGTACGACGAAAGCCTGGCCGACGGCGATGGCGACGATGAAGTCGATTTGCTCTGGCACGGCCAGCGCATGTTGGCGGCCGCGACCAGCGACAACCTCGATCTCACCGCGCTCGCCACCACGCTTTTCGGCGGCGCCCTGGCGCTCAACTTCGCGCAAATCAAAGCCATCCTGCTGATCAATACCTCCACCGTCCCAGGCGACGTGCTGCAACTCGGCGGAGCCACCAACGCCTTCGCGGCCCCGTTCGCCAACGATGCCGACGCGGTGGTCGAGATCGGCCCCAACAGCCCTCTGCTCCTGGCCAACAAAAAAGACGGCTGGCCCGTCACCCCCGGCGCCGCCGACATCCTCCGCGTTCACAATCCCGGAACGAACAGCGTGGTGTATCAGATTGCGATTGTGGGAAACGCAACGTAGGGCGGAGGAACAGTGCGGAATTCGGAATTCGGAGTGCGGAGTGGAAGACCTCGGATTCAACCCGCACTTTGGTTCGCCCACTCTCCTCAACTCCGAATTCCCCACTTCTTCCTCAACTCCGAATTCCCCACTCCGCACTGGATTCCCCTCATGCTCATCACCGGCAACGACGGCAAGGTCCTCCTCGGCGATACCGCCTTGGCCGATATCACGTTTTGGCAGTTTCAAACCACCGTCCGCGGCATCACCTACGCCAGCAGCGCCACCGGCGGCTTTCGCAAACGGATCGTCGGCGCCCGCGCGGGCCAAGGCCGGTTCGCCTTCCGCTTCGACGCCGCGGCCCCACTCACCGCGAGCCTCGGCGAAGGGAGCAGCGTTACGCTCAAGCTCCACCTCGATGGCAGCCGGCATTACACCGTGCCGGCGATCATCGAAAGCCTGCAATGCCTCGTCCGCATCAACCCCACCGAGCCCATCCAGGGCGAAGCGGCGTTCGTCACCAACGGAGCGTGGCAGACAAGCTGAGCGTGAGCTGAGTGCGGAATTCGGAATTCGGAGTGGAAGAATAGTGCGGAATTCGGAGTGCGAAGTTCGGAGTTGAATTCCTTTGCTTCGAACCGTATTTCGCATAGATGCACCACTCAGAATTCCCAACCGCATTGATATTGCAAATTGAAAATTATCCATTGCAAATTGCAATCCAATCCGCGCCAACCCACTCACAAGCATTCCATCAAGCCAACCGCCAAACCGCCCTCTCCCCCACTCCGAACTTCTTCCTCATGCCCACCAACTTTGAAGAACTCGAAGGTTCTCCCCGCTTCGAAATTCATGACGGCGAAACCCTGGCCGTGCGCCTGTTTCGCGTGGCTTGGAACGACTGGCCCGCCTTTGCCCGCGAGCTGCTGGGCCGCTACGACGTTCGTGGAGGGCAATACTATTTCGTCCCTCCGCTAGGGCTGCCCGGCTTCGCCCACTTGCTGATCAGCGACGTGGAGGTCGAGCCCTTCGAGCCGAGTTGCCCCGATGGCTCGGCCGTGCGTGCCCTCGACTCCGGCACCAATCGTTACCCGGCCGCCGGGGCCAAGGTCACGGCCACCTACCGCACGCGGTTCGACGAAGACAACGCCCCCAGGGCCAAGCTCCCCCAGGTTCCCCGCGGCACGTTCCTCACCTACGAAACCGAGCTGGCCGCCGAATACCTGGCCACCCCCGCGCGCACCTGGCGCTGGGATGCCGCGCCCGACTTCCCGCCGCTCGCGCCCGATCTGCATCCCGGCCTGCTGCTGCCCCAGGCCATGTTCCGCATCGCCTGGCATCGCGTCGCGCTCCCTCCCTGGGACATCATTCGCGCTCTCCGCGGCCGCGTGAACGAAACCGAATTCCTCGGCGCGCCTCCCGGCACGGTGCTGTTCTTGGGCGCCCGCGCCAAACGCGAGTTCACCTTCCAAGCCGGCGCCGGCTTCTGGCGCGTGGAATACGCCTTTCAAGAAAATGTCAAGGAACTGTCCACCGGAACTCAAGTTGGCTGGAACTATCTCTACCGCGAAACGCCCCTCGCTGGCGAACACTGGAACGCCATCGCCGACGAAGACGGCAACCCGCCCTACACCGCCGGCAACTTCGCCACCCTCTTCACCTTCGGAACGTAATCACGCCATGCCCCATCTCGCGTTCCTGCCGGCCGATCACCCTCTTTCAGCCGCCGATCACAACCGGCTCGCCAAAGCAGTTCTCGATCTTCAAGCGCAACTGCACCAACTCCAAGCCGCGCCCCAGCCGCAACTCACGGCCGCATTTCCCTTGGAAGTCCGACGACGCCCCGGTGGCTGGCACGTTGCCTTGGCCTACGAAGAACAAACGGCCCTGGTCGAACTGACCGGCAGCCTTTCCAGCGGCAGCAGCGCCTTTGCCAAGGTGCTCTGGCGGTTCGAGGGAGAATGGCAAGAAGCCGAAACGGCCGAGCTCACCGTTCACGACGTCCTGGGAACCTTCGAAGGCGAGGTCGGCGATCGAGCCCTGGTGCGGTTCGACCGTCAGTCAGGCCAGTGGCTCGTGTGGCAATTGCAGTGCTGATCCCCTTGCAGGCAGACCGCGGCCGCGCTTCCACTTCAGATCCTGCGCCACAGCCTGCGGAAATGTCAGCCCCAACAGAAACCCTCATGCCGTCAATTCGTGGCCTCCAGCGCCACATCGTCGCTCGTGCCCACCTCGTGGTCAGGCCCCGCGCTCAAGACTTCAAACGTGCCATCATCATGCAACAGATAAACAACCGGCTCGTGCCAGCCATCGCGAAGATTGCCGAGCAACCGCCGCGACTCGGCCATCGATGGCGGCGCCCCCGCCCTTTGGCTATGCGCTTCCGCTCGCGCGGAGGCCTCGCGCAGCACGCGCTGGGTTTGCTCCGTGCGCGCGGCCAGATCGACCGCGGGATCGACCAGCAACCCCATCCCGTCGGCCAGGCAAAACGCCAGCAGCGTCGCCAGAGCCACAATCCCCACCATCCCCAGCAGCACGCCCGCGCGTCCGGCGATGGTTCGCCCGCGCATCACCGCGGCCCCGCTGATCAACAAGCCGCCCCCCACCAGCGTTCCGGCCAGCGCCAGGTGGGGCGTCGCGAGCCGATCGAGCCAGGCAAACGGACGCACAAAATGCGCCGTCAGCGTTGCCAGCACCGCCATGCCAGCCACCCCCAGCAGCAAGCCCACCATGCCCGCCACACTCCGCCGACCGCGGTTCGGGTTCGAATCCATCTGCATGCCATCTCCTCGCCGTGGCCCAGGCGTCTCGCCCGTGATTCCCCATCCTTCCCCAGCCAACCTCGCGCTTTACCACATCACAAAAGACACTTCCCACAGTTAATCCCACCCGCTCTCCAAGCCATTGTACGATGTTAACCCGCCACCTTCATGATTTTCGACTCGGCGAACCGCGCCTCTTCGCGGCAGGCGGTTATCCGTGTTGCTGCGATGCCAGCGGCAGCTCGGCCACCTCGAGCGGTTCCAGCGGCGAAGCACCGCCCGGCAGTCCCTCGCCCGTGCTGCCAGGCTGCCAGAGCTGCGAGCAGGGACTGATTGCCAGGCAGTACCAGATCGAACTGACCGGCATCGTCCCAGGCATCCCCGGCTGCGACGAATGCCCCACGCTCAACGGCGTGTACATCGTGGAAATCACGCTCGTGAGCGAAACCGTATGCTACGGCGCGCTGCCCATCGACGGCGCCTGCGCCGACGATTTCGAAAACGGCTGCTACCGCGAACTCCAGTTGCACGTGGGCGCCGTCGATGCCGAACTTGGCGTGCCGGTCTGGATCACCATCGGCCCGCGCTCCGGCGAGTCAGGCCCCGGCGACTGCAACAACGTCGCCAACATGATGTGGCAAGCCTATCTCTCCCCGCCCGGAGAACCGGCCCCCTGCCTGGAACTCGCCGCCCACCCCATCCCCTTCCACAGCGCCGCTGGCCTGGCCGCCTATTGCGAAGGCCAAGACTCCATCGCCTATCTGACAACTCTCTAAATCGCGAATCACGGTTCGCCAAAATCTGACACATCGGCCCGCACTTCTCCACCCCCACCGCGCTCGCGTCAAAAAAACCGTCATGACCACTCCCACGCCCCCGCCCGATCATCGCTGCCTGTTCATTGCCACGGCCGCGCCCGGCGTCTATCGCTGCCAACACTGCGGCTTTCAAACAGCCCCCACGCGATTCTCTGCCCGTCAAATCCATCGCCGCTGCGACGCGTTCCACGCGAACCAAGTCCCCCTCGCCTCGCCCACTCCCCCCTCCCTAGGGCTGGGCGACACCGTCGCCGCCTGGGTCCAGCCGGTGGCGCGGCTGCTCAAGCTCACCCACTGCGGCGGCTGTGCCCGGCGGCGGAATTGGCTCAACCAGCGTTTTCCGTATCGGCCGGCTCCCTCGGCCGTTGCCCACTCGCCCAGCATTGCCCACTCGCCCAATGTTGCTCACTCGCCTAATGTTGCCCGCCATCCCACCCTCGCAACCGCGCCCCTGTCTTCGTTGGGCGAGCAGCCACTTTCGCTGCTGCTGCGTTTCCCTCACGGCTTTGGCGACGCCGTGCAGTTGACCACCGTGCTCACCCACCTGCGCAACCTGCGCCCGCGGTGGTCCATGGACATCGCCGTGAAACGCGGCGTGGCATCCGCGCTCGCCGGCCAATGTCGCCGGCTGTGGGAACTGGACGACCCGCGTCTGCCAACCGCCGCGCCGCGATACCACTGGGATCGGGTCCTCCGCTGGTCCGAGCCCGTGGAGTGCTACGCCCATAGTCCCGCCACCAAGGCCGAACGCTGCTTGAAAGAAGTGTTCGGCATCGAGCCCCGGCCCTCCTGGTGCCAGTACCACATCCACCCGACGCCCGCCGCCGAGGCTCGAGCCCAGGCCTACGCCGCCGAGCTCGCGCGACCCTTCGCCCTCGTTCACTACCAGGGCAATTCCTCGCGAGCCCTCAAGAATCTCGATGAGCGAATCGTGGCCCGACTGTGCCGCGCGTTAGTCCAGCAAGGACTGGCCGTGGTGATTCTCGACTGGGATGGCCGCAGCCGCCTGGTCGATGGGCAAAACGTGCTCTGCCCCGCGGCCGACCATCCCCTCTGGCAAGGTCTCGGCACCGGCGACGCCGGCACGCTGGCGGCGCTCGCCGCCCAAGCCACCATTTGCTACGGCATCGATAGCGGACCCGGCCATCTGTTCGGCGCCGTGCGCATCCCCACCGTCCTGGTCTGGACCGGCCACCATCCGCTGCACTACTACGCCCTGGCCGATCACGTGCTGCATCTCGTGCCGCATACCCATCGCCAGTTGCTCCGCGGCCCCCAAGCGGATCTCGGCGCGGCCTACTTCCAGCGGAACTATCAGCACCGCATCTATGCCAACCTAGGGCAAACACTGTTGGGCGTCACCGCCGAACTGCTCCCACAAAGTCGTCTTTCGCTCCGCGAAAGAATCGGCGGTCGCGGCGCAACAGCCGACGTCACTCCCCCCGCGGTCCTCAGCCCACCCCCCACGACTCCAGCGGCCGATCTCATGCTGGACGGCGATCTGTGGGTGCGCCGACCCTATCGCTCGGCCGACATGACCATCGTCCGCGACGTCTACCTGGAAGACAGCTACCGGCTCAGCGCCATTCCTCAGCGGCCGCGGTACGTGATCGATATCGGCGCCCACATCGGCGCCTTCGCGGCAGCGGTGCGGCGGCGATCGCGGTTCACCCAGGTCATCTGCGTGGAACCCAACGCCGCCAATCTGCCTGCCCTGACGGCTAACGTCGGCCATTTCGCGCGCGTCATCCACGCGGCAGCCAGCTACCAGCCCGGCCCCCATTGGTTGCATTCCACGGTCCAGCCTGGCACGACCAATACCGGCGGAAGCTGGGTCACCAGCGGCAGCCCGGCGGCCACCTCCCCCAGCGTTCCAACCGCCGCGGTCACGCTCGAACAGTTAATGCGCCACTTCGGCTTTCCGCGCGTCGATGTCCTCAAGCTCGATTGCGAAGGCTGCGAACAGAGCATCCTGGCGCACGCCGACCTCACCTCGGTGCGGCACATTGTCGGCGAATACCACGACCAGCGAGCTTTCATGGATTTGGTCGCCGCACGGTTCGCCGACTGGCAACTCACCATCCTCCGCCCCGGAGAACCCGGCCTGTTCTGGCTGCGACCAACAGCTTCGACGCCCCGCAAAGCCCCCAACCACCAGCTACTAGCCCCCAGCCCCCATTTGTCCTGCCGCGCGTCATGGTGAACGCCGCCTAACCACTTGTCAGTCGGCCGCCAACCTCCCCCGCCAGGGCTCGACTAATCGCTATCGCTTTCAACTTCCTTGGCTTACGTCGACTGCTGGCTTCTGGCACGGAACCTGCCTTTTAGCCTGGCCGTTCGCAACACGCCACCCGGTAAGGCGGCCGCAAACAGCCATCAAGCTGCGGAGCACCGGCGAAAACAGCGCGTGACCTGCGAGCCCAAGCAACAGTTACTTCTTGGAAACCCGCCCCCGCTTACCCTGGGGGGCGGGACCAATCAAAACCACGACATTGATAGAGGAGAAAAACCATGAGTGTTTTCAAACGAGCTTGGGCTGTGACCGCCGGCCTGGTCACCGTCACCGCCCTGACGGTTGGCTGTCAGGATCGCGTCACCCAAGAAGACGTGAACGAAGGCCGTCGCGATGCGGCCGAGGCCGTGCAAGAGGCCCAACATGAGATCGCCGAAACGCACGCCGAACAAAACCGCCAGATCGCCATGGTGGAACAAGAACGTGAACAGGAAATCGCCGATTTGCGCCGCGACTTGGCCAAGCCCGATGCCAATGTCGCCGAAATTCGTGCCGACATCGCCGACGCCAATCGCGACGCCGATCAAAAAATCGCCGACATTCGCAAAGACATCGCCGAAGAAACAATCGACGCCCGCGACGATGCCGTCAAAGAAGTGAGAGAAGCTCAACAGACCGAAGCCAACTATAACGCGCAGCAAGCGCGAGACGCTTACCTGAAACAAACCGAAGAACGCCTGGTGCAAATGGATACCCAGATTGCCCAACTGCGTGAACGCGGTGACACCCTCCAGGGCGCCGAGCGCGACGGTTTCGACGAATCGCTCGACCTGGTCGATAGCCGTCGCAAGGCGGTGGACAAAGCGGTCGACGAACTGGAATCGGCCGAACTCCAAGATTGGAAGTCGTTCCAAGACGAAGTCGAAAACGCAATGAAGCAGTTGAAGTCGTCTTTCGACACGGCCGCGGCTCAGATCAAGGCGTAACAATCCTTCCCGGATTCGTTCGTCGCAGCTTCGGCGGGAGTCGCCCTAGTCGATTCCCGTCGAAGCCTCCCGGGGACCGTCATCATTGACACCCCGGATTGGCATTAAACCAGGAGTTAGAATCATGACGATCCACGCTACCCCCACCATCCTGTCGGCCAGCACCATCATCGGCGATTCGGTGCGAAACCCTGCCGGCGAAGACCTCGGTTCGATCAAAGAGCTGATGCTCGATGTTCACAACGGCCGCATCGCCTATGCGGTGTTGTCGTTCGGCGGCTTCTTGGGCTTTGGCTCAAAACTGTTCGCCGTCCCCTGGCCGGCCTTGACCCTCGACGCCGACAACCACTGCTTCGTGCTCAATGCCGACAAAGAACGCCTGGAACAAGCCCCCGGCTTCGATAAAGACAACTGGCCGCACACAGGCGAGCGGCAGTGGCAAACCGAAGTTCACAGTTTCTATAACATCGACCCCTACTGGGAAAGCCAAAGCCCCAGCGAGGCCGACATCGAAACCCGCCGCCCCCGTTAAAGGGAATCAACAACGACGGCGAGTCGCGTGCCCGCGTCTTGCCATCGGCTCACGCTGCAACCTCCGCGACCGGAAGCAGCGTGAGCTTTTTTAGTACGGCAGATTCTTCACGAGACCAGCCAATTCGAGCCCATTGACGAGTGCAATCGGCACCTTGCCGGCAGCGGACGATTCAGCGATGGCTGCTTTGGAGAAATGGCTCGTCGTCACAATACAGCCCACCGAGTGCGGCAATATGCTTCCACGAAGTTCGGCAACTTCACGACGGCCAACAGTATGCAGCCAGCGTTTGGCCTGTACCTGCAAGAGAATGTGACGCATCGGCCAAACGGAGAGGCCAGGCCTCGCATTGATGTCAATTCCCCCATCCTGACTGTAGCGTGTTGTTTCAACACTATGAAATCCAGTCTGTACGAGCAGAGCACTGATTGTTTCCTCAAACTGTCGCGGATCCTGACGCAGCAAACCTCTTCGAACTCCCTCCAATTTGATAACATCTGTCGGTGATAGCGGTGTCGCTAACTCGACGAGTTCAACTTCGCGGTCACTGTCCTCAAGAGTATTCTCGACAGCCGTTTCCTCAATCAATGATGCCATCATCTTACTGTCACATTCAACTGCCACTTCGTTGAACCGATTGAGAACACGCATTTCAAAAACGTGTGCGAGGCGTGAACCACCCGCCGAATCAACCTGTGATTCCGCGTATGTTCGAAGAAACTGTAGCAGCCCTAGAAACATCCATCTCTTGGGACCGCTTGCCTTGTTGCGGCGACTGCTCTGCAACTGGAAACACCAGATCGGGAATCGCTCAGTAACTTGACGTGGAATGCGAGCGTTTGCTCCAAGCAAAGTCTGGTTTCCAACCTTGCCTGCTCCCGTATAGACAAGCACATCGCCTTCAAGGCGATCATGGTACGGATTCTCAGCGAGAAGTTTGGCATCCGGCAAGGAAGTCATAATCACCAACCGGTCTGTTGAACCGTTCACACCCGCTTTCGCGCGAATTCCCCCCGCGTTGCCAACGGAAAGCGACCGGTAAATCTCTTCGTTGGAGTACAGCACCCCAACTTGAAATGATGGCAATGGTTTCGACATGTCATGTCATCCAGCTTTGGCTGATGGATGCCTCTTTCGTGATGAGACTTCAGTCGGACAACTCAATCAGCTCGAAAACATGCCTGCGATTCCCAGGGCAGTAAATGCCCGTATGAACTCGCCGGTGTGCCCCGGATAACTGCGCGCGCCTGGATTCAAATAATGATTTGGCGTCTTGTGGCAAGACTCGCCAGCCGCGAGTTGTGGCAAGTCGGAGATCGCGTCACGCACGGTTCGCCACGGCTGGAGCATCACTTCGCGCATGCAGTCACGCAGTCGCCCGACCTTCCGCCGCATGCCATCGGGAACTTCGGGCCGGCGCTTGATCGCGATTCGATGGCGTTCCCAATAGTCGCCTGAAATCCACTGATCGTATAACAGTGCATCTTCTTCATGTGTCTGGTCAGGAAAGGAAAACTCAATCCCCAGGTCCGCTCGAACGCCAACGATGAGCACGCGCCAACGGTGCTGGGGCACGCCATAATTGGCGGCGTTAAGCAGCCGATACACGACGTTGTATTTCAGGCCGTGATATTTGCCCCCGGTGGTAAGCTGTTCCAATCTCGCCAGGTGATCCGTCCAATCCTCGTCGCCGCGCGGGGGCACGCCGGGGTAGCGAAGTTGGTGCAGAATATAGCCGTAATAGTTGGCGAAGCCTTTGCGAAGCAGGCCCTTGACATTCTCAAAGATGAACGCGCTTGGTTGTATTTCGCGGACGGCGCGAACAGCATGCGGAAAAAGGTTGCGGTCGTCGAGATTGCCGCGATGCTTGCCTCCGAGCGAGAACGGCTGACACGGAGGGCCGCCGGACACGAATTCAATCCGTCCTGAATATTGACTGAAATCGTGCTTGCTGACATCGCCCTCAATCACGTTCCAGTCGTCAGCATGTCCGGCGCCCGCTCGCGCGTTCAGACGCAATGTGTTGCAGGCGTTTCGATCCCACTCCAAAACTGCTTCGTGCTCAAAGCCCGCGTGAGCGGTCGCTAAAGCAAGCCCCCCCGCCCCGGCAAATAGTTCTATGGATCGCACGCCTTGCCTCCCTCGGTGATTGTTCACCGAATTGTAGCGGACGATCGGTGATCTGTCAGCATGTACACGTAACGCAATCGCCGCCAGTCGATCGGTGATGATCCGGCGTCGGGTGGCTGGAGGTCTGGTTGTCGCCAACCAACGCCGAAACGATACATCCAACTGACCGAGGCCGAATGGGCCTTCCGGATCACGAAGGAC
>CAYUMU010000059.1:0-44271 GCA_964445985.1 uncultured Pirellulales bacterium | reverse complement strand
AGATCAATCACTCAGCCAAAACGGCTCAAACAAAACCCGCCATGAATAATCCGGGCTAGCCGCCAGCCACCAAGGATGAAGTGCGGAATTCGGAGTTGGGGGATCGGCGATTGTGGTACGGGAGTGGTTCGCGATCCAAGATTAGTTAGTAGCCGATGGCGCAGCCGTCTTTACGGGGCTCGGTGGCGCCGTGGAGCACGCCGTTTTTCCAATCGATCCAAATGCCTTGGTAGCCGCCGAAGCCGCCTCCGCCGAGTTGGATGTTGTGGCCGCGGCGCTCGAGTTCGGTCTTTGCTTGTTCGGAGATGCCGGTTTCCACCTGCACCGTGCCTGGGCCGGCCGCGGCGATTCCGGTGGGCGTGGCGCTGCCCAGGTGTCGCACGCGAGCGAAGTCGCCTGCCTGCTGCACGTTCATGCCAAAATCGATGATGTTCACCAGCACTTGCACGTGGCCCTGGGGCTGCATGTCGCCGCCCATCACGCCGAAGCTGAACACCGGGCGGTCATCTTGGGTAACCATCGCCGGAATAATGGTGTGGAAGGGGCGTTTGTGGGGTTCGAGCCGATTCAAATGCGTGTCGTCGAGGGCGAACAGGGCTCCGCGGTTCTGCAGGGCGAAGCCAAGTTCGCCAGGGACCATTTGCGAGCCAAAGCCGTAGTAATTGCTCTGGATGAAGGAGCAGCAGTTGCGGTCTTTATCGACCACGGTGAGATAAATGGTGTCGCCGTGGGCCAGCTTGGGATCGCCGGGGGGAACATCGTCGGCGGCCTTGGCCGGGTTGATGAGCCTGGCACGGCGGGCAGCGTACGGCTTGCTGATCAGTTCTTCCGTGGGAAGTTTTTGGTTGTGCGGATCAGCGTAGAATAAGGCCCTATCGGCGAAGGCCAGCTTCTTGGCTTCGATGAGCAAATGCAAATAGTCGGCGCTGCCTGGACCCAGCCCTGCGATATCGTGGGGCTCCAGCAGGTTGAGCATTTGCAGGGCGGCAATGCCTTGGCCGCTGGGGGGCAGTTCCCACACCTGGTAGCCGCGATACGACGTGGAAACCGGCTCGATCCACTCCGAGGCGTGATCGGTGAAATCGCGCTGGCTAAAGTAGCCGCCGTTGGCCTGGCTGAACGCCACGATTTGCTCGGCGATGGGGCCGCGATAGAAGGCGGCCGGCCCTTGCTCGGCGATCAACCGATACGTGGCGGCGAGCCGCGGGTTGCGGAAAACCTCGCCCTCGCGGGGCGCGCGGCCGCCCGGTAGGAAGGTTTGGGCCGAATCGGGGTGTTGGCTCAGCGAGCGTTCGCCGGCCTTCCAGTAGCGGGCGATCACATCGGTAACCGGGAAACCATCTTCGGCCAATTCGATGGAGGGGGTGAGCAGTTCCTGGAGCGGCAGAGAGCCGAACCGGCCGCGAAGGTCTTCCCAGCCGGCAACACAGCCGGGCACCGACCAGGAGAGCGGCCCTCGATCGGGAATTTGCTCCAGGCCCAGTTCTTTGCAAATTTGCCGATTGAACGCATAAGGGCTGCGGCCGCTGCCGTTGAGGCCATACAGCTTTTTGGTTTTCTGGTCCCAGTAGATGACGAACGCGTCGCCGCCGATCCCGCAACTCATGGGCTCGACCACGCCCATCACCGCGCTGGTGGCGATGGCCGCATCGGCGGCGTTGCCTCCGGCGCGGAGAATATCGAGCCCGATGCGCGCGGCGTCGGGGTGGCTGGTGGCAACCATGCCATGCCGGGCCAAGGTGACGGAGCGGCTTTGGTGGGGATTGGGGCCGGGGCGATTGTAGCCGGGGGAGGGGAACGCGGGGCCAGCGTGGGGTTCGGCGGCGTCGATCGCGTCGGCTGGTTTCATGACGGCAACACCCAAGGCCAAGATCAAGAGCGCTAAGCAGGTACGCAACATTCGCTTCTCCCGCAGGGAGGCAACTATGCAGTCCATCCTCCCGATGGCCCGAGGGCCGATGGGGATGGATGGAAGTAGGCGAGGCATGCGTACAGGGTGCCGTCTGGCGGCCGGTATCGCAAGTAGCGACTGGGAGAATTGCGCGGGACGACGTGCAGGTCGAGCCTCGCTGAGGCCGACCGGGAGCGGAGGGCGAGTTTCATCGCCGGTATTTGGGCGTGTGGACGGCGCGGCGAAGTTATTGCACGCGACTCGCGCTTGGCTGCCGCGCGTATCGCTGCCACGTTTCGTAGCGCATGATGGCGCGGGTTTGCCGCAGTTGCCCGTTTATTAGCCCGCTCTCGGCGAGACTTGGCCTGCCTTAGTGCTCTAACCTCGGTTTCACCGGGGTGGGGCGGTCTTCGCCTTCCAGCGAGGTGTGTAGCTTGCGGAGGGCCTCGGTTTCGATCTGGCGGACTCGTTCGCGGGTGAGGCCGAGCGATTCGCCGATCTCTTTGAGCGTGCGGGGTTCGTTGTCGTCTAGCCCGAACCGCATGCGGAGCACCGTGGCTTCGCGGGGGTCCATGGTTTTGAGGAGCCGCATCACGTGCGACAGATCATCGACCTCGAGCAGTTCGTCTTCGGGGTTGCGAGCCCTCTCGTCCATGACCATTTCGCCCAGCGACCAGCCAGCTTCGGTTTGGTCGGTTTGCGGCGTGGAGTTATAGATGCGGATGGCCTTCTTGATGATCGGCAGCTTCTTGCGTTGCAACCCGAGCACGCGGGCAATTTCTTCGGGCGTGGGCGTGCGGCCGAGTTCTTCGGCCAGGCGAGCGCTGGCGCGGCGCCACTTGGAGAGCAGCTCGACCATGTAGGCCGGAATGCGGATGGTTTTGGCGGAGTTGATCAAGGCCCGCTTGATCGATTGCTTGATCCAGTAACTGGCATAGGTACTGAAGCGGGTGCCCATGGCGGGGTCGAACCCTTCCACGGCGCGGAGCAGGCCGAGGTTGCCTTCTTCGATAAGGTCTTGCAGTCCGAGGCCTTTGCCGGTGTAGCCGCGGGCGATATTGACCACCAACCGCAGGTTGGCGCGGACCATGCGGTCGCGGGCTTCGACGTCGCCGGCGGCGATGGCGTCGGCCAGGAACTGTTCGTCGTCTGCCGAAAGCAGCGCCGTTTCGTTGATCTCGCGCAGGTAGGTTTCCAGCGGAGATTGAACTGATGCTGAGGACTTTCGTCGAGTTTTCATCATGTCGCTCGAACCGCTGCGGGGACTAGGCCGGCCGAAAGCCGCACGGGTGGAGGCATTGAACCGGCAAACCTACGTGGTTTATCAACTGAGGGGGGAGCCGGATAGAGTCGAGGCATGCCGGGCTCTATCCCAGACAAGGGGTTTGATCGACTATCACCAGCCCGGTGCTGCAATGCTTGGCTAGCTTAGCCGCCTAGGCCGGTTGTGAGCGGCGCACGGGTCGCATGGAACGCAATTCCAAACACGGTCGTGGGGCTTCCAGCAGGTCGGCCATTAACGGCCAGAACGATCGTGCGAGTCGCGCCTTCTCTTTGGCGGTTACGACGGGTATCTTGGCTAAGATACTCAAGCGATCTCCAACGCCGAACACCATGCACACGGGCACTATTCTTGACCAGATCGTCGCGACCAAGCGGCGAGAAATCGTCGCAACGCGTGAGAGAACTCCTCAGCGGGAGCTCGCCCACCAGGTTGCGGCGGCCGCTCCCGCGCGCGGTTTTTTTGGGGCCTTGGCGGGCGGCGGCCCGATTCGATTGATCGCGGAGATCAAGAAGGCGAGCCCTTCGAAGGGGTTGATTCGCAGCGACTTTGATCCGGTGGCGATTGCGCGCACGTACGAGGCGCACGGCGCCGCCTGTTTGAGCGTGCTAACCGATGAGTCTTACTTTCAAGGCTCGCTCGAATATTTGAGCCTGGTGCGAGAGGCCGTGGATTTGCCTCTGTTGCGCAAGGACTTCATTTTAGACAGCTACCAACTTTGGGAGGCGCGCGCGGCCGGAGCGGACGCGGTGCTGCTGATTGCCGAATGTCTGGATGATTGCCAGCTTCGCAGCCTGCACAACGAGGCGCTGGATTTAGGATTATGCCCCCTGGTGGAATTTTACGAGCCGGCGAACTTGCCGAGGGTGCTGGAAGCCGGGGCCACGTTGATCGGCGTCAACAATCGCGATCTCCGCACGTTTGAAGTCGATTTTGATCGCGTGCTGCGATTGCGCCAGCAGATCCCCGCCCATTGCCTGGTGGTTGCCGAGAGCGGGATTGCCAGTCGGGCCGATGTGGAGCGACTGCAAGCCGCGGGCATCGAGGCCATGCTGGTGGGCGAAAGCCTGATGCGACAAGCAGATATTGGCCTCGCCGTGGATCAACTGCTGGGTAAATAGGCGGGAGGATCCCCTGCTCCCCGCCCGCTCTGGCATCATCTTTGCTGAATGTATCGATCGCAGGGCGACTTCTTTGTATGCCAATCGGTATGGCATACCCAAAAAGATTGATTTTGTTGCGGACAGCGCAGCGTTTGACGCGCTGATCAAACGGCCGCATGGAGATCTGAATTGGTCGCCAACCCTTCATGCTGGTCGGAGGATCGTCAACGTGCGTCAACCATCGTCCGCTAAATCCCAACTGCGAACCCAGGCCATGCTGAGCGGCGTACTGGTCGCGGTGGTGGCGGTGGCGGTGCTGTACCTGGCGCAAGCCGTGCTCGTTCCGATCGCGCTGGCTGTGTTTCTCACTTTTTTGCTGGCCCCGCTGGTTACGCGGTTGCAGAACCGCGGCTTGGGCCGAACGACCGCGGTGGTGATCGTGGTGACTTTGGCCGCCGCCGCCTTGGTGGGCACGGCGTGGATGGTTACCTCCCAGGTAGTAGCCCTGGTTGAAAACTTGCCCACGTACACCGACAACATCAAAGAAAAGGTCAAGAGTCTGCAACAAATGGGGCAGGGTAAGACCTTCGACCGCTTGGAGCGAATGCTGAATGAAATTCTGCAAGAATTCGAGACCGATACCGCCGTGGAAGCGCCCGCCCTGACCGAAGATGGTCGCCCGCGAGTGATCATTGAGCCCGCGAGTCCTTCCTGGTTTTCGCGAATGTCGGACTTGCTGGGGGGCACGATCAGTGGTCTGCTCGAACCGCTCGGCACCATTGCCCTGGCGGTGGTGCTGTGCATCTTCATGCTGCTCAAGCGCGAAGACCTCCGGAACCGATTTATTCGCCTGGTGGGAAATGGCCGGCTGACCGCGACCACCCGCGCGGTGGACGAAGCCGGAGACCGCATCAGCCGCTTCTTGCTAATGCAATTGATCGTCAATGGTTCTTACGGTCTCACTTGGGCGGCCGGGTTGTGGATTATTGGCGTGGATTACGCGCTGTTGTGGGGCTTCCTGGCGACGATTCTGCGTTACATTCCCTACATTGGCGCGCCCATCGCGGCGATGTTCCCCATCGCGGTTTGCTTTTTCCAGTTCGATGGCTGGAGCCAGCTGATTCAGTTGGGCGTGTTTCTGGTGGCTTTGGAACTGGTCAGCAACAATGTGCTGGAGCCCTGGCTGTATGGCCGCAGCATGGGGGTTTCCGTCGTGGCGTTGATCGTGGGCGCCACATTTTGGGCTTACCTGTGGGGGCCGATCGGCTTGATCCTTTCGAGTCCGTTGACGGTCTGCCTGGTGGTGCTGGGGCGGCATGTTCCGCAATTGGAATTCATGGCCGTTCTGCTGGGAGACGAGCCAGCCCTGGAACCGGCCGACGCTTACTACCAGCGGCTGCTGGCAGGCGATAAGAGCGAAGCGTTGGAAGTCGCCGAGGAACATGCGGAAGCCAAAGGCCTGGCGTCGGTGTTCGACGCCGTGTTGCTGCCGACGTTGCTATCGGCGCGTCGCGATCGGCAACAGGGCGGACTGACGGTCGACGAAGAGCAGTTCGTGTTCGAGTCCACCCGGGAAGTCTTGGGTAAGTTGCACAAACTGAAATCGAGCCCGCAGGCGGAAAAACCAACCGCGGCCCCGGGGGCAGGCAGTGTGCCTTGGAATGGCGACGGCGACGAGGCCAGCTGGCATCCGCACTCGACCATTGTTCCCTTGCAGGCCGACGCCGTGATCGGTTGCCCCGCGCATCACGCTTCTGAAGAGCTTTCGTTGGAAATGCTGAGCCTGGCGATGCTGCACGAAGGAATTGCCGTCGATGTTTTGTCTAGTAAAGCGTTGCCTTCGGACGTGGAAGCGCGAATCTCCCAAACTCAGCCGGCGGTGGTGTTCATTGCCATCTTGCCGCCGGGGGGCGTGGAGCAAGCGCGTTACCTTTGCAAGCGCATCCGCAAGCTGTCGGCCGACGTGAAAATCGTGGTGGGTTACTGGGGGGATTTGAGCAAGAGCTACGACAAATTGCTGGTCCGCATGCGGGCCGCCGGCGCCAGCTATCTCACCACCTCGCTCCAACAGAGCAAGAACCAAATCCTCTCGTTATTGCCGTCGGCGCCGCCCGCGGGGCATGCTTCCGCGCGGAATTCCGCCACCGAGCCCCCGGCGGCAGAAACGCAGAAACCTCAATCCACTGGGAGCGCTTGAGGCATGGCGCGTTTTCTCAATGCGGCGGCTTCGCTGGGTTTGACGCTGGTGTTGGCCGTGCTGGCCATCAGTGCGTGGATTACCTACCAAAGCACCAGGCAACTGGTCGACAACGAAAAGTATGTCGAGCATACCTACCTGGTGCTCTCGGCCATCGACAATACGCTGGTGGCCGCCCTGGATGTGGAGACCTCGCTGCGCGGCTACCTGCTGATGGGGCAGCCCGAATTCTTGCAAGAGTACCAGACCGCCTCGGAGCAACTACGCGAGCGCTTGGACCGTTTGGAACAGATTTCGGCGGATAACCGCGGACAGCAGGCGCGCATTGAAAACATCCGTAAAGTCACCCGCGAAATGTTCCGCATCTTTGACGAGAACATCCAGCAACGGGCGGCCGCGGACGACTTCGAATTGCCCAAGGCGTTGTTTCAACGCAGCAAGCAATTGATGGATCAGATCCGCGGCCAGACCGAAGGCATGCGGAACGATGAGAACGAGCTGCTGCTGAAGCGAATCGCCAGTTCGCGTGCCAGCTTTCGCCAAACGCAGCTCACGTTTCTGGTTTCAACGGCTGGGATCATGTCGCTGGTGTTGATCATGTACGCCCTCCTCCGCCGCGATCTGGTGGGACGGAAGCGCGCCGAGAACGAAGCGCGGCAGATGGAGGCCGAACGCGTGAGCTTGATGGGCCGGAATCAGTTGCTGCTGGATTCCACCGGCGAAGGTATTTATGGCATCGATCTCAACGGCATTTGCACCTTTGCCAATCGAGCCGCGGCCCGCTTGTTTGGCGCCCCGGCCGATGGGCTGCTGGGTCAGCCGATGCACCAGACGACGCATCACAGCCATGCCGACGGCACACCTTACCCGGAAGAAGAGTGCCCTATCTATCGCGTGCTGAAGACCGGCATGGGAGGGCGCGTTGAGGATGAAGTGTTTTGGAGCAACGACCACCTGCCGTTCCCCGTGGAGTACACGGCGTTTCCCGTGATTCGCGATGGCAAAGTTCTGGGGGCCGTGGTGGCCTTCAGCGATGTTACCGCCCGGCGTAAAGCGGAGAACGAGCTCAAGGCCGCCAAGGAAGAAGCGGAAGAAGCCAATCAAGCCAAGAGCCAGTTTTTGGCCAATATGAGCCACGAGCTGCGCACGCCGCTAAACGCGGTGATTCTCTACAGCGAGTTGCTGCAAGAAGAGGCCACCGACTTGGATCTCACCAGTTTTGTGGACGACCTGGAGAAGATCCGCACCGCCGGCCGGCACCTGCTCGACCTGGTTAACGGCGTGCTCGATCTCTCGAAGATCGAAGCCGGCAAAATGGATCTCTACCTGGAAACATTTTCGCTGCAAGACATGGTCGACGATGTGCTGACGACCGTGGCGCCGCTGATCGAGCAGAAATCGAACCAACTTAAGGTGGAGGTTTCCGACGACGCCGGCAGCATCCACGCCGACCTGACCAAGGTGCGGCAAAGTTTGCTCAACTTGCTCTCCAACGCCAGCAAGTTTACGGAGAACGGCCGCATTGCCTTGCAAGTTTATCGGCAGCAAGATGCCGAAGAAGACCACATTGTGCTGCGTGTCAGCGATACCGGCATCGGCATGACCGAGGAGCAAATTGCCAAACTGTTTCAACCCTTCACTCAGGCCGACCTGTCGACAACCCGCAAATTTGGCGGCAGCGGGCTGGGGTTGGCCATCACCAGGCGGTTTTGCCAACTGATGGGGGGCGACGTGACCGTGCGGAGCACGCCTGGCGAAGGTTCCACTTTCACCATTGTGCTGCCGGCGCCGCGGTCGATCGACGACCAACCGCAGGCCCCCAGACATACTGTCGACGAGAGTTCCGAACCGGTGGTCTTGCTGATTGACGACGACGCGGCGGCCCGCGATGCCATGACTCGTTTTCTGCTGCGCGAAGGCTTCCGGTCGGTCGCGGCGGCGAACGGCCCCGAAGGGTTGCGGATGGCCGAAGAACTGCTGCCGGCGGTCATCTTGCTCGACGTGCTGATGCCGGGCATGGACGGCTGGGCCGTGCTTTCGGCCCTGAAGGCGAATCCGAAACTGAACGCAATTCCCGTGGTCATGCTCACCTTTGTGAGCGACGAAAACCTGGGCTACTTGCTGGGGGCCTCGGAGTTCTTGACCAAGCCGGTCGATCGCCAGCGACTCCGTCGAGTCTTGCAGCAACATCGGCCCGACCGCCCAGCCGCGCCGGTATTGCTAATTGAAGACGACCTGGCGACGCGCGAAGTTCTCAGCCGCATGTTCAAAGAAGAAGGCTGGACGGTCTCCGAAGCCGAAAACGGTCAAGCCGGTTTGAAGGTGGTGTCGCAAGAACCGCCGGCCCTGATCGTGCTCGATCTGATGATGCCCGAGATGGATGGCTTCGAGTTCACGAGCGAGCTGCGGAAGAATCCTGCCTGGCGCACCATTCCGATTATCGTGCTCACTTCGAAAGACCTCAGCGTGCAAGAACGGCAATGGCTCAATGGGCGCGTGGAGCGGGTGATTGAGAAAGGGGCCGCCAATCGAGACGAACTACTGAACGAGCTACGAACTTTGGTTGCCAGGTGGGTGCCGCCGGTCAAAGAGGATCCGCCTGCCGGCACGAAATTCGAGCCCTAAAGTGGAATGTGACGCCGTCGCTTTCTCGACCCCATGCGGTAGAATGGACAAACGGCCCACGCTGGCGCCGATCGACAGGAGCGTTTGGATGCCCAAGATTTTGATCGTGGAAGACAATCCGGAGAACCGCGACGCGCTTTCGCGGCGATTGCAGCGCCGTGGCTTCGACGTCGTTCTGGCCGAAGATGGTCGCCGCGGGGTGGAAATGGCGATCAGCGAAGCCCCCGATCTGATCCTCATGGATATGAACATGCCGGAGGTCGATGGCTGGGAAGCCACGCGGCAGATCAAAGGCAACGAAGCCAGCCAGGGTATCCCCGTGATCGCGCTCACGGCGCACGCCATGGCTGGCGACCGCGAAAAAGCATTGGAAGCCGGCTGCGCGGACTACCACACCAAGCCGGTGGAACTGCCGCGGCTGCTCTCGCAGATCGAGTCGCTGCTGAGCTAAGGATGGCATGAGATAGGTGGTGGGCTTTGTTTTGGGAAGGCAAATCCTTTCGCGGAGCGAAAGACGACTTTGGGCTCTGGCGGTTTACCCTCGGCGGCTGGACCGCAACCGCGTGCTCCCCAGCAAGCTGCTGGTCAGCATGACATTGCTGCTGAGCAACCCCGCGCCGGTAATGGCGGTTGGCTCGTTCATTTGTTCCGGTGGACAAACCGCCAACTGCAGCGCGTCGATGGCCATTTGAATCTTGCGCCCCAGCCACAGGGCCGCCACGATGGCAATGGCCCCCATCACGGCCAGCACGCCAAATACCAAGGCTTCGAGCAGGGCGTCTTTGATAATCGTTTCGACCTGGCCGGGCGTGGTCAAACGTTTCCACAAGAACCACGACGCGGCAATCACCGCGGCGAACGGCACCAGCACCAGCAGAAAAAACACGCCGTTCACCCGGCGGTTCAATCGGTCCAGTTCCGACCGCGCGTCGCCGTCGCGCACTTCGCTGGGAATAATCCGCGGATAGAGTGCCTGAATGACAACGTAGGCCACGAGAAAGAAACTCATCGCGGCGGCGATCAGTCCGCAGAGCACCTGCGAGGTGACGAACTGTAAATAGATGCCCAGCGAGATTTGCCCCTTGCCGGAGATCATATCGATCCACATGGGGAAGACAAACCCCGATGATATCCACAAGAACAGCACCACCCAGCCGCAGTGCCGCGGAAACCACAGCGCGGCGCGTGACACCGTCAGCCATTGCTCGGCCGGCAAACCATCCACATTGCGGCGCACGGCCCGGGCAGTTTTCCTGGCTAGCCCAATACAAATGCCCACGCCAATGGAATAGGTCACCACGTTGACTACCGCCAACTGCACGCCGAGAAAAATCTGCCGGATGTATTCGGCCTGGGCGTCTGGCATGCTCGAGGTGATGCTGGCGATGATGGCCCGCAAATTGAAGGCGATATTCAGCACGCTCAAGATCAGGTTGGGGATCAGTGCCACGGCCACCAGCGACGACACCGGGTATTTCGCCACGCGGGTTCGCCAGTTTTCAGGGCCGGGGCGAAGCAATGCTTGCACTTCGGGGTCCAGGCACAGCTGCAGTTGCCGGCCAAGTTGGCTGGCGTTGGCGTACCGCTGATCCGGGTTCGGGCTCAAACAGCGCAGCAACACGTCGCGCAAGCCCGCGGGGAAAGACTTGGGCAAGCGATCGATCGTTTCTCGCGTTACGCCTTGCCGGCGGCGGCGCGCCATATCGGCAATGGTGGGCAACATGCCGCCGGGCAGGGTCGGGTCGTGGAACGGCCGCTCGCCGGTGGCCAGTTCCCACAACATCACCCCCAGCGAGTACAAATCGCTGCGGCCATCCAGGTCTTCGGGCTGCGTTTTCATCTCCGGGTGATAGGCTTCCAGTTGCTCCGGCGACATGTACGCCAGGCTGCCGCCGAAGAAGTCGCGGGCGGTCGATCCTTCCACCGCGCTGCTAAAGCTAATGTTGAAGTCGGCCAGCTTGGGGCTGCCTTCTTCGCTGATCAGCACATTGGCCGGCTTGATGTCGCGGTGGAGAACGCCTCGGCGGTGGGCGTACTCCAAGGCTTCAGAAAGCCGAGCCCCCAGCCAGCAAACGGTGCCCGGCCAATCGCTCCGCTCCAGCACCTGGCGCGACAGCGAGAACGAAGGCTTCGATAGCCCTCGCTCTTCGAGCGCCCCGTCGACCAGGCTCAACAGCACCTTGCCATTGCGATCTTTGGCGGGCAGGCTTTTCGCGAGTTGCACCACCTCTTGCAACGTGCCGCCCGGCACAAATTGCATGTACAGCAAATGAACTTGCCGCTCGGGCAGGGAGCGCTGATCGTAAACCCGCACAATATGCGGATGATCGAGTTGAGCCAGGGTTTGCGGTTCGTCGCTGCGACTGCGCGAAATCTTGAGGGCCACCAACCGCTGCATCGAGCGTTGCCGCGCCAAGAACACCGTGGCAAACGATCCCTTCCCCAGCGTGGTCACCAGGTCAAAGTCGTCGATCGCCTCGCCCGGCCGCAGTTGATCGGTGGAAGACGACGCCAGAGGAGTGGTTTCGTCGGCCGTGCCTCCCCCCAGTTGCAGCAATTCGGCCAACCGAATGGCTTGCCGAGGGAAGCGGTTCAAGTACCCGCCGGAGTCGACCGTTTCGCCCGCTTGCCGCCGCAGGTGCAGATCTTCCAGAATGACATCGCACGGCAACTCGCCGCCTGGCAGCAGTTCGCCTAGTTGCTCGCGATACCACTCCAGCGACTGCATGCAGTTGCGCTGACAGCGTTCCTCTTGATCCGCCATGATCAACAGGCCGACGGCCATTTGGCGAATTTGCTCGGGAGCGTCGGGAAGATACTGGCACAAGTTGGGAGGGCTGTCGGCGACTTCCCAGTCACGCAGGAATGCGTCGATCCGCTCCGATAGGATCGCATCCCAATCGCTCTGAACCGTGCTGCCGAAATCTTCGGCCGGCGCCGATGCTGCTTCGTCCCGCGCGGACAATATCCATATCCTCCGGTCCAAGTGCCACAAGGTCTAAGCGCCTGGGGGGCGCCGATCGCGCGATCAGCGACTCATTTGTTGTAGCACAGCACGGGGGCCACATGCCAGACAATGCGGTCGAGGCAACACCGGGAAACATGGCTTCCGCATATCTTGCGCGGTTCCATCCGTGGCGAGCTAATCCTCGTCTTCCTCGTGCATGACCGCCTTGTCGGTGATCTCTTTTTGCACGTTGCCGGGCACCACGTCGTAATGGCTGAATTCCAGCGTAAAGCTCCCCTGGCCGCCGGTTATGCTCGAAAGGCTTCGGGCATAGGTGGTTACTTCGCTGAGGGGAACCTCGGCGGTAACCATCATCATGCCACCGCCCGCGGCGTCGGTCCCCAGCACGCGCCCGCGACGCCCCGAAAGATCGCTGTTGATATCGCCGAGCTTGTCGCCGGGAACGGTAATATCGATCTTAACGATCGGCTCCAGCAGCCCAGGCTTGGCCTTTTGAAAGCAGTTGCGGAAGACCATGCTGCCCGCCGTTTTGAAGGCGGCTTCGGAGCTATCCACGTCGTGATACTTGCCGAAGTGGACTTCCACCCCCACGTTCACCACCTGGCAGCCCGCGATCACGCCGCGGCTCATGCGTTCATAAAAGCCCTTTTGCACGGCCGGCAAGAAATTGCTGGGAATGGTGCCGCCCACCACGGAGTTGACCCACAAGAAGTTGATCGCCGGATCGTGGTGATAATCTTTGAGGTGCGGGAACCGCTCGGACGTGCAATACTCGGCCGGGTCGGTCTCGGCCGGGAAGGGAAACATGCGAATGTGAACTTCGCCGAACTGGCCGCGTCCGCCCGATTGCTTTTTGTGGCGGTAGCTGTCTTCGGCGGTGGTTTGAATGGTTTCGCGGTAGGGAATCTTGGGTTCGCGGGTGTTCAGTTCCACCTTGTCGCGACGTTTGAGCCGCTCTTGAATGACCTGCAGGTGCAGTTCACTCATGCCGGTCATCACCAGTTCTTTGGTCTGCTGGTCGCGATCGAGGTGGAAGGTGGGGTCCTCTTCCACAATTTTGTGCAACGCGCCCGAAAGCTTGGCTTCGTCGCCGCGGCTCTTGGGCGTGACGGCCAGACCCACCATGGGGCGAGGGAAGTTGATCCGCGGCAGCTCGACTTCGCCCAGCGTACTGCCCGTATGCAGTTCTTCGGTCTTGGTCACGGCCACCAACTCGCCCGGCCCGGCGCTCTCAATGGTCGAAAGCTCGTTGGCTTGCGCTCGATACAGTTGACCGACTTTGATGCCTTTGCGGGCGCCGGTGGCCGGCACCGTATCGCCGTTCTTGAGCGTGCCGGAGTAAATGCGAAGGTAGCTGATCTTTTGCACGAAGGGGTCGATGCGCGTCTTGAAGACTTGCGCCGCCAGCGGGGCCGCGGGATCGGGCTTGAGCTCCACGTCGTCGCCATTGACCTTGGCCGTGCGTTTGACCACCGAGGGAGGCAGGGCGCAGTGCGCCAGCGCGTCGAGCAACTCATCGAGCCCCACGCCCGTTTTGCTGGAACAGCACACGATGGGGATCAGCGTGCCGGCCACCACGGCCTCGTCGATCAGGCGATCGCGTTCCTCGTCTTCGGGCCGGATGCCCTCAAAGTATTTTTCCATGGCCACCTCATCGACCTCCACGATCGACTCGATCAGGGCCTCGTTGATTTCCGCCGGATCGAGCAGCGCGCCTGGGGCGCCTTCGTCCAGGTCGAGGCAACTGGTTACTCCCTTGAAATCGTGGCCCGACCCCAGCGGCACGTTGAACGGCACGCAGGCATTGCCCCACATTTCCTTGATGTTGTCGATCAGGGCCGGGAAGTCGATGTTATCGGCATCGAGCTTGTTGATCACGATGATCCGGCCCAGGCCGGCCTTGCCTGCTTCTTCAAAGCAGCGCCGGGTATTCACTTCGATGCCGCTCTGGGCATTGATGACAATCGCGGCCGTATCGACCGCGCGCATGGCACCCATGGCCTGTCCGATGTAATCGGGGTAGCCCGGGGCATCGATCAAGTTGAAGAACTTGCCCTGGGCTTGAAAATGCGTCACCGCCGATTCAATGGAGTACTTATGGTGCTTCTCTTCCTCGTCAAAGTCGCAAATGCTATTTCCGGTATCGACACTTCCTTGATGATTGACCGCTCCGGTTTTTTGCAGCAGGGTGTCGGCCAGGGTGGTCTTGCCGGCTCCACCATGGCCACACAGCACAATGTTGCGGATATCTGCGACGTTGAGTTGCGACATAAGAGCTTTCCTTAACAACGGTGGGCACGGTCTCGCCCAGACCGTCCCCGGTAGATGTGGTGTCAATCTTGCCGGCCTCCGCGGCGTGGGCGCTGCATCGACCGCTGGCAATGTGGGCGGGAACCCGCCCGCAGGTCGTCCATCTCCTTCGCTTCTTTGGCGGTTGCTATCTCGTCAACCGCCGTACTTCCCCCCGGTGTTACTTCGCTGGCGTGCGTCTCTTCTCCCTCGCTTAGTTTCTTGCTCGTTAACATCTCTGCGAGCCGCAGAGAACTTTAATGCCTCAGCGTCCGTTTGCGGTTTACCCGCGTTAAGGTCGCGGTATTTCTTCAAACCGCAACACGTCGGCCAGTTCGATCTTGCCTTCGTATATCGCTCGGCCAATGATGCAGCCAGACGCCCCCAGCGTGGCTAACTGCTCAACATCGGCCGCCGTGGTGATTCCGCCCGAGGCAATCAACGGAACCCGGACCATGGCCAACATTTCTTCCACGCCAGCGATGTTGGGCCCGGCCAGCATGCCGTCGGTCGAGATATCGGTATAGATTACGGCAGCCAAGGGCTCGTCCGCAAACTCGCTGGCCAGAGAAGTTGCCGCGGTGCTGCTGTCCTTCCGCCAACCATCGGTGGCCACCATGCCATTGCGGGCGTCGATGCCCAGGCACAAGCGATGCGGATACTTGCGGCACATGTCGCGCAGCCAGGCGGGCTCTTTCAGTGCCTTGGTCCCCACCACCAGGCGTTCCACGCCCACGGCGAATAGCTGCTCAATGATCGATTCATCGCGAACGCCGCCGCCCAATTGCACCGGCACGTCCACGGCGTTGGCAATCGCGCGCACCGAAGCCAGGTTGGCCAAGGCCCCGTCGCGGGCGCCCTCCAGATCGACCACGTGCAACCGCCGCGCGCCTTGCGACACAAAATGCCGGGCCATGGCGGCGGGATCATCGCCAAACACCGTTTCGCGGTTGTAATCGCCTTGGGCCAGGCGGACGCAACGTCCTCCGCGAAGATCGATCGCTGGCCAGATATGCATCGTGCATTGCTCAAATAGAAAGGTGAATTGTTCCTCGCGCCCGGCCCAAGTTCAAAACTTGACGGGAGGGCCAGAAGAAACGCGGAATATGCCACAGATCTCGGCGCGATGCAACTCTCGCCCATCGCGTTGTCGGCGCAAAACCAAACTCCCGCAAAACGCTGGCCAAGGGAGACCGAGGGGCGTTATGGTGGTGAGGGTCGATCCCTGTTCCGTTGGTTGTGCTGGTTCCATTGTAACCGCCGATTAGGCGTTGCAAGCAGCAGCAAATTCACTCAAACATAATTCGACGACCCTCTGTTGAAGAAGTAGAACCCCCCATGCCGCGGATGTACCGTATCTGTGTTGGCCCGAGGCGAAACGCGAACCGCGCTGGCTCCACGCCGACTCCGGTCTGGCAAGCGCCACTTTGGGTTTTGCTGATCGTGGCAACCCTAGGGCTGCCCCATTGGTCGTCGCCGGTTCTCGCGGAACCACCGGCGTGGGCTCAGCTCCCCCCGCTGCCCGACCGCGAGGGATTCGCCGGCCCCTTTGCCGGCAAACATGGCGGCGCGCTCATCGTGGCCGGCGGCGCGAATTTCCCAGATAAGAAACCCTGGGAAGGGGGCGCCAAGGTTTGGTACGACCACACGTTCGTGTTAGAGCCCGAGGCGAAAGAATGGCAAGCGGCGGCCAAGTTGCCCCGGCCGCTGGGCTATGGGGTTTCGCTCAGCACCCCACAAGGCCTCGCCTGCCTGGGCGGCAGCGATGCCGACCGGCATTATGCGGATGGCTTCCTCCTTCGATGGACCGGCAAAGACCTCGCCACAACCAAATTGCCATCGCTGCCGCAGCCCGTTGCCAATGCTTGCGGGGCCCTGATCGGCAACACCATTTACGTGGCCGGCGGCTTGGCGTCGCCGACCGCCACAACCACGCTGAAAACCTTCTACGCGCTCCAGCTCGATAACCTGACCGCCGGTTGGCAAACCCTGGAGCCGTGGCCCGGCCCTCAGCGGATGCTGGCCGTGGCGGCCAGCGACGGCCGCAGTTTCTACCTTATCGGCGGGACCGCCTTGAGCGCAGGCCCCCAGGGCGAACCCGTTCGTACCTGGCTGCAAGACGCCTATCGTTATGTACCCAAGCAGGGCTGGCAACGGCTCGCCGATATGCCTCGGCCCGCGGTTGCGGCGCCCACGCCCGCCCCGTGGTTCCAGCACAGCCACCTGCTCATCCTGGGAGGTGACGATGGCCAGCAACTCAACACGCCGCCCACCGAGCACCGCGGATTCCCCCGCAACATCCTCGCGTTCAACGTCCAAGCCAATCGCTGGGAGTCGGCCGGATCGCTCCCCTTCTCCCTGGTGACCACCGTGGCCGTTGCCGATGGCGACAGTGTTGTGATACCCGGTGGCGAAGCCAGACCGGGCATTCGTTCCACCCAGGTGTGGCGGGGAAACTCCGCGCTGCTCGTTCCGGTTGAAAAGTGATGCGGCCAGGCAAAGCAATCGCCACGCGGGCCACATCCCAACCAGGAAAATAACGCACCGTAGGCAGCGTGCGGCGATCGCGCAGTTTGGTCGATGATTGCCCAGGTGGGGTCGCGCCTGGTGCGTGGCAAATCCGCCCGCGGTATGGGCGGCAGTTCTAAAACCATTGCCCCTATTATTGCGCTGCGCGCACGATTGCCGGCTTTTTTGGCCCCAGACTTCATTACCCAGGCACAGTTTTAGGTTGGCCACGAGGAGCGGACGTTTCGTCCTCTTCCTTGGAGTTTACCGCTCCAGTTAGTACTGGCGCAATAGTTGCTCTCGTCTTACGGACACGTCCAAATCTCTCAGGGAGCTTGACTCATGAAATGGCACATTGTTACCGCCGCGGCAATCTTGAGTGTACTGGGGGCCTCGGGGGCTTGGGCTCAAAATGGGGTCCGCAATACGCAACCCGCGCGAACGCAACCGGCCCCGCCGGCTACCGTGGAAGAGCGCGGGGCAGACAAGCCTCCGGCCTCATCGTATTCGCCGGTGGTCATCGATAAGACATTCGAACAAATTTTCGAGCAAGACTCGCAAGATCGGGCCAAATTCAACGAGCGACACCAGCAGCTACTGGGGCAGCGTTATGACCTCGGCGATCAACCTTCTCAAGTCATGATGTCCGGTGGCCGCAAAGCCGTTCAACAAGGAACCCGCGTGCGGCTGCATCAAGGCGTGACCTGGGAAGACCTGGGTTCGCTGAGCGCCGAGGAGATCAAACAGCAGGGAATTTTTCCCCTCGGCTTTCGACCATTGCCGCACTCCAAACACGCCATCGGCGGCATGGTGTTTCCCAAGAATCAGATCGACGCCATCCGCAAGGCCGAAGCCCGAGATTTGCAGCGGTTCGATACCGATTTTGATTTGCCCGACCATCTGATGCCGGAATTCCCGCCGCCGATCTTCTTGACCACGCATCCGGAATTGGGCGACGTCTCCCATGGCGAAGTGCTCACGATCAAGAACTACTATCGGTTGATGAACGGCAAGCTCACGCCGGTGCAGATCGAAGGCCTGCGGCTGTTGCTCACGCCATTCCCCCAGCAGCAGTTCAATCAAACCGAAGACCGCAAGGTAAAAGAAGCTCAGTTGGGCGTGACATGCCTGGATTGCCACGTCAACGGGCATACCAACGCCACCTTCCACCTGAACCCCGATACCCGGCCTCAAGAGAACCGTTTTCGCATCGAAACCGTGAGCCTTCGCGGCATGTTCAACCAGCAAATCCACGGCTCGAAACGGTCCTTGCGATCGGTGGAAGATTTCACCGAGTTCGAGCAACGAACCGCTTACTTCGATGGCGACCATGTCACGGCCGCCAAGAAGGGCGTGCATCTACCCGATCGCGCCAGCCAGGTGGTAATGATGGCTCAAATGCAGAACATGTTCGACTTCCCGCCCGCCCCCAAGCTCGATGTCTATGGCAAACTCATCCCAGCCAAAGCCAATGAGCAAGAGTTGCGAGGCCAAACGGTGTTCTTCGAGAAAGGCCGCTGCGCCGAGTGCCACCAACCGCCGTTCTTCTTGGACAACCTGATGCACGACCTCAAGCTGCAACGGTTCTACCAAGCCAAACTGATCAATGACCAGTTCAACGTGGCCGATGGCCCGATCAAGACCTTCACCCTGCGGGGGATCAAAGACTCGCCCCCGTACCTGCACGATGGCCGACTGCTAACGCTCGACGATACGGTCGAGTTCTTCAACGTGGTGCTGGAACTGAAGCTCTCGGCGGAAGAAAAGGCCGACCTAGTTGCCTATCTGCGCTGCTTGTAAGACCGCAGCCTGCGGGGTGGCTAGGGTCAGCTTGTGGCTAAAAGACCCTGCCACCCACACAGCTTCATCCACAACTTGCCCCCAGAAGTAGCCGGCCGTTGCTGGAATGCAGCTGAACAACGTCCACTCTGGGGGCAGGCTGCCGTTGGCGTCTTCTGGAAATGTTAGGGAGTATGGCGTGACAGCCTGACCCCAGCCACCCGGCCGATTCGGAGAACAACCTCGGAATTGCTAACTGTTTTGCAGCCCAACTGGCCGTATCCAGCTACTCTCCCCTCAGAAGCTTCAATAGAAGAAGCGGACCATCGGGGGCTTCAAAACTGCCAAATTGAATCGTAACACTGTCTATCTTAGACCCGCTGTGCATGACTTGGCACCATCCCTGAAGTCAGGCGCCCGACGATGGTTCGATTCTCACGACATGTGCCCAAATCAGTCCTGACTCTTCTTTATCTTCATGAAAATAAAACTTGATCATCCTTTCCTTAGAAACGATGACATCGTCCGATTCCATAATTGCTTTGGCCCGTTCTAAACTCATGCCCGCTGTAAGGGGAAATCCAGACGACATCTCATCTCGAAGACCCTCATACGTCTTTTCATTGAGAGGCACGTCGCCATTTCGAAATTGGACGCTCAGCGGAACTTCCCCGAGGGCTCGCGAATATGACTGGTCTCTAGAGTTCGCCTGTTCCGGACTGGCGAGGTCAGTGTCGACAGTGGAATTGTGGTCGCTATCAAGGTGATTCAATGGCTCCGGCAATGGCTCAGCATCCCGACATCCGGAACAGGCAAAGAGCAGCACAATCGCCTTCACTTTGGAAGATAATCGCATCATCAAACTCCAAGATCAACACTCGGCCGTTTGCGCGCGGGCTAGGGATTCGGGACAAAACATCATCCCAGGGTTTGCGACCGTCGTTCGCCAAGATAATCATTACTCCGCTGCGCCTGGATTCCCGCCCCCGTCTTCACGAGGGCAGGCTCTGCGCGGGAATGACGAACATATAGGGAAATTATTTAGTCCTCGGTCCCCAGTTTTGAGGGGGTTGCGCTCGCTCTATTTTCCCCACAGCAGAACGTCCGGTCTCGCGCGCCGAAACTCCTTGACAGCAACCTCTGACACAGCAACTCCGTCCAGATGCAAGTATCGCAGGTTCGGCAGATTTACGAGATCAAGTAGCCCCTGATCCGAAATTAGAGAGCCTGGAATCATTAAATGCTTTAAGGACTTTATCTGCGAAATGTATTCGAGTCCACGGTCAGAAACGGGGGAATCGGGAAGAGAAAGCGTTTCTAGTTTCGAAAGGGCCGGCAAGCCTTTCAGGTCACCATCGGACACACTCCGATAGGGCAAATACAATTCGCGAAGCTCAATTAGATTTAGCAGGTGTGGCAAGCACGCGCCGGTCACGGATGTGTATGCTAAATCAAGTTTTCTCAGCTTTTTCAAAGATGCAATCGCTTCTACTCCATCATCCGTTAATTGGGTTGAAGAAAGCCGCAGTGTTTGCAGTTCGTGAAGATTCTCTAGCGCGGACATTGCGCCGTCGCCGAATGTTCCGTCAGCCTTCACATGCTCTAACTGCGGAAATGCGCGGACCAACCCAAAATCTTTACTGGTGGCGTATACAACTCGTGCTGCAATCAAATAACGCGTGAGCTCGGAGGGATTTTCCGCTTCGCGTTGTTTACGAGGCCGAGTGCCAACCACAAAATGCTGCAGAGACTTCATGCGCTCGGATGTTCCGAGCGCTGCCTGCAGTTGGGCTAAGGCGGCCCTCTCCGACGGGTCGTCGGGTTGAGCCATCGCATCCAGGCGTCCAGACTCCGACGGCTCTTGCGCCAGGGCGCGGACTGGGCATACCGCGAAGGGGATGACGCATGCTGCCAAGAAAAATGCCGTCCAACAAATTTTGGTACACATGACTGCCATTCCTGGGTTTGCATAAAGCATCATCGGATCGAACCATTCAATCGAGCGCACGGCCGGGTTCTTCTGGGGGCCGCTTGTCGGCCACGCAAACGGCACCCCAATGTCCGTAGCGACAATCGGACCCCAGCCACCCAGCCACTCACCCCTGCCCCTATACGAGCGTGTTCGACTGCGGATCGACCGCCACCCCGTGCGTCAACTCAGCCAGGGCGCCCAGCACCAGCAAGAGCGCCCCCGGATCCAGCATGCCCTCGGGCTCGTCCAGTTCGTCCGCCGGCACGATCTCTTCAAAGTGGAAGATTTCGAAGTGCGCATCGTACTTTGGCAGCCGCTGCAGCTTGGCTTTTTCGGCTGGCTCGGTGACAAAGTCGCGCATCTCTTCCACGATCTGCGCCCCTTGCTCCAGCACCTCTTCCCCTTGCAAGTAGGTGATATCCAAGGCGGAATAGGCTTCGGGGGCCGTGAGGGTGACGGATTCGAATTCCCCGTCGGCGTCGAGGCGAGGCGACGAAACTTCGAAGTGGGCGTGCAACTTCGACAGCGCCGCTTGAATCCGCGGCCAAGTCGGGCGACGTTCGCGGTCGAAGAACACGAAGTACGTTTCCCGCCATTGGTAACGGTCGTTTTCAAATAGCGACATTTCGGCCTCTTTGGACGAGGGAGCGATGGCGGAGACGAAGTTCATCCCGATGGTCCATCGGTACGTTTCCGCACCGATGGCGGCAGTCGCACGGCGGACTCGGAATTTCCTTTTCCCCACATTCTAAAGAATTATGCCCACTTGGGAATCTGCCGGCGCGTGTACCGAGGGGTAATTCTCGAAATCACGGCAGCTTACCGCTGCCCCAGTTCCTTGGCCCGCAGCGTGGCCGCTTCTACCGCGGCGATTAAACCGGCGCGGATTCCGTGGTTTTCCAAAGCCTGCAGCCCCCGGATCGTGGTTCCCCCAGGGCTGGCCACGGCGTCTTTCAATTGGCCGGGGTGTTCGCCCGTTTGCAGCACCATTTTGGCCGCGCCTGCCACCGTTTGAGCAGCCAGCGAAGTGGCCAGGGCTCGGGGTAATCCCATATTCACCCCGCCATCGCTCAAGGCTTCAATCATCACATACACAAAGGCTGGCCCCGAGCCCGATAAACCGGTCACCGCGTCGAGCAGCTTTTCATCCACCTGATAGGCCGAACCCACGGCATTCAACATTTTCCCCACCAGAGCGCCATCCTCCGTGGTGGCTCCCTCGCCCAAGGCATAAGCGCTGGCCCCCTCGCCCACCAGGCTGGGTGTATTGGGCATCACCCGCACCAGCCGGATGGGATGTTTGCCGCCCGCCGCCGCCCCCAAACCTTGCGATAGCTGCGCCAACGTGGCGCCGGCCACGATCGAGACCACCAGCGATCCGCCTCCCGCCGAACCGGCTGCTTGCTGACGCTTGGCCAGGGCGGGAGCCACTTCAGCGAGTGCCGGCTGCAAGTGCTGCGGTTTAACGGCCAGAAACAGCACGTCGCTTTCTTCTGCCAACGTGCGGTTGTCGGTCACGAAACGGCCGCCCGTCTGTTCGGCAAAGGCGGCTCCCGCGGCGGCAATCGGATCGCTGGCCGCCAGCGACTGGGGCTCAACCAGGCCCGCGGTGACCATTCCTTTTCCGAGCGCCGTTGCCATCCGCCCGGCGCCGATAAAGCCAATTCGCAAATCCATCGGCGCGTGATCCGCAGGCGACTTTTCCACTGCTTACCTCAATTTTTTGCAAAGGCGTGAACCGGCCGACTTCCACTGCCGCACCGCGGGGAGCGATCATGCGTGCCGGACCTGCCCACAGGCAATGCGGCGGAAACCCGTCCCCCGTCACTTCGCCTGCTGGGACCGGCATGTTTGGCTCGGCAAATCGCTAGTATGCTAAGCCAATCGCCCTCGGTTCACAACACGCCCACGATTCCGCGCCCACGATTCCGCGTGTGATTCCGCGAAACCGCGATTTCGCGATTGCATTGCCGCATCAACCACTTGGGGGCTGCCGTCTGCTATCTTAGGGATGCAACCGTAGTTGGGCCTTTTACGATTGCGAACAGTGGTTGCAGGAGAAAGACTGCCGTGATGCAAAACCTGTTGGGACGGCTGGCCGCCGGAGAGAACCTTGACCGAGCCGAAATGGCGGCGGCGGTCGATAGCATCATGCGCGGCCAGGTGAGCGACGAACAGGTTGCTCTGCTGCTGACCGGTTTGCGAAACAAGGGCGAAACGGTCGACGAAGTGGCCGGGGCCGCCCAGGCCATGCGCGACCACATGACCAAAATTCGCACCCACCGCACCGGCTTGATCGATACCTGCGGCACCGGCGGCGACAACTCCGGCACGTTCAATATCAGCACCGCCGCGGCCCTGGTTACCGCCGCCGCCGGGGTGCCCGTGGCCAAGCACGGCAACCGCCGCGTGACCAGCAAGACCGGCTCGGCCGACGTGCTCCAACGCCTGGGCGTGAATGTCGATGCCCCGCTGCCGCTGGTCGAGGAATGTCTCGACGAAATCGGCATTTGCTTCTGCTTTGCCCCGCTGATGCACCCGGCCATGCGCAACGTGGCCGAGGTTCGCAAAAAGCTGAGCTTCGCCACCATCTTTAATATGCTCGGCCCGCTAACCAATCCGGCCCAGGCCTCGTTCCAACTGGTGGGCGTGGGCCGCCGCGAATTGCGCGATCTGCTGGCCGGCGCCCTCTGCTTGCTTGGCGTCCAACATGCCACGGTCGTGCATGGCGCCGATGGCCTCGACGAAGTCACGCTGGCGGCCATGACCGAGGTCAGCGAAGTCCGGTCGGGCGAAATGCAATTCTTTCGCTGGCAGCCCGAAGATTTTGGTTTGCGGCGAGAACACCTCGACGGCCTGGCCGCCGACAACCCCGACGACAGCGCCGCCCTGATTCGCGCGGTTCTGGCCGGAGAAACCGGACCTCCGCGAGATATCACCGTTCTCAATGCGGCCGCCGCGCTCTGGACCGCAGGCGTGGAACACAGCCTCACTTCATGCGCTCGCCGCGCGGCCGAAGCGATCGATAGCGGCGCGGCCCGCGACCTGCTAGTGCGCTTGGCCCAGCGAACCAATCGCCTGAATGCAGGCCCTGCCGTGAGCGAAGCCCGTCCAGCCGACGACTAATCGGCCACTTCCACCTTTCCCCCCATCACATACATCAAGCCGACCAGCGCGAGCGCGCCGCCGCCGAGCATCCACCAAGGGTTCCAGCCTAGCCCGGCGGGAATGGTTCCCGTCACAATCGAAACAGCGCCCACCAGTAGCGCGTAAGGCATCTGCGTCCAGACATGCGCAAAGTGGTTGCACCCACAGGCCACGCTGGAAAGCACCGTGGTATCGGAGATGGGCGAGCAATGATCGCCGAAGATCGCGCCGGCCAGCACGCTCCCTACGGTCGCCAGCAAGATCGGATCGTAAGGGCTGATCGTGAACCAACCGTGCGGAGTCGCGGCGCCGGCCAGCACGCCGGCCGCCGCGCTGCCAGTGGGGCCGCCACTCTCGTTGCCCAGCACCAGGTACGTTACGCCAATCACCAGCGGCATCAGGATTCCCATCGTTCCCCAACTGGTGCCGGTCGCCAGGGCCACCAGCGACGCCAGCACGAACGCCAGCGTCGGTAGCCACATGGCCGCCACGGCCGTCTCCAGCCAACGTCCCACGTACTCCGCCGTTTGCAGGCCGGTGGGTCCGGTCACGTCTTTCAAACACGAGGATAGCCACAAAATGGCCAAGGCCGGCATCACCAGTCGGGCGCCAAACGACCCTGCCATGCGAATCTGATTCCCCGTCAATAACCGCTGAGCCCACGCCAGGCCAATCGCCGTGAGCAGTCCGCCCAAGGCGGCATACACCAGGGCCAGGTACGAATCGCCCGCATTGAAGGCTTCTTGCCACCCCACCGGCCCCTCGCCCGCCAATTGTTGGTAACCCGTGGCCAGCACCAGCCACACCAGCACGACCACGACCACCACCACCGGCAGCAGCGCGTTCAACCACCGCTGCGGCCGACCGGTCGGCGGGGTGAGCTCCGGCGGATCGTGTAGCTGGTGCTTGCTCAAGCCGGGATCGTCTTCCCCCGCGGCCGTTCTTCGTTCGGCACGCAACATGGGTCCAAAATCTCGGCCCATCACGGCCACCACCACCACGAAAAACAACGCCAAAAAGGGATAGAAGCGATAGGGGATCGTCTCCAGAAAAACGGTCATCCCCTGGTAACTGCCATCGGGCAAACCCAACCGTGCGTAGCCTTCTTGAATGTACTGAATCTCGGTGGCCACCCAGGTGGAAATGATGGCCAGGCCCGCCACGGGAGCCGCGGTCGAGTCCACCACGAAAGCCAGTTTTTCACGGGAAATACGCAGCCGATCGGCCACCGGCCGTAGCGTGTTTCCTAACAGCAGCGTGTTGGCGTAGTCGTCAAAGAAGATCAACATGCCCATCAGCCAGCCGGTCAATTGTCCTCGACGCCGGTTGCTGGCCCAAGGGGTGATGGCCCGCACCAGGCCATGCATGCCGCCGCTGGCGTACATCACGCCGATCATCGCCCCCATCATGGCGCTAAACGCGAACACGCGCAGCAGGTCGGCGTTAATCAGGTTCTTCCAGAGCAGGCCTTCAGCAGTGTGAGCGAGCACGCTGCCCGTAAATTGCCCCCAACCCCCGCCCAGGGGCCAAAGTTGAATCACTGCCCCCACGAAAACTCCAGCCAGGAGCGAAGCGATCACCCGCCGGGTGATCATGGCCAGCCCGATTGCCACCAGCGGAGGCGCCAAACTCCACGCGCCATAGGCGTGGGCCGCCACCGGGGCAGCGATTGCTTCCCGAGGGGTGGCGCTCATCTCCTGCGCTTGCGATGGGTGGGCCAACGCCAACCACAGGATCGCAAATAAGATAGCTCGACCCGTCCTCCAGCCAGCCCTCCTCGACTTTCCCCCCGAGAGCAACATCCTGCTATCTCCTCGGAACCAACGGGTCATCGCCAGATCGCACGGCCCCCAGCCACTCGCAACCGTTCCACCAACCTTCCAGCAGATCCTCACCCACAGGTAATTCCGATCGCCAACGACAAGCGAATGAAGAAGTAATGAAGGTTTAGTTAAGGTTGTTTGCGGGTTCTGGGGTGACCGGGTATCCTCAACTGCTGCGCCATGCCGCCAAACTGCGCCCATCTTCTTCTGTTAGGACATCTTCGCAAGTGAGTTTGGGTAAATTTGCCAAAGATCCCGTTTCACGAGGCGCGGCCCGCTCGCTGAGTGAGCGCTTCGAGGCGGTAGAGCATTGGTTGCCGCTGGCCGCGCAGCAGCCGGAGCACGATGTCGAATATGTGCATCAACTGCGGGTTTGCACTCGCAAGGCCGGAGCGGCCCTCAAGCTGTTTTCCGAACTGCTGCCGAAAAAGCGGGCTAAAAAGTGGAAGCAGTTGCTCAAACGCATTCGCACGGCCGCGGGCGACGCCCGCGACGACGACGTGCAGTTGGCCCGACTTACCACGCTGGCGGCAAACGAACCGGTGCTCGATCCGCTCGTTCAACAGGTTCGCGAGCACCGGGCCGCATCGCAGGCCCAACTTGTCGAACTCTGGCGGGCCACGGCCGGGCACCTCAAGGCTTCCAAGCTGCTCAACCGGGTGGCCTGGCGAGCGAAGGGCCGCGAGCCGAGCTTTCATGTGGCCGCCGTGGGCTGGCTGAAAACCATCATCGAAGAATTCTGGAACCGGCAGCCCGCCGCGGGCGCCAAAACCGAAGAATTGCATGCCTTTCGCATCGCGGCCAAGCAGCTACGATATGCGCTCGACTTGTTAACGCCGGCCTTGCCAGGGCCGTTGGCGAACCGCGCCACCAAACGGCTTTCCAAGCTGCAAGATCGGCTGGGCGCGGTCAACGACCACGCCACGTCCATCGACCGCTTGGAGAGTTGGTCGTCAAAAAATCGGGACGAAGACCTCAAGGCGGCGCTGGCAACGCAGTTGAACACCGAACGAGAAGCCCTGGCGAATTGCCGCGAGTCGTTCACCAACTGGTGGACCGTCAAGGAAGTCCGCTCCCTGCAAAAGCGACTGGACGGCCTTCTCGACTGACCCGTTTTGGGGTCCGTCAGCTTTCCCGCAACTTGCGGCAGGGTTCGAGTTGCAATCCGCTATTCGGCCGGTTCTTCCACAACCGCGGGGGGCTTCGTCCGGCGTCGCGAGCGGGCGGCTTTGGCGGCGCTCCACTCTTTGGTCAGCGATTCGAACACGTCCGGGGCTTCGTAGCGAATGATGTTTCGGCCCTCGGGCATGGGGCCAATCAGCCCGCGAAACACAGGCATCCCTCGCAACTCGAGATCGGTGCTGCAATCGTCCACACCCACTTGCGTGTGCATTTTCAAGAGCGGCTCCTGCGTCGGGTAGTCTCGAATGCGCAGTTCGCCGTTGGGGCCTCGGGTCACGATGCGGAATACTTCCTTGGCAGACATGGTAGTGCTTTCGCGGTTGTTCGTTCTCGACTTCTGTTATGGCCGAAGTGTTGACCTTCAGTCGTACCAGGCGGAGATCGAAGGGGGTCGAGGGGGAAGCCCAGCCCATTCATCTGAGGGGGAAGGGGATGGCAACTGTCGATCGCTCCGTCGACCAAACCGGCGCGTCCTGCGCCTGATGGAACATCGGCGAGCTTGCTGCCGAAGCGTAATGTTTCACCCCCGCGGCTCCCCAATCGAATCGGCCAGTACATCGCTCAAAGGCGGGTTAAGCCGTCGTTGCCGTGTGACTTGGGCCCTGCCACGGCCCCTTTAGACCATCGCGGGAAAGTACGCCGCCCAGGCGTAAGTTCCTTTGCCGATGCGGGCGGGCCGGTTTCCATCGCGCGCAGGCGTGACTCGTACAACCCATGCAATCGCGCTAACCGGCAGCTTGCGCGGACTACGACCAAGGCGCATGCGGAAGCTTCACCGGTTGCATAGGCAAGCCCGGCCGAAAACTCTGCGTCTGCTGGTCGCTAACGAGCACTTGTTGCTCCTGAGCGGCCGCTTGGAGCGAATCGGCCACCATCGTTCTCAGCAAATCGGGGTCGGCGGCCACGCGGGCGTTGATGATGAGATGCGCCTTGGCTACCAGGCCGCGCGCCTGCCGCGAAAACTCCGCGGGCAGATCACTGGCCACCAAATTGGCGACGCTGCAATCGCCTTCCCACAGTCCGATCGCTTTCAGATGGCCGGGCTCCATGTCCGCATCCGCGAACAGGGCTCGTAGCCGCTCGACCACGCCCAACACCAGGCGGTTCAAGTCGAACAGCGCTTGGCCGTGCAATAAGTAATTGCCGTTCAACCAGCCCAACTCAGCCTCGCCCGCGGCGTATTGCTCGTAGTCGACCGTGAGCAAACGCGAACCAAATTTGCCGCGCTGATCCAAGAATTGCACCAGGGCATCGAAACCTTCGCCCGTTGTGGCCGACGTTCGCAGCACGGGAGTGGTCGGGTACTGCTCATGCAGCCGATCGGCCAGTTCGGCAACTTGCTCGGCCGACAACTGATCGATGCGGTTGATCACCACAAAGTCGGCCTCTTCGAGTTGCGTGCGAAAAATGTATTCGGCCCGCGGCGAGAACCCGCTGCCCGGCAGGCCGCGCAGAATCTTTAAGCCATGGCTGGGCTTGAGCAGCACACCATACGGAGCCACGTCGAACCGCTCGGCAAACAGCCGCTGCAACGGCCGAATCACCGTACTCACCAGGTCGGTGCAACTGCCAACAGGCTCCACCAACACCACATCGGGGCGGATCGACATTCCGACGCGATCGACGGCCGCGATCAAATCGTCCAGGTTGCCGCAAAAGCACGCCCCGGCAATTTCGCCCACATTAAACCCCAACGATTGCAGCGTGTGCGAGTCCACCAACTCGCTGGCATGATCGTTGGTGATCACGGCTACCCGCTCTCCCCGGCTTTGAAAAGTGCCGGCCAACCGCGCGATCGAGGTCGTTTTCCCCGCCCCCAAAAAGCCGCCGAGCATGATGAAACGAATGGGCTGCATGGAGAGTTCCAAGCTCGTGGGCTGGGGGGTGGCAGGCAGGTGGGAATCGGCTACGAACGAACGTCATTCCCTGGGCCAAGCCTAGAGAAACTTCTGCAGTAGCTCTTGGGGAGCCGGGCCGTACTTCAAAGGCTGCATGGTGCTGGTCGCGCGGCCTTGGCTCAAGCTGCGCATCGCGCCCGAGTAGCCGAAGAGGTTTTCCAGCGGCGCTTCGGCTTCAATGATGGTGCGATCGCCGCGGGTTTCTGTCTTGGTGATTTGCGCTCGCCGCTGTTGCAAATCGGCAACAAAGTCGCCGAGGCATTCATCGGGCGTGTTGATCTCGAGTTTCATGATCGGCTCGAGCAGCACCACCCCGGCTTCCCGCAGCGCTTTGCTGAAGGCGTCGGCCGAAGCGATTCGGAAGGCCACATCGGTGGAGTCGGTTTCGTGAGCTTCGCCGCCAATCACGGTGGCCCGCACGTTCATCAACGGATACCCCAGCGATCCGCCGCCTTGCAGTTGGTCTTTGAGCGTTTCGGCGGCCACGCCCACAAACGACTCCAGCAATTCATCGTAGGCCGCGCCGCCGGCCCCCGCCGTTTCTCCTTCGGCCACGGGTTCCAACTTGATGCGCACCTTGGCAAACAGCGATTGGCCCGCCAACTGGCGATGGCACTCGCCCGTCACTTCCACCGCGTGCTCCACCGTTTCGCGGTAGCTCACGCGCGGCTTATGAACTTTGACATTCAAATTGAAGTCGCGGAGCAACCGGTTCTTGATAATCTCCAGGTGGAGCTCACCCATCCCGCTAATCAGGGTCTGACCATCGTCGGTTTCCAGCGCGCGGAAGGTTGGGTCTTGCCGTTTCAAGGCTTCCAGCCGATCCGAAAGCTTCTTGCGATCAGCGCTCGTTTCCGGCTCGATGGCCATTGAGATCACGGTTTCTGGGAACTCGATCGTTTCCAGCAGGATGGGGTGCTTGGGATCGCAAATGGTATCGCCCGTGACACTCTGCCTCAGGCCAATCACGCCCACAATGTCGCCGGCTTCCACGCTTTCGACCTGCTTGCGGTCGTCGGCTTGAATGTGCCACAACTGGGCGGCGTTCTCGCGGATGTCTTTGCCCGTGTTGTAGACGCGCGTGGACTTGTTGAGCGTGCCCGAATAGACACGCACCAGGTGCAAGTCGCCATGCTTTTCGGCCAAAACCTTGAACACCAGCCCACAAAAAGGATCGTCGGTGGTGGGGTGCCGCAGTTCCTTGGCGTTTTTCTTCTTGGGGTTGAGCCCTTCGATCGGCGGCAAGTCGCCAGGGCTGGGCAGGTAAAACTGCACCGCGTCGAGCACCGGCTGCACGCCCTGGAAATCGAGGGCCGAGCCGCACATCACCGGCACCGCCATGTTGCAAATGGTGGCCTTGCGCAGCACCTGCCGAATCAAGTCGCTGGGGATCGGTTCGTCGGCCAGGGCCAACTCCATCAGTTGATCGCTGAAGTTATACAACTGCTCCAGCATTTGGCCCCGGTACAGTTCCGCGTCTTCTTGCCATTCCTCGGGAATGGGGCTGGTTTCCACCCGCCAGGTTTTATTGTCGCCGTGGAAGGTGAGCCGCTGCATTTCGATCAGGTCGATCACGCCCGCAAATGCGTCTTTCATGTGGGGCGGCCCCGAACCAATCGGGATTTGAATGGCGATGGGATTCGCCCCCAGCCGCTCGCGGATCTCCTTGAACGTGCCGTAAAAATCGGCCCCGTCGCGATCCATCTTGTTGATGAACGCTACCCGCGGCACGCGGTACTTGTCGGCCTGGCGCCAGACCGTTTCGCTCTGGGCTTCCACGCCTTCTCGCGCGCTGAAGACCACCACGCCGCCATCGAGCACCCGCAGGCTGCGTTCCACCTCGGCCGTAAAATCCACGTGGCCCGGCGTATCGATCAGATTGACGATCACGTCTTTCCACTTGAACGTGACGCAGGCCGAATAAATGGTGATGCCCCGTTCCCGCTCTTCCGTATCGAAATCGGTTTGCGTTGTGCCTTTATCCACGTCGCCCGAGGTATGAATGGCGTCGGAATACAGCAAGATCCGCTCGGTAAGCGTGGTCTTACCAGCATCGATGTGGGCAATGATCCCAATGTTGCGGAGTGTCGAAATATCGCGGGCCATGGCAGCCGTGGTTTCCCTGGGCGAAGTCAAATACCCCTTATTTACCACAAAAGTCGATGATGCGCGCCAGCTCGCTTTTCAACTCGCCGCGGGGAACAACGCGGTCGATGAAGCCATGCTCCAGCAAAAACTCGCTGGTTTGAAAGCCCTTGGGCAGCTCGATTCGCATGGCGGCCTTAATCACGCGCGGACCAGCAAATCCAATCAGCGCCTTGGGTTCGGCCAAGATAACATCGCCCAGCGACGCAAAACTGGCCGCCACGCCACCCATGGTGGGGTTGGTGAGCACCGAAATGAACAATCCGCCGGCTTGGTCCAGCCGCGCCAGGGCCGCCGACACCTTGGCCATTTGCATCAGCGAAAGAATACCTTCGTGCATCCGCGCGCCACCCCCCGAGCCACTCACAATGATCAGCGGCAGGCTCTGCTCGCAAGCCCGCTCCGCGGCCCGGGTGAGCCGTTCGCCCACCACGGCGCCCATGCTGCCCATGATGAAGGCGCTATCGGTGACGCCAAACACCACGCGACGGGCGCGAATCATGCCGGTGCCGGTGATCACGGCGTCGCGCATGCCGGTGCGTTGTTGTTCTTCCAGCACGCGCTCGCGGTAGGGCTTTTTATCGACGAAGGAAAGCGGGTCGGTCGCCATCAGATCGGCGTCCCACTCTTCAAACGTGCCTTCGTCCATCAACTGGCCGATTCGGTCCCGGGCGGAAACGTACCAGTGGTACTCGCACTCGGGACAAACGCCTTGGCGTTTTTCCGTTTCTTTGCGGAAAATGGTCGCCTGGCAACCGGGGCAGCGACGCCAGAGTCCTTCGGGAACTCCTCGCTTGGGGCGTCGAATGTTGTTGACCGATTGAACGTCGAGTTCGCCATTCGCCATGGTGGTCTTGCTCATCTCAATTTTTCGGGAACCCTGTGTGACCTGCCCCGGGGGTTCCCAGGTGTGCTGTCTGACTCAAATGAATTCGCTCTCGAATTCAGATTGGCCGCTCCAACGCCCTGCCCTGCTTGGCGGCAACCTGAACCCGTGCCAGGGTTAATCCCCAAAACCTCGCGAGTTTCGTACCAGGTATCCCCATCAATATAATTCCGATCGACATCGGTTGGGCGGTATAACTAGGAAAAACCTTGCTAGCTAACCACTTGCGGCTCAACGTCAATAATTTCCCACCGCCCATGCTCCTCGCTAGCAGTCCACAAATCCCCCAGTTTGGTGTGATTCAAATGATTGCGCACGAGTCGACCGAGTGGTTCCGGCACGATAATTCCAATCGTCCCTCGCTTGTGCTTCTTGATCATCTTTTTAAGCGTATTTTGCACGCGTTGTTGCGCGGCTTGCACGGTTTCTCCGCTCGGAGGGCAAACCGTCTCGGGCGATTCTTGCCATAACTTGTACAGCCGCGGGTGTTTCTGCTTCAACTCGTCCACCCGCATTCCTTGCCACAAACCGTGGTCCAAGTTGTGCATGTTATCCAGTTTTTTCAGCTTAACGGCAAGAGCTTCGCCGATGGCCTCGCCCGTTTGCCAGGCGGTTTGGCTATCGGAGCAATACAGGGCCTCGATGTCGTAGCCTCGCAATTCGCTGATCAGCTTAGCCACTTCGATATCGCCCTGCTCATTCAGCGGGATATCGAGCGTGCCTTGAATTCGCCGCTGGTCGTCGAAATCACACGAGCCAGGCCGAATAAGAATAATGCGAACCATAGGTTGCATCCAGATCCGTTGCTTGCTTCAACTAACGTACGCGTGCGAACACAAATGCTTTCAAGGTAACTGTTTAAGATGCATGGCCCGTCCCCACCAAACGACGATGCAGGTGCTGGAGGCGGGACGTGTAGTCCTCTCCTCCAAAAATGCCCGAACCCACCACAAACAGATCGGCGCCCGCTGCCCGGCAGTCGCCAATCGTATGCTCGTTCACTCCGCCATCGACCTCCAGCATGATCTCGTTGCCCAGGCGTTTTCGCAGGGATTGCAACTTTTCCAAGGCGACACTCTGGAACGACTGCCCACCAAAACCGGGGTTCACGCTCATCACCAGCACCGCATCGCACTCGTTCAGGCAATCTTCAATTTTTTCCAGGGGCGTGGCGGGGTTGAATGCCAGGCTGGCCACGCATTCCAACTTCCGCAGTTTGGCGAGCAACGGTCGGGCGTCGGGCACGGCCTCCACATGAATGCTAATCATGTTGGCCCCGGCTTCAACGTACCGCTCGAGGTAATCCTCGGGGTTCGAGATCATCAAATGCACATCGAGCGGCAGCTTGGTGAGCGCGCGGAATGCTTCTACTAAAGTCAGTCCGTATGTCAGGTTAGGTACAAAATGCCCATCCATCACGTCCAGGTGCAGGGCCGGCGCGCCCGCTCGCTCCAGGGCCGAGACTTCTTCCCGCAGATTTCCAAAATCGCACTGCAACATCGACGGCAGCACGGCGGGCGACCCTGCACGCAATTGGGCCAATACCTGGGTCCGCGACATCAATCCACCCATTCTTTATCGACAACAGAGACTGGCGTTGTAATGACGAGATACTTGGGAAGTGGGAGCACGCCTGGGGGGCGGGGGCGATGCGAGTCGTGGTATTGGAACTCGCACTCGCGAACTCGTCAACGGGGATCGGCCCAATTTGATGGTGTTCATCTGTTTATTGGTTCCCGTCTCAATGATACCATACCCACGCTAGGGGCGATCCATGTCTTGGCTGCGCGGAAGATCCTGCAGGCTGCCCAGCCCCAGCAGGCCCAGAAAACGAGCCGTGGTGTGGTAGCGAACGTCTTTGGGGGCCTCGGGCGGACGTTCGATCTTCAATAACTGCCGGCGCACCAATTGGTTGAGCACCCCCCCCGACGGCCGCCCTCGCAACCGATCCACTTCCTCGCGATTGAGCGGCTGGTGGTACGCCACGAGCGACAGCACGTCGATCGCCGCTTGAGATAGCCGCGCGTGCCGAACCTTGCCATAGAAACGCTCGCGCAGCCGATGCAGTTCTTCCCGCAAGGTCATCCGATAGCCGGTCCCCTCGCTGACCACCTCGTAGGGACAATGCAATTGCCGATACCGGGCGTTGAGCTGATCCACCAGCTCGTGGATTTCGTCCGCCGACACCCCGCGCATGAGCGCCGCGGCCTGGGCGGCAGGCAGCGGAGCATTGTCGGCGCCCCCCACAAACAGCATGGCTTCGAAGATACCCAGCGGCGAAATCCCCGCCGCGGGATCGCTCGACTCCAAGCCCGGTGGAGGATCGGCCAAGGGGGTTGCGGCTGGCGGTTCAGCACCGCCGGCCGGCGCCGACGAACCGGCCGATTTCTTGTTCCCCGGGCGCAGAACCGCCGCGAATGCTTCGCTCAGGCGATCGAGCGAAACCTCTTGCGGCGTCTCCGCTCCTTCCAACTCGCTGGCAGTTTGACGGTCGTCCATGAAGTTCAACAGAACAAATCCCCACAGCCCAAACAAGCCCAGCGAAAAGCCCGTGCCCACTGCTCGTCGATCGGGAACTCCCCACTCCGAACTCCGAACTCCGAACTTCCCCTCATTCCCACCCCATGCCCCGCCAATCCAGTTTGGCCTGTTCGCCCAGGGGCCAGGGGATGATCTCCACCTTCACGGTTTGTCCGGCGAAAGCGGCCAGCGATACGCGAATAGGATCGACGGTGCGGCCTTTGCTTCTTTCCGGCACCGATGCCTTGAGGACCGGTTCGCCGTTCACTTGCACCTGAAGTTTGCCGGGGTCGCTATGCTCGGCGAATCGCGAAACATAGATGGCGAGCGTCGGCCGTTCCCCTGGCACGGTCAGTTGCTGGCTGATTCGCGCGAAGGGAACCCGCGCGATGGTTTGCAAGCGCCAGGCCGGATGGTCTGCGTCGGTGATCGAATCCCAATGGTTGCGGACTTGAAAGGGAAACGGGTCGTGCGGGCCCAGCGGTTCGATCGTCCAGCCCGCCCAGGCGGGGATCGCCACAACCGCCCGCCGGGCAACTTCCTCGGCCAGTTGCAGCCTGTCGAGCACGACAACGCCTTCGAGCCAGTTGACCAGGTCGCGAATGTTGAGCGGATCGGCGCCGGCGGGGCGAGGGTTGCTTTGAGGATCGACCAGCAGGGTTAGCTCGCGCGCCAGAGCCGGATCGAGTTCCAGTGGCCCGGTGTCTTGAAGGTCGCCGCAGCCAACCAGCACAGGGCTGGTATATAAGGTGCGGCTTCCCTGCAGCACTTCGGCTCGAGCGCAGCCGCCGCGGCTGCCGACCGAATCGTCGAGCGCCAACCGCGTTTGCACCGCTCGGGCACAGGCGGGCAGCGGAATCGTGACCCGGCTGGGAGCATGCGTGCCGAGCCCCCAGTTGAATTCGTCGCCGCCACGGCGAAGCCGGCCGCCGAAGACATTGCGATCGCTTTGGGCCGGCCAGCGGCTGGCGAGCGACATGGCGCCGATTGCCGCCGGGTTGGCTTCGACTGCCGCCCCTTCACTGGCCAAAGCCTCCGCGTCGAGCTCAATGTCGAGGCAACTCCAGGGAACTTCGTGCGGCGGGTGATACCGGCGCTCGCAGATATGCACGAACCGCACATACAGCGGCTGCAGGCTCCAGGCCGGCTGAATGGCGTGATACCAGTTGTGGGTGTCGTGCGACTGGTGCCAGCGAGGCAAAAAACGTTCGGTGGTCGAAGTGGCGCGCAGTCCGTCGGTGGTCACGATCCGTTCGAGCAAATCGCCTTCGCCCGGGGCCAACGCCGCCAACTGCTCGAAGTACACATCCCAGGCCGATCGCTTCGGCAGATGCAGTTCGCGGAGGTCGGTAAACTCGAAATGCTCGATCGCTTGATCGAGCAGCAACCGCACGCCGGAAGTCAGGAATTGCAAGCTGCGATACTGCAAAACTCGGCCATCGCGCAAGAAGGCCGTTTGCGGCTGAAATTTGCGCGGGCCCGACTCGGCTTCCCAAACGATTCGCCGGACCCATGGCGCGGTTACCTTCAGCGGCTGGTGGGCCGCCGTGGGCCAGGCCAGCGAAACCAGCGGCTGAACTTCAAAATTGGCCGGCCCCGCTTCGCCCGCCAACGTGGCTGTTTCGGAGTAGCCAAGCACGGTGCCCGGCAATCGGTCTCCCCCGGCAAATTCGATAAACGCGCGGGGAGCCGACTCTTCCAACCGCGTGTCGCGCAGCCAGCGGGTGGGGTTGCTGGGCTCGAACAACAGTCGATCGGCCAGCTTCGGGTGCGCTCCGGCATAGTGCCAGGGCAAGATCACATTCCCAGCAAGCTTGGAACCATCGCGAAGCACGGCCTGATAGCGTGGTTCGGCCTCCTGCCCCAGGGCCTGGCCCCCGCCCCAGAGAGACGTTGATCCCACCCACAGAAGCGCAAACAGCAAATAGGCTCGGGCATGCATCGGGGAAGAGTCAGCCTTGCAGGCAGGAGTTCGCGGTAGGTTTCAGCCGCGGCGTGCGCCCGTTGGCCAGCGTGGCTGGCAAAACCACGAACGGCTCGAGGGCGCCGATATCGCCGGAAAACCAACCGACCGCCTCAAAGCGAGTCGCTGGTTCAGGTGAGGTTCTGCCCTAATTCCACAAAGCTTTGGTAGTCTCGGCGCGTGCCTTCTACCACCAACACATAATACACAGCACTCCCCCCAGGTTTCCAGACGGCGATGGAGCGCCCGCTGGAAGACTGCGGTTGGTACGGGGGTGAGGTAGGCAGCCCTGCGGCGCGGGCGGGAATTTCCAACAGCACCGCGTGCCTGCCATCGGCGGCGACCACATCGTACGCCACGGCGGCGGCCCCGAGAAGTTGAGCGTTCCGCCAGGCGACCGGTCTTGCCTTCAGTTCGCGGGGCAAAGCATGGCTGCCGGCCGGAACGCCCGACTGCCAACCGGTATGCTCCTTGAGCTGCTGGTTGTAAACCTGCTCGACTGCTTCCACAATCTGCGCGACGCGATGGGCCGCATCGCCCGAGGGCCAGAAGAGAGTGGCCGCAACCAAGGCCGCCGCCGCCGTGGCGGCAACCGCCAACCAGCGACGACGAGATGTTGAGCGAATAACCGCTGGCGAGGAAACGGCGGTCGCTGGGGCGGCAACCTTTGCGGCCATATTGCCAGTTGCCGGCGAGGCTTCGTGGCCAACGACGGCTCCCTCCATGCTCACCCGCATTTCCACCACCTGGGCAGTGGGGGGAGCCGCGGAAACAGCTTGGGCCTGGCTTTCGCAAGCATCGAGCCGGGCCATGATCCGCGCCGCCAGGCCTGGCGGTGGCGAAACATCGTACAAGGCGGCCACGACGGCTTCGTCAATTTCTTCCAAATGCGCTGCCAGATCGCGCAGGCTGGGGTCGCCGCGCAGTTCTTCCGCCAGCTGCGCAAGGTCAGCGTCTTCCCAATCCTGGTGGCCAGGACGGCAAACTTCGAGTTGGTCGCGAGTTTGCTGGTCCATTAATGATCCCTTGGCTGGTGCCGGGCAGGCGCTCGGCTGCCGCCGCTACGGGGCGACTGAATTTCACTGGGTAACGGAGCGTTGCTCGGCGCTTGGGCTTTGCTGGTTACGGCGGCTTCGTTTCGCAATTGGGCTTCGCGGAGACGCTGCCGCAAAAACTGCTTGGCTCGCGACAACCGACTCATCACCGTGCCCGACGGTATTCCCAGTTGCTCCGCAATTTGCCGATACGAACTATCTTCAAAGTAAAACATCAACACCACCACGCGGAACTCGTCGGGCAAGGCGTTCAGCGCCGCTTGCAGCTGCTCGCGATCAATGCCCTCGATTTCCAAATTGTCTTCATTGTCTTCTATGCGATCGTCGGGGAGGGTGTCCAGATCGACTTCTGGATCCACGCCCGGTCGATTGCTCTGCCGCCGCCTGTCTTTCAAGTAGGTATTTCGCAAGATGGTGTAGAGCCAACCCCGGGCGGCCGCTGGCTGCTGCAATTGGTGCAGTCGGGCGTGCGCCACAAGGAAGACCTGCTGCACCAAATCTTCCGCGTCGATCCGATCGCCCGTAAGTCCAAACGCATACCCATACAATTCCACGTGATGCCGCGCAACGAGAGCTGCGATCGACACCGTCGATCCAGCGGTGGCTGGCGGATTGGGAGGTTGGGGTGCGTTTGAAGACATTACCCGGCTATCCAAGAAGATTCCTAATGTGCTCGTATTATTCCCGAATTCGCCACGGCAATGAAACGATTCTGGTTTTTTTGCGCGATTTGCCCCCGACCACCGACCGCGCAATTCGCCCGGCCCAAACAATTTCTTAATTTTTTCCCCAACCTCGGGAATATCTCGCGCCGCCTCCGGGTCTTCTTGTGTAGAGGGGGGCTACCCTGCGGTTTGTGTAGGCCGCGGTTCTCCCGTGCATTCCTCCCCATATCACAGGGACCAGAAAATGCGTAATTTGCTCGTTATGTTGGCTTTGGTTGGTTTCAGCATGACCGTCGGCTGCGGCGAAAAGGCCCCCGATCCCGCCCCCCCCGCCAAGCCCGCCGATGGCACCAACCCCACTCCGGACCCGGCCCCCATGGACCCCGCCCCGTAAGTGTGCGGTTCCCGCGGGCACAACTTTGTCGTGCCCCAGAGCTTTTGATGTACCTCGTGCTTTTGATGTACCCCGTGCGGCGTTCAAGAGAGCCAACACGCTCTCTTGAACGCTTGCCGTTTCCCTTCGCCTGACTTGCCGTTGGGCGAAAGGAACCAACCGTCTGCCGCGCAAGGCAAATTCATGTCGCGTAAATCGCGATTGAGTTGCCCCGTTATTGGATTGGCCGAGCCAACGCCGCGTGGCGAAGCAGTGCTCGGCAATCCCGCGGGGCCATGAACTTGCCCTGCCCCCAGGCGATCGTGAATGTGAAGAAGTTGCCGCGGCCGCGTTGCCGTGACCTTCTTCCCCGCTTCAGCAATTTCTTTTAAGGAAATAACTATGAAGACGCTAGGCACTTTGGCGGCCGTGTTCAGCCTGAGCTTTGTTCTCGGTTGTGGCAACACCGATGAGCCAAACCCCAAGGGTCAAAGCCCGGACATCAACAAGACCACCCCCGAGGTCACTCCCCCGGACACCGATGCCAAACCGCCCGTGACCACGGATCCCATGCCGAGCATCGAGCCCGAGATCACCCCTCCGGTGACCCCGACGGCTCCGCCGGTAACTCCGGAAGTTCCCAATCCCAAGATCGAGCTCCAGCTCGACCCCACGGTTCTCAATCCCGAAGTAAAGCCGGACGTCAAACCCGAAGTGAAGCCGGACGTCAAACCCGAATAGGTTGGCTGGGCGACCTGATTTGACTTGCCGGGCAGCGCCTGTCCGCACTGCCAATCGAACAGCGAATTCCATCACCCTTCCCGAACCGTTTCGGGAAGGGTGATTTTTCGCGCGGTTGCCAACAGCTTTGAATGCGCCCATTTATTCAAGGGGGCTACCCACGGTAGGGAAACGCTTGGCCCCTGCCGGGGCATCGGCCGAGCGGGCCGATTAAAAGGTCTTGCACATGGTGCCGCCATCGACCACGAGCGTGGTGCCCGTGATGTAGCTGCCGGCATCGCTGGCCAGCAGCAATACAGGCCCCATCATTTCTTTGGGATCGCCCCAACGCCCCAGGGCCGTGCGATCGGCAAAGTGAGCCTTCTCGGCATCGCTCAGCAATTTGCCCGGCAGATCGGTCAGGAAAGGTCCCGGCGCGATGCAGTTGACCGTGATCCCAAACGGTCCCAGTTCCAAGGCCATGGAACGGCACATGCCAATCAGGGCCGCCTTGGTGCCCGAGTAGGCATGCCGGCCTTCTTTCGACCCCAGGGCCATGATCGAGCTAATGTGCACGATTCGCCCCCACTTCTTTTCTTTCATGCCGGGCGTCACCGCGCGGCTCATCGCCATGCACGAACTGAAATTGAGCTCCACGATCCGATCCCAATTGGCGTCGGTAATCCCGTCGATCGGTTCGGGCACATTGCCGCCGGCGTTGTTGATCAAAATATCGACATGGCCAATGGACTTCTTGGCCGCCTCCACCACCGTGGCGCATTGGTCGCGTTGGCTAAGATCGGCCACGCAATACCCGTGACGATGCTGAGTGCCGGCGCAGATGTCGGCCATGGCTTCCTTGAGCTCGTCTTCGTGGCGGCTGCAAATGAACACATTGGCGCCCGCCAGCGAAAACGCCCGGGCCATCGCCTTTCCCAGGCCTTTGCTGCCACCGGTCACCAAAACTCCGCGGCCAGTTAAATCAAAGCAAGGGATCATGGTGGGGGTTCCTCGTGATGGGGGGGCGATGGTTCAACAGGCACAGTCCGCAGTTTGCCCCGAAGCCGGGCGCCTCGCAACCGGTTGATGTCGATCGTCGGCCATGTTGTACGGGCTCACAGGCTCATCCGCGCCAGGGGGCTATTCGACATCGTCACGTCCCTGGGCTTCCAGTTTGCGATACAGCGTAGCCCGGCCAATTCCTAGCAATCGCGCGGCCTCGGCGATGTTGCCCCCGGTCTGATGAATGGCCGCCTCCACGAGCCGCTGTTCCCAGATCGACCAGCGCAGCGTATCGAAACCAGCCTCGCCGGGCGCCAGGGGGCTCAAATGGAAGTCCTCCGGCGCGATGGTTGGCTGCGGGCCGCGCAGCATGGCCGCGGCCAGCGTGGCCTGGAGCTCCACCAGATTGCCCGGCCATCGATGGGCCAACAGCACGCTGCGGGCCGCGGGAGTCAGCAAGCGTTTTGGCAGACTCAAACCATGTGGCATGGCCGCCAGAAAATGATCGAGCCAGGCTTCAACATCCAGCTCTCGATCGCGCAGCGGCGGCACGGTCACTTTCCGAGCAGTTAACCACCGCATCCATTCGGCACTACCTCCGGCACTACCGCCCTGGCGGTCTTGAGCAAGCTCGCCCGACAGAATCAGCCACAGCGGCCCGCGCAGGCTGTCGCCCGGCGCCGGGGGGTGGCGTTCTGCTTCGGCCGCCCCTGCCGCGCGCTCGTCGAACTCGCCATGCCGTTGCAGCAGGTCGGCCAAACGCGTTTGGCCGCGGGCCGTTAATTGTTCGATGTCCGAAATCCAAACGACCGCCCCGCTGTTTCTGCCCTGCTCCAACAGCTTCCAGGCACGACCAGGCAAGCCGCTTTGAGCTGCGTCCACACGGTTCAAGTCGGCAGCCGAAAAACGCAAGGCAGGCAGCGGGTTGCCGCCAGCCTCGCGCTGTAGCTGCCGCACCAGCAGTTCAAACTCCACGCCCCGTTCGCCGCTGAGCACAACCACAGCCCGCTGCGAAGCGGCCGAAATTTGCGTTCGCAACTGCGTGGCCGCGGGGCTCGCCCCCAGCACATGGTCGGGCCAGGCATCCAGCAGCAGGCCAGACCTGGGGGGAATATCGCGGGCCCATCGTTCGAGGTTCCGGCGGCGCGCTTCAGAAATGATTCGCGATAGCCCCACCACAAGATCGAAGTGGTTCTGCCGAAACAACCCGTGCGATACGCCTGCGAATAAAACGGCCACAATCTGGTCGCCGACGGCGATCGGCGCCCACAGGCTGTCGGTCACGCCCGAGCGGCAGTCGGCCGGCAATTGATGGCTGGTCCAAACCGGTCGCCCTTGTTCCAGCAACAAAAACTGCAACGACGCACTGAGCTTGGGGGCAAGGTCGGAGTCGGGCAGTTGCAGTCGAGGGCGCGGCGTCTCGCCCCTTCCCCACTCCAACCAGGCCACCGACGTCGCGCCCAGCCGATTGTGCAAAAAATCGAGCGCCAACGAACCATGGTCCTGCTCGACGCCGTCATCGTTTAGCAACTTCAGGGTGAGCCGGCACAAATCTTTGTAGTCGAGCGCGGCCGCGGAGAGCGTGGAGAGCGAAGCTTGCAAGGTTGGCTCGTCGGCCGGCTCCGCTGCCGGCGCCGCTTCCGCAAAACCAGCGGACTGCAAGCGTTCCACGGTGGTGGGCGATTGCGCCGATTGGTGGAAGGTGAACTCGATTTTGCCCATCCGGAGGGTATCACCGTCGGCCAAAATTTGCTCTTCGACCCGTTCATCGTTCACGTACGTGCCGTTTCGGCTGCGGTCGCTAATCCGCCATTGCCCGGCGAGTTGCGACAGTTCCGCGTGAAGGCGCGAACAAACGGCGTCTTCCAGTTGGATATCGCAATCTGCCTGGCGGCCGATGCGCACTTTCTGCGCTGCATCACCCAGCAAAATGCTCGCCCCAACCTTGGGACCCGCGGACATGGTCAGATAGGTGAACACCGGTAAATTGGCCGCTCTCGATGGAATCGAGTCCCCCGCTTCTGCCGACCCGGGAAGGTAGGCAACGGGAACAAAAATGAATAACGAACGAGACGAGCGACGGAACGGCTGCGATTGTCTGCCCCCCGTAGTTGCCCCCCGCACTTGGCGCGTAAAACGCATTGGGACCCAAGGAGCCGCCTCTCTGCCTAAGTGTACTATCTCCACGGCCCTGAGCCAGAAGTCGGCGATTCTTTCTGCCGCTCCCTCGGGGAGGGCAGGCTTGGGGACAACGCGGCGGCAAAGACTTCGCCCTGCGTCAATCGACCCCCACCGTGATCCTGCCAATCAGGAAGTTACGCTTGGGGGGGCCGACTCCCAGCCACCACCTGCCGAGCCCCCCTGGGCCTACTTTCCGTCCCGATGTTCGGTTTTCGCCCATTTTCGGTTAGGGAGGGCGCGGCTAAGATGGGCGAGTTCTTCGAATCACAACTTTTGTCGCGGCTCCCCGCCGGCCGAGTAAGCGCCAAATTGGTTCCTCTTGGGCCGCCGGGGTGACAGCAGCTTGGTCCATTGAAGCACTGTAGATAGAGAGAGTTACGCTAACATGCAGTCCGAACTTGTCGTCATTGGCGGTGGTCCTGGTGGTTATGCGGCCGCCTTCCTGGCTGCCGATATGGGCATGGAAACCACCATCGTCGAGGCCGATCCTCGCCTGGGAGGCACCTGCCTGCTCCGCGGCTGCATCCCTTCCAAAGCGCTGCTGCACGTGGCTCGGGTGATTAGCGAAAGCCACGAAATGGCCGACTGGGGCGTCAAATTTTCCTCCCCGCAGATCGAAATTGACGCCCTCCGAGCCCGCAAAGAAAAGGTCATCGGCGCCCTCACCGGCGGCCTCAAGCAGTTGGCCAAGCAGCGCAAGGTGAAGGTGATTCACGCCCGGGCGCAGTTCACAAGTTCCACCACGCTCAAGCTTTCGGGCGGCGACCCCGCTACCCGCGAGGGCGACGAGCTGACATTCAAACACTGCATCCTGGCCACGGGCTCCATTCCCACCAAAATCCCCGGCATTAGCATCGATTCGCCCCGCGTGATGGACAGCACCGGCGCCCTCGATCTGCCCGATATCCCCGAGTCGCTGCTCGTGGTTGGCGGCGGTTACATTGGGCTCGAGATGGGCTCCGTCTACGCGGCCCTGGGCACCAAGGTTTCGGTCGTCGAGCTAACCTCAGGGCTGCTGCCAGGCGCCGACCGCGACCTGGTGAAACCGCTGCACAAGCGGCTGGAAAAGTCGTTCGCCAACCTGTACCTCGATACCAAGGTGCTGGGGGTCAAAGATGTCGGCGACGCCGTCGAAGTCGAGTTCGAATCGGCCGAAGGCAAACGCACCGAAAAGTTCTCCCGCGTGCTAGTCTCGATCGGCCGCCGCCCCAACAGCAAAGACCTGGGCCTGGAAAACACCAAGGTTCAACTCGACCAGCGCGGCTTTGCCGTGCTCACCGACGACAAGCAACACACGCACGACCCGCACATTTTGGCCATCGGCGATATCGCTGGCGAACCCATGCTGGCCCACAAAGCCAGCCACGAAGGCAAGGTGGCCGTGGAAGCCCTGGCCGGCGAGCCCGCCGCCTTTGACCCCCGCGCCATTCCGGCCGTGGTCTTCACCGATCCCGAAATCGCCTGGGCCGGCCTCACCGAAAGCCAGGCCAACAAAGAAGGCCGCAAGGTCGAAGTGGCCCGCTACCCCTGGGCCGCCAGCGGCAAAGCGGTCGCCCTGGGCCGCACCGAGGGCCTGACCAAGGTGATCCTCGACCCCGAAACCGAACGCATCCTGGGCGTGGGCATCGTGGGCGTCAACGCGGGCGACCTCATCGCCGAAGCCGTGGTGGCCATGGAAACCGGCTGCACGGCCCGCGACCTGGCCGAATCCATCCACCCCCACCCCACCACGGGCGAAACCCTGGGCTTCGCGGCGGAATTGATCCTCGGCACGGCAACGGAGATTTACCGGCCGGTGAAGAAGTAAGGCAAGCGGTTGCAAGCCGCCCGCAAAGCAGTACGGGATGCACAAGTCAATAACAGGGCAGATTACACACGAGGCTCAATCGTGTGGGTGCCATGCTACGCCCACTGGCGTAAGCATGCAATGCGGGAGGACAATGAGCCCAGGCGAAGGGCCTGACCGCGGAACGTAAGCAGTCGCCGATTGTCACGGAGAACGGCGAGCATCCCGATTTGTCCCGCATTGTGGCAGGCGACACGCCTGCCCTAGTGCGCCTGTGCGTGTGTTTGGCCAGAGAGGTGCGAGTCCTCTTC
>CAYUMU010000058.1:0-44742 GCA_964445985.1 uncultured Pirellulales bacterium | reverse complement strand
GGGGAGGATCGCCATCGGCCACGGTCGCGCTGCCCTGGCCCTCCGGATCGGCATCGCCTCGCCACAACCAACCCAGGCCCACCACGAGGACGATCAAAGCTGCCGCGGCGGCCCCCATCCAGATCCAACGGCGCGCCCCGATGCTCGCGTACCCGTCTTCGTCGAATGGATCGGTGGCCAACTCCGCGGGATCGGCCTGATGGTTGGCCCATTCGTCGAGCGAATCGCCGTTCTGGGGGCGTTGGGCGGCGGGGCTTTGGGCAGATTGCTGGGCCGAACGGCTCGCCGCCGGCGAGGCCCCGCCCGATGCAGGCTTGGTCGGCGCGCTGAGGTCGAGCCCGGCGTCGATCACGTCTCCCAATCCCGAGGCATGCGCCAACGATTCGGGGCTGGCCGAATTCCGCCAACCCCCTCGGGCTGGCGTCGGTGGCAAACCGCCGAACGCGGGAAACGCGTCGAGCGGCTGGGTATCGCCCACCGACTCGGCGGCGTTCGCTCCCGGCTCAATCGGCTGGGCTGTCGAGCTGGTTTTGGATTTTTTGGACGGCGCGGTGGGCGAGCGCTCTGCTGTTGCATCTGTGTTCGGCCGCCGCGTATCGGCCGCCTGGGCAGACTTATTGTGGACCGAATTTGACGGGCCAGATTTCCCCGAGCCAGATTTCGCCGGAGCAGACTTCGTGAGGCCAGGGTTTACAAGTCCAGGGTTTGCGGGGTCAGGGTTTGCGGGGTCAGGTTTCGCTTGTGCGGATTTCGCCTCACCCGGCTGAGCGAGAGATGGTTTCTCCATCGGAGCGGCCGATGGAGGTGGGCTTGGCTGGCGATCGCGTGCAGCCGATTTCACCGGCGGGGGGCCATCGCCTGGCTTACTCGCCGCACTCAGCGACTGCGAACCGCTGGCAGGACCAGCCGATGGTTGCCCTTCATTCGCCCGCGGCTGCCAGCCCGGCGGGGGGAAAATGCCCACCATGCTTTTGCACTTGGGGCATTCCACAATCTGGCCAATCAGCGATCGGTCGCGAACCGTTAGCCGCGCCTGGCAGGTTTCACAGCTAACGGTGAACAATCCCATGAGCGAAGAGGGGGAAGCTCGCTGACGATGGTTGCCACTCCCATCCGAAAACCATTGGGAGCGCAACGACGTGTTAGTTGGTCAATTCAGGGGGAATCTTGTCCCCGCGCTTCGCGGCCGAAGCCCTGGTGGTGATGTGGATCACCTCTTCGTCGCCTTCTTTTTTGATGACGTAAATCAGTTTGCCATCGCCATTGGCCAGTTTCATCACGGTGCGCAGCACCTCGCCGGCGGTCTTGTCTTGCTCATCCAAACCGAAGGACTGGTTCTTGGTGATGCCTTCTAACTGTAGGTCAGACCCGAGAATGGTAATGGGCACCCCAATATCGGCCGCGATGTATTCCATGGTTTTTTCGAGCGTGTCGCGATTGAACGTCAACGTAATCTTTTTCTGGGCCAGGATTTCCGCCACGGTCTTTGGTCCCGCTGGCTGGGCTGCCACGGCCGGCTGTCCGCCCGCCCCCACCGCTCCGCCGCCGGGCCGCTCCAGCAGCGTGAGATAGCTGCCATACGCCAAACTGGGGGCCGCCACGGCCGGCAGGTAAAACTGGAGCACGGCGTGACCATCGGCCGTGCCTACTCGGGCCTGATCGGCCATGGCCGAGAGCATGTTGGGGTACTCGTACAGGATTTTCCGGCTGTAGGGGCTGGCATTGAACGACAGAATAAAATCCTTCACCTGGTCGGGAAGTTTTTTGATCCCATCGCGCAGATTCGTTGCCAATTGGTTGGGCATCACGCTGCTGTCGCCGTAGGCCCGCAGTTCCACAAAACAGGTGTTGTCTTCCAAATGCAGGCTGAGCAGTGCCGCCTGGGCGTTGTCTCCCAAGAAGCGCTCCACGGGTTCGCGGAGAATCGCCGCTGGCCCGCTCCACATCGTATCGCCTTCGGTGAACATAAAATTGGGCGCCACCAGGGCCGAAAACATCCAATCGCGATTGGAATGCGCCAGCAGGGCTTCCATTTCTCGCCGCAGTAGGGGCGGCGAGGCCCCGTTGTCGATCGCCTCGGTGATCGGCGGCTGGGTCTCGCCTTGCTTGGCAATGGGGTTGAGCGGAGCCCCGACCACCAGGCTGGGAGCGTCGGGCGGGAGGTAATAGCCCATCGTTTCGGTGGCGTACAACTCGTGCTCACCCAGCTTGGCCTTTTCGGCTTCGCCCCAGCCAGATTGCAATTGGGCGGCTGTGAGCGGAGTTTTCATTTCGGCCACGAACGATACTCGCGGCGGTTGGCCGCTATCGCCCGGCAGGAACCCCAGCACCACCGTGTTCAAGTTTTCGGCGGGCACGCCCGTCAGGCGTTTGATTTCATCGCGAAACATCGGCCCCAAGCCGCCCAACAGGTCATACATGTTGGAATCGGTGGGAGCGCCGACCAGCATCTTTCCCTGCGGGTGGGCCAGCAGGTCGGCGGGACGCAGCCAAACGTATAGCTGAATACCGCGGGGCAAGTAGCGCAGCGGAATGGGCTCGCCGGCTAACGGAGTGGGCCACGTAGCGCCATCCAAGGGTTGCACCACCGCCGTTTTCGCGGCCGCGGCGCCACTGGCGCCCGAGCCTGGGTTCACTGCTGGCTGGGCCGGTTGCACCGGCGGCTTGACCTGCGGGTTGGTGTTGTTGTTGACGGGCGTGGTTTGGGCGTTGGAAGGGTTGGCAGGGGTTACCTCAGCCGGGTTGCCGTTGCTGGCCACGTTATTGGGAGTGGGGGAACTGCCACCCCGCGTGAAGATCCACAGCAGCATCAAACTGGCCACCACGACAATCCCCACGATCATCATCGTGTTGGAATTCTTGCCGCGCCCTCTCGCCCGCGAGGCGGCCACCGATTGGCCTTCACTGGGAGCAACGGCGGCCGCAACGCCACTGGCAGCGGGAAAAACCGGAACGGTTGCCGCTTGAACGACGGGCGCCGCCTGAACCACGGGTCCCGCGTGCGGCTGCGCATACAGGGGCGCGGCGGCCGTTGCGGCGTGGCCCGGATAACTGGCCGTGGGGGCCACCGGAACCGCCTGGGGCATGCCGCCACCGTAGACGGGGGCTTGCGGCACGCTACCGTAAGCCGGTTGCGGCTGGGGGTAACCGTAGCCTGCGTCGGCCGCGGGCGCAGCCACGGCGCCCGCCAGCCGGTAGCGATCGAAAGCGGCCTCCGAACTGTTCGCGTTTGGCGGCAGCAGGGCGACATCGGCCGGATCCAGATAAGGTTGCAAGGCCTCGGCAACATTGTCCGTTCGCTGGTAACGACCGCCCGGATCTTTCGTGAGCATGAAACCCACCACCTGAGCCACGGGCCGCGGCACGGGCTGCGAGGCCACCAGATCGAGGGGCTGAACCGGCTGGCTGGCGTGCCCCTGCAAAATCTGCCGGGCATCTTCGCCATGGAACGGGGGTTCACCGCTCAGCATTTCAAACAGCACGCAGCCCAGGCTGTAAATATCGCTGCGCTCGTCTCCCTGCGCATTGGCCGCTACTTCGGGCGAAAAATACGGGGCCAGCTGGGTCAGTTTCTCGCCGGCGCTGATTGGCAGCACCGCGGCGGTGGAAGCCGGGTCGCGATCGAGCGGAAACTGCAAGACCTTGGCCTGGCCGCGGGCGTCCAGCCAAATGTTTTCCGGGCGAAGCTCGTTGTGGCCTCGTCCTCCTTCATACAGCGCGTCGAGCCCTACCGAGACATCGCGGGCAATGCGGCAGGCCAACTTGACGGGCAGCGAGCCCTCCTTCAAACGGTCTTGCAACGTAACGCCCGCCAGCCGTTCAAACACAATGAACTTGTGCGTGCCCAAGTCCACTGCCTCGTAGCAGCGACTAGCATAAGGCGACGCGACCGTGCTGGCCAATTCGGCCGCTTCTCGCACCTGGGCGAATTGGGCCGGATCGCGTCCGGCGCTGCCCGACAAAAATAGCAAGCTCACGGGATGCCCCGTGGGCACGTGCTTGGCCAGAAAAACGCCGCTCAGCCTGCCCCCTTTTACCCGGTCCACCAATTGATAATCGCCGTACGCAAACGGCCCCGGCTTGCCGCTCAGCAGAATCTTGCTTTGGTAACGCGAGAGGACTTGCCGATCCAGCAGCCATGCCGCCAGCGTTTCGGCCGACGCCTCCTTCGCGCCTTTTACCTTGCCAAACTCCGCGGCCAACTGCCGGCAGTCATCGACCGACTGCAGTTGGCTTTGAATGATCAGCTTCCAAAAATCTTTAACGGTCAATGCCATGGCCCGCCACGGTATGCCCGTGTCCTTACGCGTAATTGGGTGGGGAAACTGCGGCGTGAACTTTGGACCGCCATCGCCGCGCGGTTGGTTTAGCGGTTGGTTTCATTGCAGGGCGTTTTGGCTTGGCCCCATGTGTGAGGGCAACTTGCCGCTGGGAGGGAACTGCCACCGACCCCACAATAAGGTGGGGTTTGAGCCTCAAGCGCAACACAGCAAATGCCCAGGCGGGTCAGCGCCCACGGTAAAGCCCAGGCGAATCAACGCCCGTGTTAAAGCCCAGGCGAATCAACGCCCGTGTTAAAGGTAGTGTGACCAATCATCTGTTCCGGTGGAGGGGGTGAAGTTATTCCCTAAGCCCCCCTAAGCTTGCCAGGGGCTTTCTGGTGGAACTTGCCGCGCCCACTCCTTATACCAATGTACGTATCTTGGCCGGTGGCTGCAAAACATTTCATCGGCGGGGGGCCATGCGCCGTCTGCCCGGGGGCTGGTGCTTCCGCCAGAGGCTCAGGCCCCGAGAGCCAATATACCCCCCCTAGGGAGCGAAAAGGGGGGCCCAACTCGCCGCGGCCCCTCTGCAGGTTCGTTACCATTGGATGTACCCGCTGGACCGAAAGTTCCACCCCCCTCGGGTTGTAAAGCAGGAATTCACTCGATGGACACTTCGTACGCACGGCCTACCAACCAATGGCCCAGCGGCTAGGCGGCGTGGCGGCCGATGCCTACCAGCGGGTGTTCGCTCAGGAAACCATGCAAAACCCCGCCTGGTTTATCCGCGGGTAAAGACGTTGTGGATTGACATAGTGGATTGATCGCCGCCAGCGGGCCGCATACAAGTAAACTATGGGCAGACAATGCTTTGAACTGTGCGCTCGCGCGGCGAGGGAGGCCCCACCGGCATGAATATCGGATCCGCCGTCGTTACCAGCGCCCCCTGGCTGCTGCTCTTGGTGTTTATTCTGCCCTGGCTATGGTGGGTGTCTCGGCGCTCGCTGGGGGGGCTCGACCGAGGCCGCCGCGTGGTCAGCTTTGCCATTCGCGGCGTGGTGGTGCTGTTGATCGTGGCCGCCCTGGCCGAGTTGCAATGGGTGCAGCGTTCCAACCGCGTGACCGTGGTCTACTTGCTCGACCGGTCGTTGAGCATCTCGCCCGAGTCGCAAGAGCTGTCGATCGATTACGTGAACCGCTCCATTCGCGAACAGCGCGACGCCGGCCGCGGCGATAAGGCAGGCGTGATTGGCTTTGGGGCCGATGCCGCCGTGGAGTTGCCGCCGCTGGCCGCCGATCTGGAAGTGCCGCAGCGGTTAGAAACGCAAATCAACCCCGGCTACACCGACCTGGCTTCCGCCTTGCAGTTGGCCCGCGCCGCCATGCCGCCCGACACCACGGCCCGCGTGGTCATTCTTAGCGATGGCAACGAAAACCGCGGCGACGCGCTCAAACAGGCCCAGGCGTTGTCGGCAGCGGGCATCGGCATCGACGTCGTCCCGCTTTCCAACCGCACGGCCGACGACATCTCCGTCGTTAAACTGGCCACGCCCGCCAACGCCCGCGCCGGAGCCCCCTTCGATATTCGCCTGGTGCTCCGCAGCGAAGGCAGCCGCGCCGACGAGCCGGCCCAAGGCAAACTGCGCGTCATCCGCCGCCACGGCGAACAGCAACAAGTGATCGCCGAGCAACCGATCGAGGTGGCCCGCGGCACGCATATGTATTCGTTTCGCGACGAACTGGCCGAGGCCGACTTTTACACCTACGAGGCCCAATTCATTCCCGACGACCCCGCGCGCGACGGCGTGGCCCAAAACAACCGCGCCACCGGCTTCACGTCGCTGGCCGGCCCCACGCGGGTGCTGGTGATCGAAGACTGGAGCCAGCCCGGCGAGTTCAGCCATTTCATCGACCGGCTGAAAGCCAACGAACTGCAAGTCGATTTGCTCCCCAGCAACCAGCTCTTTACCAACCTGGCCGAACTGCAACGGTACGACGTCGTGGTGCTGGCCGGCGTGCCCCGCATCAGCGGCAACGATGCCGCCGACCTCTCCGACTTCAGCGACCGCCAGATTGAAATGCTGGTGCAAAACACGCAGCAACTGGGCGCCGGCCTGATCATGCTCGGCGGCCCCAACGCCTTTGGCGCCGGCGGTTGGACCGAAACCAAGCTCGAAGAAGCCATGCCGGTCGATTTCCAGATCAAGAACCTCAAAGTTCAGCCCCAAGGCGCGCTGATGCTGGTGATCGACCGCTCGGGCTCGATGTCGGGTCCCAAGCTCGAAATGAGCAAAGCGGCCGCCCGCGAAGCCGTGAAGGTGCTGGGCGCCCGCGACTTTGTGGGCGTGGTGGCCTTCGATTCGGTGGCCCACTGGGTGGTGCCCATCCAGCGGCGTGGCGATGCCAACAGCGTGATAGGCCGGATTGGCAAGATCAGCGAAGGCGGCGGCACCGATATGTTCCCCGGCATGAAAGAAGGCTTCAACGCCCTGCTCAAGGTAGAAGCCGCGGTCAAGCACATGATTGTGCTCACCGACGGCCAAACCAACCCCGAAAACTTTGCCCGGCTCACGTCGCAAATGAAGGCGGCCAACATCACCGTGACCACCGTGGCCGTGGGTCCCGATGCCGCCTTGCCGCTGCTGCGCCAGATTGCCAACATCGGGGCGGGCAAATGCTACGAAGTTCGCGATCCCCGCATGATTCCCCGCATCTTTGTCAAAGAGGCCGGCCGCGTTTCGCGCCCGCTGGTCCACGAAGACCCCGCCGGTTTTCCCGCCCAGGCTCGTCGCAGCCACGAAGCCCTCACCGGCATTGCAGGCAACCTGCCACCGCTCACCGGCATCGTGCTCACTTCGCCCAAAGAAAATCCGCTGGTCGAAATCCCCTGGACGGCGCCTGTGCCCCAGGGCACCGATAGCCCGCTGCTGGCCATGTGGAACTACGGTCTCGGCCGCACGGCCGCCTTCACCGCCGATGCCGGTAAACGCTGGGCCACCGGCTGGACCGATTGGGCCCACTACGACCAGTTCTTTGTGCAACTCGTTCGCTGGGCCTCGCGGCCCACCGCCGGCCAAGGCGATTTCCAGGTCACCGCCGAAGAGCAAGACGGCAGAATTCGCGTGGTCCTCGCCGGCATTGGCGACGAAGGCTTCCTCGACTTCCTACCCGTTTCTGGCTTGCTGACCGACCCCACGCTCGACGGCCACGCCCTGCCCTTCAACCAGGTGGCGCCAGGCCGCTACGTGGCCGAAATGCCCGTCACCCAGGCCGGCGTGCACTTCATTACCATTCAACCCGGCGCCGGCTATGCCCCCATTCGCCTGGGCGTCGACGTACCCTATTCGGCCGAGTTCCGGGCCCGCGAAACCAATCGCCGCTTCCTCACCGAACTGGCCAACTTGCAACCCAAGGGCGGCAAAAGCGGCCGCGTGCTGGGTGGAGATACAAATACGCTTTCGCTCGATGGGCTGCTGGCCACCAACGTGTTTCGCGAAGACCTCAGCCCGGTGGAATCGCGCGAACCCATCTGGCCCCTGCTGATCTTCCTGGCAGGTTGCCTGTTCTTGGCCGACGTGGCCTTCCGCCGCGTGCGGTTTGGCAGCCTCACCTCGCGCTGGAACAAGGCCCTGGCCGAGCGGCGTCTGCAGGCCAGCGCGGATGGACGAACCGAGCGTTTGGAGGCTCTCCGCCGCCGCAAGGCCGAAGTCGCCGATGGCCTCGCCCAACGCAACACCAGTTGGGAATCGGCTTCGCCCGCCGGCTCAACCTCGGCAAGCTCAGCCACGGCGGTCGCCGAACATCGCTCGACGCGTCCGGCCGCGCCGCTCTCGCCGTCCCTCTCTCCCGATCGCGAACCGCCCGCGGCCGAACCCGAGGAAGGCCACACCTCGCGGTTGCTCGAAGCCAAACGCCGCCTGTGGCAAGACCGCAAGTAGCCGCATAATCCAGCAGCGGCGGATGCGACGCCATGCTGGACAACGGATGGGAAGGGAATGGCATAATAGAAAGTTGTTCCTCGACGGCCCCTTTCCGACGAGTCAGGTTGCTCAATCATTGCTATCCGCATCTGCCCCATTGCTCACCGCCGCGCTCTCAATCACCGACACCTTCGTGCCGTCTTTCAAGTCCGTCTCCGGCGCCAGAATCACCGGCGTGTCGGCATCCAGCCCGCGCGCGATTTCCACGTGATCGTCGTTCATCAGGCCGATTTCCACGTCTTGAAGTTCTGCCCGGCCGTCGCGCACCGCAAACACCTGCCAGTTGCCGGCATTTCCGCGAAACAGGGCGCTTCGTGGAATGATCAGCGCGTTCTCCTTTTCGTCGGTGATGATTTTGACCCGCACGCGGTAATTCATGCCCAGCCCTCGCTGATCGATCAGGGTTTCAATATCTTGCGACGGCAAACCAATCAACACCTTTACCCGCTGCTGCTCCACGCCCAGCGAACTGACCTTGGTAAAGCCGGCCGGATACACCTGGGTAATCGTGCCCCGCACCGGCGTGGGTCCGATGGATGGCCCATGGATCTCCACCACGTTGCCCACGCGAATATTCACGGCGTCTTGCGTGAGCACGTCGGCCTCGATTTCCATCGCCCGCAGATCGCCAATTTCCAGCAGCACCTCGCCCCCCGGCAGGAAGCGTTCGTTGTCCACGTGCCGCTCCAACACCGTGCCCGTCACGGGGCTGGTCATCTCGCCCCGTTCCACTTTTTGCTGCACTTGCTCCAGTCGGGCTTGGGCTTCGTTCAGCTCTTCTTCGAGCACGGCCTTTTCCGGCCCGGTCTTGCGGGTGATGTAGTTGGTCACCAATACATCGGCCATGTCGGTCGCTCGATACAGCGCTTCCGAAATCGCCACAATGAACTCGTCCTGCGTGCGATCCACGTCGGCCTCGATCTTGCGGACCTGGGTGCTTTGAAATTCGTCCGGCGTGATGGCGTTGGGATTGGCCCGCAACGCGGCCTCCACGTTTTGTAGCCGCTCGGTGGCGTATTCCAGCTTGGCTTCGCTGGCCCGGCGGCGATCTCGGGCCGCATCCACCGTCTTTTCCATGGCGGCTTCGTAGTTGAGCGTTTGCTTGTAGAGCGTGGTTTCGACCGACACATCTTGCTTCTCGGCCACGGCCGCCTTGAGCCGATTGACCGACTCGGTGGCCACCTTCCGTTCCAGCTCCAGGTCGCGGGGCACCACCCGGGCCACCACTTGTCCCTGTTCGACTTTGTCGCCCTCGCGAATCGAAATGGCCTCGATCCGGGCCGCATACGGCATGGTGATCAGATACGTTTTGGGCAGCCGCGTCTTACCCCGTTCCGAAACAAACTCGGCAATCGAACCGCGCCGCGCCGCGCGAACCTCCACCGGCACGCCTTCGGCCAGCATGGAATAGGCCAAACCACCCAAGGCCAAAACCACCACGGCGGCAAATACAATCATCCAAGATTTCATCGCTCGATCACTCCCCAGTTTCCATTTTGCATTTTGCAATTTTCAATCCAAACCGCATCGCCCCACCAACAACCACCAAAATCTGCTCTTCAACTCCGCACTCCGAACTCCGAATTCCGAACTCCTATCCCATCCCCCAGCCCCTACTCCTTCACCTTCAACGCATCCAACCAATCCATGCGGTGAATCGAAAACTGCACCAGCGCATGGGCGCTCAGCGTAAAGATGGCCGAAAAAACCAGTGTATTCATCCACACGCCCGGAGTCGTGACCACCGGGATGCGGAACAACTCCGTGTCGTAGGCGATCGTCATGCCCACCCCCAGCCAATATCCCAGCGGCATGCCCAGCAGCGTGCCCAGCAAGCTGATCACCACGCTCTCCTTCAGAAACAGGCCGCCCACTTCCCAAGGCGTATAACCCAGCACGCGAAACGTGGCGACCTCGCCTTGCCGCTCGGCCAGGCTCACCAGGCTCGAATTCAGCACGCTGCAAAAGAAAATCACGCCGGCAAAAAACACCAGCACGCCGATGAAAATGCTCTGCGTTTCGATCACCGTGCTCCGCAGGTTCTCCACAATATCGGCCCGGTAGTGCACCGATTGAATGGCCGGCAACTCTTTCAGTTCGCGATCGAGCGCGGCCTTGATCTGGGGCCGGGGGTCGATTTTGAGCTGAATGGCCGACAGCGAAAACTCTTCGGACACCAACCGGTTGAGATAGTTCAAGTCGGCATACACGCCCATCCCCAGGTAGCCGTCGGCGATGGAAACCACCGGGGCCTGCCGCGGTTCGCGCAGACCCTTGTTGGGTTTGATCGTCACCACGTCGTTCACTTGCACATGCAATAGTTCCGCCATCTTGCGGCTCATCACCAGCCCGGCCGTGGGAATGCGAATCGCCGCGGCATCTTCATCGCGGGGCACCGTCAACAGCGCCCCTTCACTCACGCCCGTCACCGTTCCCTTGCGTTGATACGGTCCATGCACAAAGGTGCAAGGCACGTCCAATAACGGTTCCGCCAGATCCACGCCCGGCAAACCTTGCGCTTCAAGTAGGGCTTCGTAACCTGCCTCATCCTTGAGAAACAGATCGACGTCGGATCGCTGCACCTTGTCGAACTGGAAAACCACCAGGTATTGCACGGCCTCTTGCAGCATGAAAGCGGTCACCAGAATGCAAGTGCCCATCGCCGTGGCAAAGGCGCCGGCGATGGTGCGGAAGCGGTTGCGAAACAAGTTCCGCGTCGCCAGCCGTGTCGAGAACGAAAGTTGCCGCCACAGCCAGCCCCAGCGTTCCAGCAAAATGGCGCCGCCGCTCTTGGGCGGCTTGGGTCGCATGGCTTCGGCCGGTTGCAGCTTGAGCACGCTCCGCGCCCCGTGCATTGCCCCCAGCGACGCGCACGCCAGGCTGATCAACAGCCCGTTGCTCATCTTGTCCCAGTGCAGTTCGTTGCGCAGATCGGGGAACTCGTAAAATTGGGCGTACATGCCGGTCAGCCAGCCCGCCATAAAGTACCCGCCCACGCAGCCGGCCAACCCGCCCAGCAAGCCCACCGACATGCCGTACTTCATATAGTGGGCAAACACCTGGTTGTTGTAATACCCCAGCGCCTTGAGCGTGCCCACGATCGTTCGCTGCTGGTCGGTCCATCGCACCATCAAAATGTTGAGCACCAGCGCCGCCACGGCCAGAAAAATCGTCGGCAAAATGCTGGAGAAAACCGCGATGCCTTCCAGCTCTTCCGAAATATACCGGTTCGATGCCTGGTCCTTGCGGGGCGTGCTGGTGAATACGCCATACGGCTCCAAGCTGGCTTCGATGCGTTGCAACACGTCTTGCGGATGCTCGCGCACCGCCGGCGTCATGATGCCCACCACCTGGTTGCTGGCCCCGTCGAAATCAAACACCTCCTCGGCGTAGCTCTGCTTGAGATACAGCACGCCAAAGTTCTCGGGATCGGGCGCCAGCGAACCGGGTCCCACCAGGTACACAAACTCGCTGCTCATGGCCGTGCCGACAATAAACAGTTCCTGCCGCTGGTTATTGAGAATCACATGAATCCACTGCCCCGGCTGCAATCCGCGCCGCCGCGCGAACGTGTCGTGAATGATCACCTCGTTCTCGCGACGGTCGGTAAAATAGCTCCCCCGCACCAGCACAATATCGTTGATGGCCGGCGTCCGCGCATCCGGCAGCGACAGCACCTGGGCGTTGAGCAGTTTGTTCACCCGCGGCAAATCCACCGTGGCCATGAATTGAATCCGAGGGCGAACCTCCACGATCTCCGGGAACTCGGTCAGCTCCCGCAGCACGGTATTGGGGGCCTTCTTCAACTCCACCGAAAAATCGGCCATCCGGCATTGATCGTAATACCGGCTCTTGGCCCGCATCAGGTTTTCGTAAACCGAGGCCATCTCCACGTAGCAGGCCACGCCCAGCCCAATAATGCCGGTGATCGCCAACAGTCGCCCAAAGGCACTGCGAAGGTCGCGACGAAGCTTTCGATCAAGCGCCCGCACCGGTTGGTTTTATCCTGTCTCTATAAATGTTATGGGAAGAAACCGTCATTCCCGCCAAACCGTCATTCCCGCGAAGGCGGGAATCCAGTAGCGGCGGAAAACGCGTCTCTACTGGAATCGACCCGGAATCAAATCCTCAACCGGGAAGTTATTCTCAACCCCCGCCTACCACTCAATGGCCTCAGGCGCCATCGGCTGAGTGTTCTCGTGAATCTCAACCACCTCGCCCGACCGCAACCGCATCACCCGATCGGCCACGTCGCCAATCACGCTGTTGTGCGTAATCACCACCACCGTCTTGCCCAATTCGTTCTTGAGCCGCAGCAGCAAGGCCAGCACGCGCTTGCCGGTGTCAAAATCCAAAGCGCCGGTCGGCTCGTCGCACAGCAGCACATCGGGGTTCTTGGCCAGCGCCCTCGCAATCGCCACCCGTTGCTGTTCGCCGCCCGAGAGTTGCGAAGGGAAATGGTGCATGCGATCCTTCAGCCCCACCATGTCCAGGGCCTCTTCCTCATCGAGCGGGTTGCGGCTGATCTCCGAGGCCACCATCACGTTTTCCAAAGCCGTGAGATTCGGCACCAGATTATAAAACTGGAACACGAACCCAATCCGCTCCCGGCGATACCGTGTCATCGCGCGGTCACTCAGCCGCGTGAGATCCTTGCCCGCATATTCGGCAATACCCGAAGTCGGCTGATCCATCCCCCCCACGATATTCAGCAGCGTGGTCTTGCCCGACCCGCTAGGCCCCACCATCACCAAGAACTCTTTGCGATAGATGTTGAGCGTCACATTCTTGAGGGCATGCACCGCCACTTCGCCCATCTGAAATGTCCGCCCCACGTTCTCCAACCGCAGCAGCACCTCGGAGTCTTTGGCAACCATCAGAAGTTAGTTCCCATGAGGTTCTCCACCCCCCTTGACGGGGGGGCGGGGTGGCCTGACAAAAAACGGTTGCTGGCATGCTCAGGTTTTGTTGCGCGGCGGCGGGTACTTGTGTCGCTCGGCATTGGATTGGGTTTGAGCGGATCGATCCCGTATGGTTCGCGACCTCAACCGCATATTGAAAACTCCATTCGACGGGCGGCAAGTTCCATCAAAAATCTTTTCTCCCCTCTCCCCGGTACTCCGGGGAGAGGGGGGCAAGAAAGTCGTGAGAAACTTTTTATCAGGCCGGGACCAGGGTCGGGGTGTTGCCGCGGAATAGACGCCACCACCTGAATCGGCTCCAATCGCCTTCAACCCACGTCCTCAGTTTGGCCCGCTCGGCTTCACCCCCCATTCTACTCTAGGACAGCGAACGAACCGTGAAGGTGTTTCAACAATGGGCAGCACTTTCCACCGCGGCTCACCCCGCGCCGAGCACTTCTCATGAACAGGCTCATCCGGGTATGCTTGGAAAACCTTGCTATCCTTTACGCCCTACGCCCTTCAGCCGCACGCATCGCTTGTGACATCGGAAAACACGCCCCCACTCCCAAATCGGCCCTTGCGCATTGTGGTGATGGGCACCGGTCCCTTCGCCGTGCCGATGCTGCAGGCCATCGCCGCCACCGGGCATCAGGTTCTCGCGGTCATTACCCAACCGCTCCGACCAGCCCGAGGGCATAAACCGCCTCCGCCCGCCCCCATGCGCCAAGCGGCCACCGAGCTGAGCCTGCCGATCTTCGACCCCGAATCGATCAACTCACCCGAGGGGCACAAGATTCTGCAAGAGCTGCAGGCGGACCTGTTCCTGGTGGCCGACTACGGTCAGATTCTTGCTCCCAGCACGCTGGCCTTGGCCCCCTTGGGCGGCATGAACCTGCACGGCTCCCTGTTGCCCCGCTATCGAGGCGCCGCGCCCGTCAATTGGGCCATCCACGACGGCCAAACGGAAACCGGCGTCACCGTATTGCACATGACACCCCGAATCGACGCCGGCCCCAGCCTCGCCCAAGCCACGCTAACCATCGAGCCCGACGAAACCGCCGAGCACCTGGAAAAACGCCTTTGCCAACGGGGCGGTCCGCTGGTGGCCGAAACGGTCGATCGCTTTGTGAAAGGCCAAATCACGCCGATCCCGCAAGACAAAGCCCAGGCCACCCAGGCCCCCAGGCTCAAAAAGACCGACGGCGCCCTCGATTGGAACCGCGCCGCCACCCAGCTCAAGAACCAGTGGCGCGCCCTGCAGCCCTGGCCCGGCTGCTATACCTACTGGCTGCGGCCCGGCAACCCGCTCCGCCTGATCGTGGGCTCGGTCAAGATCGTTGAGCCATCGCCGAGCGAAGAAGTCACGCCCGGCACCGTGCTCTCGGCAGAACCCTCCGGTATCGTGGTCGCCTGCGGAGGTCGGTCGGCCCTGCTGCTGGAACAACTGCAACCAGCCGGAAAACGCATGCTCACCGCGGCCGAACTACTCCGCGGTTACCCCATCTCGCCCGGCGATACCATGGGCAACGCGGAGACGTAAATCGCGGACAAAGAATAACTTCCCCGCATGGACTTACCCCGAAGGGGTTTACAGCCAGTAGCCGGTGGTTGAGCGCGGCGACACCGCCGGAACGCAATCGATTGAATCCTCGTTCGACCCCGGTGAGGGGGTCGCAGCGCGTTGGCAGTCAGTTCTGTTCCTTCTCAAGGGTGGGGAAGTTATAACCGGCCCTTACCCAAAAAAGTTCACATCAGCATCACCAGCCCGGTCGTCTGCTGCAGCCGGCTGTAAACCGCCAGCACGGCTTCTGGCGATGCCACCGAGACTTCGATATGCACCGAAACATGGCGACCGGCCGGCGTGTTTCGCAATTGGTACGGCGGATCGAAATCCAACTCCAGTTCTTCGCGCACCGCGGCGATGACTCTTTCCACAAAGTCGTCGCTGGTCGAACCGATGGCCTTGAACGAATACAGGCAGGGGAAGTCGTACGAAGCTTCGAGCAATTCAATCGATGTCATCTTGGTCATGGCTTTTCCCTTGGCAGCGACCTTCATTACCGTTTGCACCGTTTCATGGTTTGCCGCGCGGAACTTCGCCCGAGGCTTGTCTTAGTGCCCCGCGGAACACGTTCACGAAACTGCTCCCTAAAAATCCGATCAGGCCCCCGATGACCGCGAACGACACGGCGCCCAGCAACAACCCCAGCGGCGGCGGTGTTTGACGCAGTCCCAGCATCAAATACGTGGCGCCCGCCACGCAGCCAAATGTCGCCGATGCCGCCGTCGCCACGATCATGGTCCGCCCCAGGTCGGCCCGCTCACGAAGCTGAGTCGATGGCGCGTTCACGATCCGCGTCGACACAAACGCCGGACCTTCATCCATGACCCGCGGTCCGCGGAAACTGCAATTGCCGCTCACCGTGCCCAATACGTGGGCCGCAATCATCAGGGTAATCCAACCCGCCACCGTGGCCCAAATGGGCTGAAGCATGGTGGCCAGCGTCAGCGCGCCACACACCGCGGCAATGATCCACAGCAGCGTCCGCAACGAAAATCGGGGGAACGGCAGGCGTGTTGGCTCGCGTCGGGGGGGCTCGCCGGCCATTCCTGCGGATCTCCAAAGTTGCCTGCGGCGTTGCGGTTCACACGGTTTCATCGACACCCACGTTTTTATTCTACGCGCGGGCGGCAAGGTGTCGATGCGAAACCACCCAGCCACGGAGCCGCCAGACCGGCACACTGTGGGATCACAGGTTCCCCAGGTATGATGGGAGATTCAAGAATTAGGGTGCCAGGCTTGCGCCCACGGGCGTAAGTCTGCTGGGGGCGATAATTATCGATCAGGGTCGGTCGCAGCCTGCCGCCCTCTACCCAATGCGAAGGGATCTTGTGTCTCCATCCGCCCCCCAGTGGCGACTCCCCCCAGGCGTTCCCCCCGGCATGTGGGAGTACGCGCAACTGCCGCATATCGCCACCGATTACGACAACTACTTCGCCCACAACACACTCTTCGAATTCGACACGACCGTCCTTCGAAAGCACTTCCGCAAACCGGGCCTCCTGGCCGATTTAGGCTGCGGAACCGGACGATTGATGGTCCCCTTTGCCCGCGATGGCTACCCCTGCCTGGCCGTGGACCTCTCGATGCACATGCTGGGCGTGGTGGGCGAAAAGGCGGCCGCCGAGAACCTCCCCATCCACCGCGTGCTGGCCAACATGGTCGAACTCGATGGCGTGCGGAATGCCGTCGCCGATTACGCGATTTGCATGTTCAGCACGCTGGGCATGATTCGCGGCCGGGCCAATCGCCGCCGCGCCCTGGCGCACACGGCCCGCATTCTTAAGCCCGGCGGCCTGTTCGTGCTCCACGTTCACAACCGCTGGCGAAACCTGCTGGAACCGCAAAGCCGCTGGTGGGTCGCCCGCAACCTGGTCGAATCGCGCATCCGTCGCGACATCGAGCCGGGCGATAAATTCTTCAGCTACCGCGGCGTGCCGCGGATGTTTCTTCACGTGTTCACCCGCCACGAGCTCACCTCCGACCTCAAATCGGCCGGCTTCGAAATCGTGGAATTCTTGCCGCTGAATACCGAAAGACGCCACGCCCTGAGCCGCGCCTGGTGGCTCGGCCGCCTCCGCGCCAACGGCTGGATCGTGGTCTGCCGCAAACCCCCGCAACCGTAACCGGCACATCTCTTCCTCCTCCCCCTCGACGGGGGAGGCCGGGTGGGGGTGACTGCAGCGGTAAAGACCCAGCTACCGGAGGCCGGCTCGAAAGCCCCCCTTAGTGCAAAAACTGCAAACACCAAAAGATCCGGCCATTGCTCGCCGTATAGGCGGCGGCCCCCATCCGGCTGTAGCGGCCGCTGAGCATATTGGCGCGGTGGCCGGGCGAGTTCATCCACGATTGAATAGCCTCGGGCGTGGAACGCTGGCCCAGGGCAATATTTTCGGCCACTTGCGCCCGCGTGTGCTGTAGCGAACCGCTCCGGCACATCCAAATCGTGTGGCTGCGGGCGGATTGCATCAGGTTCTCGCAAACCGCCAACGGGGCCAAACCGTAGCGTGCCCTTTGGGCATTGGTTTCCCGAATCAATTGATCTTCGATCGCATGGAGCGAAAACTTCTTGGCCGAGGCCGTGGTGACCTCCACGGTGGCACTGGTCGCGGTCGCTTTTTCAGCCGCGTTCGCGGTCAAAGCAACCATCAAGCACAAGCTGAAGCACGTTCCGATCGTTCGCACCATTCTCGATCCCTCCCATTTTTCACAGAAGTTTTCCGCGGACTGGGTAAATTCCCCCAGAACAGATTGATGCGCGAACATGCTTGCATCAGCTGGTCTGCGGTGCATACATCAAATAAGCTGGATACGGTAGCTGGATAGAATTCGACTTCAAGGGGGCAAATCCGTGAAAAATGGCACAAAGCCGCGCAAATGAAATGCAACCGTATACGGTGATAGGGGTTACAAATTGGGTCGCCGCCTGTCTCCGTAAGGGTTTGCGCGCAGCCGGCGGGCGCAGCGGATGGCCCGCCGGGTGCTTCTCGCCGATTTCGGTCAGAGGATTGACGCTGCAAGGGATCGTTTCGACAATGCAAGCGTGAGGGGGTTGCTCGGTTGGTGTTTTTCCGCACGCTACGAGGTTTCGATGAATTTTTTGCAAGACCAAGACCCGGAGGTCTGGGCAGCCATCGCCGGCGAAGTTCGCCGTCAGCAGGATGGTTTGGAAATGATCGCCAGCGAGAACTACACCAGCCCTGCCGTGATGCAGGCCGTGGGCAGCGTGCTCACCAATAAATATGCCGAAGGCTACCCCGGCCGGCGGTACTACGGCGGATGTGAATTTGCCGACATGGCCGAGAACCTGGCCCGCGATCGCGCCAAGCAACTATTCGGCGCCGCCCACGCCAACGTGCAGCCGCACTCCGGCAGCCAGGCCAACCTGGGCGTCTACCTCACCGCCCTCGATCCGGGCGACACCGTGCTCGGCCTCGACCTGGCCCACGGCGGCCACCTCACCCACGGCATGAAGCTCAATATCTCCGGCCAGCTCTACAACTTCATCAGCTACGGCGTGGACGAGAAAGAACACCGCATTGACTTCGACCGCGTGGCCAAGCTGGCCCGCGAGCATCGCCCGAGGTTGATCGTGGCCGGGGCCAGCGCCTACCCCCGCGAAATCCCGCACGGCAAGTTCGCCGAAATCGCCAAAGAAGTGGGCGCCAAGCTGTTCGTCGATATGGCCCATTACGCCGGCCTCGTCGCCGCCGGCTTGCACGACAACCCCGTGCCCGTGGCCGACTTTGTCACCACCACCACCCACAAAACGCTCCGCGGCCCCCGCGCCGGCCTCATCCTCTGCCGCGAAGAATACGCCAAAGACATCGACCGGAGCATCTTCCCCGGCATTCAGGGCGGCCCCCTGATGCACGTGGTGGCTGGCAAGGCAGTCTGCTTTGGCGAAGCCCTCAAACCGTCGTTCAAAGACTACGCCCAGCTCATTATCGACAACGCCAAGACCTTGGCCGATACGCTCTTGGCCGCTGGCTGGCGGCTGATGTCGGGCGGAACCGATAATCACCTGATGCTGGCCGACGTCACCGCGATTGGCGCCACTGGCGCCCAGGCCGAAAAGGTCCTCGACCACTGCGGCATCACGGTCAACAAGAACATGATCCCCTACGACAAGCGCAAGCCGCTCGATCCCTCCGGCATCCGCATCGGCACTCCCGCCCTCACCACCCGTGGCATGGGTCCCGACGAAATGCAGGTCATCGGCGGCTGGATTTCACAGGCCATCGCCGCCGTGGACGATTCCAAGCTGCACGGCAAGATCCGCGCAGAAGTGCGGCAACTATGCCAACAGTTCCCGGTGCCGGGCGCGGAGATCGACGCCGCAGCCTTGGCGTAGTTCTCCCTCCCCCTCGACGGGGGAGGGCGGGGTGGGGGTGATGACAACGGTACACGCTCCACGATCTGAGTCGGCCTGGCCGGGCTTCTCCCTACGCCGCGTAAGCCGCTTCTTGCGTCGTTTGAAAGCGGTCGCGGTAGCCGTTTTCGGCCTGCTGCACAAACCGCTCCAAACCTTCGGCCAACATCGGCATGGGCGTGCCGAGCGTTTGCCGAGCAAGCCGGCTCACCAGCGCGGTCTCGCTCCCTAAAACCAGAGCACCGCCCGCCGTATCTGGCAGAATCGGATGGCTCAACCCTAGCGTATTGGCAAGCTGTGAAGCGAACCGGCTTGAAGAAACCCGCTCGGCCCCGCTGATGTGCAGCGTGCCGGAGAGTTCGGCCCGCCAGGCCTGGTAGAGCATTTCGGCCAGATCGGTCGCCAGAATGGGCGAGGCAAATCGCTGCCCGTCAATGGGGGCCGGCCTGCCGTCTTCCAACGCCTGGCATAGCAGCTCGGCAAACTCGGGCGCCTCCACCCGAGGGCTCCAACCATAGGCGTGCGTGCGCACCAGCAAGGCCGACGTCCCTTGCAACACGGCTTCCACAGCCAACCCCGCCGAGGCCAACGCCGGCGTGGGGCTCACGGTGGCGTCCGCCAGCGGCGAGTCTTCGTCGTGGAACATCCGAGGGCTGTTGAACACCGCATCCGTGGAAATATAGGTGAGCTGCGCGTCCACCTCGTCCACCGCCGTCAGCAGCGCTTCGGCAATCGCCGGCTCCTGTTCCAGGCTGCCCTCGGCAGTTCCCCAACTGCTTCCCGCCAGGCTTCCGGCGTACACCACCCAGTTGGGAGCGTACTTTTTCACCTGGCGGGCCACTTGAGCCGGGTCGCGAATATCGGCGTGCCGCGTCGGGCAACCTTGAATCTTGACCGCGTTCTGCCCCACGCCAGCCACTTGAAAACGATCGGAAAGCGTGGCAATCACATTGCCGCCCACCACGCGATCCACGCCAAAAACGAGCAAAGTTTTCATAACAACCGTTGGCCTCCCTGCCAAAACTTGTGCGACCCGTCCACGGCAACAACCTGCGGCCAGGCGGCTTCCCTGGAAAGTACCCCTTTAGCTTCGGGAATTCTACTCCATCGCCCGCGACCGCTCCAAGACGAGTTGCAGCCCGGCTCTTCGTCGCATGCTATCATCGCCGCTGGAAGCGAGCCGCACGTTCGAATGGAATGCCAGCGGTTGGTCATGCCCCCCGGGTCGAGGGAAAATCGGTTATGCCATCGGTCGCACTGCACCTGGTTCGCTGGCTTCAACAGGCCGGCGTGAAGCGAATCTTTTCCCTTTCCGGCAATCAGGTTCTCTCCATCTACGACGCCTGCCTTGAGCTGGGCATGGAGATCATTCATGTGCGGCACGAAGCGGCCGCCGTTCACATGGCCGACGCCTGGGGACGACTCACCGGCCAGCCCGGCGTGGCCCTCCTCACCGCCGGCCCCGGTCATGCGAACGGGCTCTCGGCCGCTTACGTTGCCCGCGAGGCCGAGTCGCCGCTGATTCTATTGAGCGGCGCCTGCCCCGCGTCATCGGCTGCTTCGGGCGGTTTTCAAGCGATGCCGCAAACCGAGCTAGCCGCGGGCGTGTGCAAAGCGGCAACTACCTTAGAAAGGCCAGAAGATGTGATCAGCACCCTCAAGTGGGCTTCGAGAACGGCATCAATCGATCGGCCCGGCCCGGTGGCAATTACGTTGCCGGGCGACATTCTCGAAGCAGACTTGCAACGACCCTTGGCGACTGATCAGGAAGCCCACGATGATTATTGTCCACCGGGGCAAGATCTCGCCCAGAAAGAAGAATGCTATTACGAGCGGATGCCAGTCTGGCGGTCGGCCAAACGGCCGCTGATTCTGTTTGGACCTGCTTCTTGCCGAGGCACGGACCACAAAATTCTGCCAATGTTTGAGCAGATGGCCGGAGCGCCTTGCATCGCCATGGAAAGCCCTCGGGGCGTGAACGATCCCAGCTTGGGCCTGCTCGGCGAAGTGCTGGGTCGCGCCGATGTGGTTGCCTTGATGGACAAACGGCTCGACTGGAGCCTGAGATTCGGGCAGTCGCCTCCCTTCGCGCCCGACTGCCGGTTTCTGCCGTTCTATTCCGACGACGAGGCGTTTCAACAAGCCATGACGAACGCGCCGGATAAGATCGCGGGTGACTTGCGGGGCAAGGGTTACCTGCTGAAAGTCCTGCTGATGGAGGCGGCGGCGAGCGCCCTCGCCCGCTCGATGGAACCCGCCTGGCCGGCCGAAGTCGCCGCCGCCCTTGCCTGGCGTCCGCCGGCCTGGTCATTAGACCGCTCCGCGAAAACAACCGAACCTGGCCCGATTCATCCGCTCGATGTGGCCTTGGCCATCAAGCCGTGGCTGCGCGACAACGATATTTTCATTTCCGATGGCGGCGAGTTCGGCCAATGGGCTCAGGCCGTGCTTTCCACCGAGCAGCGGCTGATCAACGGCCCCTCCGGCTCGATTGGCGGCAGCTTGCCGTTTGCCTTGGCGGCCCGCCTGGCCGATCGCAAGGCGCGCGTGGTGGTGACCCTCGGCGACGGCACGTTCGGCTTTCATGCTATGGAGTTCGATACGGCCGTGCGTTATGGCTTGCCCTTTGTGGCCGTGGTGGGCAACGACGCCCGCTGGAATGCCGAGAGCCAGCTTCAAGCGAATATCTACGGCCTCGATCGCCAATATGCCTGCGACCTGTTGCCCACCCGCTACGACCAGATCGTCGCCGCGCTCGGCGGACACGGCGAATATGTAACGCAGTTGAGCGAGCTCCCCGACGCGCTGAAGCGAGCCTTCGACTCGAACCTGCCGGCCTGCGTGAACGTAATGATCGAACCAGCGGCAGCCCCCACCTTCAAACGAACATGAACCGTACCCAAGCGTATGTGCCAACCCGGTGGGCTGGTTGGGGTGGAACCCCAACCGACGCCCAACACCAGCCACCAACACTAGCCCCCAGCCACTAGCCCCCAGCCCCCAAAATAATGTTTCCGTCCCCGCGCCTGGTTCCTTAAACTGGCGAGTGCGAAGTACATTCCCCCCAATAGCTGGCCACCACGGCCGCCTCCCGCCCCTGCCCGTTGAAGCGAGGATGCGCAACGATGCGTGAACACCTGACCTGCCGCCGTTCCCTCGTGACTGGTTCTCGCTCCGCTTGGGCGGTGCTGGCGCTCGCCGCCTGGGCTTGCACGGTTGCCACCGCCCCGGCCGTGGAGCCTTCGGTGTCGTACGTCTTCCCCGCCGGCGGTCAGCGAGGGCAGCAAGTAGCCATTCGCGTCGGCGGTCACTTCCTCCACGGCGAAGCCAAGTTCACCATGGCCGGCCCAGGCATCGAAGCCAGCCCCACCGTGAAAGAAGGCGAAACCGTGTGGTTCGAGGGCCCCGTCATTCCGCAGCCCCCTTCGCAACGGGCCGAGGACTACCCTCGCGATCATCACGGCCAGGTGACCATCGCCGCCGACGCTCCCCTCGGCTATCGCGCCTGGCGGGTGGAAACCTCGCAAGGCATCACGCCCCGCATGGCGTTCGAGGTAGGCGAACTTCCCGAAGTGATCGAGCAAGAGATGGACGGAGATCCGCTGCCGGTCAACGTAGCCTTGCCGGTAACAATCAACGGCCGCATCTTTCCGCGCGAAGACGTCGACCTTTGGCAGTTTTCGGCCAAGAAAGGCGAAACCTATTACGCCGAAGTCAGTGCGGCCCGGCTCGGCTCGCCGCTCGAATCACGCCTGCAAGTGCTCGACCCCGACGGCCAACCCATCGTCGAGAACGCCGGCTTTTTTGGCGCCGATGCCTTCGTGCATTTCACGGCCCCCCGCGACGGCGAATATCAGGTGCGAATTCACGACAGCAACTTCGGCGGCTTGCAGCACTATGTCTATCGCCTCACCATCAACCAGGCTCCCTACATCACGCACTTCTACCCCCTGGGCGGCCAGCGCGGCGGCAAGCTTACCTTGCGGATCGGAGGTCCAGGGTTGATTGCCGCCCCGGCGGAAGTCACCCTGCCTGCCCAGGGCAACAACGCCTTGGTGCAACCCGCCTGGCAAGGGCGAACGCTCAATCCGGTTAAGCTCGAACTCAGCGACCTGCCCGAAGTGCTCGAGGCCGAACCCAACGCCAACCACGCCGAGGCCAACCAGTTCCCGCTGCCGGGCGTGGCCAATGGCCAAATCAATAAGCCTGGGGACGTCGATACCTGGGCCATCGAAGTCGCGGCCGGCGAAAGTTACCAGGTCGAACTCCGGTCAGCCCAATTGGGCACGCCGCTCGACGCCGTGCTGACCGTCACCGATGCCCAAGGCAAGCAACTGGCGGCGGCCGACGACACCGGCAATTCGGCCGACCCCACCGTCAACTTCAAGGCCCCCGCCGAGGGCCGCTGTTTTGTGCAGGTCACCGACCGGTTCAGCGGCCGAGGAGGCCCCCAGTTCGCGTACCGCTTGTATGTTCGCACGGCCCAGGCCCAGCCCAGCTTCGAAGTCAAACTGCCCACCGATACGGTGAGCCTGACGCCTGGCGGCGAAGCCAAACTCAAGGTCGACATCGTTCGCGCCGGCGGCTTTACCGGCACGGTGGAAATCGTGGCCGAAGGTCTGCCCGAGGGCATCACCCTGAGCGGAAACTCCGTGCCAGGCAATCGGCCCAATACGCAACTGGTGCTGAAATGCGCTGAAGAAACGCAGGCGCCGCGGTCGCTGCGACTGCGAATCACGGCCCAAGGCGAGCAAGTCACCGGCCCCAAACAGAGCGAAGTCCGCACCCCGGTTACCGGCATGGTTACCTACGCGGCCCCCGCAGGCATGCCGGCCGAGTCGGAGCTCACCCTCTTCGTCGGCCTGGCCACGCCCTTCAAGTTCACCGGCGTCTTCTCGCTGACCTACGCCCCGCAGGGATCGGTCATGCAAAAGACCTACACCATCGATCGCGGCGGATACGCCGGGCCGCTCACCGTGCGCTTGGCCGATAAACAGATGCGGCACCTGCAAGGCGTGAAGGGACCCACGATTGTGGTTCCCGCAGGCGCCAACGAGTTCGAGTACCCCGTCACGCTTCCCAGCTATTTGGAAATCGGCCGCACCAGCCGCACCATCCTCATGGCCACCGGCGAAGTGACCGACTCCCAGGGCCACAAGCACGTCGTCAGTTACACCTCGGCAAATCAGAATGAACAACTGGTGGCCATCGCCGACCCCGCCTCGCTCACCTTGCGGGCGGAGCCCGCCTCCGTCGTGGCCGACCCCGGCCAAAGTGCCACCGTGCGAGTGCAAATCGACAAGGCAGCCAAGGTCAAGGGCCGCCTGATTCTGGAAGCGATCGTGCCGGAGCATATTCACGGCGTGAGTGCCCAGAGGGTGGTGTTCGACGACGCCCAAGTCTCGGCAGGCACAATCACCCTGACGTTCGAGCCCGGCGCCGGCCCCTTCAATGCCCCCATCATCATTCGGGCCACCGTCAAAAATGGGGAACAGCACTTCCTGGCCGAGACCAGGCTCGAAGTGGCCCCCATGCCGCCGCCGGGCACGAAACGGTAAGCTCAGCATCCACGGGAAAAAGTGTCGCTGCCACTCGTCGCTTGAATTCACCTGGGTAAATCGGTTCGCCGCCTTGGCCCGTTGCCGCCCTGCGGGGGCGCGCTATGATGGGAGGCGCGGAAGCTTTGCGTTGTTCACTCGCTGCTAACTGGGAAAGGCATTGCCATGAGCTCATCGCCCAACCGTCGCGATTTTCTTCAGGCAGGCGTTGCCGCGGGCACGGCCCTATCGTTGGCCAGCAGCTTGCTGGCGGCTCAAAAAGACGGCGGACAAGGCCTGCCGCAACGTCCCCTCGGCAAGACCGGCGTCGATGTCTCCATCGTTTGTCTGGGCGGCTGGCACATCGGCAAGGTCGGCCTCGATGATGGCGAGCAGCAGGCTATCGACCTCATGCACCGCTGCCTCGACGAAGGCATCACTTTTTTCGACAACGCCTGGGATTATCACGACGGCTACAGCGAAGAACTGATGGGCAAGGCCATCCAGGACCGCCGCGATCGCGTCTTCTTGATGACCAAGAATTGCGAACGAGACTACCAAGGTTCGCTCAAGTGCCTGGAGGAAAGCCTCCGCCGCTTACAGACCGATCACATCGATCTGTGGCAATTCCATGAGATGGTCTACGACAACGATCCCGATTGGGTCTTCGATCAAGGGGGCATGAAAGCCGCCCTCGAAGCCCAACAGGCCGGCAAGGTCAAACACATCGGTTTCACCGGCCACAAAGACCCAGCCATTCATCTCAAAATGCTCCACAAGCCCTATCGCTGGGCCTCGGCGCAAATGCCCATCAACGTGTGCGACTACTTCTATCGCAGCTTTTTGCACTCGGTGGTGCCGGAATGTTTGAAGCATGAAACTGGCGTCATCGGCATGAAGAGCCTCGGCGGCGGCATGGAAGGCAAGATTCCCGCCTCGGGGTTGGTGACCGGCAAGGAATGCATCCAGTTCGCGCTCTCGCAGCCGATCGCCTCGCTGGTCTGCGGAATTCGCAATGAACGCGACCTGAACCAGGCGCTCGACGCGGCCCGAGACTTCAAGCCGCTCAGCTTGGAAGATCAACAGGCGTTGCTCAATAAAGTGAAGGTGGAAGCGGGCGACGGCCGGCATGAACTGTTCAAATCGAGCAAGGACTTCGACGGCCCCCACCACCGCAAGCAGCATGGCTTTGCCGTGGAAGCAGGCTGACCCGGCTTCTGTTATCAAGCGGCGCCAGGTCGCTCGATTTACTTGCCCTGGGGCAATTCCCGCAGCTCGACTTTGCGGAACTCCACGGGGTGGCTTTCGGCCTGCAGCGAAATGCTGCCGCCGCTGAGTTGTTTTTGGCCGTTCTTGATGAGCTTGGCGCCGTCGGCATCCTGCTCATCCAATTGCGGATGGGTGTATTCGAGCACTTGTTTGCCGTTGATGCGGTGGATGATCCGGTCGTTGCCGTGAACTTCCACTTCGGCCGTCACCCATTGGTCGCCGTGATAGGTTTCGGAGGTGGAGCTGGTGCAATGCCGCGTGATCAGCTCGCCGTCCATCTCCACATGGGTGCCAGGCGTACAAAGATTGCCGGTCGGCCGATTGCCCGTGCCCGCGCCCCCCAGCAACTGCACCTCGATGGAAACCGGAAAGCTCTGATCCTTCCGCATGCTTTCGGGCGATTGGCCGTGAATCATGATGCCGCTATTGCGAATGGCCCAACCGGGGCCTGCCTTGGCCTGGTCGCCCACAAAGCGGTATTCCAGGCGAATGATGTAGTTGGAGTAGGGCTGCTTGTAGAACAGGTGCCCAAACCGGCCATCAAACTTGTCGTACTGGTCATACGCCACCTTCAGCAGGCCGTCTTCCACCCGGAAGGTATTTCCAAAGTTCTCATTGACCTCATAGCCAGTGATCTTGGGAATCCAGCCATCAAGGTTCTTGCCGTTGAACAGCTGAATCCATTCTTCCTTGGGCTGGTCAGCAGCGTTGGCGACGATCGGAAAGCCGCATAGCAAGGCCAACAGGCAAGCGCCGCGCAAGAGTGTCATATCAATAAACCTTCTGAAAGATGAAATATGCCGTCCGCCTTGCAACCCGACGCGTCAGCGAGGGCCTGACAGAAATCCTGACACGTATTCCGCATATTCAAAAACATGCGCTCATTGTCTCTTCTGGTAGTCGCCTCAATCTTCGCGCCCTCGTCGCCGAAAGGACTATTCCAGCGAATCCCCGATTCGCAAATTGCGGAACCAAACTTCTTCGCTGTGATTCTGTAAACCCAAGAATCCCTTCCGCAGCCGTTCTTTCAGTTCGGGGAATTCCTTCGCGCTGGCGTCGAGAACGACCACGCCGTTGTGGCTGATTCGGTAACGATCGCCGCGGCAGTCGATCTCCATGCTGTTCCATTGCCCCGGGTCGCGACCCACGCGTGGATCGGCCGGAACAATCGCGTACACGCTGCCCGTGTACTGATAGTCTTTGAGCTTGGCGTAGCGAGGATCGCGGTCGTCCAACAGTTGAATTTCGGTGCCCGCTTTCGACTGCTTCGCTTCCTTGCCGCGATGCGCGCCGTCGGCAGGCACCCGCACGTAAATGCCCGAGTTTCCACCCGGTTTCAGCTTGTAATCAAAGCGGAAATTGAAGTCGCCATACTCCTTGTCGCTGCGCAGCCAAGGGCCTTTCTTGCCATTGCAAACCAGCAGTCCCTCTTCCACCATCCAGCAAGTTGGCTCCTTGCCGTCGCCCGGTTGCCAGCCGGCCAGATCGGCGCCGTTGAACAGCGAGCGGTGCCCCAGTTCGGTGATGTTGATATTGCGGAACTCGAAACTGCCGCCGCCGGGCACTTCCGCTTGGAAACCAATGTGGCCCGAGGGCGACTTCAGCCCCGTGGCTTGCCAGGCCGGTTGACCGTTGATTTCCAGGGCCACGGTTTCTCCCACGGCCGTCAATCGAAAGCGATTCCACTCGCCCGGCTTGATGAGTTGCGAAGCCGGAACCGAGCCCTCCAAACCGCCGATCACGCCTTCCTTCCCTTGCAGCAAATTCACCTGGTACTGCTTGGGCCAGGGGCGATCCCCCTCGGGCAAGCCGCAGCGTATATAAATGCCCGAGTCGTACTTCTCAGGCCGCAAGGCCCGCCACTCCAGGTCGAGCACAAAATCGCCGTAGCGGTGGTCGGTGCGCACAAAGCCATCATCCGAGGCCAATCGCAACACGCCGTCGCCTGTTTCCACTTTGCATCCGGTAACGTGCCAGCCCGTCAGATCCTTGCCGTTAAAAATCGAAGTCCGAAAGCCGTCTTCTTCGGCGGCGATGGCATGCGATGCCCAGGGCCAAGCCAGCGTTGCCAGCACTGCGATCCAACAAAAACGCATGGGGTGCAAACTCCTCAATGGCCGTGTGTAGTCGGGGGGGAAGTGCGGATGGTTCGGGCGGATAACTCTCTCGCCGAACCTGCCTGCGACGCCGCGCGCCAGGGGGCGGCAGGGGGCACGCAACTCGCGCCTATCATAGTCCACCGGCCAATCGCCTGCCGCGGAAATTCTCGCGACCGGAAATACCTGGATCCACGCCCTTCCGGCCTACCGCCAATGCCAGCGATGCTGCCGCCCAGGCGACTTCGTTGTTGAGTTTCGTTGAAGGAACTCTACCAGTCGTGCCGATAAGTCGGCCAATGAGGTTATCGGGCCTGCTCAAAAATCGCACATCGTTAGGTGAAAATCCGAGAAGACGCATGCCTACGGAACCGAACGAACTTCAAGCATCGCACCACGGAATCCCACCCAAACGCGTGGCCATGATTCTGGTGTTGTTGTTTGTCGCGTGCGCGGTTCCCCGCATTCTAATGGCGATTCGAGTCGACACCATTTGCACCGACGGCGCGTTCTACATCGAGCGGGCTCGAGTCATTTCGTCGGGCAACGTGACCCAGGCCACCGAAAAATACGACCTCAACGTCTATCCCTTGGTCCTGTCGGTCTTGCATGGTTGGGGCTTGAATTGGGAAACGGCGGCCGAGGGCTGGGGAGTCATCTGTGCAACCCTGACCGTGTTGCCGCTCTTCGGCTGGATTCGCCGCCAGTTCAACGATCGCCTGGCCATCGTGGGCTGCATCCTCTATGCGTTTCATCCCAAGTTGATTGAATGGACGCCCGAGGTGCTCCGCGAAAGCATGTTCTGGCTGCTGTTTACCACTTCGCTGTACCTGATCTGGCGCGCGGCCGCCGAGCCGCGGATCACCTGGTTCGCTGCCGCCGGCGTCTGCACCACGTTGGCCATTCACACGCGGTTCGAAGGCTGGTTCCTGTTGATACCTGCGGCGGGCTGGGCCTGGGCTCACTGGAGATCGCAACGGCAAGACCGCTGGAAGCTGGTTTCAGGCGGGTTCGCCTACGGAGCCGCCTATCCACTGACAATGATGGCCCTGACCGTGGCCTTTGGCTATTCGCAGTGGGAATGGGGCGAATTTCATCGGGTGGAGCAGGCGTGGCAGTGGATCACCGGCGGCACGGTGGCGACCGCTCCCGCGCCAGCCGCTCAAGCTCCACCCTCTTTGCCGCCCAGCGAGCTAACGACGACCTCGGCGGACGCTCCGCCCGTGGCGATCACCAGTTCGTCGGCCGGGTTGCTGGTGGAACCGGCGGCCGCCAATTTGGCAATGCAGATCTCGCCCGAGGGGGCTTCACTCGAAAACGCCCCGGAGCCCCTGGCGCCCCAACCACCGCAACAACCTGTGTCGCTCGTTACGAATCCGCCGCCCTCGGGGTCGGAAACATTGCCGCCGCGGCCCGCGGGCGGGGTATCCACCGCGCCCTCAACCAACTCCTCAGCCGCGGCAAATAGCGAGGAGCCTTCCACGGCTTGGCGCGTGACCTCGGTGCTGATCACCACGCACCTGCGCGGTTTCACTTACTGGCAGTTGGCGTTGGTAGGCTTGGGCGCCGTGGCCGGTTGGCGGCGGTGGCTCAAAGCAGACTATCTCGTGCTGCTGCTGGTATCGGCACTCATCACCACGGCGATTGCCACCCACATTTTGGGAGCCTTCCTGGCCAGCAGCCGTTATGTGCTGGCCATCGTTATTGTAACGTTGCCAATCGCCGCGGTCGGTCTGATTCAAATGTGCGACTGGCTGATCGACGGTGGACACCATAAGCAACGGCTGCCCGGCAACAATCGCCGAGCCATCCGGCTGGCCTTAACGGTCTTTGCCCTGATCGGCTCGATCGATGCCCTCAGCAGCGTGGACCAGGGACGCGAGGCCAAGGCCGCCCTAGGGCAATGGGTGCGAAGCGAATTTGGCCCGGGAGCCATCATCGCAGGCAGCGGCAACTGGACTTTGGTCGGCTATTACGCCGACTCGTCGCAGTACCACTTCTTGCCAGACACCTCGTGTGGCACGGATGAGCCATCCGACGAAATGCTCCACGTGGTTTCCTCGGCAAATCCAACCATCATCCTCGTGTCGCCGCGGTGGAAACCGGCCGTCAAGCAAGCCTTCTTGGTGCGAGCCAGGGCCGAGGGCTTCCGAGAAGTGCCAGCCGAACGTCTGCCCCGCATTTGTCGAGGACGAATCCTCGTGCTGGACCGGCCGACCGTGAGCACGGTGCAAACGCCGCCGCCCGTTCGCCAATAGCAGGTCGCTGACCCCCAGCCGCATTCAAGGCCGCCCCCAGCGTAAGGGGCCGGCGATCGACCGGGTTCATTGAGCGGGAAATGGAAGCTCCCCGAGGGGGGGAGAGCCGAGGTAGTCGTCAGGTTGCGTTGCCGGTTGCCGGCATGCGACCTCGACGCCCTCGGTGCGGAAGACTAGAATCGGTCTATATCTCCGGCCATTCGCTCCCCCACTTTCGGGAACCGGATGTAGCGCCGGTTTCGAGCTTAGAGGGATGGTGGATGAGCAAGGCGCATCCCGATGAACGTCGGGTGGTTATTACCGGTTTGGGTGTGATTAGCCCCTTGGGAAACTCGCCCGAGGCGGTCTGGGATCACTTATCAACCCAAAAAAGCGGTGTCCGCCCCATCCAGTTGTTCCCCGCCGAAGCGTTCCCGGCCAACTATGCCGGCGAGGCGCGTGACTTCACTGGGCACATCAACGACTTCGGCCCGCTCGAAAAAAACCAGAAACGGGCCATCGGCAAAGGGCTCAAAACCGTTTGCCGCGAAGCCCAAATGGGCATCGCCGCCGCCCAGTTGGCGCTGCAGCATGCCGGCATCGAACAGGGAAAATTCGAGCCCGAGCGCACCGGGGCCGTGTTCGGCTCCGACTACATGACGACCATGCCCGAGGAGTTCATCGACTCGTGCAAACGCTGCATCGATGAAGAGGGCAAGTTCGACTATTCGCGTTGGGCCAGCGAAGGCATGAAAGGCCTCGATCCGCTCTGGCTGCTCAGGTATTTGCCCAACATGCCGGCCGCCCACCTTTCCATGTACAACGACCTGCGTGGCCCCAACAATTCCATCACCGAGCGCGAGGCTTCCAGCAACCTGGCGATTGGCGAAGCGGCCAGAATCATCGCCCGCGGACACGCCGATTGCATGGTGGCCGGTTCGACCGGCACCTGGGTGCATCCCATGAAAACCATGCACGCCCACCTGCAATTCGATATGGCCGATGGCGATGTTGGGCCCGAGCAGGCTTGCCGGCCCTTCGACTTGCATCGCCGCGGCTCGGTGGTGGGCGAAGGCGCGGCCGCCCTCGTGCTGGAAAACCTGGCCACCGCCAAGGCTCGCAATGCCCAGATCATTGGCGAAGTGCTGGGCAGCGCCAGCAGCCAGGTGGCCAACCGAGACTTCGTTGCCGATCGACGCGCCGCCCTTAAAAACGTGATGATCGCCGCCCTTCGCGATGCCGAGCTCAGCCCTGCCGACCTAGGGCATATCAACGCGCACGGCCTCGGCACGATTTCGGGAGACGTGGAAGAATCGCGGGCCATTCGCGACGTGTTCGCCGACCATGCCGACCGAATTCCCGTCGTCGCGGCCAAAAGCTACTTCGGCAACCTGGGGGCAGGCTCCGGCGCCGTCGAGGCGGTTACCAGCGTGCTGGCCCTGATGCGGGGCGCCCTGTTCCCCATTCTCAACCTCGAAAACCCCGATCCCGCCTGCAATATCCGTGGCGTTCGCGAGTTCGGCGAGTCGCCCGGCGATTCGTTCCTGAACGTCAACGTGAATTTGCAAGGGCAAGCCGCCAGCGTGCTGATTGCCCGCTTCAAAGAATAATCGTTACGCATGCTCGACGAAGCTCGCCGGTACCTGGTGCCGTTCCATCCCAAAAAAGTCCCCCATCACTTCGCCGATATCCTCATCATCGGCGGGGGGCTGGCCGGCTTTCGGGCCGCATTGGCGGCCGATCCTTCACTTAATGTGATCGTGATCACCAAGGATAGCGTTCGGCAATCCAACAGCAGCTACGCCCAAGGGGGCATCGCCGGCGTGCTCGATCCCGAAGACCGGTTCGAAAACCATATTGAAGACACCCTCCGCGCGGGCGGCAACCTGTGCGAGCCCAGCGTGGTCGAAATGGTGGTTCGCGAGGCCCCCAAACGCATCAAGGAACTCATTCAATGGGGCGCGAACTTCGATCAAGAAGCCGGCGATCTGGCCCTCGGGCGCGAAGGCGGCCATAGCCACCACCGCATTGTGCATGCCATGGGCGACGCCACCGGTCGCGAGATCATGCGGGTGGTCATTCAAGAAGTGCAAGAGCGGCCCAATATCGAGATCTGGAGCGACACCTTCATTCTCGACCTGCTCACTCACCAAGACGCCTGCCGCGGCGCCCTGGCCTGGAACGGCAAGCACGGCAAAACGCTCATCTGGTCCAAGCAAACCGTGCTCTGCACCGGCGGCGTGGGGCAGGTGTTTCGCGAGTCGACCAACCCGCCCGTCGCCACCGGCGACGGCCTGGCCATTGCCTATCGGGCGGGCGCCGTGCTCCGTGATATGGAGTTCATGCAGTTCCATCCCACGGTGCTCTACATTGCCGGCAGCAGCCGCACGCTGATTACCGAAGCCGTGCGTGGCGAAGGCGCCTACCTGCGGGACCGGAATGGAACCCGCTTCATGCTCAACTACGATCCCCGCGGCGAATTGGCCCCCCGCGACGTGGTCAGCCAGGCCATCGTGCGGCAAATGGAGCTCACGCACAGCCCCTGCGTCTACCTCGATATGAGCCATCTTCCGGCCGACAAGGTGCGATCGCGGTTCCCTGGCATTGCCCAGGTCTGCGCGGAGTTCAACCTGGATATCGCCCGCGATCGTATCCCCGTGCGGCCGGGCGCCCATTACATGGTGGGCGGTTGCTCCGTCGATGTGCAGGGGCGGACCAGCGTGCCAGGGCTCTGGGCGGCCGGTGAAGTGACCTCCTCGGGGCTGCATGGCGCCAATCGGCTGGCGTCGAACAGCTTGCTCGAAGGCCTGGTTTACGGCGCCTACGCTGGCGAGGGAGCCTCGGCCGCGGCGACGGGCATGCCCGACTTGTTTCAAGGTTTGCCGCTGGAGAATGCGGCCCTCGATGTTCCGCAAGAACCGTTGATTGTGGAAGACATTCTCAACAGCCTGAAGAGCCTGATGTGGCGCGATGCCGGTATTCGCCGCGATCGCAACACGCTCAGCGAAGCCGCCGCCACCATCGACGACTGGTGCCGGTACGTGCTTTCGCGGCAACTGAACGACCCCCAGGGCTGGCAACTGCAAAACATGCTGACGGTGTCTCGCCTGATGGTGGCGGCCGCACTGGCTCGCGAGGAAAGCCGCGGCGTCCATTACCGCAGCGATTTCCCCGACCCCGACGACGAACATTGGCGCTGCCACCTCGCCTTCCAATTCGGTTCCCCCGCGTGGCGACAAGAGATATCCTAAACGGCGCCAACCCCCAAACCCCCAACCCCCAATCCCATGCCCCGCTACAAGCTCGTCGATTTCAACGAGATCCCCGGCGTGCCCTGTCCTTGCGGCACGGCCAAGCGGGCCTTCGCCGATGTCGAAGACTACCCGGCCACCGTGCATCTCACGGAAATCTCAGAAGACGCCGTCACCCACTACCATACCCGGCAGACCGAAGCCTACGTGTTTTTGGAATGCGGTCCCGAAGCGTGCATGGAGCTCGATGGCGAGATTGTGCCGGTGAAAGCCGGCATGACGGTGCTCATCCCGCCCGGCGTGCGGCATCGCGCGATTGGCCGCATGAAGATCATCAACCTGGTCATCCCCAAGTTCGACCCGGCCGACGAATTCTTCGATTGAACCACTCAAGTCGTCTTTCGCTCCGCGAAAGACGACTATCTTCGCAGACTGGCCAATGGACGACTCCCTGCCCGCCAAATCCGATGCTTCAGCCCACACCGTGGACGACGTGGCCTGCACGGTTTGCGGCTGCGTTTGCGACGACCTGCGGCTGACCATCGCCGGGAATCAATTCACGCGGATGGCGCCCGCCTGCCCCTTGGCCGAGCGGTGGTTCTTGAATCAATCGTTCGCCGAAGCGCCGATCGCCCGCGTGGCAGGCAAGACCGTTCCCTTAGACACCGCGCTTGAGCAGGCGGCCCACCTGCTTAAAGACGCCCGGCATCCGCTCATTTATGGGCTGTCGCGCAGCAGCACGCCCGGCCAGCGGGCCGCGGTGCGATTGGCCGATCAACTGGGGGCGACCATCGACACCACGGCCTCGCGTTGCCATGCGCCTTCCATCATTGCCCTGCAAGAAGCGGGCGAATCGACCTGCACGCTGGGCGAAGTCCGCAATCGGGCCGACCTGATCATTTTCTGGGGGGCCAACCCGGTGGTCAGTCATCCGCGGCACCTCGAACGCTACTCGCTGTACCCCCCAGGGCAGTTCATCTCCGGTCGTGAGGAACGCACGTTGGTGGTCGTCGATATCGCCCCCACGGCAACCAGTGCCCTGGCCGATGTCTTCATCCAACCGCAACCAGGCGCCGACTTTGAAGTGCTGTGGGCTCTGAGGGCCATGGTCCGCGGCCTGGAATTGGATTGGGGCGAAACGATCGGCGGCGTGCCGGTTTCACAGTTGCGCGATCTTGCAGCGCGAATGAAATCCTGCCGCGTGGGCGTGGCGTTCTTTGGCCTGGGACTAACGCGGCATCCCCAGGGACATCGCACGGTGGAAGCCTTGCTGCGGCTGGTGACCGAACTCAACGACCACACCCGGTTCCACGCCAAGCGAATGCGAATTCCCGGCGACGTGGCCGGGGCCGATAGCGTGATTTGCTGGCAAACCGGCTACCCGTTCGCCGTCAATTTGCAGCGGGGTTACCCTCGCCACAACCCCGGCGAGTACTCCGCCAATGAACTGCTCGAACGGCACGAAGTGGACGCCTGCCTGCTGGTCGGCAGCGAGGGCGCCTCGTTGCTTTCGGCCGCTGCCCAAAACTGGCTGCAATCGATTCCCACGATCGTGATCGACTACCCGCAGGCGGTATGTTCCTTCCAGCCACACGTGCAGTTCACCTCGGCCATCTACGGCATCCATCGGGCAGGCACCGCCTATCGCATGGACGAAGTCCCCCTGCCCCTGAGGGCCATCCTGCCCACGCAATACCCCGACGATGCGGAACTACTCACGGCAATCGGGCGGGTGGCTGGGGTCTGGTTGCTGCTCGCCAGCTCTTGCCTCGCTGCAAAGCACGGCCAACAACCAGCCCCCAGATGAATCGCAAACCGTCGCATCTGCGCGAACCTCGCTAGGAGTCGGAACGCCACGGAGCTTTGCTATGTACAGCGCGGTTGCAGCGTAGGAAAATGGGTTAACGGCGTAGCCTGCCACCCGACCCGCCTGTCACCAAGCGACTTGTGGCCGACTTCGTCTTCGGCCGTTTCACGCCAGGCAGACCAAGACGGGTTATATGCGGGTCTGTATCAACAAGAACTTGTCTTTCAGATTAGGATTCAAGACCCAATGACGCTGAATCTAGAACTCGATGAACAGCAGACGCGGCGACTGCAGGAGGTTGCGCGTCGACTCAACGTCTCTGTAAGCGACCTTGCCAAGGCCGCAATCAATGATCTGCTTGCAAAACCGGAAAGCGATTTCGAAGGTGCGGCGGCACGTGTACTCAAGAAAAATACCGAGCTATACAAGCGGTTGGCCTGATGCGGTATCTGACTCTAGCGGAACTGATCGAATTGCATCGTCGGATCATCGTACAATCAGGTGGCGCCGATGGGATTCGTGATTTGGGACTGGCTGAATCGGCGCTTGCTCAGCCCCGGATGTCCTTTGGTGGCTCAGAGCTGTACCCGACACTCGCGGAGAAAGCCGCGGCATTGTGTTTCTCGTTGGTGATGAATCACCCCTTCGTCGACGGTAACAAACGAATCGGTCACGCGGCAATGGAGACGTTCCTCGTGATGAACGGATTTGAACTGGATGCCGACATCGATGATTCCGAAACCGTTATCTTACGACTTGCGGCAGGTGAACTTGGACGGATGCCGTTTACTAAATGGGTTGGCGAGCATGTGACCGATGTCGAGGCGTGACAAGCGGCCGGGGCTGGGTCGCCCCCGCCCCCGCCCCGCCCCGCCCCGCCCCGCGCGGCTGAGCTTGATCGTTAGGCGGCAGAAGAAAGGCGGAAAAACCATGCGAACCCCGATTTCAGTCCTTGCGGTTGTTTTCGCATGCATTGTTCCCACCGTTGGGTGTTCCCGTTCGGACAATCAACCGCCGTCGGCAATGGTTGACTGGACTCGGACACGAACGGTTTGGGTCAGCCAGGAGAGCACCCCCTTGGAGACGATCCATGGCGACGAGCTCGCCAACATGTACTTCAAAGCCGCGCTCGTTGTCCCCACGGATTCGTGGAATGATGCGGCGCGCAAGGCAGAACGCGATGAAGCATCGGATATCAAGATACCCGTCAAAATCAAGTGCTGGCTTTGGACCGACTTTGGTGTCCCAGCAGCGAATGATTCGGGATCAAAGCTTGAACTGTTTTCAGCCAGAATCTACGCGAACCCCGATGCTGAGTCCGACGAGCAGATTGGTGACACGGGGAGCAGCACGTCGTTTGCGTACTCAAAAAAGAAGAAAGATCCACGCGATCGCGATAAAGATTTATTTTTTTACGAAGTCGAGCTTGAAGGGCAGGTGGCGTTTCAACCCTTAACTGCTGACGAAAACCGCCTGAGGGCAACTGGCGCCGTGTCAGGCCGCGTGACTCGTAGCGGTAGCCCAGTGGAAGGCGTTATCGTCGGTGTGCTGGAGTCACACGAAGTTCAGGTCGTCAAGTCGGATCGCACGGGGCGCTTCAAACTACTCAATGTTCCCCCAGGTCGCCGCTCGCCAAGATGGAAAACAACCGAAAGCGGGCGTTGGACATGGTATGCAGCCGGCGGCCCCGCCGGTTTTCTCCAACCATCTGGAAGTCTGGACCTCGGCGACCTCGACCTAGACAAACCAGCCATGCATATCGGATTTTGACTTCGGATAGGTGGCGCCCGAAAAAATGGCCAGCGCCACCTATAGCTGTGGCAAGCAAAGGTAGGGCAGGCATTCTGCCTGGCACAATGCGGTCGGCTGTCACCAAGCGGTGGGTGGCTGGGATCTGGTTGCTGCTCGCCAGCTCTTGCCTCGCTGCAAAGCGCGGCCAGCAACCAGCCCCCCAGATGAATCGCGGTTTCGCCACGTTATACTAACACCATTCGTTCCCGATATTTTCCCCCAGCACCTCACGGCAACGCATGCTCTACTGGCGTACTTGCACGCGATACTCTCTTGAATCAGCACGATCAGCAAAGCCTTGGCTGCTGGCCATCGCGATTTGCCTGATCGCCATAGCCCAGGCTCGCGCCGCTGAACCCGCCAAGCCAGCCGTCTCGCCCAAGCATGCCGCGGAAATGAAGGCCGGCCTGGAGCTCTTTCGCACCCACGTGCGCGGCGCGCTGACCAGGCACTGCCTGGCTTGTCACGGCGGCGAAAGCACCAAGGCCGACTTCGATCTTTCTTCGCGCGAGGCCCTGCTGGAAAGTGGCATGCTGGGCGACAACGCCGCAGATAGCCACCTCTATGCCGTGATTTCGCATACGGCCGAGCCGCACATGCCGCTCAAGGCCGACAAGCTGCCGCCCACCACCCTGGCCGCCATCAAAACCTGGCTCGATCTGGGCGCCCCTTACGACAAGCCGCTGGTGGAAATTCCAACCAAACCAGCGGACGAGCAGGCAATCACCGCCAGCGATCGGGCATTCTGGTCGTTCGCTCCCTTGGGCGCCGTTGCGCCTCCCCCAGTCAAGCATGCCCAGTGGTGCCGCACCGATGTTGACCGGTTTGTGCTGGCAGCCCAAGAAAAACTCGGACTGCAGCCCAACCCCCCGGCCGACCGCCGCACGCTCATTCGCCGCGCCTATTTCGACCTCTTGGGCCTGCCACCCACGCCAGAACAGGTTTCAGCCTTCGAGGCCGATCGCTCCCCAAATGCCTACGAAAAACTGATCGACCGCCTGCTCGAGTCGCCCCACTACGGCGAGCGCTGGGCTCGCCACTGGATGGATGTGGCCCGCTTCGCCGAGTCGCACGGTTACGAACAAGATTACGACCGGCCCCACGCCTGGCCCTATCGCGACTTCCTGATTTGGGCCTTGAACTCCGACCTTCCCTACGACGAGTTCATTCACTGGCAATTGGCAGGCGACGAGCTCGCCCCCGAGCAGCCCTGGGCGTTGGCGGCCACCGGTTTTCTCGGGGCCGGCGCGTTCCCCACGCAGCTCACCGAAATGGAGTTCGAGTCGGCCCGCTACGATGAGCTCGACGACATGACCGCCACCACCGCCGTGGCTTTCCTTGGCCTGTCGGTCGGTTGTGCCCGCTGTCACGATCACAAGTTCGACCCCATCCCCGCGGCCGACTATTACCGTTTCGCCGCCACCTTCACCACGACCATCCGTAGCGAGATCGACCTCAAGCTGCCCGGCTCGCGGGAACCAGTCAAGGTGCAGGTAAGCAGCGAAGGCTACCCGCACACCAAGCATCACGCCGACGGCCGCGGCTATCCGCACTTTTACCCCCAAACCCACCAGTTGCTGCGGGGAGACGTGCATCAGAAACAGGCCGAAGCCCAAGCCGGCTTTTTGCAGGTGCTGATGCGCGACGACAAGTCGCCTGAGTTCTGGCGGCGGCAACCTCCCCAGGATTGGACACGCACCAGCTTTCGCCGCGCCTCGTTGGCGGCGTGGATGACCGATGACCAGCACGGGGCAGGGCACCTCGCCGCGCGGGTCATGGTCAACCGCCTGTGGCAGCACCACTTTGGCCGCGGCATCGTGGCCACGCCCAACGATTTTGGCCTGCAAGGCGAACCGCCGAGCCATCCAGAATTGCTCGATTGGCTGGCCCAGGACCTGATCGATCACGGCTGGAAACTCAAGCGGCTGCATAAGCTGCTAATGACCAGCGCCGTATATCAACAGAGTCACCAGGCCGATCCGGCCAAGGTCGCCATTGATCCAGACAACCAGTACTGGTGGCGGTGGGAGCAGCGCCGGCTCGAGGCCGAAGCCATCCGCGACTCGATGTTGGCCGTGTCCGGCTTGCTCGACGGGCAAATGTATGGGCCGGGCACCCTCGACGAAGCCATGCGCCGCCGGAGCGTCTACTTCTTTATCAAACGCAGCAAGCTGATTCCCATGATGATGCTGTTTGACTGGCCGGAGCATCTGGTCAGCATCGGCGCCAGGGCCACCACCACCACGGCGCCCCAGGCATTGCTGTTTTTGAACAATCCTCAGGCACGCCAATACGCCGAAGGCCTGGCCGCCCGCCTGGGCAACGTGCCGGCCGAAGAGGCCATTCGGCGCGCCTACGCCATCGCGCTGCAACGATCCCCCACGCCGGCCGAACTCCAGGCAACCCTGGCGTTCGTGCAAACCCAACAGGCGGCCCATGGGGCCGCGGGTAAATCGGCCGAACAAGCCGCGCAATTGGCGCGTGCCGATCTCTGCCAGGCGATTCTAAGCATGAACGAGCTCGTCTACATTCCGTAAGCCGGGGCGGTTTCGCCTGATTTCCCTCCAGCGTGGGTTGTGCCCCGGCGCCGGCCGAAACGGTTAGGAAAACCAACCCGTTTGGGGCGCGCAGCGCGCTTTCCCAGGGCAAGCGCATTCTGCCCCGCGGCGGCGATGGTCCCAATCGCCGAAACTCCAAGGGGCGCCTATTGTTGTTGGTAAATTCCTGCGTCGTTCGTTAGAATAAAGCCCCTTGATGCGATGCACGCCACGCCTGATTTCCTGCCCTCTGCCCACCTGCCCCCGCAACCCAGGCTCATTCTTATGCCAACATGCCGCACTTTGAGCGCCGCAAGTCTGATTGCGACTCTGCTGGTCTCCCCGGCGGCCGCCGATGAGAAGGCGGGGCACGAGTTTTTTGAAGCGAAAATTCGCCCCGTCCTCGTGCGGCATTGCTACGAATGCCACTCGGCCGAATCCAAGCCCGTCCAGGGCGGTCTGCGTCTCGATACCCGAGACGCCATGCGAACGGGCGGCGACAGCGGCCCTGGCATTGCGCCCGGCAGTCCCGCGGAAAGCCTGGTGTTGGCGGCGCTCAAGTACGATAGCTACGAGATGCCCCCCAAAGGCAAGTTGGCCGACGCCGTCATCGCCGATTTCTCCAAGTGGATTGAAATGGGAGCCCCCGACCCGCGCCAAGGGGGCGAAACGGCCGCGCCAACAAAAATTGACTTCGCCAAGGCGGCCAACTATTGGGCATTTCAACCGCCCACCAAGAAAGCGCTGCCGCGGGTCAGCAACCCCCACTGGACACGCAACGAAATCGATCACTTTGTGCTCTCCGCATTAGACGCCGCGGGCCTGCAGCCGGTGGGCGAGGCCAGCAAAAGGGCGCTGCTCCGCCGCGCCACGTTCGACTTGCTGGGGTTGCCCCCCACGCCCGAGGAGCAAGCGGCGTTTCTGGCCGACGAATCCCCCGACGCTTATGTGCGCTTGATCGACCGGTTGCTCGATTCGCCTCATTACGGCGAACGCTGGGGCCGCTACTGGTTGGACGTGGCCCGCTTTGCCGACGACCAGGCGCATACTTTTGCCGTGAAGCCCAACACCGAGGCCTGGCGTTACCGCGAGTGGGTGATCGACGCGTTCAATCGCGATCTCCCCTACGACCAGTTTGTGCGGATGCAGATTGCCGGCGACCAGTTGGACGAGTCGCTCGGTCAGGAGCGTTTCGTGGCGCTGGGATATTTTGGCCTGGGCGCGGTGTATTACAAAAACTCAGACAAGGCCAAGGCCGAAGCCGATGAGCTCGACGACCGCATCGACACGCTGACCCGTGGGTTCTTGGGCTTGACCGTCAGCTGCGCCCGTTGTCACGACCACAAGTTCGATCCGATTCCCACCAACGACTACTACAGTTTGGCCGGCATCTTCAGCAGTTCGGCCCTGGCAAATGTGCCGCTGGCCGAGAAAGAAGTTGTCGACGCGTACAACGCCGGCCAGCAAACGGTGAAAAATGCCGAGAAGGCATTCACCGACCGGATGCGCGAGCTGCGCGAAAGCGCGGCCGAAAACGCCGCCCCCCAAATCGAGCAGTACGTGCTGGCCGTGTGGAAACAACGGGTGGCGGCCGCTCAAGGGAAGCCTCTTTCCGATAAACAGCTGGCAACAACCAACGGCCTGGCAGAACCGGCCATCAAGCTGTGGCGCGAGTTCTTGGATGCCAAGAATCGCGGCAAGTATCCGGCCATCGAAGGCTGGTACGCCCTGCCGGCCGCCCACGCCCAAGCCTCGCTGGATTCGCCCCCCGCCAATGTGAAAGCTTGGGCTGCCAGTTTCCAGCAGCAGGTGCAAAATTTGCTGCTCGCGCGCGACGGCAAGCTCGCTCCCCAAAAAGAAGCGGTCGTGAACACCAAAGTGGAACCAGCGAACTCTTCGCTGCCCCTGTTTGCGAGCAAGCAACTCAACCACGAACGGCCCGCCGCCGAGGTGGATGTGGATTTGAAAGGCGCTCGCGAGCTCTATCTGCTGATCACCGATGCCGGCGACGGCAAATCGTGCGACCACGCCGATTGGGCCGAGCCGCGATTGGTTACCAGCCAGGGCGAAGTCAAACTGACCGATCTGAAGTGGCGCACCGCCACCACCGGGTTCGGCTCGATCAACCTGCACCGCAGCGTCGGCGGGGGGAAGCTGCGGATTGGCGAGCGCGCCTTCGAGTATGGCCTCGGCTCACATGCCCCCAGCTTGATCGTGTACGACCTGCCGCCTGGCGCCGAGCGATTCAAGGCCACGGTAGGGCTCGATGTGAGCGGCACCCGGCAGGGCAACGGCGCCACGGTGGAGTTCCTCGTCTATACCACCGCTCCGCCCACACAAACCGCGCTGGCCGCGGATCGCGCTGCCGCGACCAAGGCAAACGACAGCCAGCTAACCAAGGCCGACGCGGAATTGCTCAAGGCGGTGTTCTTCGATGGCGGCCTGTTCAAGCTGGCCGACAAGCCACTGAAAGAATCGCTGTCGGCGGCCGACCTGGCTCAAGTCGACTCGCTGCAAGCCAGTTGGGATCAGGCCCAGCGAGACGCGCCGGCCATGTATCCCGTGGCCCACGCGATTCGCGACACCAGCCCGAAAGATATGCACGTCTTCATTCGCGGCAACCCGGCCCGGCAGGGCGAGGTCGCTCCGAGGCAGTTCTTGCAGGTGCTTTCCGAGGGCGAGCGCAAGCCCTACGCCCACGGCAGCGGACGGCTCGAATTGGCCGAAGATCTGGCCAGGGCCGATAACCCACTGACAGCCCGCGTGATGGCAAACCGCGTTTGGCAGCAGCATTTTGGCCGCGGCATCGTCGGCACGCCAAGCAACTTTGGAGAACTGGGCGAACGCCCCAGCCATCCCGAACTGCTCGATTGGCTGGCGGTGGATTTTGTGGAAAGCGGCTGGTCGGTGAAACACCTGCATCGCCAGATCATGCTTTCGGCGACCTACCGCTTGAGCAGCGAAGCCAACGCCAGGAATTCCGAGCTCGATGGCGACAATCGTTTGCTCTGGCGAATGAATCGCAGGCGGCTGGATGTGGAAGCCTGGCGCGATTCGCTGCTGGCCGTCTCGGGCAATCTCGATCGCACCGTGGGCGGCCCCAACGCCCCCCTCACGGGCAGCCGCCGAACCGTCTACGCCAAGATCAGCCGGCACGAGCTCGACGAATTGCTGCGGTTGTTCGACTTTCCCGATGCCAACGTCACCAGCGAAAAACGAACGGTGACCACCGCCCCGCAGCAACAATTGTTTGTGCTCAACAGCAACTTTGTGGTGCAGCAGGCGCAAAGCCTGGCGAAACGCGTGCAAGCCGGCGCCGCGACCGGCGACGCCCGCGTGCGATTGGCGTTTGAGCTGCTCTACGCCCGAGCGCCGCATGAGCACGAGCTGCGGTTGGGGTTGGACTTTTTGGCCGCGGCCGCCAGCGACGCCAGCGAGCAAAAGATCGATCCCTGGCAGCAATACGCCCAGGCTTTGCTGAGTTTGAACGAGTTCATGTACATCGACTGAGTCTGTTTCCTTACCGCCTTGAGAGTTTCCGCCATGCCTCTTTCGCCTCGGGATCGCCTCGCGATGCACGCTCATTCTTCGTTGTCGCGACGCGCCATGTTGGGCCGCCTGGGCACGGGCATGGGAGCCCTGGGACTGGCCAGCATCTTGGCCCACGAAGGCCTGATTTCGCCCGCGGCGGCGGCCGGTTCCAACAACCCCCTGGCCCCCAAGCAAACTCACTTTCCGCCCAAGGCCAAGCGGGTGATTCACCTGTTCATGAACGGCGGGCCAAGCCAGGTCGATACCTTCGACCCCAAGCCCATGCTGGCCAAACACAACGGCGAAAAACCGCCGGCCGCGGAAATCAAAACCGAACGCCGCACCGGCGGACTCATGCAGTCCCCCTTCAAGTTTCACAAATGCGGCCAGTCAGGCGTCGAGGTCAGCGAAATCTTCCCCGAGATCGGCAAGTGCATCGACGACATCTGCGTGGTCCGTTCGATGCACACCAACGTGCCCAACCACGAGCCGTCGCTGCTCATGATGAATTCCGGCGAGACGCAGCCAACCCGGCCCAGCATGGGCTCGTGGCTCTGTTACGGCCTGGGGAGCGAGAACCAAAACCTGCCAGGCTTCGTGGTGCTTTGCCCCGGCAAGCCGGTGGTCGGGCCGCAACTGTGGAGCAACAGCTTCCTGCCCGGCATCTACCAGGGCTGCCATATCCACAATGGCAATCTCGATCCCAAAAGCGTCATTCGCAATATCGACAACCGCTTTCTGACCCGCGACGCCCAGCGGCGTCAGTTGGATCTCATCCATCAAATGAATTCGCTGCATCGCGATGAACGGGGCGGCGATCCTCAACTGGAAGGCCGCATTCAAAGCATGGAAATGGCCTTCCGCATGCAAACCGAGGCCCAAGAGGCGTTCGATCTGAACCAGGAAACCGAATCCACCCGCAAGCAGTACGGCACGGGCCAGTTCGCTAACGCCTGCCTGGTGGCGCGGCGGCTGGCCGAACGGGGCGTGCGCATGACCCAGGTCTATTACGGCAACGGTCAGCCTTGGGACGACCACGGCGACATTGCCGGCCACGCCAGCAAGGCCAAGGATTGCGATCAGCCGATCGCCGCGCTCATTCGCGATCTCAAGGCGCGGGGTATGCTCGAAGATACGCTCATCCTGTGGGGCGGCGAGTTCGGACGCACGCCCACCTCCGAGGGTTCCAAGGGCCGCGATCACAACAACCACGGCTTCAGCGTGTGGCTCGCCGGCGGCGGCGTGAAAGGCGGCATGGCCTACGGCGCCACCGATGAATTCGGCTTTGCCGCCGTCGAAAACCGCGCGCACGTCCACGACCTGCACGCCACCATCCTCCACCTGATGGGCCTGGACCATACCCAACTGACCTATCGCTACAGCGGCCGCGACTTCCGCCTCACCGATGTTCACGGCGAAGTGGTGCAAGGAATTTTGGCCTAGCCGTGGCAGGCGCGAAAACCCTTTTCTCCCCTCTCCCCGGTATTTCCGAGGAGAAGGGTCGGGGGTGATGGGCCTTGGAAGCCCGCCAACCAGGCTCAATCAAAAAAAAGGAATGGCCCGCCCCTCGACCACATCAGCTCACGCCCGCTACGTAGCCCTCCCCC
>CAYUMU010000057.1:0-45736 GCA_964445985.1 uncultured Pirellulales bacterium | reverse complement strand
GGCCCTGGCTCTGCGATACGAAGAACAACGATCAAGATGTGGGTAATACCAAGGGGTGAACCCGGTGGCTCGCAACTCTTATTCCCGCGCTTGCAGTTCCCTCAGCGCCTCCAGCACCTTTTCGTCGTGCCCTTCGACTTGCACTTTTTTCCAGACCTTGGCGATGCGGCCGGTGGGGTCGATGAGGAAGGTGCTGCGCTGGATGCCCAGGCTTTTTTTGCCGTACATGTTTTTCTCGCGCCAGGCGCCGTACTTTTCGGCCACGGCGTGGTTTTCGTCGGCCAGCAGGGGGAAGTTGAGCTCGAACTTGTCGCGGAACTTTTCGTGGCTGGCCACGCTGTCGGTGCTGATGCCAATGACCTTGGCCCCCAGGGCTTCCATCTCGGCTTTGCGGTCGCGGAACGCGCAGGCTTGTTTGGTGCAGCCAGGCGTGTTGTCGCGAGGGTAGAAGTAGAGCACGACCGGCGAACCGGCCAGGTCGGCCAGCTTGATTTTGCCGCCGCTATCGGCCGGCAATGAGAAGGTGGGAGCCTTTTTGCCGACTTCGACCCAATCGCCCATGAGTTGGTTCCTTGTGTCCGTGTTGAAGTTGAGTTGTCCAGGAAGAAGTTTGTCAAAGCCGATCCGTAAAGTCGAGATGCATCCGCCGCGCCCTGGATTCCCGTCTGCACGGGAATGACGGGAATGGAGGAAGTCGTTGATCGGCGTCACTTAAACTTGAGTGGATTCTTGAACAGGCGCTGGGGGCGCGGTAGTTTTGGCGGCGTTCCGTCCCGCGGCACCGCGCTGTTTGTTCCTACCTTCCTTTGGGTTCTCTCTCCCATGAGCGTTTCGCAGGCCACCCTCGATCAATTGGCAAAGTTCGATACCCCAACCATCTGCAATGTCATCGAGCTGTTCGACGCGCGGCCGCGGAACCAGGGCTACATGGACCACCGCATTCGGAGCAACTTCCCCGAGTTTCCGCCGATGGTGGGCTTTGCCAGCACGGCCGCTTTTCGCAGCGACGCTCCCCCGGCGGGCGGCGATGCCTATGGCAGCATGGATCAGCAGGTGGCCGGTTTTGCCGAGCTGCCGGGCCCTGCCGTGGTGGTTTTCCAGGATCTCGACGACCCGGCGGTTTCGGCCACGTTTGGCGAGGTGATGTGCAGCACCTATCAGGCGTTTGGTTCGGTGGGTCTGATCACCAGCGGCGGCGGGCGCGACCTGGAGCAGGTGAAGGCGCTCAAGTACCCGGTCTTCACCGGCGGCACCATCTGCGCGCATGCCTATTGCCACCTGCTGCACTTGGGCCTGCCGGTGCGGGTGGGAGGGTTGATGGTCAACCAGGGCGATCTGCTGCACGGCGACGCCAACGGCGTGACCAATGTGCCGATCAACATTGCCAGCGAAATCGCCAACGTGTGCCAGGAATTTGTCGACGCCGAAGGGATTGTGATGGACTACGTGAAAGGGCCTGGCAAGAAAACGCCCGAGGGTTTGGGGGCCGCCCGGCGGGAGTTCCAGGCGGTGGTGAAGAAGCTGACCAGCCGGGTGCAGGGAAAATAGCGAAAACGGCGATCAATTTGTAAGCCCTGTAAATCACGGCGGTTAGGCACGCCACTTTCGGGCGATTGGGGGCGTCTGCTTTGGCCCCGGCGGCGAGAAATTCGTCTGGGCCGAGGGAATGAGATACACTTTGGGTGGCGCTGCAAAAGGGGGATTGGCGCTCCTGCCGTGGCCGACCTCTAAGTTCTTGCTGGCCACCGTCCCCACCCAAAATCACACCGTCGAGCGGCGTTCCCACACCTACCATTTTGTTTGCAACGGAGTTTGCCATGAAGAAGTTCTTCTCCTGGGCCGCGCTAGGGCTCATGCTCTTGGCGCCCGCCAGTGCCGCGCGGGCTCAGGATCAACCGGCCCAACCTGCTCAACCGGCCGCCGCGCCCGAAGAATCGGACCTGCAGGTTCAGGTGTTTGCGCGGTTGGAAAAGGTTTTCGGGGGCGACAAGGACGCCGTGGAGCCGCTGCTGAAGAGCCTGAACGCGTATATGAAGGAAGGCGAGCCCGACGTGCGGCAGCTGCGGGTGGCGATGATTTCTGCCCAAGTGCTGGAAGTTGCCGGGCAGTACGAGGCCACGCTGAACCTGCTGAAAGCCGCCAAGGAGCGGTTTGCCAATGTGGAGCCCAAGGAATTGGGCGAAGCGGCCACGGAACTGTACAACGCCGCGAAGACCAAGTTGGAGATTGTCGGCAAGCCCCTCAAGCTGTCGGGCAGCCTGGCCGATGGGCACCAGCTCAATTGGGATAAATACAAAGACAAGGTCGTGCTGGTCGACTTTTGGGCCACGTGGTGCGGTCCTTGCCGCGAAGAACTCCCCAACGTCAAGAAGAACTACGAACAGTACAAAGACGCCGGGTTTGAAGTGGTGGGCATTAGCCTGGACGATGACATGGAAGCCCTCAAGGACTTTGTGAAAGAAGAGAAGCTGCCCTGGGCCAATATTGTGGGCAAAGACGCCCAAGGGCTGGCCGAGAAGCTGGGCGTGGAAGGCATCCCCGCCACCTACCTGATTGGCCGCGATGGCCGCGTGACGGCGATCAGCCTGCGGGGTCGTTGGTTGGGTGACCGCCTGGCGGCAACCTTTCCCAACGTGGCGGTGAAGGCCGAGGAGCCGGAGAAGGATTCGAACACCGACGGCACGCAGCCCAAAGATCGCGAATAGGCGAACCCGGAGATGGGGGGTATCTGCGCTTGATTCGCATTTACCCCGGAGGGGTATCAGCTTGTAGCCGGTGGTAAGCGAATCGCCCCCACCGGAATCGCTGAAAAATACAGCTTCACTCGCGCCTGGCTTTTCGCGTAGAATGGGGGGCGTTGGCAAGTCCGTGGATGGAACCATTCAAATCAAGATCCATCCAATTCGCGCGATCGACCGAACTCTTGAGCGGGGCCTGTCGTAGTAAAGTTCTATGAATCTCAGCGTGCGACTATTCACCGTGGCCTGTAGCTTCTTCCTGGCGTTTCCGCCTGGGTGGTGCTGCATGGTTGGCGGCGAGGCGACCGCGGCTGAAAAGTCTGAGTCTCCACCCGCGCGGAGTTGTTGTCATTCCACGCCAGACGAAGATGGGGCGACTTCCACGGCCGGATGTCCTCATGAGCCGGCCGCGCCGACCGCGACTTGTTGCTGTACGCGCGACGCCGTGCTGCCAGTCAAGGCGGTCTTGCCGCAGGATGTGATTTCCGCCGATCTTCCGGCCATCATTCCCGTGGCCATCGCGGCGCCTGCTGTCCGGATGAGCGGTCTCCTGGAATGGGGATCGGCCGGATCACCGCTTTTCGATACGGGTCCTCGGCTACACGTTCTCCAGTGCGTGTGGCGCTGCTAAACCGCCCAGAGGCGGCGTGTTCAGCATGTGATTTGGTTGAGCGCGGTTGCGCTTTACCATCCCCCGATCGAAGTTTTTAACTGGAGATTTCTCAATGTTCGCAAGAACGTATTTTGCCTCGTTCGTTTCGCTGGGCTTGCTCCTGGCTGGCGTGGGGGCGGCGAATCAGCAAACCAAAGACGATGCCGCGAAAGAGGCGGTCAAAGATTGTTGCGCGCTGAACCTGGCTTGCTGCCAGCCCCAGAGCGCGTGTTGCGAGGCCGACATCAAGCTGGGCTGCTGTGCCAAGGGCATGAAATGCTGTGCCGAGGATAGGGCCTGCTGCAATGCGCCGCAGAAGTGTTGCATTGAAGGCAGCGCTTGCTGCGACGTGCCCAAGGCTTGCTGCGGACCCGCGGCCAAAGACAAGTCGAAAAAGGCCAACAATCAGGCCCAAGCGGGCGGCGATGAAACGGCGCCGGTCGCCGTGAAGGCTTGTTGCGCAGCTAAGGACAACGCCACAGCGGCTTGCTGCGCCAAGGGCAATGAGACGGCGACCAATGTTGCGGCCAAGGCGGCTTGTTGCCAGGCGAGTGCCCAGCAAGTGCCGACTTCTGCCAAGGTGGCCGATTGCTGTGCCAAGCAGTTGGCTTGTTGCGAGGCGAAGGCCGCGTGCTGCGTGGCCGATGCCAAGCTGGGCTGTTGCGAGAAAGGCATGAAGTGCTGCGCGGAAAACCGCGCTTGCTGCCATGCCCCGCAAAAGTGCTGCATTGAAGGCGCGGCTTGCTGCGAGCAAGGCAAAGCCTGTTGCGGCAAGAAAGCCGCGTAGGATCGTGAGCTAGACTTGATTAGCCAACGGTCCATTCGTTGCGCATCAACAAAGCGAGCGTCGGGTAAGCGGGGGCCGTCCCTGCCCGACGCTTGTTTTTTTTGCGCGCTCCAACCTCCTGGGGGCAGGCTGTCGGGATTGCGGGAGCATGGACAGGACGTTGTTGGGCGACAGCCTGACCCCAGCCACGCGCTCGTTTTTTGCGCTCGCGGCGCGATGGCTTGTCGCCGATCGAACAATCGGCCGAGAATCGCTAGAATGGATCGTTGCCGGGGGGGCGATTGCTCCGGCGAATCGAGATCGACTCAGATCAATCGCGACTGCGGAGTGAACGAGCAACGATGGCCGCCAATTTGACGCCTCAGTATCTCAAAGCCCAAGAAGAGTATCGCCGCGCGGTCACGCCTGAAGATGAATTGAAGTGGCTGCAGGTGATGTTCAAAGAGATTCCGAAGCACAAGGCCTCGGAGAAAATGCAGTCGGATCTCAAGACCAAGATCGCCAAGCTCAAAAAAGAAGTTGAAAGCGATCGCAAGACCGGCAAGAAGGGCTTTAGCGTGCGGATTCCGCGGCAGGGCGCTGGCTCGGTGGCGGTGATTGGCGGCCCTAACGCGGGCAAGAGCCGACTGCTGGCGGCGCTCACGCGGGCCACGCCGGAGGTGGCCCCGTATCCGTTTACCACGCGGGCGCCGCTGCCAGGCATGATGCCCTGGCACGATGTGCTGGTGCAGCTGATCGACACGCCGCCGATCACGAGCGATTTCTTCGAGCCCTACATGCACGGCATCATTCGCGGGGCCGATCTGGCGGTGCTCATGCTCGACCTGGGCAGCGACGATGGCGTGGAGCAGTGTCACGAGGCGCTCGCCACGTTGTCGGCCACCAAAACGCGACTGGCCAGCACCCAGCATTTGGACGACGAAGACGTGGGCATTTCGTACACCCAAACACTGCTCGTGCCCAACAAGATGGATGTGCCAGGGGCCGAGGATCGTTTGGAAATGTTCCGCGAGTTATGCCCTGTCGATTTTCCCGTGTATCGAATTTCGGCCGAGCGGGGCGATGGGCTGGAGGAACTGCGGGACGCCATCTTCCAGGGCCTGAACGTGGTGCGGGTGTATACCAAGCTGCCAACCGCCAAGGCGGCCGACATGGAGAAGCCATTCACGATTCGGCGAGGAGAGACGGTGGTGGAGGTGGCCGAGCAGATTCATAAGGACATTGCGGCCAACTTCAAATTTGCCCGAGTTTGGGGGGCGAATGTGCACGATGGCTCGCAGGTGAAGGCCGACTATGAGCCGAGCGACGGGGATATTGTGGAGATTCACGCCTGAGGTGTGGAGCGTCGCGCATAAAAACGAAGCGAAGGCGGCTACGGGAGGCCGCCCTGCTTCGATATGACCGGTGTGCGGGCACCGGCGAATGATTCCTAGGAGTGGGCGGCCGTTGGAAGCCCGCCGAAGACAGGTCTGCGGCAACATTGTCCCGGCCGTTACGCTAGGACGACAAGCACGCTAGGACAACGAGGCGTGGCCAACGGCACAAGACAAGGGATCGACCAGCCGCGATCCATAAAATCAGCACTTTGAGGCTGTCCGTCAGACCCTGGCCAGTCGGTGCAGTTTTCGTGAAATTCGCAAATTGCCAGGCTGTTCTGGTTCTCCTGTTGCTGCGAGGGCTGCTATTCTGGCGGAACCGCCGTTTGCGCGGTTCCGGCGTCAGGATTTGCGTGGTTTGGCTCGATAATTAAGATGGACGCAGGGTTAGCCGCATGGCGGGGGCGCCCGCCCGAGAGGGGTCGCTTCAAACCGAGGGGAGAAGGCATGCAAACCGAAGATTCCGAGCCCAAGGCGGCACTTTGGAAAACCATCCTGTGGGTGGCCTATTGTTATGTGTTGTTTGTGGCCGTGGCATGCGTGATGACCGTGGTGGGCTTGATTCTGATGCCGGTGGGCCTGATTGGCTACATTTTCACCATCCCGTTCCGCCGCCGTTCCAGCGCCGGCGCGGGTTAAGCCGGGAGCCTGAATCGGCTGTTGGCATCCTCGTGCCCCTCACCGTTTCCCCAGTGAAGTCCCCTGCCCCCACGGCATTGGCATCGTCGGTTCCGTCCGGTGGTTCTCCTTACGCGTTGGCACCGGCACGGCTGTCCATTCTTCGATGAATCCGCAGAGTCTTGTTACCGCCTCTTCAAAAGCCACGCGGCCTTTTTCGGGCGTGGCCAGTTCGGCTTCGCCCAGCACGCCGCTTTCCGAATAGCTGCCGGTCCACGAGGTCACCTGCACGGGGCCGGCGCCGAACAGATCGACCCAGCGGTAGCGCGAGTTTTCTTCGTTGAACGAGATCGTGCCGTTTTTGATCTGGTCCATCCGCACGTCTTCGGGCGCCAGGTGCATGTACACGCTGGTTTCCAACTCGCCGGCGTGGGCGCAGCCGCCGGGGAATTTGCTTTGCCGCCATCGCGGCAAAAACTCGGGATCGACCGTCAGAAACGACCACCAGGCCGCGAAGCCGCACTCGGCGTCGGTCTCCAAATTGCACCGCCGCGAAACCAAATCCAAGTTGGGCATGTTGGAACCATGTCCATTAAGAATCAACATGCGTTTGAACCCGTGATAGGCCAGGCTTTTGCAAATATCGAGCATGTGCTCAATGAAATGCTGGTAGTGGATATTGATCGTGCCCGGGAAATCCATCACGTGGCCCGTGTAGCCGTAAGGGACGACCGGCAGCACCAGGATCTTCTCCGGCAGACGTGCGCCGGCCGCTTGGGCCACGCCCGAAACGAGCAACATGTCCACATCCAAGGGCAGGTGCGGCCCATGCTGTTCGACGGCGCCCACCGGCACGATCGGCACCTTGCCGGCCGCCACGGCGTCGTTGATCTCCGGCCAGGTGAGTTTTTCGTAGCGGTGTTGCTGGGAGGCTGGCGTTGACATGGCGTGGCGGGTTTTCTTCGCAAGGTGAGGGAGTTGGATCAATCGCGTGTGATGGCCGCGCGTCTGTGGCATAATGTAGACGTGTCGCCGTCCTGGCTCCAGCATTTGTCGGCAGCGTTCGTTGCCGGGGGGAGGTGTAAGGACCATGCAACTTGACGATGCTGCCGTGAAGTTGGCCGAGTGCCTTCGGTCGCGCGATGTGCGGGTGGTGTTTGCCGAAAGCTGCACCGCGGGCCTGGTTTCCGCCTCGCTGGCCAAGGTGCCTGGCATCTCGGCCTGGCTATGCGGTTCGGCCGTGGTGTATCGTGAAGCGAGCAAGTCCGCCTGGTTGGGTGTCTCGCCGCGCGACCTGGCAAAGTTCTCGGCCGTGAGCGAACCCGTGGCCCGAGCCATGGCCAATGGAGTGCTGGAGCGAACCGCCGAAGCCCAGGCGTCGGCGTCGGTCACCGGCCACTTTGGACCGGCAGCGCCCGAAGGGCTGGACGGCGTGATTTATGTATCGGTGGCAGCCCGAGGGAGCGACGATCAGGTGGTGAACCTGGGCGTGTGGCGGCAACATCTCACCTCGCTCGCGAGGGTCAAGCGCCAGGAAGAAGCGGCCGCGCTAGTGATGGTTCATTTGCAGCAGGCCCTGTGCGAGTCGCCTTGGGAAGGTTTTTAATGGAGGGTGCGACTCGTCCGCGTTTCCCCCGTACGACCGCGCAAAAAAACGGGGTGCTGGCAGCGATGGCGTTGGAGCCGGCAATGCAAGCCTTGAGAGCGTAAGTATTTGCAATTTTTACAATCATTTCTCCGTGTTGACCCGTTTGGAAGCCCTCCCTATAATCCCGCTCCGCAGGTGAGAGCAGCCACCGGTCGTTGCCGGAGGTTGGGAGGTTTTACCCCAGTCGAAACCACCCCCGCTTGCGAAGTGGCGCGACGAAAGATTCCCCGCCCCTTTCGAGTTGCCCACCGGAGCCCGCTGTGCCATTTGACGCGCACGATGCCAAAGAGCAAATCCGCCAGGCCGTCGATATTGTCGACGTGGCCGGTGGGTACTTTCAATTGCGCCGGGAAGGTCGCCAGTTCAAGGCGCTCTGCCCTTGGCACGATGACGCGCGCCCCAGCCTGCAGGTCAATCCCGAGCGGCAAAGCTATCGTTGCTGGGTCTGCGACATCGGCGGCGACGTGTTCAGCCTGGTGATGCGGATGGAAGGCGTCACCTTCCCCGAGGCCATGCAAATGCTGGCCGATCGGGCTGGCGTGGTCGTCGCCCCCAGCGCGGGCGCCAACCCCGAAAAAGCTCGACAAAAACAAAGCCTGTACGCGGTGCTCTCTTGGGCCGCCGAACAGTATCACCGCTATTTACTGCGGGCCGAAGAAGCCAAGCCCGCCCGCGACTACCTGGCCGATCGCGGCATTTCGGCCGACAGTATTACCAAGTTCTCTCTCGGCTATGCCCCCGAGTCGTGGGATTGGCTGCAAAAGCAAGCCAGCCGCGGCGGCCCTCCGCACGATCAGTTGGAAGAGTGCGGCGTGATTGCGCGCGGAGCCCAGAGCAATCGTCTCTACGATCGCTTCCATGGCCGGGTGCTCTTCACCATTCACGATGTGCAGAATCGCGCGGTCGGTTTCGGCGGCCGGGTGTTGCCAGGCCGCGGCGGCGAGAATGCCGCCAAGTACGTCAACTCGCCCGAAACGCCGGTCTTCTCCAAACACAAACTGCTGTATGGCCTCAATCAGGCCCGCGATTCCATCAGCCGCGGTCGCACGGCCGTGGTGGTGGAAGGCTATACCGATTGTTTGATTGGCCATCAATGCGGAATTACCAATATGGTGGCCGTGCTCGGCACGGCCCTCGGTGAATCGCACATCCGCACGCTCCGGCCGTACGCCGACCGCATTGTGCTGGTGCTCGACGGCGATGAAGCCGGTCGCCGCCGGGCCAACGAAGTGCTGCCCCTCTTCCTGGCGGCTCAGGTCGATCTCCGCATTCTTACCCTGCCCAACGAACTCGATCCGTGCGACTTCTTGCTCCAGCAAGGGGCCGAGGCGTTTCGCGAACAATTGGAACAGGCGCACGATGCCTTGGAGCACAAATTTCGCACCATTCGCGATGAGCTGGGCGGCGGCGTGCACCAGGTTCAGCACGCGCTGGAAGACGTACTGAAAACCATGGCCGCCGATAGCACCGGCAGTGGGCCCGGCATGATTCGCGAGGCCGGCATTCTGAGCCGCCTGGCGCATTTGACCCGCGTGCCCGAGGCCACGCTACGAACCCGGCTGCACGAATTGCGCAGCGGCGGGCCGGCCAAGAACAAATTTCGCCCCGACCAGGAAGCCACCGCCGCCGCGCCCGGCGAGCCTTGGGAAATCCAATTATTCGAACTGACCCTGCTTTGTCCGGAGTTATTTGGCAAGATTCGCACCGTGGTGCGGTCGGATCGATTTCGGTCGGCCGTGCTGCGGCGGTTGTTCTTGCTGGCCGATGGCTTGTGCGAGCAGGGCCGGCTGCCCGGCTTCGATCAACTGGCTCTGGCGACGGAAGACGCCGAGCTCCAGAGCCGATTGGTGGCGCTCGACGACTCGGCCCGCGATAAGTTTGGCGAGCGCGGCATGGAAGAGCTTGCGGAAATCGCCGAGCAACTGATGCACCGCCTGTCCTGGGAAGAGACCGATCGGGATTGCCGGCAAGATACGGCACGGCTCCAGGACAAAACCCTCGATTCCCAACACGCCGATGAACTTTTGAAGCAGATCTTAGAGCAACAACGCGGTCGACATGGTTTCCCGCTACCCACGGAGGGGTAGAACGTCGGCCTGCATCCCGCCCCGTTCCTGCCAGTTGCTCTCTTGAGAGCGCTGCGGGCTCGGATCATAATCGAAAGGCTGCAATGATGCGCCGGAGGATTGTCGTGGACGAACTCGATGTGGATCTCCAGGAACTGATCGCCAAGGGCAGGTCGCAGGGCTATTTGACCTACGACGAGGTGAACGCCTACTTGCCCGACGAAGCGATCAACTCCGAAAAACTAGACGACCTATTGGTGGCGCTCGACGACGCCGGGATCGATATTCTGGATCAGGCGCCGGCCGAAGAAGCTGCCCAGGCCGATCAGGATGCCGACGCCGGGCCGAGCTCACCGCGGGACTTGCTGGCCGAGTTGGAGCAGGAACTGCCCGCTCCGGCCCCGGTTCGCAAAAGCGGTCAAACCAGTCTCGCTTCAGACAACACCCGCTGGAGCGATGACCCCATTCGGATGTATCTCAGCCAGATGGCCGAGATTCCCTTGCTCACCCGCGAGCAAGAAATCTCGCTGGCAAAAAAAATCGAGATCACCCGCAAGCGGTTCCGCCGTTCGCTGCTGGCATGCCACTACGCCATGCACGCCACGGTGGAAACCTTGGAAAAAGTCCGCTGCGGCCAGCTCCCCTTCGATCGCACGATCAAGGTCTCGCTGACCGAGCAGCTCACCAAGGAGCAAATTCTGTCGCGGATGCCGCACAACCTGAGCACATTGCACAGGCTGCTGGCGGAAAACGAAGCCGACTTTGCCAAGTTCATCAGCAAACGCACCGACCCCGAAGAACGCCGGGCTGCTCGGCAGCGGTTCTTGCGCCGTCGCCGCCGTTCGCTGGTGTTGGTGGAAGAGTTGAGCCTGCGGACCCGCCGCGTGCAACAATTGATCAAATCTCTGGAAGAGCACTGCCAGAAGATGGAGCAATTGCAGCGCCGGCTGGCCCTGATGCCCGACTCCACGGCCACCAAAGACGCTCGGGCCAACCTCCGCAAAGAGCTGCGCGATCTCATGCAACTCACGCTGGAGACCCCCACCACGCTGCGTCGCCGGCTGATCAAGGTTTGTCGTCAGTTCGAAGAATACGAAGCTTCCAAGCGCGAACTCTCCGGCGGCAACCTGCGGCTGGTGGTTTCCATCGCCAAGAAGTATCGCAACCGGGGCTTGAGCTTCTTGGACCTCATCCAAGAAGGCAACACCGGCCTGATGCGCGCTGTCGATAAGTACGAGTACCGCCGCGGCTTCAAGTTCAGCACCTACGCCACGTGGTGGATCCGTCAGGCAATCACCAGGGCGATTGCCGATCAGGCCCGCACCATTCGAATCCCGGTGCATATGATCGACGTGCTTTCCAAGTTGCGGAATGCGTCGAAGCGGTTGCTCCAGGAGTTCGGCCGCGAGCCCACCACCGAAGAAACCGCGGAATACGCCGGCATCAGCCTGGAAGAAACGCGGCGGGTGATGAACATCGGCCGCCAGCCGGTAAGCCTGGATCGCCCGGTGGGCGAAAGCGAAGATTGCAGCTTTGGCGAATTCATCGAGGACCACACCAGCGACAACCCGTTGAACGAGGCCTCGCGCGGCATGCTGCGGTCGAAGATCGACGACCTGCTCAAGACCCTCACTTACCGCGAGCGGGAAATCATCCGCCTGCGTTACGGCCTGGGCGACGGCTACACCTACACCTTGGAAGAGGTCGGCCGAATCTTCAAGGTCACCCGCGAACGCGTGCGGCAAATCGAAGCCAAGGCCGTGCGCAAGCTGCAGCACCCGGTTCGCAGCCAGCAGTTGGAAGGTTTTTTGACCAGCATGACGGTGCCGGTCGAGAACTAAGCGTTTCTCGACCAGGCCCCCAATGCCCCCCCCCGGGTTCAGCGCGGTTCCCGAATTAACCGCCTGAGCGACCCATCGGGTTAATCATCAAAATCAGCGCCGGGCGACGACCAGGTCGGTTGTCGCCCGGCGTTTTTTATGCGTTTCTCCCGCGGCCAAGGCCCGGAGAGCGTCGAACAGATAAGTGCCGTACCCTGCGGCAGTTGCAAGGAAACGTCCGTCGCGCGCGACCGGTAAATTTTGGCGGCGCGAACACGTTTGACAGCTTGCGTGTCTTGCTTACAATGGGGAGCTTCTGGCAGTTTCCCCTTGAGGAAATTTACCCGCCGGGCGCATAGCTCAGTTGGTTAGAGCGCAGCCCTGATAAGGCTGAGGTCCCAAGTTCGAGTCTTGGTGCGCCCACTCCCCCATCTTGCGTGGATTCGCAAATGTTCGCAAACCCCGGAAAAACCGGGGTTTTTTCTTGCGCCGCTTGCCCAGCTTGCGGCTCCATACCACCCCTTGCGTGCGCTTGCTGCGCCGCATTCTGCGCCGCTTTGCCGCCATCGCCTTTCACGGCCAGTTCAAAGTGGGCCTCGGTGGTCATCAGGTAGTGTTTCATGGCAATGTTGGGCGTGTTCCCCAGCCAGGCCGTGACAACATGGATCGGGTGCCGTTCGATTAGTTCGGTTTCTCGGGACGCCCTCAGGTTTTGAAACAGCCGGGGCCAGAGTTGCAGACCTGTTCGAGATTCAAGTGACCGCCGACGCCCAAGGTCAAACGCAACTCACCTGGAAGCAGAGCGCCAAACAAGCCTGGGCCCAGCTGAGCGAAGGCTGCTATGTGTTGCGCACGAACGTCGCCGATTGGAGCGACGAAGAACTTTGGCGGGCTTACATTCAACTCACGGAAGCCGAAGCGGCGTTCCGCCTGCACAAGACGGATCTTTCGTTGCGGCCGGTGTGGCATCAGAAGGCCGAGCGCGTTCAGGCTCACATCCTGGTCTGCTTTCTGGCCTACGTGCCGTGGAAGTTCCTGGGGCAACTCTGCCACCGCGCCGGCTTGGGCGACGAACCGCGGCGCGTGCTTCAGGAACTATCGGAACTGCGCGTGGTGGAAGTTGGGCTTATTTTCCTTCCGCATTGCATGCTTACGCCCGTGGGCGTAAGCATGGCCCACGGGCGTGGCCCTGTTTCCATCACCGAACGTGCCGCTCAGAAGATCGACGTGGGTTCCCAGCGGAGGCGGCAGTTGTGGCAGAGAGTGAATTCGTAACCCTCGGTCAACTCGAAGGGTTGAAACTCGCCCTGGCCGTTCCGGCGATGGGCCTCGATGGTGTTGTCGCGAGGATCGACGATCAAGTAGTAAGCGACGCCATGGTCTTGGTAGAGGCCGCGCTTTTCGTTGCGGTCGCGAAGGGCGGTCGAAGGGGACAGAATTTCGACGATCAACGCCGGCGGCTGGGTGACGTGCCCCTCGGGAACATCCCCGCATAGCACAACGATGTCTGGGCGGACCACGGTATCGTCCGAGATGATCCAGTCAATATCATGGAGGACGACCGCCTGGCACTTGGCCGCTTCAACCGCGGTCAAGAAGAACCGGATCATCCGCGCGGAACAATTCTGATGACGGCCAAAGGGACTGGGACCCATTGCCACCGGGATGCCTTGCCAAAGTTCCCAATCGCCTTCCCATTTCTGGTAGTCGGCGACGGTGTAATGGGGGATGTACCTGGGGACCGTACTCATGGCGTCCTCATCGACTGTGCGAAACCTGCTCCTTTTAGTCTATCGCCGAGGAACTTCGGCGGGGAGAACATTTGGGGCCAGCGGATGCCTTCGAGTATTCGCAGGGCACGCATTCTGCCTGCCCTATAGTGTCTGGTTTAGCGGTAGGGTACGCACGCCGTGCGTACCTTTCGGGTGGAGGATCGCAAGACCGCCGCGGTTGAGCACGCGTTTTGCTGTTGCAGGGGCGCCGTCAAACGATCGGCGGCGCGGGTGGTACGCAGAGGGCTGCGTACCCTTGGGGGCCGTCGAAGAATAACTTTCCGTTATGCAGTTCCCGTTCCATCCGTTGTCAAGCGCAGTGTCGCATCCGCCGCAACTGGATTCCCGCCCCCGTCTTCACGAGGGCAGGCTCTTCGCGGGAATGACGGATTGGAATGGGTAATGGTTCCCTGCAATCCGGGCAATAAATGATCGACACCCCCTTGGCTACCGGGATACGCTGGCTACATGCCGCGTAGCAACCTAATGCCAATCGCCAGGACCAAAAATTGTAAGTAGAAAAAGAACGCCAGTGTCATCCATCCAAGCCAGTACTCGGCCAGCTTTTCCAACGGCAACCAACTCAACAATGCCCTTCTTGGGAGGTGCCGAAGCTCGATGGCAACCACGGCCAAGGCGCTCAGGTGCATGGCCAGGATAGGGAATGTAACCGAGGATTCAGATTCCGTGAACAGGATCGCAATGAGTCGGATTCCCAGCCAAACTAGAACGCTGATCCCGAATCCGATTGCCACGAGTTTAGCGAACCTCCGCCTTTCGGGATTTGCCCAGTAAGGACTAAAGGCCCTGCCGTACTCACTCAATGCCGGGCGCGTCATGTGAGCCAACGCGAAATCTCGGTTGATCCATTTCGATAGCAAGACTCCCCCGCCCAACCAGACGCCCGCAGGTAGGATAGCAAGAGCGGTACTTAGTGGCTTTGACAGCATTTGGCCCGGCGCCTCTTTCATTGCCGCTTGAATGGCAGCCTCCGTGAAGTCGAACCGGTAGGAGGCAATTGCCAGGGCAATCGAGGGTTCAAGGAAGAATGTGAACATTGTCACAACGAGATAAGCGGCAACGCAGACTTTGGCTAGCTGTTGAGACCGCAGGGGCGAGATCATGACAGAAATTGCGAACAGCAGTACGATCAATGCCGCTAGCAAAGCGACCGGCGTCAAGCCGGATCCGATCGCCCCGGTGACCATGGAGAAAAGCTGCTCACGGAGTTGCTGCCCTAAAATGTCAACAACCGTTCTGGCCGGCGATATGAATTGCTGCAGTGCAAATAGCGCCCGAAAGAACATCGCACAGGCAAGAGCAATTAGCACCGCGGTCAATAGTCCACTTCTTGGAAATTGTATGAACGGCACTCCGCTGCCATTGTCGAGCCGCCAGAGCTTGCCAATCCATTCCGCCACGCCGAGCAGAAACAAGCAGAATCCACTCGCGATGAACGAGAGCTCTGAGACGAGCCAGAATGTCGCCTCGGATGGCGGCTGCGGCGAGCGAAGTTGTTCGGCGAATAACAGCAACCTGAGCACTGAGAGCAGACCGCAGCACAGCAATACAAAGGCCAGCGAAGGCCAGTGCCGACGATATCGCGCAATCGCTAGCAGAAATCCCAAATAAGACAGCACCAATAGCATAAACCCGAATAGGCGAACCAATGGATTTGCCCCCGCGCTAATGACGACTTCGCCTAGGGCCAACAATACTGCAAGTGCGAACACAATCCAGAAGGCGACGAGTGCGAAGGGTCTGTTGGAACTCCCGGGGACAATTACAAACGACGGTGGAACCGGCGGCGGGGTATCGTTCAAGGTTGCGTCTCCCAATCGTAGCGGCGGGCGGGGTGGCGTGGACCTGTTTCCATCACCGAATGTGCCGCTCAGAAGATCGACGTGGGTTCCCAGCGGAGGCGGCAGTTGTGGCAGAGAGTGAATTCGTAACCCTCGGTCAACTCGAAGGGTTGAAACTCGCCCTGGCCGTTCCGGCGATGGGCCTCGATGGTGTTGTCGCGAGGATCGACGATCAAGTAGTAAGCGACGCCATGGTCTTGGTAGAGGCCGCGCTTTTCGTTGCGGTCGCGAAGGGCGGTCGAAGGGGACAGAATTTCGACGATCAACGCCGGCGGCTGGGTGACGTGCCCCTCGGGAACATCCCCGCATAGCACAACGATGTCTGGGCGGACCACGGTATCGTCCGAGATGATCCAGTCAATATCATGGAGGACGACCGCCTGGCACTTGGCCGCTTCAACCGCGGTCAAGAAGAACCGGATCATCCGCGCGGAACAATTCTGATGACGGCCAAAGGGACTGGGACCCATTGCCACCGGGATGCCTTGCCAAAGTTCCCAATCGCCTTCCCATTTCTGGTAGTCGGCGACGGTGTAATGGGGGATGTACCTGGGGACCGTGCTCATGGCGTCCTCATCGACTGTGCGAAGCCTTCTCCTTTTAGTCTATCGCCGAGGAAGTAAGGCGGGGAGGACATTTCTCCACCAGCTCCCAGCCACTAGCCCCCATTTCAGCTCCGAGGATGAAACTGCTTGTGCACCGCCAGCAGCCGCGTGGGGTCCACATGCGTATAGAGCTGGGTGGTGGCGATGCTCGCGTGGCCTAGCATTTCTTGCACCTGCCGCAAGTCGGCGCCGCCGGCCAGCAGGTGCGTGGCGAAGCTGTGCCTCAGCGTGTGAGGGCTGACATCGGGCGGCGAACCGGCGGCCGCCGCGTATTTCTTGACCAGTTCCCAAATCCGTTCACGCCGCAAGCGCTGGCCGCGGCCCGAAAGCAGCAGCCAATCCACGCCTTGCGGGGCCTTCACGGCCAGGGCGGGTCGTTCATGTTGCAGGTAGTCGCGGATGCGTTCCACGGCTCGCTGGCTGATGGGCACCAACCGTTCCTTGTCGCCTTTGCCGCGGCAAAGGCAGTACCGATCGGAGAGATGCACGTCGGCCAGCTTCATGTCGGCAACTTCCGAGGCCCGGCAGCCGGTGGCATAGAGCAGTTCGAGCAACGCCCTGTCGCGGTAACCGTGCGGTTCGTTCAGCCGCGGCCCTTCGAACAGCTTTTCCACCTGCTGCGGCGAAAGCACCTGGGGTACCCGCTGCCACAGTTTGGGGCTGCCGAGCAACTCCACCAGGCTTTTCTTGACCACGCCTTCGAGCTGCAGGTAGCGGAAGTAAACCTTCAGCGACACCACATGCCGGGCAATGCTCGCCGAAGCCAACTGCTCGTGATCGTGCAGCCAGGCGGCATAATCGGCCAATTCGTGCATGCTTAACTTCTGCGGCTGGCGGCCATTCAGCCAGAAGTAAAACCGCCGCATGTCGCGCCGGTAGGCTTCCAGCGTGTTGTCGGCCAGGTGGCATTCGGTTCGCAGGTATTCGATAAACCCTTGCACCCAGGGATGGCTGGCCACCGTCGAAGGCCGCACTCGGGCTGGTTTGCCGCTGGCCGAAGCCGACTTTGAGGGATTCGCCGCCACGGTCATCTTGTTGGCCACAGGGGGTTTAGGCGACGCCATGCAAACGCTCCCCTTGATGAGGCAGAATGGGACAGGGGAGCGCCCACTCGTGAAAGAACGAGGCTCTGCTGCCCTTAGGAATCGAAGCGAGTCACGGTCACGCAATGGCTCGGCATCGCTTGATTTCGACGATGGAGGTGACCCCTCTCCACACGATTCCCACCGGCGAGCATAACCGGAACCCTCAAGGCACACGGCGGACCCCAACTCCTCGCCTTCCCGGCCCAAACCGCCGCACTCGGCGATTGTTTACCACCCACAGGTGGCAAGTCCATCTCCCCTAAGATGTTAGAAGAGAATAATTGGTGAGATTTTGCCGCGATTCTCTCTTGGTAAGCTGTGATAGCCTTGCTATACTCCAACCATCATTTAATGGTCTACGTTCTTTCGGGCGAAGTCGGACACTCATCCCCACGACTTCGCCTAATTTTTTGCGCTCGTCCTCAAGTGACGCTGTTTTTCAGCCGCTAAGAGGTATTTCTGAGCACCCGCGCGGCGAATGGACCGGCCTTGCAGAACAGGTTCCCCTTCGAGGGGAAAAATTTATGCCCGCGGGCGGCGAATGGGCCGTTGATCAGAATTCCGTAGCGAGACCTCTTCCGTGCCCCGCGTTTGATCCTATAATGCGTGGTTTCCACCCGAAGCGAATCTTCCGAAAAAGATATGGGGGGGCGCCGCCATGCCCAAGATGAAAACCCACAAAGGTATTAAAAAACGCTTCCGGCTCACGGGCAGCGGCAAGGTCAAGCATCGCAGCTCGGGAACGAGCCACCTTGCGGCCCGCATGTCGCAAAAGCGCAAGCGCCGACTCCGCGGAACGTCCGTGGTGGCCGCCGTGGAAGTGCCCAAGATCAAACTGGCACTAGGAAAATACAGCTACTAATTGCCGCGACTCAGGCGGCGCCGGTTGTTGGCGAAACCCAGGTTTCGCCGCCAGCCCGCTCTGTCGCCACACCCGGGGAACGTGCTCCCTCCGCCGGGCAAGAATGTCCCACCGTGGGACATTCTTTTATTTGCCTTTCACAAGGCACATTGCACGGGACGGGCAACGAACACTTCCTCCGCCAACATGGTTGGCACGGGCGGAAGGGCCTTGTTCTCGCACAGGAGTTTGAACGACTGCCATGAGAAGTACCAACGGCGCCGCCCGCAACCGGTCGAAGAAGCGACTTTTCAAAAAGGCCAAAGGCTACCGGGGTGGACGCAATCACTTGCTCCGCACGGTAAAAGAAACGCTGGTTCGCGCTGGCGTCTATGCCTTCCGCGATCGTCGCGTTCGCAAACGCGACTTCCGCCAGCTGTGGATCACCCGCCTCAACGCGGCCTGCCGCGAACGGGGCATTCGCTACAGCGTGTTCATCCACGGCTTGCTCCTGGCCAACATCGAGCTCAATCGGAAAGTCCTTTCCGAGATGGCCATTCACGACCCCGAAGGCTTCGATGCCGTGGTGGCCCGCGTGAAAGAGGCCATGGAGACGGCGGCGGCTTAAGTCGGCCCCCCAGCGCTTGGACGAAGAGGCCCGTCGAAGAATTACTTCGCGATATGCCGTTCGGGTCCAAGTCGATTTTGATCTCCGAGTCGTATCCGCCGCAACTGGATTCCCGCCCCCCGTCTTCACGAGGGCAGGCTTCGCGGGAATGACGGGTTGGCGGATTACGGTTTGTGCGGGGTGTTACGTTTTCATGGCAATCCGACCTGCCCGCTCGACTTCGCGTCCGTCGGGCTGAGATTTGTCGGGGGGGCAGAATCTGGATCCCCCCTCGTTGTCTTCTTGCTCCTGAGAGCGTGCCGATGGCCCTGGCGGATTTTCTCCAACAGCTGGATGAACTAGAGCAGGCGGCCGTGCGCGCCTTCACCGAAGCTGTCGATGGCGAAGCCCTGGAGGCGGCGCGGGTGGAGTTCCTTGGCGCCAAAAGCGGTCGGTTGAAAGACGTGCAAAAGGGCCTGGGCCAGGTCGATAAACAAGACAAACCGGCCGCGGGCAAACGCTTTAACGAAGCCAAAACAGCGATTGAAGCGGCGTTTGAAGCGGCTCGTGAAAGAGCGGCCGCCGCGCCAGTAGCCAATCCGCCGCGAGCGAAGACCAAGGGCGAACCCGAAGGCAAATCGGCCGCCAACTTGCCTGGCAAGTTTGATCCCACCGAAGCCCCACCGGCCAAGCGGATTCGCGTGGGCCGGTTGCACCCGATCACGCAAACGATTTCGGAACTGCAAGAAATCATGGGCCGGCTCGGCTTCACCGTGGCCGAAGGGCCGGAAGTGGAAGACGAGTGGCACAACTTCGAAGCCCTGAATATTCCGGCCGACCACGTAGCCCGCGACCCGCTGGAGAACTTCTACCTGGCCACTTCGGAAGTTACGGCGGAAGCCGGCGGCGGGGCCCGGTTGCTGCGCAGCCAGACGAGCACGGTGCAGATTCGGGTGATGGAAAACCAGCCGCCCCCCGTGCGGATTATTTCGCTGGGCCGCGTGTATCGGCCGGATACGCCCGACGATACGCATTATCCCATGTTTCATCAGATCGAAGGGCTGCTGATCGATCGCCATGTGACGATGGCCGATTTGAAGAGCGTGCTGCGAATGTTCGCCGAGAGTTATTTCGGCGGCGAGGTGCATATTCGCTTTCGGCCCTCGTTCTTTCCGTTCACCGAGCCCAGCGTGGAGGTCGATATGGCCTGGAACGATCGCTGGATTGAGATGGGCGGGGCCGGCATGGTCGATCCGCACGTGCTTGCCGCCGTAGGCTACAATCCCGACGAGGTGAGCGGGTTTGCTTTCGGTTTGGGGGTGGAACGAATCTGCATGCGGCGGCACAATATCACCGATATCCGCGAGTTTTATAAGAACGACGTGCGGTTCTTGCGGCAGTTTTAGTTTTTGCCGCGGGTTGGTCCACATCCGCCGTTCACTCGCCAGAAAGGTGGGAAGCGTGGCTTTCGCCGCGGCCCACCCTGCTTCCGTTTTTTTGTTGGCAAGCTTTGGGGAATCGACGCCATGGCCATGACGATCTCGAACGTGATTCAAGCCCTGGAACCTTCGGCCACGCTGGCCATGGCCGCCAAAGCCAAGGAACGAAAAGCCGCCGGCAAAAAGGTTTGCGATTTCAGCGTGGGCGAGCCCGACTTCACCACGCCGGCCCACATTTGCGAGGCGGCCGTCGACGCCATGCGGGCTGGCCATACTCATTACACCGTGGCCAGCGGCATCCCCGAGCTCAAGCAGGCCATCGTGGAGCAGGTTGCCCAGCGGCATGGGCTGAAATACGCCGCCAACCAGGTGGTGGTTTCCAACGGCGCCAAGCACTCGCTGCACAACGTCTTCACCGTGCTCTGCAACCCGGGCGACGAAGTCATCATTCCCGCCCCGTACTGGGTCAGCTACGCCGAACTGGTCAAGCTCACCGGGGCCAAGCCGGTGATCGTGGAAACCCAGGAGGCCGACAATTTCAAGCTGCTCCCCTCGCAGTTGAAGGCGGCCCTCACCGATCGCACCAAAATCTTGCTGCTCTGCTCGCCCTCGAATCCCACGGGCAGCATGTATACCCGCGAAGAACTGGCGGCTCTGGCCGAGATTGCTGTGGAGCGCGATCTGACCGTGATTGCCGACGAAATCTACGACCAGCTGGTGTATACGGGCCATACCTTCGCGAGCTTCCCCACCGTTCACCCCGGCCTGCAAGAGCGAACCGTGGTGGTGAACGGCGTAAGCAAGTCTTACGCCATGACGGGTTGGCGGATTGGTTGGACGCTCTCGCCCGCCCCGGTGGCCAAAGCCATGGCCGACTTGCAAAGCCAGGAAACCTCGAACCCGTGCAGCATCAGCCAATACGCGGCCCTGGCCGCGCTCACCGGGCCGCAAGACTGCGTGGGCCGCATGCTTGATGAGTTCGGCCGCCGCCGCGAGTTCGTGCTGCAGCGACTGGCCGGTTTGAAGGATGTGACCTGCCCTGAGATTGCCGGGGCATTTTACGCCTTTATCAACATCAGCCAGCACCTCGGTCGGAAGTACGGAAATACGCAGGTCGATAACTCCACCCAGTGGTGCCTGACGCTGCTGGAGCAGCAGGGCGTGGCCACCGTGATGGGTTCGGCGTTCGGGGCGGAAGGCTACGCCCGCATTTCGTTCGCCACCAGCATGGCCCAGTTGGAAGCCGGCTTTGATGGGATAGAGAAGTTCTTGAAGTAGGCCATCGCTCGCCGAGCCCGGCCTGGAGCGGAAGTGGAAGCGAACCGTCGCGTCTTTGGCCCATCGACGTCGCGGCGGAGTCTTATCTACGCGCACGGCTTACTCAGCCGCGGCGCGCCAGCGCTGCCACGTCCAACAGCCCATGCTGGCGCGGGTTCGCTGCAAACTTCCGCTCATCAGGCCGCGGTCGGCGACCGCTGGCCTATGGGTCGGTTAAGTTGGGAGCCCAATTGCCGCTCGTGAGTTGGGGCGTTTTGCCCGAGGGCGGGAAGGTTGTTTTCACCGCGGCCGCCAGCTGTTTGGAAAGCTCGGCCACCGTTTTCGCGTGGGCCGGGTCGCTGGCCAGGTTCGTTAATTCGTGGGCGTCCTGGTCGTGGTCGTAAAGCTCGCGGCCTTGCTCGCCGCCGTCCCACTCGGTGTAACGCCAGCGTGGCGTGCGGAGACTATAGCCAAAGAAGCGGCGGCCTTCCGAGCTGCTGTCGGGCGTGACGGTGGCGCGCAACCTTCCGCCACCGCGGCTCACTTGCGTGACGGCCCAACCGCGGCCGGGTTCCGAGGGATCTTTAAGTATTGGCACCAGGCTCTGGCCTTGGATGTTGCCGGGGGCCTTCACGTCGCACAGTTGGGCCAGCGTGGGGAAAACGTCGACCAGCGAAACGGGCGTCTTGGAAACGCCCCCTTTAACCGATACGCCGGGGGCCACGATCAGCAGCGGCACGCGGGCGCTCTCTTCGAACAGGCTCATCTTTTGCCACAGGCCGTGCTCGCCCATGTGGTAACCGTGGTCGCTGGTGAAGACCACGATGGTGTTGTTGGCCAAGCCCAGTCGATTGAGCGAATCGAGCACGCGGCCTACCTGGGCGTCCATAAAGCTAATGCTGGCGTAATACGATTGCACGCACTGCCGGCGGAGGTCGTCGGTGAGCTTGTCTTGTTCTTGCTTGTAACTGCCCAGCCCTGGGGCGGGGATGTCGGCCTGGTCTTCCTTCACGCCTTGCACCAGGGGCATATCCTGCTCGGGGTAGTAGCCAAAGTACGGATCTTTGGGGGCCACATACGGCGTATGCGGACGGAAGAACCCCACCGCCAGAAAGAAGGGCCGGTCGGGCTTTTTGGCGCAGCGTTCGAGCACCCACTCGGCCTCTTCGGCGTTGAGGCCGTCGGTATGGTAGGCGTCGGCCTTGGGCGAGGCGTACCAGCTCAGCGTGCCGCCAAACTGGCCGGGCGTGAGCGTGAAGATGTGCGGTTCTTCTTCCAGGCGATCGACGCCGGCTGGGTTTAACTCCATTTCCCAAGAGCCCGGGTCATCGTGGCCATTGGTGCCGATCGACTTGGGCACGTTGTAGTGATACAGCTTGCCAACCCGGGCCGCGAAGTAGCCGCTCAGACGGAACGCCTGGGGCATGCTTTCCTGCGAAGGAATGGTTTGCCGGAAGATTTGGGCGTTGGCCAGAATGCCGGTGCTGTTGGGGTACAAGCCAGTGAGCAGCGAATTGCGACTGGGTCCACAGAGAGGAAACGCGCAGTAAGCCCTATCGAAGCGAACCCCCTGCGCGGCCAACCGATCGATATTGGGGGTCTTGGCCCTGGGGTCGCCGTAGCAGCCGAGGAAGTTATTGAGGTCGTCGGAGATGATGAATAGCACATTGGGCCGATCGGCCGCGGGCGCCGTTGTGGAGAACAACATCGCCAGCAGCCAGGCAGCGGCGGCCAGCGAAACAAGCCGAAGCGGGCGGACAAACGTGAAACGGGTGGGGGCGTGCATGCTCATGGCGACCTGTGGCAGTGGGTGCGTGCGACGAGTTCAGGTTCTTGAATTTGGAGGCTAAACGCTGTTGGGGACGGCGTCAAACTTTTTTGAAGCTCATACAACCGCCGCAGTGCAGCATGCAGGTGCTTACCGGCACCAGCGCCGCGGCGGCGGAGCGATCCCGGCCACCCCGTGCGCTATTCGACTCGCAGGGGCAATGCTGAGCGTTTTGCATGCTTACGCCACGGGCGTAAGCATGGCACACCGGACTGCCGTTCAAATTCCGAGTGGGGGGGCGTGTTAAGCAAAAGCGGCCCGGAGCTCGTCCATATAGCGAGGGCAGGCTTCCCGTGGATCTTCCGCCTCCTCAAACTCCAGCACCACGTAGCCGCGGTAGCCAGAGTCTTTGAGAATTTTGGCGATGGTGCCAAAGTCGGTGTCGGCCTTCTGGCGGTCGGCCAGGGCGATCTTCACCTTGATTTGGGCGTTCAGCGCGTAGGGGGCCATTTGCCGCATGCCGGCGTAGGCTTCCTTGGCACTGGTGGCCGCCTGAAAGTTGCCGCTGTCGAGATTGATGCCAAACCAAGGGCTCTTCACGTCCGAAACCAGGCGAACCAGGTCGTCGATCTTGGTGGAAATGCCGCCGTGATTCTCCAGGGCCAGGAACACGCCGTGCTTAGCCGCGTGCTCGCAGGCTTCTTCGAAACCTTCGACGGCCAAACGGTAAGCGTCGTCGAAGCTTTGGCTCCCCTGCTCCTTGCCGGAGAAGACGCGAATCACGGGGGCGCCCAGCACCTCGGCGTGCTCGATCCAGCGTTTGACGTGGGCCAGCTCCTTATCGCGGGCTGGGCCGGGCGGCAGGCAGAAGTCGTTGCGAATGGCGGTGCCCGAGATATCCAGCCCCAGCCGGAAGGCCGCCCCCTTGAGGTCGCGAAGGTACTCGCCACTGGGCTCCGCGGGGAAGTAATACGAGGTGAGCTCGGTTCCTTCCAGGTTCATGGCCGCACAGTCGGCGAGGAAGTCGTGCAGCGTGAGCCTGGTATTGTCTTTGGCATTGAACAGGTTGCGGTAACTGTAGGCCGCGAGGCTGAACTTGAAGAACGGCTTGCCGGTGCGAGCAACCGGCTCCGCCGCGGTGGCCTGGCTGGCAGATTGACCGGGCGCGGCGACCCAACAGGCGCCAGCAACCGATGCCGCCAGGGCCTGCTTGAGGAAATCGCGGCGAGCCGAGCCGGCCTCGGGTGCGCTCGGCGCGCGGGATGTGCCTGGCGATACTTGGGCGTGGGAGCGGGCGGTTGGCATGCTGGATTCCATGCGGGGTAAAAGAGTGGCGCGCGGTGGCAAAGAGGATCTGGTTAACGATGCTGCCCAGTTTAACCAGAAGGAAGCGGGCGCCGCACGCTCGTTGCCAGGAAAAGATCGCGCCCGCCGGCCTTGCCCCCCGTCAGCGCAGGGCAGAGGGCGGCGCAGTGAAGGGCGAAACTGTGAGGGGAGAAAGTTCGTCGCCCAACGAGGCAGCTTGCCCTGGAGCGGTTGGGGCGGCCAGGAATTCCAGCAGGTTTTCCAGAGCGTTGGCCGCCTCGTCGCTGGGCACGGCGCGCTCCAGATCGACCAGTGCGAACTGGTACTGCCGGGCTAAACGGCGGCGGCTCATTGCATCGCCATGCAATCCGATCCACCTCGCCGGCCGGCGAGGCGAATACTTGAGACCGGTCGCAAACGAGAACTGAACCACGCGGTCGTGTAAGCAAACGATCAGGCCTTCGATGGCGGCTTCGATGGAGCGAGGCGAGCCCACGAAAGCCACCGCCGGAGAGCGAAGCACGGCATCGAGTGCGGCCGCGAAGGGAAGCGGTCCTCCGGCTTGCTGGATCAGCCGTGAGAGCGTTTGCGGCGAGGAAGCGGGACCCAGCGCAGTTTCTGCCTGCCAGCGGGGAAGGTGGCTGGGGATGGGTTCGCGCGGTTGTTCGGTATGGCTGGCAGCGCGGAGGATGGCGAAGGGGTTATTGTTAAACTGCAACAGGCCGGCGCGGTCCACCACCAGAAAATGCGTATGCACGCAACTGCCGCCGCGGCCACTGTACTCGGCCGCGCCCGGCACGCTACGACTGAGGGCGAGTCGGCCACTTTGCAGGCTGTGGAAATTGAAGCTTCGCCGCTCGCTTTCCACTTCCCACAGCGAATCGTGCGAAGGTCCCCACACGGCGAGCTCGCGCGACTCGGCCGCGGAGAGTCCGCTGCTGGTCGCGGCCAACTGGTAACCGCCGCCCCGCGCGGATTGCACCGAGGCGAAGATCGCCTGGTCCATCCAAGGCGGCTCACAGGGAGATGTTTGGCAATCCGTCATCAAGAGTGTCCTTTCGCGAGACCGCGGCCACAGGCAAGCCGACGAGAAACAGCAACCGGCCCCAGGGGGGGCGGGGCTCAGCGGCGGGTTTGGGCAATCATCCATTCAAAGGGGGCTTCAATTCCGCGGGGCTCCACGCGAAGCGGCAATTGCAATTCGCCTTCGTACAGGTTCTCGCGAACCGCGCAGCGGCCCACCACGCTGGCGGCAAAGAACTGGTGGCGTTTGAACCGTTCGCGGCAATGCCGCCACAAGCCGGCCGCGTATTGTTTGGCGTAACCTTCGGGGTCGTCGAACACCTCATCGCACTGGTCGGCCTTGCTAAACACAATCGCCACCGGCCGATTGCGCCAACCGCGGCGCGGGTCTTCGATAAGTTCCACCAGGTAGCTGAGCAGCTTCATGGTGAAGTAGTCTTGCTCAAAGGTTCCATTGAACAGCGACAGGGCGTCGATCATGATCATGGCCCCCGAGCATTGCGATAGGAACGACCTCACCACCTGGTAGCTGGAAGGGTGATCGACCTCTTCCAGCAGGGCCTCGCCCGCCAGGTCGGGCATGATGAATTCCACCGGCTTGGGAGCGGCAGCGCTTTTGAACTGGCAATGCACCCAGTTCCAGCGGTCGGGTTCGTTGGGGGTCTTTTCGGGGAACCGACCCCCTTGCAGCGACGAGATGGTGTTTTGTTGCAGGTTCACGGAGAAGGCGCCGCGCGCCAGCAGTTGGGTGCCATCGGTGCGGCGGCTGATCATGTCCATGAGCATGCCCAGGTAGACGGTCTTGCCCACCCCGCTGGAGCCAATCGTGGCGATCATGTTGGGGGCGACTTTGGTGCTGCGCACCTGGTGAGCGAGTGCCATGGGGGCAAAGCAAACGCGGCATAACTCGGCGTCGCAGGTATTGTCTTCGCCGCAAATGAAGCAGGGGACCGAAACCGCGTATTTGGCCAGGCGGTACGAATCGAGCAGAATCTCGCCGCGCGTCATGGGAGTTCTTTCGTGCAAGCACCAAGGTTGGGAAACCTCACCAGCCAGACCGCGGTAACCAGGTCTGAGCGGGCTAACGGCGTTATCAACTGCCCATCAGCGGCCGGCCGGTGGTTATTCTTCGGGCGGCGGCGGCATTTCCAGATCGCGTACCGAAAGGCTCAAGCGAAAGCCGATGTTTTGCCGCCGCGACATCGGGTTTTCGCCGCTTTGAAACTGACAGGTCGATTGGCTATCGAAGTACGTATCGAAGGCCCCGCCGCGGATCGATTTCATGGGAGAGGGCAGCACGATGCGATTGCGCGGGCCTCGCGGCTGCGTGCCGAAGTCGTCGGCAACCCACTCCCAAACATTGCCCACCAGTTGATGGATGCCCCCCACCGTCTTTTCGGCAAAGTGATCCACCGGCACGGTTTCGGCGGGTCCGGATCCCCAGATATTGGCGCGGCCGCGATCCACGGCATCGCCCCAGGGGAAGCGGCGATCGACCATCTTTCCGGCGGCAACCATCACCGGGCAACTGCCGGCTTTTTGCCATTCGGCGTCGGTTGGCAAGCGCTTGCCCAACCAGCGCGCGTAGGCGGCCGCCTCGTACCAACTCACGCCCACCACGGGGTGCCGATCTTTGCCGGGCAGGCAGCCGCCCTGTTGCCAGTAGCGCGGGCCGGGCTTGCCATCGCGATCCACAAACGAAGACACGGCAGGCCAGACCTCGGCGTGCCAGAGCTCCTTGGTTTCGTAACCGCCGGCATCCACAAACTGGGCGAACTGTTCGTTGGTCACCGTGCAGCGGTCGAGATAAAACGGCGCTACCGACGACCAGACAGGTTCCGGAGGATCGTCTTCGCTGCAGGCCGGGTCGATCGCGCTGATCGAGGCCCCCACCACGCCGCCGGCCAAAGCGGTCATGTCGTTCATCAAAGTTTCCAACGCCTGCACCAATTGCGCTTCGCTCAAGTTCGAGCGGATCTCGGGCCGCAGCAGCAGGCCATAGCGGCGTTGCGCAAGCATTTGCTCGACCAACGAGCGAGGGTCGGGCGGAGCCACGGTCTTCAGCCGGGCCTTCGTCAGAGGAGCAACAACCGACACCTGGCGCAAGGTCCGCCTCCGCAGGAGTAGCAGCAGCGCCGCCAACACCACCGCCAGGCCGGCCGCGATGGCGAACGTGGTTCGCGGCGACAGGTGCAGCACCACGGCCGAACCGGCCACGAACGCCACGACGATCAGGCAGCCCAGCCAGGCCCAAAGCCCCGGCCAACGCTTTGTGGAGACGGCGATTGCTGTCACTCAAACGCTCCTGCGGACGGAGAACCCGATCCGCTCTCTGATGTGGGCGCCAACATGGGTGAATCTGGCGACGGCGACGATGATCTTGCGAATATTACCGGCTGCGATTGAAGGGGGGGTGGAGCGGACCATCCCGTCTCGGGCGGGCAGGGCGCCCCCCTGGCTACTCACCCAGGATGTTGGCCTGAAGTTTTTCAAACTGTGCCCGCACCGCGTCCAGCACCGGATCGCTGGTACGCTTGGGCTTGCGAGACTCGGGCGTTTTGGTGGCGCTGGCAGAAGCGGCGCCCGCGGCTTCTGTTTCGGCAGCGGGCATACGGGCAGCGCTCCGCGGCCGGGCCGTGTACTCCTCGCGGTCGTCGTTGCTGACTTCCAAGGCCCTGCGCAGCAGCTTGAGTTCCGTCGTCCATTCGGCGCGCTCCTCGTTGGCCCTTTCGCGGGCTTCCGCCAGCTCGTCGCGCAGCCGCTTGGTTTCGGCCATTCGCTTTTCGAGCAGGTCTTCCAGACGCACGGCATCTTCGCGCGCATCGAGCAAATCCTGGTGCTCGCGGCGGAACCTTTCTTGAAGCTGCTGCTGGTTGCCGTGCTCGGTGGCTTGATGCAATTCCAGCGCTTGCACTTTTTCCGAGGCTTCGGCCAAGCGCCCCGAGACGCGTTCCAGTTCTTCTTGCAGGTGTTCGCGCTCTTGCGCGAGTTCCCGGCATTGCGATTCAGATTGATCTTTCTGGGCGCGCAGTTGCGACAGCTCTTTGTGAAGTTGGCCCAGCTCTTTGTCTTTGCTCACCAGCTGATCGCGGGCAGCCGCCAGGTCTTGCTCCAACGCCGCGGCACGAGCCTGCTCGGCGGCCAACAGTTGATCGGCCGATTGCTGGTTTTGCGCGAGCTGTTGATTTTGCCGTTCCAGCCGCTGCAAAATATGCGTTTGCTTCTGCTGACGCACTTGCGCCTCGGCCAGCCACTTACGCTGCGATGCCAGCAATTGGTCGAACTGCTGCTCGTCTTCCGAAAGCTGGCCAAGCAGGTTTCGCACCGTGTTCCAGCGAGGATTGGCAGACAGCGCGTTCACGATCGATCAACGCTCCGAAAGGGGAAAGCGATCAGCGATACCGCCTCGCACGAAGAGCGCGGGCCACGCTTTGACAGGGAAGGCCCCGTGGGCACGTATTCAGGAAATCTGGTCAGACAGGATCGGCGCGCGGGGGGACCAGGCTTTCACGCCGACTGCGATCAGCGCCGCAAGAACCGCGGCGGCAACGAAGTCAATGGCGCGGAGTCCCCTCCGCCACGGCAACCCTAGGTTACAAATGCCCCCCGGGCAAATGCGATTGCGGCCATCTGAGCAGAAAACTAGCGAACCCCCTGGACCCACGCTTCAATCGCGTCGTCTTCCACCACGCTCAGCGGCGAATAGCTGGGGTGCCGCCACTCCTTATAGGGACTGTTGCGGGCCGCGTTATAGCAGCAGATTAGCGACCAGCGCGGATTCTCCGAACGATTCTGGTCGGAGCGATGCAGCAGATTGCTGTGAAAGAAGAACGCGTCGCCAGGCTGGGCTTCCACGTAGTGCTTCTCGTGGCGTTCTTCGGCGGCCGCCACGCGTTCCAGGTCGGCCCCCGTTTGGTCGCCCGTTTTGCCATGATCGATGCGGCCAAGCTGGTGGGTGCCTTTGAGCACTTGCAGGCAACCGTTTTCCTTGGTCGCCGGATCGAGCGCAATCCAACAACTGGCCAGCAGCGGCGACAGGCAGCCGTTGTAGTACCAATAGCCGTAATCCTGATGCCATTCCCAAGCCCCGCCCACCCGCGGCTCTTTGAGAATCATTTTGGCGTGCCAGTGATAGACCTCGCCGCCCAGCAGTTGCTCCATCCGCCGCACAATCCGCCGCGACCGACTGAACAGCCCATACAAGTCGTCGCCCGGCGTGTTCCAGAGCGCCAACCGCACCGGCTGGCCCGTCGCGTCGGCACGGCCATACGCGCCGCTTTCCAGCCCCGCATCCTGACGAGCGAAATCGGCCAACAGCTTCATCTCGCTTCGCGAAAACAACTGCGGAACCAGCACGAAGCCGTCACGTTCGTAAGCGGCCAATTCTTCGGCGGAAAACTCGGCAGGCATGGTGGGCTCGGGAGGGGCTGGGGGATCGGGGCTAGGGACTGGTTGCTGGTGGCTAGTTGCTGGTAGCTGGTGGATGCCGTCATTCCCGCGAAGGCGGGAATCCAGTTGCACGATGTTTGGTTCCTGTATTTCTACGGCCGGAAGAACGAATTCGGGTCATCAGCGGTTCACCAACCACAAGCGGCCAAACCACCGCAAACTCGTCGCTTCTTTCGTTCTAGCAGCGAGTGCATTATATGCAAACGGGGCTCCCGGATTTTCCCTTGCGCACCGTGCCTTACGGCCGCCCCCGCTTGGGCAACCCCAACTTCGGCCGCTGGTCAAACGCCGGCCGGTTGGTGTTCTTGGTCGTCAACAAATTCAACGCCTCTTCGATGGCCCGTTCCAGTTGCGGGTCTTGGCCGGCCGCGTCGTCTTGAGGGCGGATGTCGATGTCGATATCCGGCTCGGTGCCGTAGTTCTCGATTCCCCAGCCGACGTCCTCAAACCAGAACGAGAACTCGGGCTGCGTGGTGATGCTGCCATCGACCAGGCGGTGCCGGGGATTAATGCCGATCACGCCTCCCCAGGTGCGGCGACCAATCAGCGGGCCGAGCTTCAGCAGCTTGAAACAGTGGCTGAAGATGTCGCCGTCGGACCCGGCTCGCTCGTTGGTGAGGGCCACAATCGGGCCGAGCATCGAGCCGTCGGGGTAGGGTTCCGGTTCGCTCCAGCGAGGAAGATCATAACCAATCCGGCGGCGAGCCAGCTTTTCCAGAATGAGCTGCGACACGTGGCCGCCGCCGTTGAAACGCACGTCGACAATCAGCCCATCGCGCTGCGACTCAACGAGGAAGTAGCGATGGAACTCCGCATATCCCCAGGGGCCCATGTTGGGAACGTGCACATAGCCCACGCGGCCGCCGGTCGCTTGGTGGACGCGGCTGCGACTGTCTTCCACCCATTGCCGATAGCGGGCCAGCGTTTCGTCCTTGAGCGTTTTCACCACCACGGTTCGCGCGGGTCCGCGGCCTCGCTGCACCGTTAGCTGCACTTCGCGGCCAGCCTGATTCACCAGCAACTCCGCCGGCGACACGTTGGCGCCTAGCTTACGGCCGCCGATGGCCAGAATGTAGTCGCCCGGCTTGACGTTCACGCCAGGGCTATCCAGCGGCGAGGTTCGCTGCTCGTCCCAGGCGTCGCCATGCACGATGTGGGCAATTTGATACGCGCCTTTGCGGGTGTCGAACGTGAGGTCGGCGCCGAGAAAGCCGTTGTAGTACCGCGGCCCTTGGCGATAGTCGCCGCCCAACTCGTAGGCGTGCGAGGTGCCCAGTTCGCCCTGCATTTCCCACATCAGGTCGGAGAATTCCGAACGCGAAGCCAATCGGGCCAGCAGCGGTTCGTACCGCTGGCGGACTTCGTCCCAGGCCACGCCCGACATGTCTTCGGTCCAAAAATGATCGCGCTGCAACCGCCAGGCTTCTTGAAACATTTGCCGCCATTCGCTGGGCGGATCGACGGAGATCCTCACCCGTTCCAAGTCGAGCCAGCCGCTCCGCGTGCCGGGCGGGTCTTTGGCGCTATCGGCCGAAGGTTTGCCTACCGGATCGACCAGCCGCACCCGATTGCCAATACGGTAGATCAGCGTTTTCGCGCTGGGCGACAGGCCAAAATCGGTGACTTCGTCGAGCCAGCGTTCTTGCTTTTTGTTTTTGAGGTCGTACATCTCCAGCGTGCCTTTGGCGGCGTCGGTAATCCGCCAACTGTTGCCCAGGCTGCCCGAAACGGGGAACCGGCTGAACAGCACGCGGCCTCCGGTGAGGCCTAGGATGCGACTGTATTTTCCCTCTTCCACGGGGATGGCCACGATGCGGCGCTCGATGCCATCGAGGTCGATCTGGATGGGGGAAGGCTCGGGCTTATCGGTTCCTTTGGCCGCATCGGTTTGGGCCGGCTCAGTCTTGGCCTGCTCGGGCTTGGCTGGCTCGGGCTTCGCGTCCTCGTCTTTGGCTTCTTCTTCTTCTGAGGTTTCATTGGTCTGGTTGGCGGCCGCCGCCGGCTTTCCGGCTTCGTCTTTCTTCTCCGCCTCGGTTTGCCAGGCCGAGGGGTCGAAGGCAAGCGGCGAAGGCGCATCGGCCTGGAGCGTTACCAGGTACGGCCGCATGCCTTGGGGGAAGTTGAGGTCAAAGTGCAGGTTGTCGTAAACCGGATCGAACTCGCGGTAGGAAAGGAAGTACAGGTACTTGCCCTCGGGATCGAAGGCCGGGCGGATGTCGCGCAGCACGGCATGCGTGACATTGAACGTGCGACCGTCGCTCAGCCGGCACAAGCGAATGTGCGACGTGCTGGCAGTCTCGGGCATGCCATACGCCACCCAGCGACCGTCGGGCGACCAGCAAGCTCCGCGGATCCGGCCGTGGTGGCTGCGATCCAGAACCTTGTGCCGCCGCTTTTCCAGGTCGACAAATATCAACTCGCCGCGATGGTTGTACAGCACCACCTGGTCTTTCACCGGAGATACGAAAAGACCAACCCCGCGGCCCAAATCCCAGGCCGGCAGCAGCTTGGGCGGCTTGCGACCATCGGCCCAAAATACAATCAACCGCTCCTCGCCCCCTTCGTCGCTAAAGGCCACCAACCGGGCGCCATCGTGCAACCACGAAGACAACCGATACCGCACGCCGTCGGGCTCGCCATGCTGAACCACCGGGCCTTCCCAGGCCGCCAGCGAAAACGGCCGGCCGCGGCAAGTGAGCGCCACGGCCTTGCCCGAGGGGTGAATATCGGCCGTTTCAAAGAATCGCGAAGCCGCCACAAACTTGCGGTGGCACTGGGGCCGCGAGCTGCGCCACTGGATGGCGATCTTCACCGGCGCCACATCGGGCAAGCTGGGGGCGAGCAAATACAAATCGCCGCCGGCCATGTACACCATCCGCTGGCCATCGCTACTGGCCTGGCGTACATAGAATTCGTCGTGGTCGGTGTGACGTGTCAGGTCGCTGCCATCGACCTGGCACGAATAGATATTGCCGATGCCTTCGTGATCGGAAATGAAGTAAGCGCGATCGCCCACGAACATCGGCGAGGCCAGGTTGCCTGCGAGCTCGATCAGTCGCGAGAAGTCGCCGTCGCCGCCGGCATCGATCCACAGTTGGCCGCACGTTCCGCCGCGATACCGCTTCCAGCGGGCCGGGTCGCGGGTATGCCGACCAATCAGCACCTGGTCCGCCGGTCCGTAAGCAACATTCTGCGCCGGTCCATAAGGTAGTAGCTCCGGCTGGCCGCCCTCCGCGGGCGCCTTCCAAAGTTTCATGTGGCCCGCGAAGGCCTGACCGGCCGCCGTGGCCAAGACCACATGCTGGCCGTCAGGAGTCCAACCGGCCACCTGGGTGGTGTTCACGCCCAAATAGGTAATGCGCCGCGCGGGTCCGCCTTCGGCGTCGGTCACGTAAACTTCGGTCGGACCTTCTTCCTGGCTGGTAAAGGCCAGCAGGCTGCCGTCGGGCGAGAGGGCCGGGTAGGTAACATCGCCCAGGTTGGCCGTGAGCCGGCGCGCGACGCCCCCCTCGCAAGACACCGTCCACAGGTCGTCTTCGCAAACAAACACCACCTGCGAGCCAGAGAGCGTGGGGAAGCGATAATAGCCAGGCGCGTTCATCGTGAAATCGACTGCGGTAGTATTTGGATCGAATTATGCGAACAGCGGGTGGCGTTTGTCGTCGCCGCTCTGCTACGAGGTTATACGGGCGCGCGGTAGGAGTGGGTAGGGGACGCTCCATTGGACAGGGCAGACTTCAACTTCGTCGTGAGATGGCGAATTGGGTTGGAATCGGTGGGCACTCACTCGCCAGACGCAACCCGCGAGGCCACGATGGCCCGCACCCCTAAGGGGCAGGGCGCAACGATCACCACGGCCGCTTTGTCTCCCTTGCCTTTGAGTTGCTTTTGCAATGGCAACGGGTCGATATCCACGCCGCGTTTCTTCACTTCGATCCGGCCCATTCCCCGCTCGGCCAGCCAGGCGGAAATCGTTTTGACTCTGAACGGCAGCACTTCCCAAACTTCAAACGCCGCCAGGGCCAGATCGTGGATGGGTCGGTCGCCTGTGTAATACGCCGCCAGAGGGCTTAACTGCCGCAAATCATGCTCGGCCGCCAGCATGCCATCCAACTGCGCGGCGAGCACCGCGGCGTGAGGCTCGAATACGTAGCGGCCAATCTCGATCGCGGGAGCCCGCGGGGGTTGTGCTTCGTGCTCTGGAGGCGACACCACGGTACGCGGCGGCCCGCCCTGGGCGCTAACCGCCAGCACGGTTGCCGTTCGTCGGCCGGCGTAGCGCGTCAGACTCCCTCCCCAGACCATTTGCTGGCGGCACTCGCCCTGGCTGCCAATCCATTCGCGTTCGTGGCCGGCGAGCCATTCCTCGGGCAATTCGGTCGCTGGGGCCAGTTTGATTGCCGCCTGGGGGTTCGTTTCGAGCAGCGTTTGCAGCTGTTCCAGGCTGGGAGCAAACGACGATAACTGCGTGGTGCGGCGGCCCTCGGCGCGGCGATCGGGATCGATATGCCAGGCCGAGTAAGCGGCCACCGCCACATCGGCGGCGTCGCCCACCTGAACCGTTGCCAGTCCATGCAGCTCACAGGCCGCCAGGTTGGCTTGGGCCAAGAGGGCAATCACGGGGTCGGCATCGACCGCCAGCACATCCCGCGCCCCACACCCGGCCATCGCCAGCAGGTCGCCGCCAATTCCGCAACAAAGTTCGGCCAGGCGGAAATCGGCGGGGTTCATACAAGCCGCGCCGGCCGCCAACCTCGCCGCCTTGTAAGCGGAGATTGTTTCATCGGTGGCCTGTTCCAGGGCCTGCCGCGTGAAGAACATCTTCGCCGCTTGAGAAAACTTGCGTTGCGCCCGGTGGCGCAGCTCGGCAAGTTCCACCACCAGGCGCGCGCGGGCTGGCGTCAACTGCCGCCGCAGCCGCATCACCAGGGCGGGCGAAGCCGCCTCATTCGCCACCTGTTGCACGTGAGGCTCGGCCAAGGGGCTCGTCAGCCATCGGTAGTCGTCGATGTCGGGCTGCATGCTGGGGGGAGCGAAAGCGGCACAAGTTGGCTATCGTTTCACCAGTTCGAGCGAAGCCCACAGGCTGGGATCTTCGTAGTACGGAAACTCATTGCCCATCGCCAGGGTTTGCGTCCCCCGCTCGCGATCGACCACGGCGTACATGAAGCCCAACCGGGGATGCTCGCCCGGATCGAAGCCGGTGAGGGCGTCGGCTTGGATGTGGGCTTCGAGCACATATCCATCCACCCGCACCTCGCTGCGCACGCCCAGCTTGCGCGGCAGCACCGGCTTGGCGTGCTCCTTGGCCCGCTGAATCATGAGTTGGCCGGCCACCGGGTCTTGCCGGCGATTCCCGCCGCCGCTGGGGATGAATGCAAAGCGATGACAGAACCGGCTGGCCCGATGGATGCTTTGGGTATCGCGGGTATCGATCCACAGGTTCAGGCCGTCGCTTTCGTCGATGGAGCCATCGCGGCACCACGGCAGTTGCCGTTTACCGCGGACGATGGCGCAAAAATACAGCCCCTTCTCGTTCCAACCAGCGCGAATCTCGGCGAGCGGCGGCGCGCCATCGAGGGCGTTCAGGGCCGGCAGCGCATAGGCCTCGCTCAAGCCAACGCCCTCGGCCGTCCAGGTTTCTTTCACATACCGGCAAGGCAACGTGAAGCGGAACAAAAAGGTGGGATCAATCAGCCGTTCAGTCATCAAATCTTCTCCCTCTCCCTTGGCTGGGTGGCTGGGGTCAGGCTGTCACCAACCAACACCATTATTCACCAGTCAACGCAGCCGACAGCCTGCCCCCAGATGCCATGCGATTCGCCTGGGGGCTGGTTGCCGGCGGCGGTTACTTAATAATCCCACGGCCCGTGAGCGGCAACCAGACCCCAGCCACCCCATCACTAAAACCGTTTCCGGCACGGTAGCGAAAACGTATCCGCCACGGCCTGATTCGTCACGTTGCCATCCATCACATTGATGGCAGCCGCAATCGGCGGCAATTCGCGGGCCGCCTTCACTGCCCCGCGATTGGCCAGTTCAATGGCCCACCGCAGGGTGACGTTGCACAGGGCAAACGTGCTGGTGCGCCCCACCGCGCCGGGCATGTTCGTCACGCAGTAATGCACCACGCCGTCGATCACATAGGTGGGCTCGCTATGCGTGGTGGGTCGGCTGGTGGCCACGCACCCTCCTTGATCGATGGCCACGTCGATGATCACGCTCCCCTGCTTCATGTATTTGAGATCGTCGGCTTCGATCAACCGCGGCGCCTTGGCGCCAGGGATCAACACCGCGCCGATCACCAGGTCGGCCCGACTGAGCTGCTCGCGCACGGTGTGGCGATCGCTATACAACGTATTCACGTTGGAGGGCATCACGTCGTCCAGATAACGCAGGCGGTCCATATTAATATCCAGCAACACCACGTCGGCCCCGAAGCCGGCGGCCACCTTGGCGGCGTTGGCGCCCACCACGCCCCCTCCCAAGATGGTGATATGCGCCGGCGCCACGCCCGGCACGCCCCCCAGCAAAATCCCCCGGCCCATTTGAGGGCGTTCCAAATACTTGGCCCCCTCTTGAATGCTCATGCGGCCGGCGACTTCGCTCATGGGGGTGAGCAGCGGCAACTGCCCGCGCTCGTCGCGAAGCGTTTCGTATGCCACGGCCGTGCAGCCGGAGTGCAGCATGGCTTCGGTCAGGCGCTGGTCGGCGGCAAAGTGGAAATAGGTGAAGATGGTTTGGCCCGGCCGAATCAGCGGCCATTCCTCCGGCAGCGGCTCCTTCACCTTGATGACCATTTCGGCCCGCTGGAAAACTTCGGCGGGGCTATCGACGAGCTCGGCGCCTTGGGCGACGTAGTCCTCGTCGGTCAGGCCAGAGCCCACTCCGGCGCCGCGTTCCACCAGCACATGGTGGCCGTTGCGGCGAAGTTCTTCCACCCCCACGGGGAGGATGGCTACGCGATATTCGTCCCGCTTGATCTCACGAGGTACTCCTACAATCACGTTCCTTGACCTTTCCTGCTGGTCGGGATTCTTGTGTCCAATGGGGGGAACCCCCGCTCCCATGCCTTAGTAGACTCCAGGCCCTCGGGCATGGCAAGCAGCCGCTCCCCCGGCAACCCAGCCGGGCAGCGCCGTGCCGACATTCCGCACAACTGCCCTTGCCCGAACCCCCTCGCCCAGCGGGGTTTGCGGCCTTGCGTCCGGCCGCCTATTTACCCCCGGCCGCCGCACGCCCGCTGGCGGCCGCCAGCGGGCGTGCCCCCCTCTCCAGCGGCATGTGCGCAACGGGCACGATTCCCTGCGCGCCTTTGCCTGCAAGCACGATTTGTAAACTAAACTTGCAAAGCATCGGCAAGGGGGGGGCGACCGATTCGACTCGTCGGCAGAGGGCGGGGAAGTTTCCTATCGGGGCGAGCAAATTTCAGGTTAAGGTTGCGCAGCGACTGGCAGAAGAGCGCCCGCAAGCAGTCGACTTAGTGCCCTCCGGTAAGGCAAGCGCATGGCTCACACGCAAGCAATGGACGCACAAGACTTAGTCGCCCGGATTCTGATTGTCGACGATTCCCCCACCATTCGGGCCTTGCTGCGCGACGCGCTGGAGGCCGATGGGCATGCGGTCGAAGAGTCGTGCGACGGCGATCAGGCGATTGAGCGCTTGAGCTTGCACATGACGGATATCGTGCTGCTCGACTTGGGTTTGCCTCACCGCAACGGGTTGGAAGTTCTCCGCGAAATCCGCGGTCGCGGGTGGAGCGACGATGTGGCGGTGTTGGTCGTCACCAGCGACCCGCGCCCGCGTCGGGCAGAATTGGCCCTGGACTTGGGGGCCGTGGACTACCTGGCCAAGCCGTTTTCACCCCAGTTGGTGCGCGCCCGGGTTCGCAATGCGCGGCGCATTCAAACGGTGACCCGCGACTTGAAAACGCAGAACCGGTTGTTGGAACGGGTAATTCGCGACCAGGAGGCGGCGTTGTGCGAGCGGAATCAAACCCGCGAGCGGATGGCCACCTGGGGACGAATCCTGGAGAACTGCCACAACGAGATTTATATTTTTGCCGCCGACACGCTGCAATTCTTGCACCTCAATCGCAGCGCGATGGGCAACCTGCATTTTCAATCGGGCGAATGGCCTCGGCTCTGCCTGCTCGACGTGCAACCCGAGTTCACCCGGCAGGGTTTTGAGCAACGCATTGCTCCCTTGGCCGACGACCGCGTGAGCGCGATCGAGTATGAAACGATCCACTGCCGTAAGGACGGCAGCCGCTATCCGGTGTCGGTGAATGTGCAAAAAACGATATTCGAAGGGCACTCGGCCTACGTGGCCATGATGCTGGACGTGTCTTGCCACAAGCAGGCCGAACTTGCGCTGCTGGAATACAACCGGCAATTGTTGACTGCCCGCGCCGAGCAGGAACGTCAGAATTGCGAATTGGAAAGCAAGGCGCAGGCCTTGCGTCAGGCGAGCGAGGCCGCCGAGCAGGCTAATCGCAGCAAGAGCGAATTCCTGGCCAACATGAGCCACGAAATCCGCACGCCCCTGACGGCCATCTTGGGGTACGCCGAGGTGTTGCGAGAACGCCTGACTTGTTCGCAAGAACAAGAAGCGGCAACCACCGTGCAGCGAAACGGCGAGCATCTGCTGGCCATTATCAATGACATTCTCGATCTATCGAAAATCGAATCGGGCCGTCTCGAATTGGAGAGGGTGCGCTGTTCCATCAGCGCGATTGTGGAAGAGTCGGTATCTTTCCTCCGCGAGCGCGCTCAAAGCAAGGGGCTCTCGCTCACCACCCTTTGCCACGGCCAAATTCCCGAGTTCATCGAAACCGATCCCACCCGGCTCCGACAGATCATTCTGAACCTGGTGGGAAATGCCGTAAAATTCACCGAATGCGGGCCGATCGAAGTCATCGTCAGTTGCGACCCAGCCGAAACCACGCCCCAACCTCTCTTGCGCGTCGAAGTTGTCGATTCGGGCATCGGCATGTCGCACGAACATCTCGAACGCATTTTCGATCCCTTCATGCAGGCCGATGCTTCCACCAGCCGCAAGTACGGCGGTTCGGGGTTGGGGCTCTCCATCAGCAAACGCCTGGCCCAAATGCTCGGTGGCGATCTCACGGTAGCAAGCCAACTGGGCCGCGGCAGCCGCTTTTGCTGCACGGTTTCGCCGGGACCATTGAACGGCGTCAAGCTCTGCTCGTATCGGCCGCAACCGCTAATCGTCGGTTCCGAGACCGTGGCGGACCGCGACTACAACTGCCAGGGGCAATTGAGCGAGTGCAAAATCTTGCTGGCAGAAGATGGCCCCGACAATCGGCGATTGCTGATTCTGATTCTGGAGAAAATGGGCGCCCGAGTCACCATTGCCGAAGATGGCGTGGAGGCCTGCGGCATCTACGCCCGTTCGCTACAGCACGGCACGCCGTTTGACCTGGTGCTGATGGACATGCAAATGCCCAACATGGACGGCTACGCCGCGAGCCGCCACTTGCGCGCGTGGGGTTGCGAGCTGCCGATCATCGCGCTCACCGCGCATGCCATGGCCGGAGACCGCGACCGCTGCCTGGCGGCCGGCTGCAATGCCTACCTGGCCAAACCGATCCGCCGCCACGAACTGCTGAAAACGCTCAAGTATTGGTTCTCCGTTTCGACCTCTACGCTCACACCGCTCGAATACTGATCGCTTTGCCCAGGGAAGGGGAAGAGCGCCCGGGCCACCCCTTCGCCCCAGCTCCCCGAGCATGCGAGGCGCCGGCCTCCTGGTCGGAGTCGTTGCGCGCTTTCCCGTTGTTTGGGTCCCCCCCCGCCCATCGCCCAATTTTTCGTTGCGCTTTCTGGCAAAGCTGGCCGTCTTGCCAGGGAAAGCTGCTCGGCGACGCAGTCGGTTCAATTACAATGGTCCACATGAGCCAAGCTGACGGCAAACCCATCGAGTTCCGACTGGCGCCCGAACCGCTACGGCTGCGCTGCTGGCCAATTCGCGATGAGCCGGTATCGACGTTGGCGGCGGTGCTGGCCAGTGTGCTGCTGTGTGGGCTGGTAGCCCAGCAAACGGACTGGCGATTCGCCGCCCTGCTGGCCGTGGCGCAGTTGGTCGTACTGTGGCGGCGCTTGGCGCCGACCACCTACGAGATGAACGCCTCGGGCGTGATCGTCCGCCGTGTCCGCGGCAAGGTGCTGCCGTGGAATCGAATTGCCAAGGCAGAGTTCGGCCGGCACGGCGTGCTGTTGCTGCCGGTGCGCAACGATTCGCCCTGGAGCCGCCTGCGGGGCATTTATATTCCCTGGCGAAGCAGTGAGACCGCGGTGCGAGGCATGTTGGCGTTCTACCTGGCGCCACGCCCTGCCAATGCCGATTCTTCGCCTGGCGCGCGGCCGGCGCGCGGCAATCCTACTTCCGCGACTTTGCCACCAAGAACATGATGCCCAACCCCAGCACCCCGGCTCCCACGGCCATGCCCAGCGAAGACATGAACGGCCGGTTCATCACTACCTGAGTGGTGACCATCACGCCAATAAAGCCCAGGTTGAAGCCCACGATCAGCAGCATCCGCTGCTCTTTTTTCAGTTCTTCGGGCGAACGGTTGGTGGTGCTCTTGCCGGTCGCCGCGCTGCCGCCTCCGGCCGCGGGTTTGCCCGTTTTGCCCGTCCCGCCCGCCTGACCCGCGGCCATTTCGGCATCGGCCGCTTCTTTGGGGAAATACTTGTTGACCAGTCCATGCAGATTGCCGGCGGTGCAGATCACCGTTCGCACGGGGAAACCTACCCGCAGCCGCAGTTCGTCTTCAATATCGGGCTTGAGCGGCGCCTGCGACGCCATCAGCAGTTGATCGTCGTCGATCATCAGCGGCACGCACGAATTTTGCCGAGCGAGCAGGGCGGGGACTTTGCCCACCAGGAATTCATCCACCTCGGTCTCCGACAGATCGACATACGCCACGCCGATGCTTTCGGCATATAGTTCCGCCACCTTCTCGGCGGTGGCCAGCTTTTGCTGCACCACGGCGTCGCGAACCTCCACCCCCACGGCGTCGGAGTATCGCCTGGCTTTCGAGAGTTGCTCATTGTCGAGCACTTTGCGAGCCAACAGCAATTCTTCCAGGGTGCGCTGCCGCTGGCCTTGATCGGCGCGGCCCAGGGTGGCGTCGTATTCGCCTTTGCGCTTGAGATCGGTGAGGCAGAGCATGGCCTTGGCCAGCTCGTTCAGCAACTCTTGCGATTGGGCGCCGTACTGCCCCGACGAGTACTTCCGCACGTGGGCGTTCAGCTTGCGATAGTTGCCGCGGATTTTTTCCGGATCGTCTTCGAACTTTTTCACCCGCAGCAACTGATAGTGATTCAGGGGGCGTTCGGCGTCCTTGATCCCCAACCAATCGCGATACACGTCGAGTGTAGCCATATCCAATCGAGTATCCGTGAACCAAACATGTTTTCGTAAACGGCGCCGCGCTAGTGTGCCATGCTTACGCCCCCTGGCGTAAGCATGCCGCGCCCCAGCACACCCCATCCGCTCTCTTCAACTCCGCACTCCGCACTCCGAATTCCGAACTTGCCCGCCCTCTGTTGGTTGTAAAATCTCCCAACGCTCGCCGCGTGCTCCCGAACCCAGGGATCCAAATCTACTCCACGTTGTAATCCTGGGCCAGTCGGCCGTAGGAGTCGACTTGATCATCGGAGAGCCCGCCGCGCCGTTCAATCTCAATCGTGGCGTCTTTTCCACTGTTGACATCGCGGGCGTGCACGCGAACGCGGCCCGACTCATCGAACGCGTAACTCACTTCGATGGGCGATCCCTTCTTGCTGCCAGGCGGCAAGTCGGTGATGTGGCAATTCCCAATCAGCGAGCAGGCGTCGGGATCGGGGGCATCGCCTTCGGTCACCTTCACATTCACCCGCCGCTGGTCGTCTTTGCTGGTGCGGAAGGTGTGCTTGACTTCGATCGGCAGCCGGCTGTTGCGGGGAATCATCACGTGATTCACGTATTGAGTCTTGCGGGGCAGACGCGCGACCACGCCCAGCCCATGGCTGTTCACGTTGTCTTGCTTGATGCTGCCCAGCTTTCGCTTCACCGCCTCGGCCAGGGTGCTGCCGGCGCCGCGATACTTGGCTTCGAGAATCGCCGCGTGTATCGCCGCGCCCTGGCAGACCGAAGTATGCGGCGAAATGCCGGTATATGGCTTCTTGCCCAGAATTTGTTCCAACCGCTGGGGGATCACCGGCATGAGCGTGGAACCACCCACCAGCACCACGGCGTCGAGCTCTTCGGGCGAAACCTTCGCCGTGCTCAGCACCAACTCGGTGGTGTCGATCGTGCGCTGCGTCAGGTCCGAGGTAAGCTCCTCGAACTCCGACCGCGTGATCTGCAAGGCCACGGTCTTGCCCAGGTGTCGAAAGGTAATCATGGTTTGATCGCTTTCGGTCAGGGCGATCTTGGCCTGGTCGCTGTCGTTGCGCAGCAATTGCAGCGCTTGCGCGTCTTCGCGCGGATCGAGCTTGTAGCGGTCTTTGAACTCGTTCGCCACGCGATCAACCAGGCGGTCGTTCCAATCCACTCCGCCCAGCTCCACGTCGCCATCGGTGCCCAGCACTTGAAAGTGCGTAGGCGTGTAGCGCACCAGGGTCACATCGAAGGTGCCGCCTCCCAGGTCGTACACCAGGGCCAGTTTCGAGCGTTCCTGCGCGCCTTCGCTACGGCCCAATTCACCCCGCTGCCAGGCGTAGGTGAGCACGGCGGCCGTGGGCTCGTTGATGATATCGATCACGTTGATGCCAGCGATGCGTCCGGCGTCTTGGGTCGATTTGCGGCGAGAGTCGTTGAAGTAGTAGGGCACCGTGATGACCGCGTTGCCGATTTTTCCCAGCTTGCGCTCGGCGTCTTGCTTGAGCTTTTTCAAGATCAGCGCCGAGAGAAACTCGGGGGTGATCTCGCGGCCATCGAAGGTGCGTTTGTATTCGGCGGCCCCCATGTGCCGCTTGATGCGTTCCACCACGTTCTGCGGATCTTCCATGGCGGCCCTTTGCCGCTTGGGGCCCACGATCACATGGCCGCTGGAAGCCAGCACAATCAGACTGGGCGTTTCGACATCGTCCTCTTCGTTCTCGATGGGAACGGGGTCGCCCTCGTCGTTCAGGATTGCAATGGCCGAGAAGGTGGTGCCGAGATCAATGCCGACAGTCAGGCCTGGTTTGAAGTCCATAAGGAGGCAAAACCCTAGAGTGAAAGTCGCAATCCAAGGCTGCGACGCTCGAATGATGCTCGGGATCTGCCCCCCCCAAGGAAAATGCCGAGCGATTGCTGCGATCTCACGGCATGAAAGTCTTGTCTCAGCATGAACGGCGCGCAGCAGCGAGTCAAGAGTAGGGCTAGCGAGCCACCGGGTTCACCCCGGTGGTCTGGCACAACCGCTGCGGTGCGGCATGCCGGTGCTTACCCTGCCCAACGCCGCTGAATCGGCGGAACTCATCGCCAGAAAGCACAACCAAACAGCGAGCGACCGCGTTCACCAAGGTGCTCGGCGCTCACGCCCCATTGGTTTGATAGTCGGCCGCCGTGGGGTCGCGGAATCGGTAGCCCAAACCGCGAACGGTTTCGATCAGTCCGGAGAACTCGCCCAATTTTTGCCGCAAGGCACGAATGTGAACGTCCACGGTTCGATCGAGCACCATGCCGTCTTTATCGAGCGCTGCCTCAATCAATTCGCTGCGCGTAAAGGCCCGCCCCGGCTGACGCACGAAGACTTCTAAAATGCGAAACTCGCTCTGCGTCAGGTTGAGCGGCTGATCGCCCGCCATGGCGGCATGCCGGCGACGATTGATCGAGATCCCCTGGCTGCCGATGATCTCGGCGTCGTCAGCGCGGGCGTCCATTCTGCGGCGGAGCAGGGCCTTGACCCGTTCGATCAGCACTTTCACGCTGAACGGCTTGGTGACGTAGTCGTCGGCTCCCATCGAGAGCCCCACCACCTGGTCGGTTTCTTCGGCCTTGGCGGTGAGCATCACAATCAGCACGTCGCGGGTGGCTGAGTTGGCGCGGAGACGACGGCAGACTTCCATGCCGTCGATCAGCGGGAGCATCAGGTCAAGCAACACCACGTCGGGTGTGACCAGTTCGGCCTGGCGCAGGCCTTGGCTGCCATCGCGGGCCGCCACAACCTCGTAGCCCGCCTGGCGCATGTTGTAAGACAGCACGTCGGTCAGGTCAGGATCATCTTCGATGATCAGGATTTTCGTTTTGGGCATGAGCAGGAAGATGCGGTAGGGTCTCGTGAAGACAACGCGGTTTTCGCGAAGCGAAGATTTCCGAACGGACACCCAATCGAATTTCTTCTAAAAAATCGCTGGATTTCCGTAACGCTTGCAGAAGGACTTCGCTGTGCGCCTTTGGCCCCTCCTCCGCGAGGCTGGCAACCTGCCACTTGCCTGCCACTTACCGGATCGGGCCAACCAACGCAGGATGAAGATACGCCCAGTTAATGAAGAAATGATTAAGTTTTGAAGAAGACCCGCCCCTTCACGTTTGTGGGCGAACTGCCTGCCCACCCCCATTTGTGCCCATCTTCTGGCTCCCAGTGCCAGGGCTCGACCTACCATTGTAGTACCGATGGCTCCCCTTCCCTCACCACCACGCCGTCCGCCGGAAAGCCGCCTGCTGGGAAGCCTGGGGCCATTTCGTCGTAACCTGCTGGAATTTATGGAGAATACAGCGCGCACGGTGGGCGACGTCGCGGGTTACCGCCTGGGTCCTCGACAGGTGGTACTGGTCAGCCACCCCGAAGCGATCGAGCAGGTCCTCGTTCACGATAATCGACAATACCACAAGCATTATGCGCTCGACTTCCTGCGGCCTTTGCTCGGCAATGGCCTGCTCAACAGCGAAGACGAGTACTGGTTGCATCAACGCCGGCTAATGCAACCGGAGTTTTTGAGGCAGCGGCTGGAAGGCTACGGCCAAGACATGGTGCGGCTGACCGAAACCTTCATGACCGACTGGGAGCACGGCCAAACGCGCGATCTGCATGCCGAGATGATGCGGCTCACCTTGGAGATTGTCGCGCAAACCCTGCTCGACGTACAGGTTTCGGCCGGCGTGTTTCAAGAGGTGGAAACTTCGCTCGACGTCGTGCTGGAAGATTTTCGCCATCGCTTCCAGTCGGCGCTCTCGTTGCCCAATTGGTTGCCCACCCCGCGAAATGTTCGCGTGAATCGGGCCATCCGCCGTCTCAAACAAGTCATCTCGCGCATCATTGCCGAGCGCCGCAAGCAGGCCGAACCAGGGCACGACTTGCTTTCTCGTTTGATTCGGCTTCGCTCCGAGGGCAGCGCCCACGGCATGAACGACCAGGCCCTGGGCGATGAGGTGATGACGCTGTTCATGGCAGGGCACGAAACCACCGCCGTTTCGCTCGGTTGGACGTGGTTTTTGCTGGCCCAACATCCGCAAGTCGAAACCGAGCTACACCAGGAACTGGCCACCGTGCTCGGCGGCCGCTCTCCCACCGTGGCCGACCTGCCCAAGTTAAAGTTCACCGAGTGCGTGGTTCGCGAGTCGATGCGGCTCTACCCGCCGGTTTACGCCATCGGCCGAATGCCCAAGGCCGACGTGGAAATTGCCGGATACCGCATTCGCCAGGGCACGGCGGTGGTGCTGCCGCAATGGGTGGTGCATCGTGATGAACGCTGGTACGACGAGCCGCTTCAGTTCCTGCCCCGCCGCTGGATCCAGCCGCGCCCGCTGCCAAAATACGCGTATTTTCCCTTCGGGGGAGGGCCGCGGGGTTGCATCGGCAACCAGTTTGCCATGATCGAAGCCACGCTGGTCCTGGCCACCATGGCACGGCGATTTCGCTTTCAGTTCGAACCCTCGGCCGACATCACGCCCTGGCCCAGCGTTACCTTGCGACCGCGGCACGGCCTCCCCGCCACCCTCGTGGCCCGCTAGGCGGTAAGCGACCGCACCGATAGGGGTAGGGAAGCCCGCTTGGTTTCGGGCTCCCCTCCCTCCAAACCGT
>CAYUMU010000056.1:36156-47251 GCA_964445985.1 uncultured Pirellulales bacterium | reverse complement strand
TCTCTTCGTCGGTGGATTCCATGCCGTCGTCCACCGCGATCGGATCGGTGTTGGGTTCGTCCACCCCATTGATCGTGATTGTCACGGTGGCCGTGGCATAGCCGCCCCGGCCATCGCTGATGGTGTAGCTGAAGGAATCGGTGGCCGACTGGCCTTGTTCCAAGTCCTCGAACTGGCCGTTGGGATCGTAGGTGAACGTGCCGTCGCCGTGGTTGGTGACGCTGCCCATGGTGGAGGTGGTGTCGATGCTGTCCACGTTGAGCGGATCGCCATCGGGATCGCTGTCGTTGCCCAGCACGTCGAAGAAGACCGGCGTCTCTTCGTCGGTGGATTCCATGCCGTCGTCCACCGCGATCGGATCGGTGTTGGGATCAGCGTTGGGATCCCCGTCGATCCGGGCGACGAGCGACCAGCGGATCATGCCGGGAGCGGCGAAGCCTTCGTCGGCCGGGGAGATGGAATCGTCTCCGTCAGCATCGACGAAATCTTCTCCCGTCCAGCCCCAGGTTCCGAGCGCCGTGTAGTCATACCAATTGCCTTGAACGACGGTGATCGTGAAGAGTCCTGCTTGATTGGTTGCGGAAAGCGTGAAGGGCTGTTCGTCGATCTCGACGCTCAACGAACCGGCATTGTCCTCCCAATAATCGTCGTTCATGGAGATATACAGATCGCCGCTGAGGGGCGCTTCAAACGATCCTGACGTTCCGAGCTGAATCAAGAAATCGCTGGCGAGCACGACGCGAGGCTCAAGCTGTTCGGCGGCTCGCAGGCGCGAAGTTCTACGCCGTCTGCGAATCGGGCGGGTTTTCTTCTTTGGGGAAATTGACCGAACCCAGCCCAAGAAATTGCAGCGCATGCCCTGGCCCTTTTTGAAGTACGCGAGCGCGGACTAGAGGAGAACGGCGGGGCTTTTTGCAACCCCCCCCTTGGGAAAGTAAAGGGGCTGTGCGCGTTTTGCAAGGGATTTTTTCAGTGTTCTGTTTTATCCAAGGAAACGTCTACTGCAGCGCGCGGATCTGGCAGAGTCGCGCGCAGGTTTGGGACGGTACGAGCAGGTCACGCGGGAGAAGCCTGAGGCGACGTTAGGGCTTTGCAAAGCGGCATGAAAATACGGCCGATTCGCTGGCTAGCGGTCTGGCGTATCCGTTAAACTTCTTGAAGTTGTGCTCATGAAACAACGCCCTTGCTGCCCCTCCCCGCTATAGGAACCCACGCATGTCCTCGCGGAACCTGACGTCAATCTCCTCTTCGCTCACGCTCCTGGCCGTGCTGCTGGCCAACTCCCAGGCGGTCGCCGAGAAGCCGACGGTGATTAGCATCGATGTGCAGCCGATCGCCAACGACGAGGCGGTCAAGTACGACTATGACATCGTCTACGTGCGCTCGCCGCGCACGATCATCGATCGGGATCAAGAACGCCCTGCCCCTTGGGCGGAGTTCGCCTATCCGACCAATGTGACCGCCGGTTCTGACCTCATGCTGCTCCACCCCGACGGCAAAGAGGAACTGTTGGTCGCTGGCGGCGAAGGGGCCGTGCAGGATCCTTATGTCTCGTTCGATGGGAAGTCGGTCTACTACACCAAGTTCCACGATGCCGCCTATCGGGCCAGTCGCGGCGGGGCCGACATCTGTCGGATCGACCTGGAAACGCGAAAAATCACGCAGCTCACCCAGCAGGAGTTCACGCCCAATCGTCCTGGCGAGCGGCTTCCGTACGGCGTCTTCAACATGCACCCTTGCCCGGTGCCGGGCGGACGCGTCGCGTTTGTTAGCAACCGCAACGGCTATCTGCCGCCGCCGAAGAGCTACCCGCAGGTGGCCACGCAGTTGCACATCATGGACGATGACGGATCCAACATCGAAACCATCGGCCACCTCAATCTGGCCGGCGCGCTGCACCCGGTGATCCTCAAAGATGGCCGCATCATCTTCAGCAGTCTGGAGAACATGGGCCTGCGCAACTATATCCTCTGGGGCATCTGGAGCATTCATCCCGATGGCACCAATTGGGCGCCGTTCGTCAGCGCCCTGCACGGGCACAGCAGTCCTTCCAGCTGGCACTTTCAGTCGCAGCTATCGGACGAGAACGTGGTGGTCGAGCTGTATTACAACCAGAACCAGAAAGGCTTCGGCTCGCTGTTCAAAATGCCGCCCAAAGCCGCCCAGGGAGAATCGGCATTCGGCCCGGGCGATATCAAGGACGACCGCAACCCCGGCTGGAAGTTCGTCGGCAGCAATGGCAACACGTTTCGCGTCCCCTTCACGCCCAACCGCATGCAGTCGATCACCCCCTGGATTCGCACCAACGACTTCCCCGCCTGGCCAACCGTCTGGGACGATCCCAACTCGCCGCGCATCGGCAAGGTCACTCATCCCTGCGGCGCTCCCGACAACCATCTGTTGCTTGCCTGGACCCTGGGGCCGATCGGCGGTTCGGCTGGAGCCGTCAGGGCGAACATGGTTCCCGAAGTGATCGACACTGGCATTTACCTGCTCAAGAACGGTGACGTTACCCAGTCGCCGGGCGAGTTGCTGCTGATCAAGAACGATCCCAATTACAACGAAAGCTGGCCCCGGCCGGTCGTTCCTTACCAGCGCATCTACGGTGTGGCCGAGCCAAAGCGGCTGGAGCACCAGAACGATGGCTCCAAAACCGCGGAATTGCCAGCAGGTACGCCCTTTGGGCTGGTCGGCGCCAGCAGTATGTACAAGCGAGAGAGCGCTCCGCTGGGGGCCGTGCCCCAGGGGAGCGTTACCTCGGTCTATCCAGGCGAATCGAATCGAGTGGAGGAGGAATTCACCGGCGAGCCGTGGAACTGGCGAGGCCAAGGTGCTGACGCTGGCAAATATGACAACAGCGAGATTCACGCCATCCGCATCGTCTCAATGGTCCCCAATGCCCACACCACGGCCAAGGGGGCTCAATCAGGCGGTTATGCTCCCTTCTCGAACCATGTCATGGAACGGCTGCGCATTTTGGGCGAGATCCCGGTTCGCAAGTTCGTCGCCGGCAAGCAGCCGGTCGATCCCGACGGCAATCCCGATACCAGCTTCCTGGCCAAGATCCCGGCCGATGTGGCGTTCACGTTCCAGACGCTCGACAAGAATGGCATGGTGCTGAACATGGCCCAGACCTGGCATCAACTTCGCCCTGGCGAGGTCCGCCATGATTGCGGCGGCTGTCATGCCCACAGCCAGCAGCCGACGCTGTTCGAGGATACCTTCGCCGCGCGGCCGGACTATAGCATCTTCGATCTGACCGCAAGCACCCCCCTGATCGTCGCCAAAACGGCCGACGAAACGAAGACCCAGTGGGACGTACACCAGGAAACCGGCCTGCGGCTGGCGAGCGGTTCGCAAGATGTGGAGTACCACCGCGACATTCAGCCCATCTTCCAACGCAGTTGCGTCGCCTGTCATACCAAGAGCGCGAGCAATCCGCCCGGCGGGCTGATACTGGACGATGACGATCAGCAGACCGGCAACCTGCCGGGCACTTACTTCCGCCTGGCCGCCGACGAGCGTGCCCAGTTCAGTCCTCGCCGGCTGGAGATTCGCGGCAAGGGACCGAATGTTGTCCGTGGTTTGCACGCCCGCGATGGCTCGTCGCACTATATTTGGAAGCTGCAGTCGCGCCGGAGTTTGCTCGTGTGGAAACTGTTCGGCCGCCGGTTGGATGGCTGGGACAACGAGGCGATTGCCAGCGAAGAGATTCCGCTGGATGACCCGCGCCGGCAGGATCTTCACAATCCCAGCAATACAGAGCTCACGGCCGGGCAGCGGCTGTTCATCGGCGATATAGATTACACCGGCAGCATCATGCCGCCGCCGGCCGCGGTCACTGGCGCCGCCCAAGGTCCTGATGGCAAGCCGGTGAAGGTGGAGCCCCTTTCCGACGAAGACCGGCGGATGATCGCGCGCTGGATCGACCTCGGCTGCCCAATCGATTTGAATCCGGAGTTCGAAGGTTCCGGCGGCCTGCGAGACGATCAGCGTCCCACGCTCACGGTCACCGATCCAGCCGCCGCCGCGGCAGAACCGATTACCCGTCTGCTGGTCGGCATGTTCGACAGCGACACGGGGCTCGATCTGAACAGCTTCAGCGTGGTCGCTGATTTCCCCGTGGACGGCGCTGCTGCCGGTGAGAATCTGGCCAGCAAGTTCCAGCCTTTGGCTGGTAGTCGCTGGGAGTACAAGCTGAGCAAGCCGGTCGCGAGACCCGCTCGCGGCACGCTGACCGTGACCATCCGCGACAACGAAGGGAACCAATCGCAAGTGGTCCGCGCCCTGCATGGTTCTGCGGTGGCGACCGGCGGAGAATGAGCTGACTCGCGATTCAACTGGCCTGAAACCGTGCCAGACGGCCTCGCTTGCCAGGCAAAGCGAGGCAGTATTCCGCTTTCAGTCGCCTCGGACGGCTCCGACCTTGTGGGCAGGTTCGGGGGTAGTCATGAGGGCTGACTTTGAAGAAAGCCATGGGATCGTTTTTCGTAAACCGATGCAGGGTAACGAAGCCGTTGCTTGCGTCAAATCGTGACTACCCCCGAACCGTTTTGTCGAAGGGAACGGAGGACGTGCGGGCAGGAGTTTTGAAGGGGAGGGGGTTGCCTGAGGCGCTTTGTTACTGCTGCTTCACCCCCCCCACCTCGGCCCTGCCCTTTTTTGAAGGGGGAGGGAGGGATTAGGCGGCCGGTTTTTGCAGGGCTCGGCCATCGGCTTGCAGCCAGCGGCGCATTTGTTTGAGCTCGTCGGACCAGGCTTCGCCAATTCGCTGGGCGCAGAATATGGCGAACAGTAGGTCAAGCGTCTCGCTCAGGTTGCGAAGGCTTTCCAGGCGGTCTTCGCGGAAGGCCCCGCCGCCGGTGTTATCGCCCGACCGGATTTTGGCTCCAGAAACGGCGAAGGTTTCGGCTTGCAGGGCCAGGTCGTACTGTTCGCCCAGGCGGACGAGCGTCAGACCGGCGCGGCGGGGGAGTTTGCCGCTACGAATGGCCAGAGCGGCCTCGGGCAGGTGAACGGGCGAGTCGGAACTGAGGGCGTCTTTGCCGCTTTCGCCGCGCGGACATTCCAAGTTGAGCGAGCGGGCAAACATGCCGGTCACTTCGGTGCCGTCGGACAGGCTGATGGTGTCGGACTCGGTTTCAAACTGCCACCACAACCACAGCAAAAAGTCGTTGCCCAGGAAGTCGAAGTTGCCGGATTGGCCGTTCCACCAAAAGACTTCGGCGGGGGCCGTTTCGTCGTGGTAGGCAGTGAGGGTGACTTCGTCGAGTTGTTCTTGCTGGTCGTGTTCGGCGGCGTGGGCGGCGGCCAGCTTGCCGGAAGTGATGCGGTCGAGTTCAAGGTCGAACGCCTGTTCAATCAGATCCATGCACTGTTTGCTGGCGGCTTCGCTGGTGCTGCCAAGATAGATCACGCCCGCGCGAAGATCCCAAAGGACGGGCACTTGCTGCATGCGGCGAAATCTTCCGCTGGCGGCTTCTTCCTGGCAGCGGGCTTCGACAGCCTCTTTGGCCTCTTCGCGCTGGGCCTTGGTGGGCTTGCCGCTGGGGTTATCGACCGAAAGGGTGGCCAGTTCCAGCTGCAGCCAGGCCTTGCGGATGGCGGAAGGTATTTGGTTGGTATCGATTCGAACGCCGAAATGCAGGGCGTCGCCGATCACGTTTTTTTCAAGGGAGAAGCTGAGGTCGAGCAGGTGCTCGCCGGCCAGGAAGCCCACGGTGGGCTGATCGGTGGAAGCTGTTTCGATGTTGTCGATTGAGTACTGTTCCAGGATCTCGATCTGCTCGGCTCCGAGTTGGTTTGGTTGCTCGCCGCCTACCCAATAACGCTCAAACGTGATGCTGCCAGACAAAAATCCCATAGAAGCTCCCTGAACTGAACGAGCCGATAACCTCGGCGGCGAAGAAGTCCCCCGGTATATCGTCGAACGCGCGCGGCAGGCTTGCTTAGGTTTGCTGGCAGCGGCAAAGCTTATGAGACCGCGCTAGGAGGGAAAACCGAGGCGTCGCGCCGTAGCGATTGCGCCGGTTAAGCGCGGCATTGCGGGTGGCGGGTATTCGCCGTGTCCACACCCTGAGTACGTTGCTTCAAGCCATAACTTCAAGCCTTAAAAACTTGCACTCTTGGCAGCCAACGCTTAACCTAAACGCTGGGCTCGCTTGAATTTCCTGCTTGCCGATCTCACCGACTTCCCACCTGTTTCTCTCTCACGCCGCGGACGCACGGTTATGACGCTTCGGCCTCATTGGAATTCGTTTTGTGCCATCGTGGTGCTCGCCTGCTGGAGCCTGGGCAGTCTTTTGCTGGCCGCGGAACCGGCGGCTCAGCCCGATACCGGCAAGACGACCGCCGCCACCGGCAAAAAACCGAGTGCTGGCGTGACGGAAAACGCGGCAGATCAAGCGGCCGGCCCTCCCGTCGATTACCTGCGGCAGGTTAAGCCGCTGCTGGAGCGGCAATGCGCGTTCTGCCACAACGCCGACGAGGCCCAGGCGGGACTGCGGCTGGATGCGGCCGTGCTGATGCTCAAAGGCGGCGACCGCGGACCGGCGATCGTGCCGGGCTCGCCGGAGAAAAGTTTGCTGCTCACGGCCGTTCGCGGCTCGGGCGACTTGCTGCGCATGCCCAAGGACCTCGATCCCCTTTCCGACAGTGAGATTGCCCTGCTGGAGCAATGGATTGCCGCGGGAGCGCCGGCGCCCGCGGATGAGAAGTTTGAGCCTACGGCCCGCAAGACGAGCAGCCACTGGTCATTTCAGCCGGTGGCCCGTGTTTCGCCCCCAGCTACGAAGCACCAGGCGTGGACGCGAAATTCCATCGATCCCTTCATCGCCGCCAGGCTGGAGGAGCAAGGTCTGCGGCCTTCTCCCGAGGCCGATCGAGCCACGCTGATTCGCCGGCTTTCGCTCGACCTGCACGGCCTGCCACCCACGGCGGCCGAGGTAAATGAATTTCTGAGCGACGATCGACCCGGGGCCTACGAACGCCTTGTGGATCGCCTGCTCGATTCGCCCCGCTATGGCGAACGCTGGGGACGCCACTGGCTCGACGTGGCCCGCTATGCCGACAGCAACGGCTACACGATCGACGGCGCCCGCTCCATTTGGAAGTATCGCGACTGGGTGATCGACGCCATCAATGCCGATCTGCCTTTCGATCAATTCACGGTGGAACAGTTGGCGGGCGATTTGTTGCCGAGCGCCAGCACGTCGCAAGTGGTGGCCACCGGATTTCACCGCAACACGCTCATCAACCAGGAAGGCGGCACCGATCAGGAGCAGTTCCGCGTGGAAGCCGTCGCCGACCGGGTGAGCACCACCGGCTCGGCCTACTTGGGTCTAACCTTGGGCTGTGCTCGCTGCCACGATCACAAGTACGACCCCATCAGTCAGCGGGAGTTTTATCAACTCTTTGCCATCTTCAATAACGCCGACGAGCCCAACCTGACCGTGGCCACTCCCGAACAGGCAAAACAACTGAAGAGCCTGCAAGAAGAAGCGAAACTAGCCGAGAAATCGCTACAGGAATACGACCGAACCGCCAAGGTTCGCCAGCAGGCTTGGGAAGCAAAGTTGGCCGACATGGCTGGCGAAGTGGAATGGACCGTCATGGAGCCCACGGCGTTTCAATCGGCCGGGGGAGCCAAGTTGGAGTTGCTGGGCGATCGATCTCTGCTGGTTTCGGGCGATGTGCCTGGCAGTGATACCTACGAAGTGAACCTAGGCATCCCTTCCAAAACGGTTACCGCGGTTCGCCTCGAAGCGCTGACCCATGAGCAACTTCCTCGAACCGGACCGGGCCTGGCTGGCAACGGGAATTTTGTGCTCACCGATATTGGTTTTCGCAGCGCGGTGGAAGGCGCCGCCGACGATCGGCTGGCGATCGCCACCGCTTGGGCCGATCATTCGCAGCCCAAGTTCCCCGTGGAGCACGCCTTTGACAATGACGCCGTGCAAAGCGGCTGGGCCATCAATCAACCGGCCGATAAAAAGGTAAATTCCAACCGCACGGCAATTTTTGTTCTAAAAGAAGCGCTGCCCACCAACTCCGCGGCGTTCATCGTCAGCCTGCGGCACGCGCACGCCAACCGTTACAGCCTAGGGCGTTTCCGTTTGGCGGTTGCTTCGGCCCCGCCCGCCGCCCTGGCCATGCCCCCCGAGGTTTTGCAGGCCCTGGCCACCGTCGCCGCCGATCGTACGGCCGAACAAAAGCAAGCCGTATTGGAGGAGTTTCGCTTGCACGATGTTGAACGCAAGCCGCTGGTCGAGCGCGTGGATCGCCTCAAGGCCTCGATTGCCGCGTTGCAAAAGCAGGTTCCCACCACCATGGTGATGAAAGAGCGTGCCACGCCGCGGGACACCTTCCTGCACATCCGCGGCGACTTTTTGCGTCACGGGGCCAAGGTGGCGCCGGCCGTGCCCGACGTCATGCATGCTCTACCCAACGACGTGGCGCGGCCCAATCGTTTGGACTTTTCTCGTTGGCTGGTCGATCCGGCCAATCCGCTCACGCCTCGCGTTACCGCCAACCGGGTTTGGCAGCGTTTCTTCGGTCGGGGAATCGTCGAAACCGAAGATGATTTTGGCCTCCAGGGAGCGCGGCCCACCCATCCGGAACTCCTCGATTGGCTGGCCACCGAGCTGATCCGGCAGAATTGGAGTTTGAAGGGTTTGAACCGGTTGATCGTTACCAGCGCCACCTATCGCCAGTCTTCCGAAGTGAGCGAAGAACAACTGAAACAGGATCAATTCAACGTGTGGCTGGGCCGGCAGAATCGGCTGCGCATGGAGGCCGAATCTATCCGCGACTCGGCGTTGTCGGCAGCCGGCTTGCTCTCCGACAACATCGGCGGGCCAAGCGTTTACCCTCCGCAGCCCGAGGGCATTTACGCGTTCACGCAAAACAACAAGAACTGGACGGTCAGCACGGGTGAAGACCGCTTCCGCCGCGGCATGTATACCTATTTTTGGCGGAGCAGTCCCGACCCGTTCCTGATGACCTTCGACGCCCCCAATGCCAATGTGGCCTGCACCAGGCGGGTGCGATCGAACACGCCGCTGCAAGCACTCACGCTGGCCAACGATTCAGGCTTTGTGGAAATGGCCCAAGCCCTGGCCTCGCGTATTTTGACAGAACGCCCCCAGGCCGATGACCGCCAGCGGCTGACGTATGCCTTTCAGATTTGCCTGGCCCGCGTGCCCGAGGCGCATGAGCTTTCGATGCTGTCGGCCTATCTCGGCCGTTCTCGAACCGCTTACGCCGGTGACTCCGCCGCCGCCCAGGCCGCCGCGTCTGTTCCGCGGGGTCTAAATACATCGCCTGCCGAGGCCGCGGCGTGGACCTCGGTTGCCCGCGTGTTGTTGAATTTGGATGAGTTCATCACCCGGGAATAAAGCACCATGCGCAGCAGGTTCTGGCCGCGCTCTTGGGCAGGGCACATGGAAAATCCCTCAGCCTGCTCCCGTGGTCGGGGCAAGCCGAGGGAATCTTTTCGAGCTGCCAATGACGAATCACGACGTTTTCAGCGGCCGCACTACTTAGCGGGCGTGATTATCAGCTTGATATTCGTATTGATATTCGAGCCGATGTTTTGACCACCCGCTTCCACGCTCATATCCATCTTTTGCACGACCGCGTTCTCGGCCAGGTGGCCTGCTTCAATGTCGAACCAGGCCGTGCCTTCAATCTTGCTGTCTTTAATGGAAATCTTGGGGCCTTCGTTGGCCGCGTCGCCTTCGATATTCATGACGCCCTTGATCGAAAGCTTGGCCATTTGCTTGCCATTGTGGTCGGCCATGCCGTCAAACACGTAGTCGGCGTTGAGTTTGAACGCGCCAAAGGGCGTCTTGGTTTCTGACGACGACTTCCAGCTTTCGCCCTTAACCACGGGCTTTTCGGGCAATACGCTCAGCGACTGGCCGAACATTTGTTTCATGCCATCGCCGCTAAAGAGTTGTTGGAATTGGGCGTTCTTGGCGAGGGCTTCCTTCGCTTGTTCATCGAGTTCCACATCAGCGATGTTGCCGCGTTGATCCATCTTCTGGGTAATCTTCGCACCAACCAGAGCGTGAAGTTGTTCCCAAACAGCGGCTGTTTCCCCCTCCGGCTTGGGCTGCTGGGTGTCAATGGACAAGTTGCCCTGCGGGCCGTTGGCGTTCATTCGAATGCGTTTGAACTCTTGTGAAACCGTGGCCATGCCGGTTGATTCTTCAACGGATTCCACCTTCCACGAAATATCCATGCCCATCACGACATTCTGATTGAATGTTTGCCCCGCCGCCGAGACGGCGATTTTCATGTCCTGGGCAAGTTGCAGATCAAACTTGTCGCCCGTTTTGAACTTCCATTGAAGCTGGGTCTGGGCGAATGTCGCGGACGACATGCACATGACCGCGGCAGCGGCCAGAGCCCCCATGCCAAGACGAAAACAATAGGAACGGCCAGCCATCGGAATACCTCTGCCTGCGCGGCAATACAGGGATGAATAAAAAACCGGAAGCGAGCCTGGCTTGCAATCGAGCCCGGCTCAGGACTTGCGTTGTCGCCAGGACGCGAGTGCGTTCGTCCGCCTGCTTCACCCGGCTTGCGACCAAGATTACCATAGGGCCGAGGCCGAGCGTTGTCAAAGTCCGCGAGAGTGACATGTTGCGCCGCAAAGCCCCGGCTCCGTTACCACCCCCGCAATCGGAACAAATATTCTTCAGGCCGATAACTACCCGTCTTCCTCACAAATTCAGGCCGGGCCGTGGGTATCCTCGTTGGACCGGCCCAGCCCGGTTCGGCAGGGGGGGGGCTCTTAGGCCGCCGCCGGACTTGTTTCTCAGCCCCCGGGGGGAGATCGCCGGCAGGACAGCTGGGGCAAGACATTCTTGCTGGCCCGGATATAATCTGGCCTCGCCGTTACTCGTACGGGACTTCTCGGATGGGAATGCTACTAAGCCTCGTCAGCGCCACGCACCTTACTTTGGTGTTGTTCGCGGCCGCCGCGCCGTGCGTAACCCTGTGGCTGGAATGGCAGGCCACGCGACGAGGCGATCTTCTTGCCGACCGCTTGGGCAAGTCACTCGCCCAATGGGCGATCGCGGCCCTGCTG
>CAYUMU010000056.1:0-36146 GCA_964445985.1 uncultured Pirellulales bacterium | reverse complement strand
CGCCTCGGCCGTCGGCACGGCCCTGGGTGGCGTGGCCATGTTGCTAGTCTGGTGGCGCGGCCAAACCCCTTACTTCGAAGGCTTCCTCGTCATACCCACGCGGCGCATCTGGTTCTCCGTCGCCGAATTGTTGGTCTACCTGGCCGGCATGGCGGCTTATGTGCGTTGGTGGCGGACCATGCCCCGGTGGCTGCACCGGTTCTTGGCCATCTTCAGCGCGACCAACCTGCTATATCACTTTCCACCGCTGTTTTCGGCGATCGCCGTGGCCAGCACCCGTCCTCAGCTATGGGGGCGAGCCCTCGAATATCGGGAAACCCTGTCACTATTTGGCGATCCCGAAACCCTCGCTCGAACGCTGCATGTGGAACTGGCCGCGTTCGTGATTGCGGGGGTGGCCCTGTTATGGAAAGCGCAGCGGACCCTGACCGATGGCGATGCAACAGCCGCGAACGAAGCGCGCCTGGCAGCAGCCACCGAAAACGCCACCAGTCAACCGACCCAACCGAATGTGTCTCCAGATAACCCGCCCCCCATTCCCTCGGCCGCGATCTGGGCCCGTCGCGGCGGACGGATGGCCTTAATATTCACAATTTTGCAGGCCCCCGCCGGCTTGTTGCTGCTCTTTTCGCTCCCGCAGGAGTCACGAGATGGCCTGCTGATGGGCGATGCTTGGGCCACGCTATGGTTTACCGCGGGCATAGCGGCCCTGATGGTGCTGCTCCATTCGCTGGCCGCCACGTCGTTGGGCGACACCACCCGTGCCGCGGCCCGCAACTCGGCCCTGTGGCTGGCGCTGCTCATGTTCTTTATGGTGGCCATGCGTCACCGCAACCGCGATGAGATCTATCGGTCCATCAAGACTCCCCAACTTTCCACATTCGAAAGCGAAGCATGGCATTTGCAGTGGTGACCATCCGCGATCCCCAATCGGGAACGCGAGCTCAAATTTTGCCAGAATTCGGCTTCAACTGTTACCGATTGGTGGTCGACGACGGCGGCGAGCCCATCGAATTGCTGTGGTCGGACCCGGCGATTGAAACCGGTTCGGCACGTCCCTCCGGCAGCGGCATTCCGTTGCTCTTTCCTTTCCCAGGCCGGTTGCCGGGCGGCAGCGCCGAGTTCGCGGGGCAAACCTACCCGTTGCCTCACCGCGATGCTCTGGGCAACGCCATTCATGGGTTTGTGCTGGAGCGTGCCTGGAAGGTGCTCGACCAGCAAGTCAACAGCGTCACGGCCCGATTCGATTCCACCGATGATCCCAGCCTGCGACAACATTGGCCGGGCGACTTCCGCATTACGGCCACTTACCTGGTCAAAGGCAAGTCGCTCCGCGGAGAGTTCCTCCTTGAAAATCCCGGTCAAACGCCGCTCCCCTGGGGATTTGGACTGCATCCCTATTTTGCCTTGCCCTTGGGTTCCGCGGGGGGGGGGAATGATTGCGTGGTGCAAGTTCCGGTGCGCGAGCATTGGCCCTTGGAAAACATGCTTCCGACCGGAAATCGCGCGACGTTACCCGCCGATGAACCGCTCCGGCAAGGCATGCCGTTCGCCCAGACACACTTTGACGACGTTTTTTCCGGCGTGGACATCGCCGACGGCCAATGCACGGCCAGGGTGGAAGACACCGCGGCTAAGCGGCAACTGGAACTGGCGTTCGATCCCGATTTTCCCGTTTGCGTGGTCTACAACCCTCCGCATCGGCAAGCGGTTTGCATTGAGCCCTACACTTGCGTGCCCGGCCTGCCGATGCCCGCCGACGCCCAAAATGCCGGTCAAGGTCTGCAGATCTTGCGGCCGGGCGAAAAAAAGTCGTTGAACTTTGAGATTCGCCTGACGGCCATGTGATTGGGGGCGACGGCAATTTGCACCTGGCCGGGGCGGCTAACTTCGGCAACATTTTGGGCGCCGCGGTATTCAGCCCCCGGCAGGGCTGTCGGTTGCCAGCGGCGTGGGCTGCCATTTCGGGGGGAGTTCCTCGGAACTGCCCCGGTTTCCCTGTTGCCGCCGAGCCCTGTGGAATAAAATGTTAGTGGTGTCAACGAATGGAAGATTGCACGTTTGTCGGGATGGCGAGTCCCATGACTCAAAACCCGCGTCTCCGCTGCACATCTCTGCCAGCAGGAAGGTATCACGGTGCCCAACCAACGGTCCCAGCCCAACCAACGGTCCCAGTCCAACCAACGGTCCCAGCATAGTCCGCCCAATTACTTGGGGCGAAAGTTCCAGCGCCGCGTGATGGTGCTGGTGGGCCTGCTGGCCTTGGTGCTGGTGGGCATGCGGTACGTGAGGGAACCTCAAACCTGGAGTTGGCTGTTCCAAGGACAAGCTCGCCCGCAGCCGGAAAGCCGCATCGACAATCGGCTGCGGCCCCCGACCGACGACACGCAAATTCCCGGCTCATTTATTGCCCGGATCGATCAGCCCGCCAGTGATGGCTCCGATGGCTTGTTCCCCGGCGTCAATCCCGGCTACCTGCGCGAAGTTCGCGACGACAGCCCTTTCCGCGCGGCCGAAAATGACGCCTTTTTTCATCTGCTCAAATTGCTCGCTGAAACGGAGCAAGACCGACTGAACCAAGCCAGCACGGGGCCAGTGACCTACGTTCAACTATATGAGCAATCGGCGGCTTATCGTGGCGAGTTGGTTACCGTCAAGGGCATTGTGCGCGCCGCCTGGCCGCTGCAAGCTCCCAGTCTCAAGTTCGCTCCCGATCATGGATTGATCGGTGGTTTAGGCCTGGTAACGGGCAGGGCCGCCACGCTCGGCAACGAATACGGCATCGAGGGCTACACCGAGGTGTGGCTGCAACCGTTCGACAAGAAAGACATGGTCATGGTGCTGTATACCTTGGACCTGCCGGCGGGATTTCCCACCGGAGAAAATCTGCGAATGGAAGTTACCGCCACCGGCTTTGCATATAAACGCTATGCTTACGGGGCTCCCGGAACCTTCCGCACCACGCCCATGCTGTTGACCAAAACCCTCAACTGGACTCCCGCTCCCCCGGAGGCCGCGGCCGAGGAAAGCAATTTACCTTTATTATTGGGCTTGGCCGCAGGCATGCTCGTGGTTTGCTTGACCGTGGTATTTTTTGCCTTTCGCAAGCAGCGCGTCGGCGCGGAAAAGCACCCCGCCTACGTGCAAAAGTTGCTCGACCGAAACCGAGGCATGCAAGATTCCGACTTCTCCGGCATCGATAAACAAGATGGTTAATCCCCCCCCCGCCCCCTTAGCGCACACATCGGGCAGCGTCCGCCGCGGCATCGGGCGATGCCCGTGGTGGACCGCCGCGCGGGTGGCCATCCTGTTCGCCTGTTGGACCGCGGTGGCGGAAGTTCCGGCCGCGGCCCAAGAACCCACTCCCGCCGAAGATACGGCTCCCGCGAACGATCCTCGTGCGTTCGGCGTGCCGGAACCCATCACCGAAAGGCCGGCGCCGAGTTATGATCCCCGCGACAGCGTGTTTCCCATATTTCCGCCCCGCCCCGATAATGAACCGACCATTCCGCCCCCCCTGGGCAGCGAGTTGCCCACCGAGTTGCGCACCTCGCGGGATGTGTTGCTCTTTTTTGGCGTGGATGCCAGCTACCTGGAAATGCTGCAGGATGGCCAGCCAATCGGGCTGGATGAAGAGGCATCGCTCTACAAGCTGCTGTACGCCAGCCAGCGGTTTCCCTTGGTGCAGTTCAATAAACTCGGGCGCCGCGAATGGAACCTGAACGACATTACCATCGATCCATCGGCCGTTCGCGGCGAGGCATTCTTGGTGCGGGGCTACGTTACCAAGGTAATCGAAGAGCAGCCCTTGCCAGAAGTCATCAGTCAGTTTCAGCTTCAAAAGTTCTACAAGTGCTACTTCACGCTGAACGATACCGACATGCCTGCGATCGTGTATACGACCGTGGCGCCTAAGAACTGGAAGCTCGACGAAGACATTCACGAGCGGGCCAGTGCCTGGGGGCTCTTCGCCAAATTGGAGGGCAACCCGCGGCTCGATGTAACGCAATCTCCCACGCCCATTTTTATCGCCCCGCGGATCGCCTGGCATCCCGATAGCTTTTTGGGTAGGCACGGGGTCGATGTCGGGTTGCTGGAGGCCGTGATGCAGCGTGCCCCGCTGATGTCGCAGGATCGCGAAATCTTCTACCAACTGCTGGCAGCCGCCCCCACGATGAAGTTGCCCGAACTTCAAGCCGAAGCCAAGGCAACGCAGGAGCGCTTCGCCGCACTGGCCAGGCAAGAAAATCGCCCCAACACGCTGTCCTTCCAGATTGGCCAACTGCTCGACCACCCCGACAATTTTCGTGGTGATGTGTTAGGGTTTTCGGGCAATGTGAAGCGCGCCATCAATGTGCGCGTGCCCGATGGCGATGTCCGGCGGCGCTTTGGAATCGACCACTACTATGAATTGCAGGTTTTCCTGGACCTGGAATACCTGATCAAAGACGACGCTGGCAACGAACGCCGGTTCCAAAACTATCCCATCACCGTTTGCGTCAGGCAATTGCCTGGTGGGATGCCCGAGGGCGAGAACTTGCGCGTGCCGGTAAACGTCAACGGCGTCTTCCTCAAGATTTGGTCGTACGCTTCGCAATATGCCGAATCGCAGGGAGACAACAAACGGCAACTGGCGCCCCTGCTGGTAGCGCCGACCGTCATGTTGATCCAGCCGGAACCCCGTCAGGGCACTTCGTACGCCGGGTGGATTGCGGGCGGTCTGTTCTTGTTGGCCATCGGCGGAATCTGGTTGGGAATCTGGCGATACAGCCGCGACGACAAAAAGTTCCGTCAGTTCAGTCAGCAACACACGGGCGCAGGCACGGCTCCCGATCTCTCGGGACTTGCCGAGATGGAACAGCGCAAGAACTAAGCCCTGCGCTTCGTCCCCTGGCTTGCCGATGAGCCCGTGCCACTTGGCAGCATCGCATTTCTGCACGTGATCGTTTTGGGAACAACCCGTCCGCGGCCACGCTGGCGGCGCCTGCGTGCTTGCACCGATCCGCCATCTCGGCTTGACCTCGCCAGGTGTGCCCGATACAAACCTGCGGTTTTCAATTCGGCTGGGCCGTGATCCAAATCGCAGGATCTCCACCGAATTGAGTCGGCGATTTCTGCTGGTGCATGCTCCGCATGCTGGTTGATTCTTCGGAGGCGCTGGTCGCTACTATGGCTGTTGGCCCTGGGATCCGTGGTCGCGTGGTGTTGCTATTGCTCTTGGCTTGCGCCGCTGGCTGCGTGCGCGACACGCCGGTTACCGGACGAAAGCAAGTTCTTCTGATGCCGGAAAGCCAGGAAGTCAGCATGGGCGTGACGGCCTATCAAGAAATATTGAACACCGAAACCCCTTCGACCAACCCCCAGTACATTGAGCTGGTGAACCGCGTGGGCAAACGCATCGCCAACGCCACCGGCGAGCAGTACGACTGGGAATTCAAGGTGATTGCCTCCGACGTGCAGAACGCGTTCTGCCTGCCGGGCGGGAAAGTCGCCATCTACGAAGGCATTTTGCCCGTCTGCCAAAACGAAGCCGGCCTGGCCGTGGTGATGTCGCACGAGATTGCTCACGCGGTGGCCCGCCATGGCGGTGAACGCCTGAGCCAAGGCATGATGACCAACAGCGCCAAAAAGGCCGTGGCGTGGGTGACCCAAGATTTTGAACAGGCCAACCGTGAAATCACCCTGGCGGCCTTTGGCGTGGCCACCGAAGTCGGCTTCATCTTGCCCTACAGCCGCAAGCACGAGTCCGAAGCCGACCAAATGGGGTTGGTTTACATGGCCAAAGCAGGCTACGACCCCAGCGAAGCTCCCCGATTTTGGACCCGCTTTGCGACCGCTGCCTCGGGCAGCGAAAAACAGCCGGAGTTTCTGTCCACGCATCCTTCGGACGAACGCCGAGCCCAGGATTTGGCGGCCCAATTGCCGGCCGCTTTGGAGCTGTACAAGCAGGCGTCGGCCCAGTTTGGGCTAGGGCAAGTGATTCCGCTCCGCGGCGCGCCTTCCATGGCCGGATTGCCCACGGCCCAACCATCGGGCTTGCAGCCAGCTTCGCATCTGCAGCCAGCCGGCTTGGCGCCAACGCACGCCGCCGCAAACACGGCCCCCGTTGGTTGGATGCCTGCCACAACCCACTCCGCTCAATCTCCGGTGATCGGCGGCGCTGGCGTACCAGGCATTCAAGGCTGCTTGAACGGCCAATGCGACCACGTCCATCCGGCGGCCCATCTGACCGTGCCCGCTGGGGGTTCGTCGTGGACACCTCCTTATCCGGCCGCCGCGCCCAGCCACCGTTGAGCTTCATTCAAGTTGCCGGCCACGGTCGGGCGGCGATGCGCCACCGCCCGACGTATGCCGAGAATCGCGAGTAGCCGCCCTATGGCGGGCTTGTGGCGGGCTTACTCTTTATCCAGCGGCCGCGCCATCAGGTTGCGGTACATGACTTCGCTGCCGGGGTCGTGCTGTTGCAGGGCCAGGTGGCCTTTGGTGAACGTGTTCTTCTCGTCGACAAAATCGACGACCTTCTTGCCGTTCACGCTGATGGTGATGTGATTGCCCTTGACGGTAATGTGCTGGGTGAACCAGTCGTCGTTCGGTACGAGCCGCTCGGTGATGTTCACAAAGTTATACAGGCTGCCGGTTCGCTTGGGGTCGCGGTGGCTGTTGTTTACCTGGGCTTCGTAGCCTTGGGGCCAGCCTTGGCCGAAGGCGGTGCGGAAGTACATGCCTGAGTTTCCGCCGGCGTTGATCTTAACCTCGGCCTTGAATTCCACGTCTTGGAACTCGCGATCCACATAGAACAGGTGGCTGCGATTTCCCTTGCCGACAATGCAGCCGTCGACCACGGTCCAGTTTTCAGGCAGTTCGCTGGCCTTCCAGCCATCGAGGTTCTTGCCGTTGAAGAGCTTGATCCAGCCTTCGTCTTTTGCCTTCGCTGGGTCTTCGGCGTGGGCCGTGGCGGCAAACAGCATGGCCGTCGCGGCCAGCAGGCAAGCAGATCGCTTCATTCGTATCACCCTCAATGTGTTATGTTCCCCGCTCGCCGGTTCTGGCAGGCCAAGGATTCGCGCCGAACGTGCAACGCGCGGCGGGTCGAGCGATCCAAGGCCCAGCCCCTACCGCGAAACTCCCCCCAGTGTGATCGGTTGGCCGGTCACTGTAAACTGGCAGCAGGCACAGGCAGCAGGCACTCCGCCCCCCGTCGTTTCCGGCATGCCCCCGACCTCCGCAACCGCCAGTCTCTCCCAATGATTGCCTTGGATAACTTGCCGCGCTACGACATTCGTCAAAGCTACGACTGGAACTATCAGCATGCTCCCGATCCGGTGCTGGTCGACGTGCCAGGTTTGCCGGGAACGTGGCAGTTTTGCGGACTACCGGTGGCTTCGCCGCTGGGAGTTCCCGCCGGCCCGCTGCTGAATGGACGCTGGGTGTTATATTACGCCAGCTTGGGCTTTGATGTGCTGACATATAAAACCGTGCGCAGTCGAGAGAGGGCTTGCTACCCGCTGCCCAACCTGGTGCCCGTGGATTGCGAGCAACTTTGGGACGCGCAGCGCGTGGTGCCCGCCCGCGAAAGCATGACCGGGAGTTGGGCCGTTTCGTTTGGCATGCCGTCGAAAGCGCCAGCGGTCTGGAGGGCCGATGTCGAACACACCCGCCGGCAACTGGCCGAAAGCAAGGTGCTGGTGGTATCGGTGGTGGCCACGGAGCAGCCTGGCTGGATACTCGACGACATCGCCCAGGACTACGCCCAGTGCGCGCGCTGGGCCGTGGAATCGGGCGCGGATTGCGTGGAAACCAACTTCTCCTGCCCTAACGTGGCGACGTGCGACGGCAGTCTCTACCAGGATCCTCACGGTTCGGCCGTGGTTGCCGCCTGCGTGCGCGAGGCGATCGGTCGCACGCCTTACATTATTAAGGTAGGCCGGCTGAGCCAGGCTGAAGATGCCGCCGCGCTCGTCGACGCGGTGGCCCCCTATGCCAATGCGCTGGCGATGACCAACAGTATTGCCGCGCACGTGAGCTTGCCGGCCAGCGATTCCGCGAAATCGCCAGCCCCCGCCAGGTTGTACTTCGAGGGCCAGCCCCGCGGTATTTGCGGCGCGGCCACGCTGTCGGCCTCGGTGAGCCAGGTGGAGTTGTTCGCCCAAATTGTCCGGCAACGGTCGCGCGCGCTTTCGCTCATCGGAGTCGGTGGCGCCGCCACGGCCGAACATGTAAAACGTTACCTGACCGCCGGGGCCGAGTCGGTTCACGCGGCCACGGCGGCAATGGTCGATCCGGCGTTGGCCCTCCGCCTGCGGAGGGAATGGTAGACCATTAGGCAGGGCGGCCCGCGCGGACTCGCCCACCGCAAAATCGCAACCGTAAAATCGCTCGCAATTGCCGGTTGGGAGTTTTATACTAATACTCACAGGCAGGCGGAAATGTCCACCTGTGACGAAACGGTCAACCGCATGGTTGGCCTCACCCTATCTTGGCTGCCCTCCATGGGATCAAAACCTGGATCATTCAGGTAAAGACAACTTCCCTTTTGTTGTTTGTCATTTTTGCGGATCTGGAGGGCAGGATCGAGCGGCAAACAATGCCTGCGGGAATTTCAGTCGTGATGGTGTGAGTGCCGTCACCGGCGGAGCCGTTTGCCTGAAGTACGTAGCTCGGTTGGACGTGGCCCAAGTGCAACACCGTTGTGAATTCTCCACAGGCATGTTGCGTGGAGACAACTCCAACTGGTTTCCCCAAATTTCTTCCGAAGGATCTGGAAAGATGCGAACGAGATTCGTGCTCCCGCTCTGTTCGTTCGTTGTTTTGGCCGTAATTGGCTGCGGCAGCGGTGAAGACGACCCGCTGGCTCGGAACAATCCTCGCAACATTTCGCAGGTTCCCGGCGGCCCCGTCGGCGGTATGGAATTGGGAAATGGCACGGGACCTGCGATTGATCCAGCTACACAGCCCGCGAATCCGGCAGGGGATCCCGCGAGTTCGGATGGAAACGCGAATCCCCTGGTGGAAGCGACCGCCGAGACCGTGGGAACCAAAGGCAAGAACTACGGCGGCGGCCTGATTACGGAGCCCATCCGCCAGTATTTCAATTTGCAGGATCGAGTCAAACTGCTAACGCTGGATGCCAACCTCACGCACTACCGCGCCCTGAACGGCCAAAACCCGGCCACGATGGAGCAGTACATCGAAGAGATTGTAAAGCCTAGCCAAATAAAGCTGCCCGACTTGCCCCCAGGCAAGAAATACGTTTACGACCCTAAAGAAGGGAAGCTGTTTGTGCAATCGGAATGATGCTCAAAACGGCGGTCGAAATCATGAACACACAACCTTACTACGCACATTCGCAGGTCACCTCCCACGTGGTGAGAATTTTCTTGCTGATGTTGGGATCGCTGCTGATTTTGCTGACGTTTTGCCAGCGGCCCGCGGCGGCACAGCAACCCCTGATCGCCCAGCCGGCGGCGCCGACTCAAAGCTGGATGTTCCGCCGCTCGTATTACAGCCACGAGCCGGTGCAGCGCGTGGATATTGGTCCCCCCACCAATACTCGGCTCCGCTACACCACGCCCTCGGGCCAGTATGTTCGCTGGGGTTGGCGGAATTCGAACGCCAGCGGCAACATTCGCTCCTCGTTCGACAATTTCCGCGTCTTCGAGGCTTGGGTGCAGGGCGGCGCCCAGTACTAAGAGCCTATCCAATGACTCCCTCTCCCCTCGCGGGAGAGGGTTGGGGGAGGGAGAAACAGGGTTCTCGGATAGGCTCTAAGCCTCGCTGCCATTCAGGGAATGGCCCACTGTTTTTTGCCTTTCCGCGGCCTTAGCGGTTAGAATACGTTTCGGCACTTCTTTCACCGGAACATTCTTTCAGCAGGAAGAGCAACCCATGGCTTCGGCGGAGCGCAGCTTGGAGCACGCCTCCGGTGCCGATGGCACTTTCGCAGGCGGTACGCCGCCTGCCAACCGCGCTTCCTCGCGGGGAACCTTCTGGTTAAATGGCGAGGTGCTGGCATGCGCGTGCCCCGAGTGCGGCTCGCCCATGTCCATTCGGTTGTGGCTCATGCTGGCCGATTGCTGGCGATGCCATACCAGCATCGAACTGACCGAGGAGCAAGAGCTAGAAGCCCTGCAGCTTCTCGAATCACATGGCCTGATCGAACCCACCGCCGAGCCTGTTGCGCCGGAAGAGCCCGTTGCGCCAGTGGAGCCCTCCAAACCGGAGGTGGTACAGCCGGAGCCTCCCCCCGCCCCCGTTCCCGTAGCGCGGGTGGCGCCAAAGCCCCAGACCCCGCCAAAGCCCACGGCAGCGCCCAAATCGATTGTCGTACCCAAGCCAGCGCCGGCAACCGCCTCGGCTCCCCCACCTCCCAAAGGCAAGCGACTGGCCGCGGAAAAGCCAGGGCGCGTGCGTTCGCAATTGCAAGAAATTGGGACGGTTGGAGAGCTCAGCTACTGGCTGAAGCATTCCTGGCGAAGCTTGCCCGCCTGGTTGATTAGCCTGCTGTTCCACATGGCCTTGCTGATCTTGCTGGCGACGGTCTTCATGAGCGAAGAAGAGCCCAAGCCCAGGGCCATGGTGCTCTCGACTCGCGCGGACGACAGCAATATCGAAGGCGATTTTGAGAACGAAATCCAGCCCGATCCTATCGAATTCTTCGACGCAGGCGCGCCCGATCCTACCACGGAGATTGTGCCCGAACCGATTGCGGCGAGCGACCCTTTCGAGTCCCCGCTGAAGCCGGGCGACGTGCTGGGCGACGTGGACAACTCGTTCATCCCCGAGGTGGGCGCGCCAGGCGGCGGAGGCTCCATCTTTTCCGGCCGCGCGCCCGCTGCCCGAGCGCGTCTGGCCCTGGAAGATGGCGGCACCATCGAAAGCGAGGCCGCGGTGACGCGGGGTTTGGAGTGGCTGGTCCGCCACCAGAACTCTGACGGAAGCTGGAGCTTGGATGGGCGATTCGCCAATCCGGGCGGCCACAGCGATACCGCGGCCACCGCCATGGCTTTGCTCCCCTTTTTAGGGGCAGGGCAAACGCACCTGCATGGCAACTATCGCAAAACGGTCAAGGGGGGAATCGACTGGCTGGTCAAGAACCAGGTGCATAGCAACGATCCCCGCACCAATGGCAGTTTGATGGGCCAAGGTATCGGCCGGATGTACGCCCATGGTCAGGCCGCCATTGCCCTGTGCGAAGCCTTCGCCCTGACCCAAGATTCCAAACTCCGCGCTCCGGCCCAATTGGCAATCGATTTCATTGTCCGCGCCCAGCACAGCCAGGGTGGCTGGCGATATACCCCCGGCGAGGCGGGCGACACCAGCGTGGTCGGCTGGCAAATCATGGCCCTCCGCAGCGCTCAAATGGCCTATCTGAAGGTGCCCCAGGAAGTGTTCGACAAGGCGAACCTCTTCTTGGACAAGGTGCAAGCGGACTCGGTCGGCTCCGAATACAGCTACACGCCCAACTCCAGGGCATCGCATGCGATGACCGCCGAGGGATTGCTATGCCGGCAATACGGCGGTTGGCCGGCCAATCATCCAGCGCTGCTGAAGGGGAGCAGCAAACTGCTGAAGGAAAATCTGCCCAGCCAAAGCGATTCCAACATCTACTACTGGTATTACGCCACGCAAGTCATGCATCACATCGGTGGCGACTATTGGGAAACGTGGAACAACCGCTTGCGCGACCTGCTCATCGAAACCCAGGTGAAGCAAGGACCCGAAGCCGGCAGCTGGGATCCCGTGGCAGGCCGCGACAGCCACGCCAGGCACAGTGCGAGTTCGGGAGGACGGCTGTTTCAAACGGCACTTTCCATCTGCACGCTCGAAGTCTATTACCGCCACATGCCGCTCTATCGATCGGTCGCCGCGGACTAACGCCGGGCTGTTGTCTTGCTTCCCTGGCCAACGCACCCCATGAGGAACGCCCTGCCCACGCCGATCGACCGAGGGGCAGGCAACGTAAGTCTTGGAACCTGAACCTTACGCATAATCAGCAGGGAAAAGGGGGGAGGCACCATGCCCAGACGCTTCACTTTCCCGGCTCGATCGCCTTGCCACGGATCACTCCGTGGGTTGGGGTCCGCCTTCGATGGTGGCGCCGGTTTCGCATGGGCTGGGCTGCTGGCCGTGGGGCTGGTCGTCGCCACGGGGTCAACGCCACCCGAAGCAACCGCCGCGCACGTTACGTCCGCCGCCGCGGAAAGCTCCCTGGAAGATGCCCTGGTGGCCTCTTCCGCGCTCGCTCCGGTCGCTGGTCAGGCAGCAGACGGCCAAGCCAGGGAGGACCAGCGATTAGCGCAGGTCGTGCAAAGCTGGCTCCACGATCTGAACTCCGATGTGTTTGCCACGCGGCGCCGCGCCGAGTTTGAATTGATCCAGATCGGTCCAGCCTGTTTGCCAGCGGTCGAAGTGGCCTGCCGGAGCGATTCGGCGGAGGTTCGTGCCCGCTCACGGCGGGTGTTCCTCGTGATCCGCCACCGCAAGTTCCTGGGCGAATTCCAGCAGATTGCCGCGGTGAAAGACGATGCCCAATTGAATTTGGAACAGGCGATGGGAGTCATCGCCGAGATTGTCGAACCCTCCGCGGATCGGGCCTGGTTGTCCGTCGAACTGGATCGACTGACACAGCAAGTGCGCCATGCGCTGGGGAAGGACTCGCAAGGCCGCGATCTGGATCCGGCGCAATGCGATCCGAAACAAGCCATGCAGGCATTGTGCCAGGTGCTGTTTGCCGGCCCTCAAAGCTTTCGGGGCAATGCCGCCAATTATTACGATCCTCGCAACAGTTCCTTGCACTACCTGCTGAAGAGTCGCCAGGGGCTGCCCATTTTGCTATCGCACCTGGCGGTGGCCGTGGGAGAGCGGCTGAAACTGCCCATCGTGGGACTGGCCCTGCCGTATCGCTACATGTTCAAGTACGAAGGACGGCGGGCGCCGCCGGGATTTCCCAAGTCCGATATTGTGGTCGATGCATTCGGAGGCGGACGAATCGTTACCGAAGACGACCTGGAAGACATCATCACGCAGTTGGGGGGCGGGTTTGATCCGTTGCGTCATCTGCTTCCCAGCCCACGCCGGGCAACATTGGAGCGGATGCTGCGCAACCTTCAGCAAAACTACGCGCGGAACGGCGATCAACTCAAGGCCTGGCAGTTGGCCCAGTACCTGCGATTGGTCGAACAACCCAGCCGCGACCCCGCACTCGATTGAGCCCTCGGCTGCTGCAAACAACGATCCGTCCCAGCGGGCGGTTCCAACCATCCAGGCCCGCCGGGCAACCAGCCGATTTGCGGGTCCCCCCACGCGCGGGATGTTATCAGACCGCGACCGGCCAAAGAACGGCCGCAATGGTTGAAACCCATTCCAACCGCACGATCAGCGCGGGACTCGGCCAGGGGAATTCATGCGATATTAAGCAGGTAAGATCAACCCTGCTAATAAGTAACGTCGATCGCCGCGGAATTGGCACTTCGATTGCTGCGTAATGCGCCAACGACGACGTTGTGCCGCCCTGGAACGACTTACTGCCGCCCTGGCCGAGGCGGCGAAACGCTTGGAGGAGGCGTTGGAGACGGAGCTTCCTGGCTTACAACACGCGCATGAAACCTGGCTGAACAGGCCAATGTTGAAACAGTTTCAGGAGGATGATCGATGAACTCGGAAAGGAAAGAAACCCTCGTCGCCGTATTCGAATCGGCGGAGAACGCGAAAGCCGCGGTCGAACGAGTGCGGCACGAATTGCCGGAGGCAGTGGAAGTCAGTGCCATCATACAAAGCAAGCACGACCTGCAAACGCTGGAAGGCGCCTTGCAACGCGGCGACAGCAGCGAATCGCATGCACTGCTCGGCGCCGCCCTGGGCGGCCTGGTCGGACTGTTCGCCGGCACGCTCTCGTTCGTGACCATGGGAGTGGGGGTCCTGCTGATTACGGGTCCCGCTGCCGCCTTGACCGGAGGAATCGTGGGAGGACTGGTGGGATCGATGGCCGGCTGGGGCGTGCCCCGAAACGCTGCCAAAGATTACGTGAGCCAACTGAACCGCGGTCACGTGCTGCTGCTGATACGGGCCAATCCGGCCGTGATGGCCAAAGCCATGAAGATTCTGGGAGACTTCAGCCCAGTCACGCTCGATGTGCACGCGACCGAAGACGCGGAATCCCCAGAAATCGATGATCGCCGGGAAGAAGCCAAGAAGCACAATCTACCGCTCTAAGCTTGGCTACCGGCATCCCACCCGACCGACGTTTGCATCGATCCGATCATGGACCGCGGCCAGCCCCCGGCCCCGCGAACAAACGGGGCAGGGAGGCGATGGGGTTGGCTTGGAACTAGCCACGAGATCCGCGGCTTACTTGGGCTGGTTCTCCCAGGCTTTGAGCAGGAACCGAATCCAATTTCGGTGGCAAATGTTTTCGATGTCTTCCTGCTTGTAGCCGCGATTCGCCAGCAACTCTGGCACGCGCTGCAAATCGGCAATGGTGTCGAGGTCGCCGGGAGATTGGTCCAGACCGAAGCCGCCATCGAGATCGGTGCCAATCGCGCTGTGCAAACTATTGCCGGCCATCTGGCAAATGTGGTCCATGTGATCGACCATGTGTTCGAGCCGCACCCCAGCTTCCTTGGGCTTGGTCTTGCCGCGGATCCAGCCGGGGATCATCATCCAGGCATCGAGGGGGGCGCCGATCACGGCGCCCCGGTCGATCAGCGTTTGCAATTGGTCGTCGGCAAACTGGCGTTGGTCAGGCACCAAGGCGCGGCAGTTGGAATGGCTGGCCCAAACCGGCCCGCCGAAATTATCCATGGCTTCCCAAAAGCTCATATCGCAGAGGTGGGTGGCATCGAGGATGAACCCGATGCGATCCATTTCGCGCAGGAGTTTCTTGCCAATCTCACCGATGCTGCCTTCCACGTGCGTGCCTTGGGCGTAGGTGCCAGGGCCGTAGTGGGCGGGACCGATGACTCGCAGGCCCTGGTCCCAGTGCCGCTGCAGGTGTTCCGGTGAGCGAATCGAATCCGCGCCCTCCAGGCTCAGGATAAAACCCACCGGCAAATCGGGGCCTGGTTGGGCGAGCCACAGTTCTAAATGCTGCTTGAGGCCGGGCGCGTCTTTGATGTGCGCCATCTCGCCCTTCTCACACATGGCCTGATACCAGGCGAGCTGAGCCTGGGTAATACCATAGGCGATTTCGGGGCTGTGATACCCAGGCAGCGGATTGCCCTGCTTTACGTAGCGGGCAATCTGCGTGGCCACGCACAACCCGACATGGCCGCGCCGCATATCAGGCAGGCACACCGTGTTGGTGCCGCGATCGACCTTGTCGTTCCGCCCTTGCTCACGTTTCCGGACTTCCGCCACCGGTTGAGTGATGTCGCGATTCCACTCAATAGCATTCATGCTCAAATCGAGATGGGCGTCAAAGATTAGCATCGGAGGGAGAACCTATCGGAAGGGAGAGTGAGGAAGGCGATACCGGCAGCATGCCTACGATGCTAAAGAGCGTTCGTGGCGATTGCAAGCGGCAGGACGGACGGGCAGGACAGTGAGACAGGGCGGTGAGACCAACCGACCCTCCTCTGGGTTGAATTGACTTGTCGCCAGACGTGCGGGCTTTACCATGGTTGTTCGTGGTTCGTGGCGGACCCATAAAGTGCGGCCCATCCCCCAGGCTTCACCGTTGGCCCCCCAGCCAAAGCACGATTCCTGGCCATTACCGCGCCTGCAACACGCTGCGGCGGGATACGCTTTTTGACAGCCCGATGGTGAATTTGTGGGAAGTGGCGGCGAAACGCGCTGCGTGGCAGAACGATTCCTTGTTCTTTGCTTGTTGAAATGAAGCCAGCCATGCACCAGGTTCGAGCTGCCAAGTCGACCGACGCCAAGGCGATTCAACACTTCTTTGAACGCGTCATCCGCGAGGCGGAGTGGCTGCCCGATTCGGCCCGCGGCGAAACCGATTTCGTGGCGTCTTCTCCTGGAGAATCGGTATTCGTTTGCTACGCTTCCAATGGCGAAATGGCCGGATTACTGGCCGTGTATGTGCCCGAGGCGTTCATTCACCATCTGTATGTGGCCCCGGAGCATCAGCGGCAAGGGGTGGGAACCGCGCTGCTCGGCTCGCTGGCGAGTTGGCTCCCCTTACCGTGGCGGTTGAAATGCGTTCGCGCGAATCGGCCGGCGCGGGCTTTTTACCGGGCTTTGGGTTGGCGGCAAATCGGAACGGGCGACAGCGACCAGGGGCCCTATTTGCTGCTGGAGAAGCCCGCGGACGCCGCCCAATCTGAGTCCGATCGCTGAAGCGCGTTGAGTCTGCGAGAACGGGCGCTACAATGACGGTTTCGCTTGCCGAGATTGCCACCCCACCTTGAGGCCTGCTGCTGATGACCGCCTGGTACGAAGTTGAGAACGTGGACGAAGTCGATTCGCCGGCTTTGTTGGTCTACCCCGAGCGGGCAGAGGAGAACATTCGCCGGATGATTGCCTACGCGGGTGGCGTGGATCGCTTGCGTCCGCATGTGAAAACGCACAAAATGCCGCAGATTATCGAGCGGCAAATCGCGGCCGGGATTACCAAGTTCAAGTGCGCTACCATTGCCGAGGCCGAAATGGTTGCCGCGTGTGGCGCTGCCGACGTGTTCATTAGCTTCCAGATTGTGGGGCCCAAAATAGGGCGATTCGCCACGCTGATTGCCACGTATCCGGGCGTGCGGTTTTCTTGCCTGGAAGATACGGAAGCGGGCATTCGCGACCTTTCGGCGGGGCTGCAAGCGGCGCGGGTTTCGGCCCAGGTGCTGCTCGATATCGATAACGGCATGGGTCGCACTGGCATTGCGCCGGGCATGCACGCCGCGGCGCTGTACCGTTTGATTGCCGAACTGCCGGCGATTGAACCGGGTGGGCTGCACGCTTACGACGGCCACATTCGCGATCGCGACCTGGGCGAGCGGCAAGCCAAGTGCGACCACGATTTTGCCCCGGTGGAAGCGTTGCGAGAAGAGTTGCTGGCGGCCGGCTTGCCTGTGCCTCGGGTGGTGGCTGGCGGCACTCCCACCTTTCCCTGTCACGCCGGCCGGGCCAATGTGGAGTGCAGCCCCGGCACCTGCATCTTTTGGGATGCCAGCTACGGCAGCAAATTCCCCGATCTGGACTTTCTGAATGCCGCGGTCCTGTTAACCCGCGTGATCAGCAAGCCAGGCCAAGGAAAGCTCAGCCTGGACTTGGGCTACAAGGCGGTCAGCCCCGACAATCCCGACCCGCGCGTGGTGCTGTTCGGCTTGGATGACGCCAAGGCCCTGATTCACAACGAAGAACATCTGACGATCGTTACGGCGCATGCTCCGGCCTATCAGGTGGGGGACGTGCTCTACGGCATTCCCTTTCACATTTGCCCCACCGTGGCCTTGCACCAAAGCGTGGTGGTGGTGGAGCACGGACGCGCCGTGAATCGCTGGGACGTGGTGGCGCGCGACCGGCGAATTACCGTGTAAGCAGAGAAGCGCTTTGCGAGCCGCGCGGCTACATTCGCGCTGCGACGCAAACGGCAAGGAAGCGGGGTTGGTCTGCCCCCCCCAAGCGACCCGTGGTTACCCTGGTCCGATTTGCTCGCTAGGAAATCGGTCCTCGATTTCCTCCATGACGTGCCGCATTTGCCGTTCCAACGAAGCTGCCACGGTTCGTGCCTCGGCAAGTTCGTCCGCGTCGGCCAGCTGCTCTAAATTCACCGTCAAGGCAACTACGGTCGACGCGCCGAAGTATCCGACTAATCCTTTCAGGGAGTGGGCGCTGCGACCCATCAACGCGGCATCGCCAGCTTCGATAGCATCCCGAATCTCGGCCAGCAATGGCGGGAACTGTTCGCGGAGGATGCCAACCGAATCGTTGATCAGCCGGTCATCGTGATTCAACATGCGCCCGAGATAGTTCCAATCGACGCTGCCCTTTTCATGCCGTGATTCGTTTTCCGGCGATACGGCTTCTTCCGTGGGGATCTCGCGCCTTGAAGAGGTCGAATCATCGCCAATTGAGCCGGGTTCGTTGACGGCCGGCTCGGATTCGTGGTGGTTGGCCGACGACTGAGCAACGCAGCGCAAAATAACTCGCAGCAGCGACTCCGAATCGATGGGCTTGGCAATGTAGTCGTCCATGCCTGCTGCCAGGCAGCGTTCGCGATCGCCCTTCATGGCCTCGGCCGTCATGGCAATGATGGGGACGTGCTGACCGGTGTGCTGTTCGCGCTGGCGAATGATCGCCGTGGCTTCCCGCCCTCCCATGTTGGGCATTTGCAAATCCATCAACACCAGATCGAACGTGGAATGCTCCAAGGCATCGATCACCTTGTTGCCGCTATCGACCACGGTGACTTCATGCCCCCAGCGTTCCAAAAAGCCAAGTGCCACGCGTTGATTGATGGGGCTATCTTCGGCCAGCAGCACGCGGATGGGGGCCAGCCAGGGCAACGCCTCGTCGGTCGCGGAACGATGCCCTCGGGGGTCGTCGGAGCGGATCTCGACCAGGGCTTGCAGGAGCTCTTCCGCCATGATCGGCTTATACATCACGCGCAAGCGCGACGTGGAACTCACCTGATCCAAGCTGAGATCGCTGATGCTCGACGACAGGGCAAGCAGGTTGCCAGGAGTTGAACCGTGCCGGGCGATGAGTTGCTTCGCGAGATCTGGACCGTGAGAGTCGGAGAGTTGCATGTCGACGATCAGCAATTCAAACGGCCGGTTGTGATTGAGGGCACTCGACACAGCTTGCAGGGCAGCTTCGCCCGATTCGGCCCATGCCGGTTCAATCTTCCAGTGCCGCAGCCAGCGGCACAGGATATCGCGAGTGCTAGCGTTGTCGTCGACCACCAGCGCTTGCAAGCCGGCCAGGCCGACGACGGGCAACGAATCTCCGGTAGACTCCGAGAATGCCCGCCCCAATTCGCAGGTGAAGTGAAAGGTCGTTCCCACGCCAAGCTGGCTCTCCACCCAGATTTTGCCATGCATCATTTCGACCAGCCGGGCCGAAATGGTCAGGCCCAGCCCGGTGCCGCCGAACCGCCGCGTGGTGGACGTATCGGCTTGGGAGAAAGCGTCGAAGATTCTCTGTTGTTCATCGGCGGAGATGCCAATACCGGTATCTCGAACGCTAATGTGAAGCCTCGCGGCCGACGCTTCCGGGGGCTCCAGGCAGACCTTGACGATCACTTCGCCGTGATCGGTGAACTTGATGGCGTTGCCTGCCAGGTTCAGCACTACCTGCTGCAGCCGGCCAGGGTCGCCGTTGAATCGACTGGGAAGATCGGGATCAATATCGCAGGCCAGTTCCAAACCTTTTTCCTGGGCGCGGATGGTCATCATGCGGAGCGCTTTGCCCAGGATATCTTGCAACGAAAATTCCACATGCTCCAATTCCAGCTTGCCCGCTTCGATCTTGGAGAAATCGAGGATGTCGTCGAGCAAACGCAGCAGGGCATGGGCCGACTGTTGGGCCATCGATAGGTAATCGAACTGCTGCGAGGAGAGCTTCGTCTTGGTGAGCAATTCGAGCATGCCCATGATGCCATTCATGGGCGTGCGAATTTCGTGGCTCATGTTAGCCAGGAACTCGCTCTTGGCATTGCTGGCCGCTTCGGCAGCGTCGCGGGCCAGTTCCAATTCGTCTTTGGAGCGGGAGAGTTCGGAAGCAATTTTTTCCAGCTTTTCCACCAGCAGGGCGCGGGCTTCGGCGTGCTTGGCGCGCTCTTCGGCCTGGCGTTGTCGCCATTCCGCCTCGCGGAGCGCCAACTCCTGGCTGTGGGCCTTTTGATTGGCCAACTGCACGCTGCGCATCATTCGCACGCGGCGCACAAGCGCCGTAATGTGGGCCACGATGACATCCATTTCCTGCTGCTTGGAAACGAAGTCGTCGGCGCCCGCATCGAGCGCCTCGAGCAGGTTTTGATGGCTTTCCTGGCCGGAAAGAATGAGCAGGCCAAGTTGCTTTTGATTCTGGTTGGCCCAGCTTCGGGCCGAGCGGCAAACCTCGAAGCCGTCCATGTCGGGCATCGCCACGTCGACAATCACCACGTGAAACGGCTCTTCGGCGAGCAGTTGCATGCCTTCGCGCCCACCCTGGGCGGTGACCACGTGAAAGCCGGCCTCTTTGAGCCGCGCGGATAGGCTGTCGAGATAGGTCTCGCTGTCGTCAATTGCCAGCAAACGCGTGCCCAGCAAAAAGGTATCTCGGATCTCGTCGTCGGAGTCGGTCAACTCCACCGGCAGCGACGACTTGAGCAAGCTCTCGACCACCGCCAGCAGATCTTCGTGAGGGCTTTCTTTGGAGAGGAACCGATCGGCGCCCGCTTCCAAGGCGGCAATGTGATCGCGTTCGCGCTGACTGTCGGTAAGCACCACCACCGGGATAATCTGCAGCGTGGAATCTGCCTTGAGGCGGCGGCAAACCTCAAGCCCCGATTTGTTTCCCAGGTATTGATCGAGGACGACCAGATCGGGAAACGTTTCGTAGCACAGCTGGAACGCCTCCTCCGCCGACGAAGCATGACGCACGGCATAGCCTGCCTGCTGCAGCAGCCTGCCATAGGTCAGCGCCTGAATTCGGCTGTCTTCGATGAGGAGGATTTCGCTCATGACTCTTAGCGCGTTGTTGATTGCCGTGGGTGAAAATGCCTGGCGAAACAAAGAGGGACAGGGACTACGACGCTTCCACCCCGAAAGGATTGAGCGGCCGCGCCACCTGTTGCAATACTTCGGTAATGCCTTCGGGGGAAAGTTCCAACTCCGCGGCGCCTTTTTCGCGGGCCGCTTTGGGCATGCCGAAAATCAAACTGCTGGCCTCATCTTGAATAATGGTCCGCCCGCCCACCGCCCGCAAATCAAGCAGACCGCTCGCGCCGTCGTCGCCCATGCCGGTGAGCAAAATCCCCAGCGAGCCAGGGCCGGCCCGCTTGGCCATCGAGCTGAACATGACGTTCCCCGACGGACAGTGGATTTGGTTGGGACTCTGGGGAATCAGGTCAATGCGGTTGTGATCGTCGATGGCCAGATGCTTTCCTCCAGGCGACAGCCAAACTCCAGGCGTTAAATACTGACGCGGACCAGCAATGCGGACCAGTTGCCCAGAGCGGTCGCCAAGCCACCGTGCAAAGCCTTCCACAAAACCTAGCGCAATATGTTGCACGAGCAACACCGGTAGCGGGTAGGGCTTGGGGATATGCGACAAAATGTCGAGTAGTACCGGGGGGCCGCCGGTGGAAGCACAGATTCCAATCAATTCGATCTGATTCCAAGGGACATTTGGGGATCGGCTGGAGGTGGCGCGCGGATAGCTCCAAGGTCGGCGAACGATCTTGGCCTTCGAAGCCGCCACCAACTCGGCGCGCAGGTAGGGCGCAATTTTCTCCAGATGCAGCAGCACCGCGCCCTGGGGTTTTTCTATGACCGAAACAGCCCCAGCTTTGAGGGCTTCCAAACCCAGATCAATCTCGTGCTTTCGCAGCGTGGCGGTGGCAATCACAATGGGCACCGGCGTGCGCTGCATGATCAACCGCGTGGCGGTGAGACCGTCGACATCCGGCATGTGGATGTCCATCAACACCACGTCGGGGCAATGCCGTTCCACCATCTCGATGGCTTCTTGGCCGTTACGAGCCTCGGCCACCACCACGAACTCTCCGTCCTGGTTAACCAGGCGGCGGAGAATCTCGCGTTGAGTGATCGAATCTTCGACTAAGAGCAAACGAATCATCGGGTTCAGTTCATGGTTGGAAACAAGGCGGGCTACGGAGCGGTTGGCTGGCCGCTGTTTTTGGAAGGGGCGAAAACCGCCTGGTTGCGAATCGACGCCTGGAACGGCGAACCACCTTGGCCTGGCGTGCGCCAGGCAAGGGTTGCTTCTGCTGCCAAATTAACCTGTTTTCTGTGGGGTTGGCTGGCTGCCTGATTCTAACCGCCGAACCAAAGTACGCGGCGGCAGGAGCCGCCAATTCAGACAAATTGTCGAACAATATCCAGCAAACCGGCGCCCTCGAAAGTTGACTTCACCACGTAGGCGTCGGCGCCGGCTTCCAGGCCTTCCCGACGATTTTCTTCCTTTTCCCGTGCCGTTACCAGGATGACGGGGAGTCGAAAGCGGGCCTTGATCTGGCGAGTCAGGTCGAGACCGTTAAGCCGCGGCATATCGAAGTCGCTCACCACGAGATCCACGGCAAGCGAGCGAAGTTTTTCCAGGGCGTCGACACCGTCGACCGCGGTGCGAACGGAGTAGCCTGCGCGCGAGAGCAAATTGCGCAGAATGGCCCGCGTGGTGGGGGAGTCGTCGACGACCAAAATCTGGCCTGGCCGGGCTCTCACCGCGGGAATGTTCGTGGGCAGGCGATCGGCCGCCAGCCGTTCGTTGGTCAGGTCGAGCACCAACTGCACCGAGCCGTCGGGGCGAACCGTGCCACCGAGCACGCCCGGCAATCCTGTCAGCGGAAAGCCCAGCGGCTTGAGCAGGACTTCCCGCTCATCTTCAAGTTCGTCAACGGCCACGGCCAGCCGCTGAGTTGGCTGGGAAATCAGCAGGTAGGATTGCGTGAGGCCCGCCACCACCGGCCGGGGAGACTCAATTTTCAATAGTTCCGACAGCACCGCCCAGCGAACCGGATGGCCATCGACAGAAACCACCGGGTTGCCCTCCAACTGGTGAATTTCGGCGGTCTTTACCCGGCCGGTTTGCGCGATGCTGTTGCTGGGAATACCGAAGCATTGCCCGTTGCTCCAGACGGTGAGCACGCGAATCGTGGCGACCGTGAGTGGCACCGTGAGCACGAAGGTGGTGCCCTGGGGAGAGCTCTGGCCAAGTTCGATTCGCCCCTGGAGCCGCTGCAGTGTCTCGCGAACCACGTCCAGCCCAACCCCGCGGCCCGAAACCGCGCCCGGCTTCGAGGTCGTAAAGCCTGGCTGGAAAAGATAAGCGGACAATTCATGTTCGGCGAGGGCGGCCGCTTCATCGGTCGAAAGATCGGCGCGGCTGGCCACCAATTGGCGAATCCTGGGATAGTCGAAGCCCGCGCCGTCATCTGCCACCACAATGCGAACCGTATCGCCACGCTGATGAGCTTGCAGCCGAATCACGCCTTCGGCCGGTTTTCCTTGCGACAATCGCACCGATTCGGGCTCAATGCCATGATCGGCGGCGTTACGCACCAGATGCGTGAGCGGCGTTTGCAGGGCTTCGATGACCGCTTTATCGAGCAGAATTCTGCCGACCTCAACTTCATACCGAATGCGCTTATGGAGTGTTTGCGAGAGGTCGCGAACCGAACGCCGCAGGGAGTCTGCCAGCATTTCCATGGGCAGCAGCCTCGCCAGGCGAATATCCTCCTCCAGCGACTGCGTTAGCATGCGTTCGCGGTTGGTTTGCTTGCGAACATCGGTCTCGATGCGACGGATATGATCGTAAGCAGATTCCAGCGAGGCACGCATCTCGGAATGGGCGCCCTGGGCCAGTGCTTCCAGGTTCGTTCGCAGCTCGAACAAGTGCCTGCTGATTCCCAAGCCCGACCGCTGCACAATTCGCATTTCGCCAATCATATTCAGCATGCGGTCGAGCCGTTCCGACGGCACGCGAACCGTGAAGCTTTCGGCCGCCGCCGAATTTCGCGAACCGCTTTCGTCTGCTGTCGCGGCGGTAAAGCTGGGCGCGGAAGGCGAATTGGCGCCCGCCGACGACAAGCCGGCCGTCGCGGCGGACCCTGGCTTTTCACCAAAGTTCTCGGCCTGCCACACTTCGAACGCGTTGCGCAAGCGGTCGAGGTTGGCCAGGCCATGATCGATCGCCGCGCGATCCGCCCCTTGGGGATTCTCGCGCAGCCGATCCAGGTCGTCTTCAAGCACCTGGGCAATGCGTTGAAGCTCGAGACAGCCAATCACCCGGGCATCGCCCTTCAGACTATGGGCGTGCCGGAACAAGGCATCAATGTGTGAGCGCCGAGCTTCCAGGTCGGCCGCCGATTCCAGGTCCAAATAACCCGCTTCCAGAGTCCGCAAGTGCTCCTTCGCTTCTTCGCGGAAGATATTGAAGATGGGGTCGATCATGCGGGCGGCGGACGGGGGATAAAGGGCTAATGCTTGGGGCGATTGCGGGCAACGGCGCCAAGCTGCCGCTGCCACGCGGGGGGGGAGGGCTATCAGGTTTTGAACTGGGTTACCGAATTGCTGAGAGACCGCAGCCGGCGGTCGATGGCCACGATTGCTTTCTCGGTTTGTTCCGCCGCGGCGACCGACTCTTTGGAAGCGCTATCGATTTCGGTGATGCTGCTGACCAGTTCGGTAATGCCCACCTCTTGCTGGCGGGCGCCCGTGTTAATTTGCCCCATGGCCTCGCGGGTCTGGTCGATCGCTTGGGCGATTTCATCAAATGCCTGAGTGACATGCCTGACCAATCGCGCCGAATCTTGCGACAACTTGCCGCCTTCATCAATGCGGGCCACCACGGCTTGCATGGATTTTTGGGCCTGGGAAATCAAGGTTTCGATGCGACTGGCCGCCTCCTTCGACTGGTTGGCCAGTTCGCGAACCTGCATGGCCACCACGGCAAAGCCGCGTCCTTCTTCGCCGGCCCGCGCGGCCTCGATCGAGGCATTGAGGGCCAACAACTTCGTTTGCTCGGCAATCTCGTTCACCGAAGCCGTGATCTCGCCGATGCGTTGCATTTGTTCGGCCAGTTTCAACACGCTTTCTCCGGCCGACAGGGCATTGTCGCGCACCTGCTCGATCCGCTCGCCCGATTGTTGCGTGAGGCCGCGGCCTTCCCCCGTCCGCTTGGCGGTTTCATCGGCCGCTTCGTGAACGGCTCGAGCCCGATCGGCAAACTCCTGCATGGTGGCCTTGAACTCTTCGGCCGTGGTGGTGATTTCGTTCAGAGACAATGCGGTTTCGTTGAGGCTGGTCAACTGCTGCTGCGCGCTCGTGGCAATCTCGCCCGTGGCGGCGGCAACCTCTCCCGCCGTGCTAGAAGCTTCAGAAATGATCGTGCGCAGCGCGATGACCATCTTATTGAAGCCGTCCGCAAGTTCACCGATTTCATCTCGCGCGGCGATCCTGAGCGGAGGCTGGCTGAGATCTCCGCGAGCCACGGTCTGCACGCCCGCGAGCAACGCCTTCACCGCCCGCGACATACCGCGCGAAAGCAGGAATGCGATTCCCAAGGCCAGCAGCACGCCCACCAGCGTGGTCACTAGCAGTGTGGAGCGGGCCGTATTGCGACTCGCATCGAGCACCTTCCGTTCTTGCTCCACGCGCGTCACCGCGGATTCCCGCAGAGCCTCCGCTGTTTGGCGGGCTTTGCGAGCGCGCGGCACCGACTGCGTTTCCATCAGGTTGATCGCGGCAGTCAGGTCGCGATCGGCGCCCGCGCCCGCCTGGCGGGCAGCCGCGCGTGCATCCTGTTGGCTGGACCGAAAGGCTTGCAGATCCTCCAGCAGTATGCGGAGATTGCTGGCGTCCGCGGGGCTGGCATTTTCTCCCAGCAGCAACTTCAATCGATTGCTGGCGTCATCCAGGTCGGCGATCACCTTGTTGAAGTCCGCTTCAAAGTGTTCGGCCTCGGCCTGATTGCCGCCCAACAGCAAGTAGCCTCGCGTGGTTGAAGTCGTGCCATTCATCGCGATCATCAAATCGTCGCACGCCCGCAAAACAGGCACCGCCTGGGCCGTCATATCCACGGCGCTATCGTTCATGCGATCGAGCGCCAGGTAAATGACAATTCCACTGACCAGCATGAGCGCCACAATGGCGCCAAACGCGGCCCCGAGTTTGATGCCTATCGACAATTGCATGTTGTTTATTTGGTGGGAAAGGAAACTTGGTTGGATAGCGACCGTGACCGCGTAGTGTCATTGCTTCTCAGGTTATGGCACGAATTGCCGCAAAACGCCACCGGCAGACCAACCGCGCCTGACGGCACGGCTCATATCGCAAACAAAATGCAGGGACGGAAAATCGGATCAGGGATTTCTCCATTCCGTCAGACGAGGGTGCTCCAGCAAGGCGACGATTTTCAGCACCAGGCGATCGTCGCCCAATACTCCGGCCACCACGCCCGAGAGTAATTCGGTAGAAAAAGCCGGGGCCGTCTTGATTGTGTCGGCCGTCACCCCGACGATTTCTTCGGCCTCGCCCGCCGCCAAGGCCACGCGGTTGCCGTGCGATTCCACCACCACATAATGATGGACGTCGGCCAGGCCTTTCTCGGGCATTCCAAACAGTCGATCCAAATCGAGCAGGCATAAAATGGCCCCCCGGCACTGCACCACCCCGCGAATGAAATCGGGGCTTCCCGGCACGGGGCTGAAGTGTTCCAGCGGTTGAACCTCCAGAACATGCTGCAAGGCCGCGGCGAACTTCTGGTGGCCCGAGCGAAACAAGAGCAAGTCTTGCCGCGGTTGCAATTGCCGGGCGTCCGACATCCGTTCGCGCAGCAACTGCGCGCGCCGAGCCAGTTTCCCGGCCCAGCCTGCATCGCTGTGTTGCGAGGCCGAAGTAGCTTTTTTCCATTGGGCCAATCGCTCGCTCAGGCGTTCCCAGTCGGATGGAGTGGTGAGCGAATCGGTCATGCGATGCCTCCCTGAATCAATAGCGCCATTTCCCGCAGCCGCCCGTAGCAAACGCCGTCGCCAAACTCCACCGGCTCGGCCGCCGGCTTGTGGTCGATCAATCGCAGCAGGGTTCGCAGGCTGCGCTGCGAGCCCACGTGATCGCCTAGTTGCTGCTGCACCATGGCCAGGTGCAGGTGGGCAATGCAGCAGTTGCGGTCGATGTACAGCGCCCGGCGATAAGCGTCTTCCGCCGCCCGCAACTCGCCCACATCTTCGGCCAGGGCCGCCTGGAGAATATGTCCCTCGATCAACAACGGGTGGCGATGCAGGCACAATTGCAACTGCTGGCGGGCCTCGGTCGTTTCCGCATTCGCCAGCAAGCGGCGGATATCCGCGAGCGGATCGCTGGCCGAACTGGCGGGAACGGGCGCCGAACTACGCGCGGATTCTCCCGGCCCGAGGTGGGCTGGCGTCGAACGCGGCGCCACATCCAGGGGCGACCAGGCGGGGACCTCGGGAACCAAGGGGAGCCCACCCACCTGGATCGGATAGCGCGATACTTGCCGTGGCAGCGGCGACAGACGGTTCGTCGGAGCATGATCGCGGGCATCTCGAGGCTTCTGGTGGAACGTGGCCTGGCCGAAGCGATGCACTGCAAACTCGAGCGGCGGCGTCAAATTCAACTCGGTTTCGCCAAGCAGCAACCAGCCCCCCGGACGCAGCGCCTGATAGAACCTGCTTAGCAGGGCCAAAGTTACCTCGGGCTGAAGATAGATGGCCACATTGCGAAACAGAATCAGATCTAAACCAAAGGTGCCATTCAACGGCGAGGGGAAGGCATCGCGCACCAGGTTCAAATAAGCAAAGCGAACATAGCCGCGGCAGTGCTCGCGAATCTGATAACCGCCCGGCACGGCCGTAAAATAGCGAGCGTCGTTATGGATTTGTGTTTGCCGAAACGACCACGGCCGATAGAAACCCTGTCGGCCCCGTTCCACGAAATTGGGATTCAGGTCGGTACCCAATACCGAAACCTGCCAGCCTTCAGCGGAGGGAACAACCTGGTCCAGCAGAATTGCCAACGAATACGGTTCTTCTCCACCCGCGCAGCCAGCGCTCCACACCCGAATCTCTCGACGGCTGGCATTGTGGGCCAGGATCCGCGGCAGCACGTCCGTTCGCAACGCGTCGAAATGATGTGGATTGCGAAAGAAGAAGGATTCTCCGACCGTCAATTCCGCCGTAAGCCCTTCGATGAACCGGGATCGAAGATCGGGATCTGCCAGCAAAGTTTCCATGTGCTGCGGTAAATCGCCTCGCCCCAGCACGCGGATCACGGCATCGCGAAGTCGCTGCACTCGCCCACCGGCCAGGTCCATGCCGGTTATCGACTCCATGTAACCGCGCAACGCCGCCCATTGCTCGGCGGAAACGATGGGTGGCGGTACTCGTTGCATGATCGGCTCGCAGGATGTTCTACCGCGGCGCTTCGCTTGCCTCGGCAGCATGCGGCTTTCCCCCAAACTGCCGATGGCACTTGCGCCAGCAACACCCGCGAACTGAATGAGAGTGTGCATTCTAAAACGATGGGGCAAGCTTCAGACGCCAAGCGCTACAGCACGTTCAATGCCGTTCGCGGACGACAGTGCGGGGAAGCACTTCCAGTTTAGCAGCCTCGTGCAGGGCCACTAGCCGGTCGGGGTCCAAGATGCGGATGATCTCGCCTCGATGCTCGACGACTTCGGCCAAAAAACCCCCCGACGCGTTGAGCGCCTGGGCCGGCAACGTCTGATGGGGATGGATTTCGATGAGATCGAGTACTTCGTCGACTTCCACGCCCACCAGCCGGCCCTCCCAGCGAAGGCACACAATATGGGGGTCGCGCATCCGCGCGTGGTTCTTCATTCCGAGTCGTTCGGCCGCATCGAATATCGGAATCAGGTGGCCTCGCACGAATACCACGCCCAAAACGAATTCAGGGCACTGCGAAATTGCTTCGATTGGGAGAGACGGCAGGACTTCTTCAACCGATTCGATGGGCAAGGCGTGCAAGCTTTCGCTCAGCCGAAACGCCAGCACCGTTTTGGATTGGCGGCCCACATCCGTCGCTGAATCGTTCATCCCGTTGTTCCCCAGCTTCCGAAAATAGCCCTGAGGGCTCGCTGCAGATACGCACGCGGCGTTCGTGGTCACCACCGCTTGGGACACCACCGCCGGGGCCGATGCCCCCAACCAGGCGGCTGGCCGCGAAGAGCCTGGTTTCTTCGCCCCCCCAGCTATTACGAAAAGGGTTCCGCCGGATTGCATCGTAGGTTCGGTGGCGTCTGCTCGCAAGGAGCCGAAATGATCATTCCCACGCCTGAGTTTGATCCCCTGTTTGCCCAAGATGGCGTGCCTTTTCGCGAGAAGATGAACGCCTACATTGCTCGCGAATTCGCCGATCTGCTGGGGCCGGCAGGCACAACCGCCGCGATATCCGCAACCCAGGGCAAAGCAGCCACGAACGGCAAGGCGCGCCGCCAGCCCTCAGCGACACCAGGCAAGTACCGGCCACGCGGTCGCGATGCGGCTTGAGTGTTCTGCGCGACTTGAGCGTGCTGCCCCCGCCGCCTCATGTTTTACAGGGGCAAGACGCAACTGGTCGATTTTTGTCCGCCCAGGCTTTCCGGAGACCAGGGCCTGCGCATGTTCGGAAAGGTGCTCACTTCGCCCCGAACTTACAGGCGACGTTCACCAACCATCACTTGTAACCGCAGGTTGGCGCCCGAGCGGCGGATGGTCATCGATGCCGTTGTGCCGGCGCCCGTTCGGGCCACCTTCCAACTCAGTTCGTTGGGGGTCTTCACTGCTTCAGAATTCCAGCTCAGCACAATGTCCCCCGTTTGCAGGCCAGCTTGTCGGGCGGGCTGGCCCACCACATCGGTCACCAGAACGCCATCGGCAGGCACGCCAAGCTCGATCGCGCGATCGGGCGTGATCTCCTCCAGCGCCACGCCCAGCCAACCTCGACGAAAATGTCCTTGATGGCGAAGCCGGGCATAAACTTCTTGGGCAATTTCGCTAGGGATGGCAAAGCTCACCCCCTGGAAAGAACTGCCCACGATGGCCGTATTGATGCCCACCACTTCGCCCTGCAGGTTGATCAGCGGTCCTCCGCTGTTGCCGGGATTCACGGCGGCGTCGGTTTGCAGGAAATCCTGGTAAGGCATGTTGTGGACCACGTTTCGCCGACCTTTCGCACTGACAATGCCGGCTGTTACGCTGCGGTCCAGGCCAAAGGGGTTGCCCACGGCCAGCACCCAGTCGCCCACTTCGAGCGTCCGGCTGTCGCCCCAGGGCGCCGATTGCAGGCCGTCGATATTGATTTGCAGCACTGCCAGATCCGTCAAAGGATCCACGCCAATCACGGTTGCGCCTCGCACATGTCGGCCATCGCTAAGGCGAACGATGATTTCGGAAGCGTCTTTAATAACGTGGTGATTGGTAAGAATATATCCGTCGGGGTCGACAATCAGCCCGGAACCTTGGCCGTTGGCCTCCAGTTTGCGACTCCAGGCGGCATCGCCCTCGCCTTGGGCGGTTTCGGTTGCGCGCAAGGTATCAATATGAACCACGCAAGGACCGATGCTCTTGGCGATCAGTCGAAACGCGGCCGAGGTGTCTTCTAGTTGCGCCAATTGAGCCCGGGCTCCCTCCGAGCTGGCCCGCTGTTTACCTCGTTCCAAGGCGTAGCAAACTTCTTCCACAATGGCGCCGATGTTGAGCCGCACCAGGGCCAACAGCATCGCGAAAATCATCACCCCCCAGGCGAGTCGGAAACTCCGATTGCCCTTGGAGTTATTGGCGACATTGGCTTGCTCCACCCGGATCAGGGCCTGGGTGTTTCCGATCGGCTCGTCGTCGCGGGAAACCAAATCTGCAACGCTCGCCAGTTGCGGGGCGGAAGCATCGCTGATGCTGTCGCAGCGAGCATAGCCATCCGGGTCGCCCTCCCAAGATTGCTCTTGCATGATTGGCGCTCAGAAGATGAGTATGGGGTAACGTGGCTGCTATTATAGCGCGCGAGAATGCCCAGAACCAGCAACTAGTAGCCAGCCGCGGGCGTTTTCATGCCTGGCCGCTGGCAATTTGGAACGATCGGGCCAAGATTCCCCTGGATTTGCCGCCCACCCGGTAGGGCCAGCCCCGTACCCTTGCGCCGAAAAACCTGATGGGACAGGTTCCTCTTCGCGACTAGCCGGCGACGATACAATAAGCAGGAGACTGCTGCCGCCAGGCCAAACCGCGGATGGTTTGCCCTACCCCCCAGGATTGAACTCGCGAGCAATTCTCCGCTTCTCCACGAACACTCACCACCAGAAATTACGTCACCGTGCAGTCTCGATACCGAATTGTTGCCTTGATTGTTGCTTGCTCGCTGTTCATGCAGAACCTCGAGACCACAATCCTGGGAACCGCATTGCCGCAAATCGCCAAGGCATTCGGGCAATCCCCCGTCAATTTGCACCTGATTCTCACGTCGTATTTGATGAGCCTGGCTATCTTTATGCCCATCAGTGGCTGGATGGCCGACCGCTTTGGCACGCGGCGGGTGTTTCAACTGGCCATCTTGATCTTCACGGCGGCCTCCGTGGCCTGCGCCTTTGCGGGGTCGTTGGAATGGATGATTGTCGCCCGCATTGTGCAGGGAGTTGGCGGGGCCATGATGGTGCCGGTGGCCAGGCTGGCGTTGCTGCGCACGGTTCCCAAAGCCGAATTGGTTTCGGCAATGACGTGGGTGGCGGTGCCGGCATTGCTAGGCCCCGTGGTTGGCCCCCCGCTCGGTGGGCTGATTGTTACCTACGCCTCGTGGCCCTGGGTATTTTGGATCAACGTGCCCATTGGCATGGTCGGCCTGGTTTTGGCAGGCTGGTACATAGAAGACGTGCGCGAGCCCGACGTTCCCCCGTTTGACGGCGTGGGCTTTGTGCTTTGCAGCATTGGCATTGCCGGCCTGGTGTTTGGCTTGGACTCTTTCAGCGACGGCCTGCTCCCCGCCTGGGCCGTGGTCGGCTTGCTGCTGGGAGGACTCGGCGGCATGGCCTTATATCTCTTGCATGCTCGGCGCAAAACGCATCCGCTGCTCGACCTGAGCCTGCTGAAGATTCCCACCTTTCGCGCGAGCGTGGTCGGCGGCGCGTTTTTTCGATTTGGCATCGGGGCAATGCCCTTCTTGTTGCCGCTGATGTTGCAAACCTGCTTTGGCCGCTCGCCGCTCTCTTCGGGATTGATCACATTTGCCGCGGCCGGCGGCGCGCTGTTGATGAAGTTCGTGGCCCGCCCCATCTTGAACACTTTTGGCTTCCGCAACGTGCTCACGTGGAACGCCATCCTATCGGCCATCAGCATTCTCGGCTGTGCCTTTTTCGATTCGGCGACGCCTGCCCTGCTGATGTTTGGCATCCTGTTGATCGGAGGGTTCTTCCGCTCCCTGGAATTCACCGCGATCAATACACTGGGATACGCCGATCTGAGCCCTCGACAAATGGGCCGAGCAACCAGTTTCGTGTCGATGGCTCAACAGATGTCGCTCTCGATCGGCGTGGGAATCGGGGCCACGGCGCTAACGGTTTCCAGCGGCATTCGAGGCGCCGAACAATTGGCGACGGTGGATTTCACCATGGCCTTCATTGTGGTGGCGGTGCTGGCCTCCGCCAGTTCGCTACTTTTTGCCCGGCTGCCAAAAGACGCAGGCGACGAAGTGGCCAACCGCCTGCTCAAGGTCGACCCGGCCAAACTCTCCCCATCGCCGGTATCGCCCCCATCGGCGTCATCCAACGGCAGGGCAACTTCCACGGCGCCCGACCTGCCGAACCGATCCGGTGGTGATCCGCTCGTGGCCGAAATACCTTTGCCCCACGCGGGGCGATTGCCAGCCGATTTTTGCGCCAGCACCCAAGCCGCGCCTATTCAGAAGGCGGGCTAGCCGTCAGCACCACGCGACTGCTCAGGGTGGCATCGCGCTCGTCGGTCACCGTAAAAAACCAAGCCGTGGTGTCGGCCGGCGGCGCGGGACACATGATTCGTCCCTCGGCTATTTTTGCCGGCGCCGTTTGCCACATGCGTTTGTTGATCGCCGCTGTATCGGTGGTGAAGTGCAGCGCCGCCGACTTGAGCTCCAGTTGGCTTTCACAGGCCACTTGAACCTGGCCGGCGACTTTCTCGGGCGCCCCCAATTTTGGCAGCCTCGGTTTCTTGAGAAGGTGCTGGTCAAAGAACAGGCCGATTTCCTGCGGCGCCCAACCGGCTGGGTGCCCATGGGGCATGTTCACCGTAATGCGAATTTGCTTCTCGCCCGGCACGGCATCGAATGATTTGGTGTAGCTATCCAGAGGGTAAGCGAAGTCGTTGGTGCCGTTCACAAACAGAATCGGCATCGACACCGCGGGCAAATACTGGGAAGGATCCCACAAGCTGACCCATCGCTTCCGCAGCTCCGGTGTCATTTGGGCAAAGCGGCCCAGCCAGGTGCTGTTCTCATGCAGGAAGCCGCACCCGTAGACCGGCGCGGCCGCGTGAAATCGGCTATCGACTCCCGCCACAATGCAGGTGAGGTATCCGCCCCAACTAATGCCGGTAACCGCCGTTCGCTCGGCATCGACCTCGGGGAAACTGCGGATGAGTGAATGGGCGCGGATCGCCGCCGCGACCGCATGATAGGGCCACTGCTCGGCCGCCGGCTTGTCGATGCTGCCAAATTTTTCAGCATCACCCTGGTCGGGTCCGCCATCGGGCAAACGCGCGCGATTCTGCTTCTGATGGGCATTCTGTCCCTCGTTCGGGCGATACCCGGCCGTGTCCATGGCGATGGCCGCATAACCACGCCGTGCCCAAAGTTCGGCCCATTCGCGAAAAGCGGTCCCACCTCCGCCGTGAATCAACACCACGGCCGGAAACTTCTCCGTTGAGTCCTGGGGAGTCTTGCCGGCAATGGTGAGCGGCGAGGCGTAGTAAGCAAACACGCGGGTGGGTTTGCCAGCATAGGGCTCGCCTTCGAAAAACAGCGACCGCACGGGTCCGCTGGTTTCTGTCCATTCATATCCAGGCGTTTGCCCCAGGGCCTTTAGGTTCCATGGCAGCGATTCAGGAAGCCGCGGCGAAGACGGGATCGCGTCATACGCTACCCCCTGCGCCGCTGGGCTCACCGCCGAAAATAGCAATAGAAATAGCCAGCGAGTTTGAGCGGTGGAAAGCTTCATGGCAAAACCGTGGTGAGTTATGAGAACAGAGTGGCTGTGAGTGCAGTCTGACGGTCGAGAGTTGGCAAATCCAGCAAAAGGTGGCCCCCAAATCGAACGGCGTATTTTACCCATTTTTCCCAGTCGGCAATGGACATGCCGAAATCCGCAGACTATAGGAGTGATCCACAGGGCAATCCATGGATTCCTGGCAACAGAAGCATCGCAGCCACCTCGATCGAAGAGCCCATCCTTTTTCGAGAAGCTTCTCCCATGCGAAACTTTCGGCGCAAGGCCAAACGGAAACAACGTCGCGTGTTCAGGCCAAGACGGCAGGGCAAGGTCTTGCAGTTCGAAGCCCTGGAACAGCGCATCGTGCTGGCGGGCGATGGCCTGCTTGACCCCAGCTTTGGCGCCGCTGGCATCGTCACCACCAACTTCGACGAACAGGCCGGATCGATGGACCGCGCCTATGCAGTGGCCATTCAATCCGATGGCAAGGTGGTCGTGGCCGGAAACAGGAATGACCAGCCGGCACTGGCAAGGTACTTGGCGAACGGTGAGCTCGACCCGGCCTTTGGCGTTGGCGGCCTGGTCACGACTCCCTTGGCGACATTGGGTGACGCCAAGTTCAGCCTGGCGATTGACTCCACGGGTCGCCTGCTCGTAGCCACCACGTCGGTGTTCGCCAGCAACGATGTGTTTACGCTGCTCCGCTACACGCCCGACGGCCAACTCGATACTCCATTTGGCGTGGGCGGCATTGTGCGAACCGACCTTCCTGGCAACGGAAATTACGCCCTCTGTATCGCGGTGCAGAGCGATGGAAAAATTCTGGTTGGCGGCAGCGCATTCACAACGTCGAACTACGACTTCGCGCTCGCGCGCTACAACTCCGATGGCAGCCTGGATACTGCCAGCGATGGCGATCCAGCATTTGGCGTCGGCGGCTTCGTAACCACATCCATTGGCACCCATCACGATGAGATAACCTCCATCGCCATTGCCGCCGACGGCAAGATCGTCGCGGCCGGCTACAAGGCCGATGGGTCAAATCGAGACTTTGCCGTGGTTCGTTATCAGGCGAACGGCAGTTTGGATACGAGCTTTGGCAGCGGTGGCAAAGTAACCATTGCCTTTTCGGCATCGCAAGAATTCGCGGAAGCCGTGGCCATCGATGCCAATGGCAGCATCGTCGTGGCCGGCAAGGCAATCATCAACGGCAACTTGGAATTCGCCATCGCTCGTCTCAATAGCAACGGCAGCCTCGATACGTCGTTCAACGGCGATGGCAAATTGTTCACCCCCATCGGCGCGACCGACGACACCCTGCTAGGCCTGGCGATCCAAGCCGATGGCAAACTGGTCGCTGTTGGCAACACTTACAATGGATCCAACGACGACCTGGCCCTGGTGCGCTACACGCCGGATGGGCAACTCGACCCTTCCTTTGGTATTGGCGGCATAGTAACAACTGCCATCGGCGCCGGACACGATGTGGCCTCCGCCGTGGCGATCGACCAACTCGGCCGAATTGTCGTGGCAGGGCACTCCTACAACGGGTCGGACAACGATTTCGCCGTGGCAAGATACCAAGGGATCGAGCTTGCGGCCCCGGCCGCCACCCTGGTGGAGCTCACCGCCGGAGACCTGCTGATTACCGACCTGGGCGACGACCTGGAAAATGCCCTCGTGCTCAGGCTGGTGGTCGACAGCGGGATGAGTTACTTGGAAATTCATGACGCCAACCAAAGCCTGGAGGCGGGCGCAGGCGTCGTTTCCATGAATGACCAAACCGTGCGCGTCTTATTGAGCCATGTGACGGGTTCGATCACGGTCGAGGCTGGCAGTGGCAACGACAGCCTCACCTTGGATTTCAGCGCCGGAAATCCCATTCCTACCGAACTCTTCTACCACGGCGGGTTGCCATCGACCGGTTCGGGCGATCGGCTCACCGTCGCCAACGGCGTTTTCCTGACGGCCACCTTGAACTACACCAACGCCAGTGACGGCTCGATCGAGCTCGACGGAACAACCATTCACTACACCGGTCTCGAACCGGTCGATATTTCAAACAGCACCATTGACGAATTGATAATCAACCTGCCCGACAGCGACGGACTGGTCGATGACGATACCGAACTGCGGATCGCCGGCGGCCATCTCATCATCGACAGTCTCAATGGCGAGCACGAGTACAGCAGCATCAGCCTCACCGGCATCGCGTCGATTGTGGTGAACGGGCGAGGCGGCGACGACCGCATCACCCTGGCGAGCTCGCTCAGCGCGTTCTCTGGCACGATGGTGCTCTACGGCGGCCTCGGCGCGGACTTGCTGAACGGCAACGCGGGCGATGACGTGCTGAA
>CAYUMU010000055.1:0-47347 GCA_964445985.1 uncultured Pirellulales bacterium | reverse complement strand
ATTCGAACGGATTCGAGGTGCGTCCGTTTTTTGAGTGAAAGCAGCGGGCACAAAAACCCTTTCCTCCCCTCTCCCCGGTACTCCGGGGAGAGGGGTCGGGGGTGAGGGGCCTTGGGAAGCGGAGTTGGGTAGGCAATCTCAAACCGCCCGCAAGAACCCCTCATCCCCAGCCCCTATCCCCTATCCCCCAGCCCCCATTCCCCAGCCCCTAGCCCCTCCATCCCCATGCTCACCCTCTCCACCATCCCCTCCCGTCCTCTCCGCTGGCTCTGGCCCAACCGCATCGCGCTGGGCAAGGTCACCCTCTTCCTCGGCCCCACCGGCGCCGGCAAATCGCTGGTCACGCTCGACATGGCGGCCCGCGTCTCGTCCGGCAAATCCTGGCCGAACGCACCGAATGAAGAAAACGAACCCGGCGGCGTCCTGCTCCTCACCGGCGACGAAGACCTGTCAGACACGGTTCGCCCTCGCCTCGAAGCAGCCGGCGCCAACCTCGACCGCATCCAAGTCATCGACACCAACGACGCCGACAACACCATCGACGCCATCGAGAACCAACCGCTCACGCTCCCCGAAAACATTCAGGCAATCGAAGACGCCATCAAAAACACGCCCGAATGTCGCCTGGTGATCATCGACCCGCTTTCGGACTACCTCCCCCAAACCAGCCCGCGGAAGCAACCGCCGCTGAAAGCCATCCTCAAACCGCTCAACGACCTGGCGGCCCGCACCGGCGTGGCGATCGTGGCCGTGATGCCCATCCTTCAATCCACGAGCAAAGCGACGATGCAAAGAGCGGTCGCCAACCTCACGGCCCAAGCCGCCCCCTACAGCGTTTGGCAATTAATCCAAGAAGAACCCCCACTAATCCAAGAAGAAACCCCACCAGCCCCCAGTCCCCTAGCCCCTCCACCCCAGCACTATCTCCTCCCCGTTCGCAACAACCAGGCCCCGCCCAATACCGCCCTGGCGTTCCAACCCCAACCAGCCCCCAACGGCGCCGCTCAAGTAGGGTATCGCACCCCGTGCGTACCCCCCGCGCCGCCGATCACCAGGCGCCGCCCCGCCAAATCCCAGCCCAAGAACCGCAGCGCCGCCAACCCCCTCTTCAACTCCGAACTCCGAACTCCCCACTCCGAACTTCCCCCGGACTCCGAACTCCGAATTCCCCACTCCGAAATCTTCGCCGACGATCCCGACCCCTACGAAGGCATCCCCTCCCTCCACGACTACCTCGACATCGACGACCTCGACTACCCGAAGCCCATGAACCTCCACCCGCCAGGCAACCGCTAACCAAAAAACCGCCAACTCAGCAACCGCCTCCCCAATCCAATGACGAATGACGGCGCGGGTTTGCTGCCAGCTGCCGCCGACAGTGAGCCAAGCATTCTATCGAGAAGCTACCTGGCCAAGGCTACCACTCTGCGGCGACTCGATTCTCCAGCCCGCGTTGTGCCGGGGAGCGTTGGACTTTAGAATACTTGTGGGTCAAAATGATGTAGAAGAGCAACGCTTGAGGCGCATATTTTGAACCGGACAGGTCGCAGTATCCACAGCCTGACTGTTTGACGGGCCTGAATTTCGCATAACGCCAGAATTTTGTTGAAATCTTTCCTGAATAAATAATACCTGTTTTCTTCCGGTAAACATCTATGGGAATGAGAGATTGGTTCCAGCGTAAACCGGCTCCCAAAAATGTTGGAATATCCAAAGGTGGTTCCTCGCTAATCAAATATGGCGATGGGGACGCACCAAGACCGGAGATCGGATTTCTCGCAGAATCCACCCTGGCAAACACAGAAGACCGAGAACGCGTCTATTCCGAGCTGTTTGGTGAATCCGACATGGTTCTACACGAGTTATTGCCCCTGATCCCGCACGTTGACGTCTATCGTTTTCCACCTCACGGCAAGCGCGACTTTTTCACATTCGTAACCGGCGGAATGAGCGATCTGCCGATGAATGCGCCAACGGAACTTGGAGTCGACTATCGTCGTGCTGAACTCGTTTTTTACTCAACAGAGAATCGAGACGAGTATTCCCAATTGCTTCGACGAATGGCCCATTTCGTCCATGATAACAATACATGGTTGCACTGGGGACACACCATGCCAAACGGCCAACCGCCAGAGCCGCTGTTCGGAACGAGTCAATTGGATACCCTCTTCTTTATGCCGTCCATTGTGGATCCCGATTCAAGGCTCGGCGACACGCTTCAGATCGAATCCGAACCCGTTCATCTCGTCTGGTGCGTTCCGATCACAACTGCGGAGTGTCAGTTGAAACTCGATGAGGGCATGGACGCTTTGTATGATGTCTTTGATGCCAACAACCATCCATTTGCATTCTCCGGTGACCGGCAAAGCTACGTCTGATTGACACGAATCGGGTGGCACGCTCTGAGCCCCCAGCGAAGGGCGTGGTTGACTCGCTGGCACGGCCAGCGATCCACATTCAGCTTACAACGCAGGCAGCGTGCGATCCATTTCCAATGGCACAGGCCGAATGCCGGCGTGGCAGCGAGCGCTCGACCACTCCCAGTCTTCGGGCTGTTGTACCACTTTTCGTCCTACTGGGTGGGCGTGCCCCCCCCATCGAACTCCCTGGACGGTAAGCAAGTGCCGACCTTGCCTGCGAGTATGGCTGGATTGTTGCCGCTGCGCCACGCCCTTCGCTGGGGCTCAGAGCGTGCCGGCTGCCGGTTAGGAGTCCGCTCTCGGCGAGAACTGGACTACGGGAACATGTTGTTGCCGTTGGTGTTGCCGCCGCCACCATTGTTGATGGCGGCGCCATTGTTCGTGCCGTTGTAGCCTAGGTTGCCGTTGTTGTTGGCGTTGTTAAAGATAAAGATGCCAGTGGCGTCGTTATCGAACGTGGTATTGTCATCGTCCGAAAAGCCGTTGTTGACGTTATTGTTGGCCGTGTTGAACCAGAAGGCTCCCGAGTTGGTATTGAAGGAAAAGCCGTTGGCGGTGGCGTCGCCGGCCGTGCCGCCGGAGCTCATGCCGTTGCCGATCGCCTTATTGAAGGCAAACTGCCCTATGGCGGCGTTGTTATCGAAGACATAGCCATCGCTGGCATTGTTCGTGGCGGTGTTGTTGAAGAACGTGCCGGCGTTGCTGGTGAAGACGAAGCCTTGCGCGGTGGCGTCGAGCAGCGTGCCATCGGCGGCGAAGCCATTTTCGGTGGCCGTGTTATTGGAGAAGGCGCCGCCCGCCAAAACGCTGGTGAATTGGTAGCCATCGCCACTGTTGTTCGTGGCAGTATTGCCTGAGACGGTTCCGTTGACGTCGTTACCGACAAAGAAACCGCTGCCTTGATTGCCGTTGGCGGTATTACCCGAGACGGCGCCATTGACATTGTTTTCAACAAAGATGCCGTCCTGGCCGTTGCCATTGGCGGTGTTGTTCGAGACCGTGCCGCCGGCGTTGACGTTGCGGACGACGAGGCCGAAGCCGCCGTTGGCGTTGGCCATGTTGCCCGTGACCGTGCTGCCGGGGTTGATGTCGCGGAACACGATGCCGCCGCCCGCGGCGGATGTGCCGGTGACCGTGTTGCCGGTGATGGTGCTGTTGTTGAGGTCGTTGAAGGCGGCCAGGTTGCCATTGTTGGCTCCGCCCGTGGGATCGCTGGTGATGCCGTTGAGGCCGCCCACGATGTCGAGGTCACGCACGGTGGTATTGTCGGCTACCACCAGCGTATCGAGGGCTGCGTTACTGTTATTGATCGTCGGCCGCGTGCCGAAGGTGGCGGTGAGGCCTGTTTCCTGTCCGCGAACCACGAACCCGGCTCCGCGCACCGTTTGACCGGTTTGCATGAAGGTGGTGGCCGAGGTTTGAACCACGCCTTTCGATCCATCGACAATCACGGTGCTGTTCGGGCCGGCGCCGGCCACGGCGCCTGGCTTGTCGGCCGTGCCGGCATCGACCAGCGTCACCAAGCCAACAGGCTGGCCGTTCTCGTCGTAGTTGGTGTTCTCGACGTTCGGCGGAGTTTCGGCGACTTCGGTCACGATATCGATATCGCGTTGCACCGGGTCGAGCATGCGGCGGCGGAAGGGTGTTTGCAGGGCGGGCGAGTTGAACACGTTGAACGGAATTTGCACCCGGGCCAAGCCCCACACCTGGCTATCGCGAACATCGTCCCAGGTGCATTCGGCGCCGACCGAAAGCCGCGAGCCGTTGCCGAGGAAGGGGAGATCGAAGGCGGTGAGGTCGATGCGAGCCCTGGGTCCGGCGATGCGGGGGAAACGGGAGTCGTCGGTATCGAAGAAGAAACCGCCGCCATAAGCGCGCAGCTCAAAGCGGTTGCAGGGGCCCCAGGTGGCCAGCAGGGCGCCCACTTCAAAATCGGCGCCGTAGTAGGCGCGTTCTACCTGTTGGGCCACGCCGCTAACCAGCACGATGGTGTTGTTGGCGAACACGGCCGTGGGCGTGAGGGCCACGCCTGGCCCTACGTTTTGGGCTTCGTCTTCCACCAGGTAGAGATTGCCGCGGAGATCCCAGCGGTAGGTTTTGAGTTCGGCGCCGAGGGTGATGCCCATGAATTCGTTGCCGGTTTGCGACCAGCGGTAGTCGAAGAAGCCGTAGCCGCCGAGGATGAGGTCTTCGCCCACGATGGAGCGCAGGCCGAGGCCGCCGTTGGCTTCCTGGTTTTGGAGGTCGTCGGCCGAGCCGCGGAGATCGCCATAGAACAGGGTGTGTTCGTCTTGCCAGAGGGGGATGAAGAGATCGGCCTCGCCAATGTTGCGGTCGTCGCCCGCCTTGACGCCGGTAGCGCCCCAGCCGACAAACCGCGGCGGCAGCGGGCGGCCGCAGAGCGGATCGATGATGCCGTCGTTGCAGTAGGGATCCCAGGCGGGATCGGTGACGGTCATCCCCTGTGGCGCCAGCATGGGACCCATCATGGGGTCCATCATGGGGCTGGTGAGCGGCACCGCGGGGGGCTGCGCCATCGAAGGCATGCTGCCCGAGGGGATGGGCGAGGGGATGGGTTCTTGGAATGCGGCTCGGGAAGCCCAATGGTCGCGGTCGCCTCGGCGGAGCGCCGCTTCGCGCTGATCGAGCTCATGGAGTTGCTGTTCGATTTGATCGAGTCGCCGGAACAGGCTGGCCGAACGGGCCGAGCTGAGCGGCAGTTGCGAGGGCTCGCGCTGGGTATCGGGGGGAACGGCCGGTCCCGCCGCGGCCGGCTGCAATAGCGGGGCCGATACGGGCGAAACGCTGGCGGGGCGCTGTTGTTCGGGAGGGCCGGTTTGTTCGATGTGCGCGGCCGACACCCAGCGAACTTCGCCTTGCGGAGGCGAGACACGATACCAGTCGCCCGAGCCGTTCTTCACGCGATCGATGACTTCCAGTTTTTCACCCCGGCGGAGCGTGAGTTGCCAAATGTCGCGGGAGGTGGTCAAGTCGCTGCCCACGCGGAGCGCGACGCGGTCGCCGGTGACTTCGACCATGCCGTCGGGCACTTCGCGAACATAGCGGGCCGAAATCCAATTGAAGCTTTCGCGGGTGGGCCGCACGGCAAGCCAGCCGCGTGGGCCTGGTCGCATGACGGTCAGGCGGTCGCCCTGCCGGAGGATTTCGGTGGCGTAATAGTTTTCACCCGGCCCACTGCGCAGATACACGCTGCCGCCGCGCACGACGGCAGGGTAAGGGGTGTCGGCAGCCGCGCTGGAGGATGCGGCAACGAAGGCAGCGCCCAGGAGCGTCCAGGTAATCGCAAGCATGGCGCGCAGTGACATCGGGGGTAGCTCCCGGCTCGGAGAGGCGCGAAAAAATTCGGAGAAAGGCTAAAGAAGAGCCGGGTGAATACCGAAAGGCCCATTCGCTGGCAAGGCGAGTTCAGGGGGGAAGCCGCGGCAGGATCGCGCGCTTGGGGGAAGAATTGCCCGTTTTGCCGCGGGGAGAGCGTGCGAGAGAAACCGGACGGCACGGCCGCTTTTATGCAGCCGCGGCGTGCCGCCGGTTGATGGCTTGCCTGCTGACATCGGCGCCAAGCTGGCAGGACCCATGCCTGCGCTTACTTCGCTGGCAGCTCTTTGATTTCGATATCTTTGAACCGAACTTCCATCTTGGGGCCGACGTGGATCTGCAGGGCGATGATGCCGGACTTGGCGCCCTTCACGTCGTCTTGTTCGGTGTAGTCCACCGTGGTGAAGCCATTCAGCTTTTGAATGACGCGCGGACCATCGGCGATGATCTCGTATTCATTCCAATCGCCTTCCTTGAGGTGCTGGGCGACTTCCTCGGGCTTGACGTTCTGAAGGATGCCGCGGCCCCCTTCTTCGTAGAGGATGCCGAGGTATTTATTGTCGGCGATATCGGCCTGATAGCCGCGGACCACGTGTTCGGGGTGTTGCTTGCTGCGGAATTGCACGCCCGAGTTGTGATTGCGCAATTTGAATTTGAGCCGCAGCACAAAGTTGCCGTAGGTTTTTTCGGTGGAGAGGAACGAGTTCTTCTGGAGTTGCTTGTTATCGGTGGCGCCGATAATGAGGCCGTCTTCGGCCCGCCACAAGTCGGCGTCGCCCTGCCAGCCGGTGAGGGTTTTACCGTCGAACAGCGGTTGGAAAGCTTCTTCGGCCGAAGCTCGGTTCGCGAGGCAGGCCACCGCCAAGTAGGCCACCGTCAGGCAGGCCATCGCCAGGCAAATTCCCCAACGCTGCATTCCCTTGATTGTCGTCCGGCGCATCGTAAGCACTCCCATGGGTAGCCGCGAGAACCGGGGGGATCTCAGGGCGTGAACATTGAAACGGTTTGCCACCTGGGCAGCGCCAGTTTAGGCGGAGCCGTGGCAACTCGCCAGAGTTTGCCGGGGCAATCGGCAAGCCCGGCGCAGGGCAATGCAAATAGCCGCTACTTTCGACAGAGCCCTACCAGGTTGTTCCTGTATTGCCCCTCAGGCAAAGGGGCCGCATGGCGCGAAATAAAAAGCTAAATGCTTTAGCGACTTGAAGCGGCAGGAGCATGGGGAACGAGCCGACCTCCCGCCGGGGGGCGGCGCGGGGCGGGAGCGATTGCTCGCTCGGCAACCCTGGTTCTCGAGTTTCGTCGTTCCAAATTCCACTCCCAGCGTAGAGTTCCCTTGGGACAATCGGGTTAGGCCAATGCAAAACCAGTCAGGGCGCGCGAACCAAGGCATTCTGCTTGAAGCAGGCACCAATGAGGCTGAGATTCTGGTGTTCTTGCTGAATGGTGAACGCTTCGGCGTCAACGTGGCCAAGGTGCGCGAAGTGCTGCCGTTGAGCCAGGTCACATCCACGCCCAACGCGCATCCGGCGGTGGACGGCGTGGTGCGGATTCGCGAATCGGTCGCGCCGGTGGTTGATCTCAACCGCTTCTTGAACGGGGCAGACGCCGCCAAGGGAGAAGATGCCAATCGCGGCGAGCACGACAAACTGTTGCTGCTGGAGTTTAACCAGGAACGCCTGGCATTTCGCGTGAACGGCGTGGATCGGATCTATCGCGTGAGCTGGAAGAATACGATCCCGCTGCCGGTGGCGATCGGCGGCGCCACGCCGGTGACCAGCGTGATTTTGCTGGGCGAACGCATCGTGCCGCTGCTCGATTTTGAATCGGTGGGGTCGGCCGTGGGCATGCCTGGCTTCAAACGCCCGACAACCATGACCACGCCGCCTCGGCATTCCGCCAGTCAACTGCCGTTGGTGCTGGCGGAAGATTCGCCGCTGGTGCGGGAGATGCTGCAAGACGCCTTAAGCGAAGCCGGGTACGAGCGGCTTCATAGTTTTCCTGACGGTGAACAAGCCTGGTCGTTCATTGAGCAACTGATTGCCGACCACCCGGATCAACCTCGCACGGAATATCTGGCCGGCGTGATTTCTGACATTGAGATGCCGCGGATGGACGGTCTGAATTTGACGCGGCGGATCCGCGAGCATGCCGTGCTGAGTGATCTGCCGATCATCCTGTTTTCTTCGTTGATTTCGCGGTGCAATGAGAAAAAAGGAATTCAAGTGGGGGCGACGGCTCAGATTGCCAAGCCCCGTTACCAGGATCTCACCGAGAAACTGGCCGAGGTTCTGCTCCACCTGGGCCGCTCATGAGTAAAAATCGACAAAAGATAAAAAAATTCAAGTTCTGAATTTGACACTTGTGTCACACGACCTAGTTTTCAGTACCGAACGGATGCAATCGCGGACAGGAAGCGGCGCGGCGCCACTTGGAGGCGACGCCCTGTGTTGCCAGGGAGACGGCAGGCAGAAGCTCTTGTCCCGCTGGCCGGCGTTCCTGGCCGGTTGGTTACTTCGCGGATAGGGCCTGTTCGGGCCATAACGACCGGCCGTTTGCCGGGTGCTATACGTTGATGGGAGGGTTGCTGTGAAGACTTTTGTTCAACAGGTACGTCAGTTTCTAGTATCGGAAGACGGCCCCACCGCGGTGGAGTATGCCGTGATGTTGGCTCTGATCGTGGTGGTGTGCCTCACGGCCATCAGCGCGATCGGCACGAATGCCAGCAGCACTTTCAACAGCGTGTCGCAGTCGCTGAGCAACTAGTTTGCCAGCGCGTGAGCATGAACGCTCGCGTTGCGGGTCCCCAATGCCGCAACGAGAGGGTTCGAGGCGCCTTACCCCGGCTTGCTGGCTCCGCCTGGTCGCCCCGCGCGGGTTGGCTGAAGCCAGTGGCAACATTTTGGAGAGAACTTCGTGAAGACCTTTGCCGCACAAATTAAGCGTTTTTTGCAGTCCGAAGACGGCCCCACCGCGGTGGAATATGCCGTGATGCTGGCCCTGATCGTGGTGGTGTGTTTGACGGCGATTAGCGCCATCGGCACCAACGCCAGCAGCACCTTCAACAGCGTGTCGCAGTCGCTGAGCAACTAACCTGACAGCAGGTTGCACTTTTGACAAACATCGCTCCCCTCGGAGTGGTTTTGACCGCTCCGGGGGGACTCTGCAATCTATCACCCGGCTTTCTTACATTTAACCATTGCAGCGGGCCGAGTCAGCTCGCGCTGGAGTGCATGCCGTGTACACCCCCATTCCTGACGAAATGGTCTGGCAAGCCGCCGAGTGGATGCTGGCCGCGCTAGGTTTCGTGGCGGTGATGCTAAGTTTTTTCTGGGGTGCGCGCGCGCGTTAGGCAGGCAAACCTGTTGCGTTTGAGTGGTCACCCCCTGCCTGCACCCGGCCCATCGCCGAGCCCGCTGGATTTCAACTGAGAATACGAGCCATGGATACGACGAGCATGTGGAATGGTTTGGTTGAGCACTGGCCCACCTGGCTGGTGACCGCGGTGCTGGTGGTGGCGGCCGTGATCGACGGCATCAAGCTCAAAGTGCCCAACTGGGTGACCTTTCCGCTGATTGTTGGCGGCTGGGTGTACTTTGGCATTACCGGAGGCTGGTCGGGGCTGGGGTACAGCCTGCTGGGAACGGGCGTGGGGCTCGCTCTGCTGCTGCCGCTGTATGCGATCGGCGGCATGGGCGCCGGCGACGTGAAGTTGCTGGCGGGCGTGGGCGCCTGGATGGGGTCGACCACGACCTTCTATGCTTTTTGTTTGTCAACCGTGGTGGGCGCCGTCATTGCCTTGGGCATGGTGCTCTATCGCCGCAGTTGGCAAAAGCATCGCGACAATTTCATGATGATTGTGCAAGAAGTCGTCACGGTGCGCAATCCGGCGGAGCTATCGACGATTGCCGCGGAACGCAAGAGTTCCATGCTATTGTTGCCCTACGGAATTCCGATTGCGATCGGTTCGATTGCCTACTTTGCGTGGATGGGAATGCTCACATGATATCGAATGCTATCGCCTCAACTCGGTTTCGTGGTGCCGCGCGCTTGCCACAAACAGGCGGGGGCGATCGGATTCGAGGAGTTGACAGGCATCGCCGTGGCGCGGCCGTGGTGGAATTCGCCATGGTGGCTCCCGTGCTGTTCCTGTTGATCTTTGGCATGATCGAGTTCGGCCGGATGGTGATGGTGCAGCAGGTGCTGACCAATGCCTCGCGAGAAGGCGCCCGGGTGGGCATCCTCGACGGCGCCACGGCCAGCGAAGTCAATACCACGGTCAATAGCTATTTGACGGGCGCCCGTATTAACGGCGCGACCATCACGATCACACCCTCCAACCCCAGCCAGGCTGGGGCTGGCGATTCGGTAAGCGTTACCGTCGCCGTGAACTTTAGTAATGTAACGTGGCTGCCCGCGCCAATCTTCTTAGGTGGCAAGGGACTGAGCGCTACAACGGTAATGCGGCGCGAGACGGTTCAATAGTCTGCCTGCAGTCGCGCCTTCACCCCCGCAAATCAATCGAGGAACCATTTGGAGCCAGGGAAGGCGCAATTCGCCGGCTGCTAGCAGTTGAGCTGACTGATCCGGCCACCCCCACCTCACATTCCTCGCCCAACGGCCGGAGCTAAACATGCGTCCTAAATCATTGATCCTTTTGTCTCTAGCGTTGGGGTGCGGTTTGATCGCTTCGCTGGGGATCAACCAGGTGATGTCCAAAGGGAGCCCCGTGGCGGCCCCCAGCGGCGAAACCGAACCGATTCTGGTGGCGCTGGAAGACATTCCCGCCAACGAGCTGCTCACGCCCAAGCTATTCAAGCTGGAACAGTGGCCCAAAGACAAAATCCAGGAGGGCGCCTTGAGAAAGATTGAAGAGGCCGACAACCGCCGCACGCGCCAACGGCTGTTCAAGGGCGAGCCGCTGCTGGACAAAAAGCTGCTCTCCAAGGGCGAAGCCGGCGAACGGGCCACGGACCATATTCCCCAGGGATTTCGGGTAGTGGCGGTTCGCGTGGATGCCGAGAGCACCGGCGGCTTCTTGATCAAGCCGGGCGATCGGGTTGATCTCTTGGTGTATGTCAAGAAGAACGAAGCCAACAATATTCACCGCACGTTCACCAAAACGTTCCTGCAAGACGTGAAGGTATTCGCGACGGATAGCATGATCAAGGAAGGCGACGACGAAGGCGGAAAAACCTCATCGTTCAAAACGGTCTCCTTGCTGCTCAAGCCCGAAGACATTGAATTGGTGGCCCTGGCCCAGAGCACGGGCGACATCACGCTGTCGTTGCGTTCACCCCAAGAAGAGGGGCTGGTGACGACCAAGGGCGTGGATGCAGGCTGGTTGTTGAATGGCGAGCCCGACTCATCTTCTCGCGGCGCCGAGCAACCCTTGTTGAGCGCGCTGGCGCCGGCCGTGGAACAGCCAGGCCTCAATGTGCAACAAAAGAAAGACCTGTTTGAGGAAATGCTCGCTAGCATTGATACCGCTCCGCTGGAAAAGAAGATCACCACGTTGCCCAAAACGCATCGCATGCAGATTATTTCTGGCGGCGAGGTCAAGACTTACGAAGTTCAGGACGGCGCCGAGGAAGCCCGGCTGGTCCCCAATGGCCCCGCGGCCGCCGAGGCTTCGGGATCGCTCGACCCCTTCGATTTTGGGGATAGCGATTGGGACAGTTCCCGGCATGGTTCATGATTTGCCGATCATTCCGGTTATTTTTGCCGATAGACAGAGAGAGCGGTTACTTTCTCTTGCCGCTGGACCTACTTCCCTGCCACGTGCAGGGGGTGAACGCGTCACCGCGGCCGGGCCAGTAACCGCTCGTTATCCCTGCGGGGTCCGTCGCTTGCCAGCGGTTGAAACTGAGCGGCGCGCCCAGGCAGGGGAGATAAGTTGCGCGAAGGATCGCGGCCGATCCCGTTCCCGGCACTTGATTCGGGCGCTGGCGCGGCAAGCAACTCGAAGACAACACCCGGCGCGCGGTTTCATCCGCAACCCAGGGGGCACAGGTCGAAATTTCGAACAAGGATGTTCTGATGGGGATCCGTACGACCTTATCGCTGCTGTTGGCTGCCACCATGGCCATGCCAATGAATGCATTCGCGCAGCAGCCGACCGGCCCCGGCATTATTCGCAATATCGGGGGTTCTAGCGAGCGACTGGAGTTGGTGGTCAACACCAGCCGGATGCTCACGCTGGATAAACCCATCCCCAAGGCCCTGGTCGACAATCCTGAAGTTGTCGAACTGCACCCGCGCGGGGCCAACGTGATTCAGGTGATCGGCAAGAAAGCTGGCTTTACCACGATCACCTTGTGGGACGACGCCGGCCAGGTCTATAGCGTGGATACCCTGGTGACAGGCGATTCGCGCGAGCTGAGCATGTATCTGGAACGTCAGTTCCCCAATTCCCGCCTGCGGGTCTTTCCCCTGGCCTCGAGCGTGGTTGTGTCGGGCTATGTGGACAATCCCGCCGATGTGAACACCATTGAACAGATTGCCGAGAACTTTTATCCCAAGGTGATCAACAACATTACCGTCGGCGGCGTGCAGCAGGTTCTGCTCCGCGTGAAGGTGATGGAAGTTTCACGCACCAAAATGCGGCAGCTCGGCGTCGACTTGGGCTTTACCGACCCCAATGGCGGCGTGATCTCCTCCATCAGCGGGCTGCTCAGCTCCACCGTGAACCAGACCGGAACGGTTACCGGCGGCGGCGGTGGCACCATGACATTTGGCGTGGCCTCGGGTAGCAGCGGCTTCTTGGGCGCTATCAATGCCATGAAGCAAAATAACCTGATGAAGATTCTGGCCGAGCCCAACCTGGTGACCGTCAGTGGCCGGCCCGCCTCCTTCAACTCGGGCGGTGAATTCCCAATTTTGGTGCCGCAAAGCTTGGGTACGGTATCGATTGAATACAAGCAGTACGGCACCCAGGTCGATTTCGTGCCGATCGTGCTGGCGAACGGGAACATCCGGCTGGAAGTTCGGCCGCGGGTGAGCGAAATTGACAACTCTCGTTCTGTGGCCCTGGGCAATGACAGTATCCCTGCCTTGAGGGTTCGCCAGGTGGACACGGGCGTGGAAATGATGGCGGGCCAAACGCTGGCCATCGCCGGGTTGGTGCAAACCCGGATGGATTCTGAAACTCGCGGCGTGCCGTTCCTGATGGATATTCCCGTGCTGGGCATCCCCTTCCGCCGCGTGCAGAACGAGGAGAACGAAGTCGAACTGCTAATCATGGTCACGCCCGAATTGGTGGACGCCATGAACTGCCATGAAGTGCCAGCCAGCATCGGGCCCGGCATGAGCGCTCAAGCTCCCTCGGATTGCGAGCTTTACGGCAAGGGCTACCTGGAAGTGCCCCGCTGTGCGCCGGGAGCCGGCCCGGGCGTTGGAGAAAGCGTGCCTCACGGCGCCGGGTATGGCCCTGGTGCTGGAGAGGTGGAGATGTTGCCGGCCCCCAGGAACTCCACCGGGCCGCGGCAACAACCGTTGCCAGGAGTTCCGCCCACCAGCCAGGACAGCGCGCGGCGATCGACCACGCCGCCGCCAGGCTATGGCCACCGAACGAGCACGCCGTCGCGGCCCGCGGGCGTGAGTGCTCTGCGGGGCCAGCCGGCGGGCTCCGCTGAAAACGTGCAGCGGTTGCCTTCGAGCGTGTCGCGTTTGCCCGCGGCCAGCCAGCCTTCGACTCCGCCGGGCTTCATTGGTCCCACGGGTTACGACGTGCGACGGTAGCCGGCATGCCAGGGGGCCTGTGCAGAGGTTCGGCCACGGTTGCGGATGGATGTTCCCGGCCTGAATATCCGTCGGCGCCCCATCATTCCGGCCAATCGTACTTGTCGGCTCAGAAGTCGTGCCCTGCCTATCCGGTCGTGCCCTGCCTCACCGGAACAACCCGGCCAGCTCCGCTTGATGGTGCTTTGCCAGGCATAACGGACTTTGGAACCCATGAAGAATAACTTTCGGGCATAGTCGCCTTTCGCGGAGCGAAAGCCGACTTTGTTTTTCGTGCAATCCTTTCGCGATGCGCGGCCAAGGTGAATGCGTATCGCAAGCGCCGAGATGGCTGGCAAGCCCCAGCCCCCCCTAAAGATAAAATCATGGGCAACCTGCTTGTCGCGTTTTCGCGACCTAGAGTTTTGGGTAGATCGTATTCTCATTGACGGGGGCGGCGATGAGATCGATGGGTTCTCGTATTTTGTGAGTCGCCTCGGTTCTGAATTGAAGAACGGTCGGCTCAACCGCTCAATTTCATCACGATGCAATGAACAACGTCCTCAGACTCGCTATCGTCGATCCTAGCGATGCGTCTCGCGACGCATTGAAGGCGATGCTACTGGGCATGGACACCATTTGGCTGGAAGCAGAAGCCTCGCGGTATGAGTTCTTTGCCGACGTGGTGGGGCAAACGCATCCCGACATTGCCCTGATTGCCCTGGATGCCAACCCCAACCGAGCCTTGCAGCTCATTACGCAGTTGAACGAAACCTCGCCCGAGTGCGCCATCATTGTGGTGAGCGGCAGCACCGATGGCAGCCTGATTCTGCAGACCATGCGGGCCGGGGCCAAAGAGTTCTTGCCCCAGCCACTACGGATCGACGATCTGCTGGACGCGCTGGGTCGATTGAACGAGCGGAAGTTCGGCAAGGGCCGCACCAAAAGCCGTGGCAGCTCGGTGATTGCCGTGGCGGGAGCCACCGGGGGCGTGGGCTGCACCAGCATGGCCGTGAACATCGCCTGCTCGTTGGCCCAGGATCCCGATCGCACGGTGGCGCTGGTCGATCTCGATTTGTGCCTGGGCGATTGCGATGTCTTCCTGGATACCATTCCAGACTACACGCTGGTCGATGTTGCCCAGAACGTAACCCGGCTCGATTTCAGCCTGCTGAAACGCTCGCTGACCAAGCACGCTTCGGGCTTGTATCTGCTGCCGCGGCCCGTGCAAATGGAAGACGTCAGCCTGGTGACGCCGGAGAATCTGCAGCGCGTGATCGGCCTGTTGAAGGCCACCTTTTCGCACCTGGTGATCGACCTTTCCAAGGGATACACGTCCAACGACATGGTAGCCATGATGGCGGCCAGCCATGTGCTGCTGGTGACCCAAATGGACTTGCCGTGCTTGCGAAACGTGGTGCGGTTGATGATGTCTTTCGGCGAAGTGCCGGAATTGGCCGACAAGGTGAAGATTGTGGTGAATCGCTTCGGCTTGGGCGACGGCCAGATTAGCACCAAGAAGGCGCAAGAAACGATTGGCCGTGAGATTGCCTGGCAAATCCCCAACGACTATCGCACGATGGTCGAGACCCGCAACAACGGCGTGCCGTTGTACGAACAGGCCCCCAAGGCAAACATCACGCAATCGATCAAGCAACTGGCCGAAATGCTGGGCGGCGACGATCGCACGGCGACTGCCGATGCGGCCAAAACGCCCGGCGTACGAGGCCTGTTTAACTTCTGGTCCAAAGACAAGAAGTAGCTCCGGCGGCAATTCCGGCTGGCGGGTCGCATCGGAACACGCGTCCCAGGGGCGCCAAGCCGACCCCCTCTTTCGCGGCGGCCGAAAAATAGCTTCCCGATTTCGTCGTTAGGCATGGTGGGCATGTGCTATGTCTTTCATTCCCGTATAATCATCTCCTATGAATAGCGCCGACTTGAATGAAAGCAAATGCGCCTTATATGTATTTAACCCCGAAGGGGTTTGCAGCCAGTAGCCGGCGGTTGAGTGCAAGCGACACCGCCGGAAAGACGACGAATAATTTCCATCGACCCCGTCCAGGGGCCGCGGCCGCGCCTGTGGCTCGTTCCACCCGGCTATCATCCTTTCAGGATGAACATGGAAAGGTCAACCTGACACCAGGGTTGTCGCTGACGCTCAAACCCTGGCTACGAGCTGACATCTCTCCGGGATGAAAACCTGGATCTCACATGCCTCATCTGGCCTGGGAGCTTGCCGGTGCAAATCTTGAGCTATGTTTCCAGAGGCAGCGCGCCGCTTCCGCGCATCACCGCCGTTGCGTTCCAGCGATACCCCCAGGGCCGCCGATTCCTCACCCCCCCCCCGATTCAAAGCCATTCAGTCTTCGCCTGCCCCCCCTCATTGAAGAGCCAGGCAGCGCCTGCTGAGTACGCGAAGGAAAACGATGAAGCCTCCATTCCCCACTCGCTCCACCGAACGCAAGCAAGAGTCCGACTTCGAGGAAATGAAGCGGCGGATTCATTCCAAGCTCGTCGACAAACTGGATCTGACGCGCGTGGGCGACCTGGAAGGCGATACGCTCCGCCGCGAAATCCGCCTGGTGGTTGAGCACCTGTGCGACACCGAAGATACGCTGCTCAATCGGCAGGAGCGCGAGCGGCTGATTGAAGAGGTGCTCGACGAGACCTTCGGCCTGGGTCCGCTCGAAATGCTGCTCAAAGACAGCACGATCAGCGACATTTTGATCAACGGACCACGCAGCGTGTACGTGGAACGCCGCGGCCGGTTGGAAAAAACCACGGTGACATTTCGCAATGACAAACATTTGCTGCAGATTATCGACCGGATTGTTTCCAAGGTGGGACGCCGGGTGGACGAAACGTGCCCCATGGTCGATGCCCGCCTGACCGATGGTTCCCGCGTGAATGCGATCATTCCGCCGCTTTCGCTGGATGGGCCGGCGGTTTCCATTCGTCGATTTGGCGCCAATCCGCTCAAGCTGGAAGACCTGCTGAACTACAAGGCCTTCACGCCCGAGATGGTGATGCTGCTGGAAGGAGCCATCAAGGCCCGGCTGAATATCATAATTTCAGGCGGCACGGGTTCTGGTAAGACCACGCTGTTGAATACGCTTTCCAGCTTCATTCCCAACACCGAGCGGATTGTAACCATTGAAGACGCGGCGGAACTCCAACTGCAGCAAGACCACGTGGTGCGCTTGGAAACGCGGCCGGCCAATATTGAAGGCCGCGGCGCCATCACGGCCACCGACCTGGTCCGCAATGCTTTGCGCATGCGGCCCGAGCGGGTAATCATCGGCGAATGCCGCGGTCCCGAAACCTTGGACATGCTGCAGGCCATGAACACGGGCCACGAAGGTTCGATGACCACCTTGCACGCCAATACGCCGCGTGACGCTCTGGCCCGTATTGAAACCATGATCATGATGACGGGCGTGGAATTGCCGCTCAAAGCCATGCGGCAACAGATTGCCAGCGCCGTGGACTTGATTATTCAGGCCAACCGCTTGCAGGGCGGCCCCCGCAAGATCACGCATATCACCGAAGTGGTCGGCTTGGAGCAAGACACGGTGGTGATGCAGGACATCTATAAATACATTCAGACCGGCGTTGACGAAACGGGCCGAGCCGTGGGGCGCTTTGAAGCTTCTGGCATCCGCCCCAGCTTCATGAGCCGGATGGAATCGTCGGGCGTGCGGCTGCCCGCCAGCGCGTTCCGGCAACGTACGATGTTAGAAGACTAACAAAACCAAGGCATCGAACATGGATCCGCTACTAATCTCCGTTGCCGTCTTTGTCGCGGTCGCGGCGCTCGTGGGTGGCATTATCTTCCTGCTGCGCGGCGATTCGCAAAGCACGGCAGAAGAGCGGCTCGACCTGCTCACCGGCGCGAAGTCGTCCACCCCCAACCGCGAAGAGAGCGTGCTCCGCGCGGGCGCCTTGGGCGACTTTGGCAACGGCAAGTTCTTGGAGGGGGTATTTTCGCGGTTCGGCAACATTCGCGGTTTGATCGAACAGGCCGGCGCCAATCTGACTCCCTCCCAGTTTCTGGGCGTCTGCGGCGTGATGGCCGTGCTGGGCGGCATGTTTGCGTTTGTCACCGGCGCTCCCGTTGCCGTGGCGCCGATCGCGGCGGCCATCATGGGCGTGCTCCCCTACTTTTGGTTGATCTTCAAACGGAAACGCAAACTGAAGAAGTTCGCCGCTCAACTTCCCGACGCTTTGGAATTGATCGCGCGAGCCCTGCGGGCCGGCCATAGTTTGGCGGCCGGTCTGAGCCTGGTGGCCGATGAAATGCCCGCCCCCATTGGCGAAGAATTCAGCCGCGCCTTTGAAGAGCAGAACCTGGGCGTGGCCCTGGACGACGCCCTGAATAATCTGACACAGCGCGTGCCCAACCTGGACTTGAAATTCTTTGCCACGGCCGTGGTGCTGCAACGTCAAACGGGCGGCGACCTGGCCGAAATTCTGGACAAGATTGGCTATATCATTCGCGAACGCTTCAAAATCTGGGGACAGGTCCAGGCCCTGACGGGCGAAGGCCGGCTCTCTGGCATTGTGCTGCTGGCGTTGCCGCCGCTGTTGTTCCTGGCGGTTTATTATCTGAACCCTCAATACAGCATGATGCTGTTTGAAGACCCCATGGGTCAGCAAATGCTGATTGTGGCTGGAATATTGCAAGTGCTCGGAGCCTTAACGATTCGCAAGATCGTGAATATCAAAGTTTAAGAATCGGGTGGCTGGGGCGACTTTTTCTGACGGGTTGAGTGAATCACTATGTTACTAGCCGCAATGTCCTTTGCTCAGGTTGTGCCCTACGCCATTTTTGGCCTGTTTGCCGCGTTGGCATTGGCGGGCCTGGAGTGGTTTTCGTCGCAGCGGTCGAGGGCCGTGGAACGTCTCGACGAACTGCGCAACCCCAGCCTCCGCCGCGATAAAGAAGCGGCCCGGTCTGGCAAGAAGTCCGACGCCATGAGCCGCGTGCTGGAAAAGGCCTCGGCCGCCAGCAAGCCGCTGCAACCCAAGAACGAGTTTGAAGCCAGCAAGCTCAAAGCCCGCCTGGCCAGCGGCGGCTTCCGCGGCGAATCTTCGGTCAGCGTGTTCCTCGGCCTCAAATTCGTGGGCCTGGTGATCGGCTTCATTGCCGGCGGCGGCACCATGCTACTGACCAGCGGCATGACGCAGAAATCGCTGATGGTCACCATTAGCGCCGCGGGCGTGATGTTCTACCTGCCCGACCTGGTGGTGGGTCTCATCTGCAGAAAGCGCAAAGAGCAGATCTTCCTCAGCTTGCCCGACGTGCTCGACCTGATGGTGGTGTGCGTGGAAGCCGGCTTGGGCTTGGACCAGGCCATGCGGAAGGTGGCCGAGGAAATGCACGATACCCACAAGGTGATGTCCGAGGAGTTGATGTTGTGCAACTTCCAACTGCAGATGGGGCGACCCCGCGCCGACGTGCTGCATGAATTGGGCGTGCGCACCCAGGTAGACGACCTGCGGTCCCTGGCCGCGATTCTGATTCAGGCCGATAAGTTCGGAGCCAGCATTGCCCAGGCTTTGCGCGTGCAAAGCGACTCGATGCGGACGCGTCGCCGGCAGATGGCCGAAGAAAAAGCGGCCAAGACAGCCGTGAAACTGATCTTTCCGCTGGTGATGTTCATCTTCCCCGGCATCTTTGTGGTGCTGGTGGGACCGGCCGCGATCACGATCGTGCGGGATATGTTCCCGAAGATGAGCGGGAATTAGGGGCTGGGGACCGGGAATTAGGGGCTGGTGGTATTGGGTGGTTTTTGTTGGCTTGAGGCGGGTTTCGCGCCTCGTGTGCCGTTGGCCCGTCGGTAGAATGGGCCGAGGGAAGTCGATTGCTCGTGTCGAGCGCGCTGCTCTTCCCCAATGCCGCGCCACCCGCTTCGTCACCTTGCTCGCCCATTCGCATGTCGCTGCCTCCGTTTATTTTTGTCACTTCCCAAATCGGGGCCGAGTTGGCGCTGAAGGCCGAGATGGCCCGGCGGTATCCTGGCTGGAAGCCAGCGTTTTCGCGGCCGGGGTTCATTACGTTCAAGCTGGAAGCCGCTCACGGCCTGGGGCTCGATTTTCGTTTGGATGCCGTGTTTGCCCGCGCCTGGGGATACTCTTTAGGGCCGCTGGAGGCCCAGCCGGAGAATCTGCCGGCGCGAATTTGGGAACTGGCCGGCGACCGGGATTATCAGGCCGTGCACGTGTTCCCTCGCGACCGCAAGCCCAGCGGCTTGCAGGGCTATACGGTAAAGCTGGAGCCGGACGACCTGGCCCTGGCCGATGCGCTGCGGGGGATGCAGCCCCAGCGAGACATTCATCGCTGGACTCGGCCCGGCGACCTGGTGCTGGATGTGATTCGCATCGACGACCAGCAGTTTTGGTTGGGGTTCCATCAGGCCAACACCGAAACCGACACCTGGCCGGGCGGCTTTTGCCAGATCACGCCCCCGCTGGCGATGGTTTCCAGGGCTTACCTCAAGATGGAAGAAGCGCTGCGCTGGTCGGGATTTGACATGCGGCCTGGCGAACGCTGCGTGGAGTTGGGTTGTTCGCCCGGCGGGGCCGCTCAGGCTTTATTGGAACACGGTCTGGCAGTCACGGGCGTTGACCCGGCCGATATCGACGCGCGGGTGGAAAGCAACCCTAACTTCATCCACATTCGCAAGCGGGGGGCCGACGTGCGCCGCCGCGAATTTCGCCGCTTCCGCTGGCTCACGGCCGACATGAACGTGGCGCCCACCTACACGCTCGATACCGTCGAGGCGATTGTCACCTACCCGGAGGTGCCCATCCGGGGGTTGTTGCTCACGCTCAAACTGTTGGAATGGAAACTGGCCGCCGAAATCCCGGATTATCTGTTCCGCATTCGCACGTGGGGCTTCACGCGGATCAAAGCCCGGCAGTTGCACCACAATCATCAAGAAATATGCGTGGCGGCCGAACGCGCCGATACCTGAGCACCGAGGCTGGGCACAGCACGCGCCGGCCACGCCGAGGGCACGGACCCCCAATGCGTGCAGGCCCTGTTCCCAGGTGGAACAGGGCCTGCTGACCGCTACCCCGGCGATTTGATGGCCGCCGCTTTGGCAACGGGGGTGGTTAGTTTCCTTTGGCGTCGCGCCGCAGCGTGAACGAGATGTAGTGCAAGCCTGATTCGTCGTCGATGAGCACGGCCCCCGCGGGCGCCATGTACTTGCGCAGCGATTCGAACGATGGCAGCGGGTTGTCTTGCAGGGCCTGATCCACGAACTTCAGGCCTCGGTTGTTTTCGGCCCCTTGGCGAAGGCGTTCGCGGTTTTGTTCGGTGGTGGCCAGGTCGTACATCATGCGGAAGCCTTCTTCCGGGCGGTTGAAGCTGAGCAAACACATTTGGCCTTCGCCGGCCAGGTTTTCGGCCTGGCTGGCAATGATTTTGAAATCGATGGCCGCTCCCAGTTTGGGGCCATTAATGCGGCTATCGGCGATGGCCCGCTCGATGGCTTCGGCCCGATCGCTAATGACCAGGTGATTGCCAATCAAGGCGAAGGCGGGGACCGGTCGCGGGGCGTTTTCGTCTTCCAACGGGCGGCGCTGGCGGTTCCCACCGATAATGCGGTAATACTTCACCGCCGCGTAACTGTCGGTCTCGATGTTGTTGGGGAACTTTTCGGCCACTTGTTCCAGCAGCGGGCGGAACTTGGCGGGGTCTTTGACTCGCAGCGCCGCCAGGGTGACCTGGCTGCCCAGGGTGGCCGGCTTTTGCACGTAGCTGGTCAGCGAAAACCGATTATCGAGCTGCGGCAGAATGTCTGCTTCAAAGTTCAATCCCAGCCGGTCGAAGGCCGCCTGCGCCTGGGCTCGCGTGGTGCCATCGGAGGTGAAGCGGTCCACCAACTTTCGCACGCGGTCGTAGGTTTCGCCAAAGTCGTAGTTCACGGTGAGATAGCTGGCGGCGTCGGTCGGCACCCAAGCTTCGGGCGTGGTGTCGCCGGAGGTAAAAGCCAGCAAATCGAGCACGCCTTCACGCGGCTCGGCCAATAGCAAGTGGGCTTGAAAGATGAAATCGAAGTTCTCGGTCGCCAGCGTGGCGCTGCCGCCGGCAGCCCGGATGCCTTCGACCCCCAGGGGTTTGAGCAGGGCCAGGGCGAACGCGTTGGCCCCGTCGGCCGGCACCAGCGCTTTGACCAGGCCGATGGGATCGGCGTACCAGAACAACTGCGGCGGCTCGTCTTTGCCGCCGCGGCATTTGGAGCGAACCGTGGCGAAGGAGCGGTTATCGGCCAGGGATTCCTTGCTTTCTCCGTCCCAAGCGGCCAGCACTTGCTTGAGCACGTTCACGTTGGAACCGATCACCACCACGCCGTCGCGATCAAAGTAGGCCAGCTGCTGGCGGCGAAATTGGTAGTAGCTGATCGATGTTCCGCCCTGTCGCTCCTCTCCGAACTCCACCCCGCGGGCCGCCAGTTCGGCATCGAGCTTGTCGAGCAGTTTTTTGGCGGTGGGGTATTGGTCGCCCACTTCGATGAAGCCCACCAGGGAGATGGGGCCTTCTTCCGGCTTGATCACGCCCACGGCCAATTCGCCATTGGGCAGGGTGAGCAATTCATCGAGCGTGACGCCGAGCTGCTCCTCCACGCCGGCCATTTCAGCCCGCAGATTCCCGTAGAGTTGCTGAATCAGCGGCTTGATCCGCGGCTCTTGCAGCATCTGCCCCATGTTGGTGGTGTTGAACTTCTCCACCAGTGTTTTCGAGTCGGCCACCGACCCAAACGCCAACGTTTCTTTGGGTAGCAGCTTGAGCGTGGAAGGACGCTCGGCGCGAGCGGTTTGAAATGCCGTTCCACAGAACATCGCCACGACCATTACGCCTAAGCCGGTGGCGATCCTAAATCTCTTGCCTGAAATGCGCGCGCTCACGTGCAAGGTTCCCCCAAAGGTAGAGACGTTCCTCAATGTGGAACACTACCCAAGAGGGATTCTGGCGGTTTCAATGCGGAAAGAAAATTTTCCAACCAGGGACCCGGGATTAATGCTGGAACAAGAATTCCTTGGCGTTCAGCACGGCCCAGCATACGTCTTCCAGCCCTGCCACGCGATCTTCTTGCGAGGCCACGTGGCTGAGTGCCCGCTCCAGCTCAATCTCGGTGGGTTGCCGGCACAGGGCCACCAGGTACAGCTCTTCCACGATCTCGCGATCGCTCTTGCCGGCCGTGGTAAGCTGGCGAAGGCGGTTCTTCTCGTCGCGTAGTTTGCCGTGAACCAGCGGCCCGTTGATCATTTGCAGGGCCTGCGACAGGTTCGACTCGCTGGAGCGCTCGCATTGGCAGGCCATTTCGCGGGCCGGTTGCCCAAACACCTTGAGGAAGGGGTGGTTGATGTCGGGGCTGGGCAATTGGGTCGCGCGGGTGCCGGCCGGCAGCCCGGCGAATTTTTCGGGAACGGCGGTTACCTGGCAAATGGCGTCGAGCAATTGCTCGGCGCTGAGCAGCCGGGTGTTGCCGTGCGAGAAGTACTTCTCGTCGGTCTCATTGAACTCGTTCTTGCGCGAACTGAGTTGGTACGTCTGGCTGTTGAGAATGGTGCGAAGCACGTGCTTGCGATCGAAACCGCTCTCCACAAAATCCTGGGCCAGGGTGTCGAGCAATTCGGCGTTCGAGGGCGGATTGCTAGCGCGGAAGTCGTCGACCGGCTCGACAATGCCGCGTCCGAACAGCTTGCCCCACATGCGGTTGACGGCCGCCTGGGGGAAGAGCGGATTGTCTTTGCGGCGGAGCCACTCGACCAGCGCGGTGCGGCGGTCGTCTTCGCCCGGCAGGTCCACGCTGCCTTGCAGCGGCAGCCAGGGCTGCATTTGCTGGCCGGTGCGGGGTTGCGTTACTTCGCCCGCCCTCGAGACCCAAATCACCATTTCATCGGGCCCCGCGGTGGTTTTGCGCTGGATGCGATTGAAGAACGCGCCGATGCCGTAGTAGTTGTCTTGCGTCCAGCGTTCGAAGGGATGGTTGTGGCACTTGGCGCACTGGATGCGGATGCCGAGGAACAGTTGGGCCGTGGTTTCGGTGCAATCTTCCATATCGGCGGCGGTGCGGAAGTAATTGGCCGCCGGGTTATCGTAGGTGCTGCCTTGGGAGGTGAGCAACTCGGCCACGAACTGATCGTACGGCTTGTTGTCGCGAATGCTGGCCACGATCCAGCGGCGGAATTTATGCACGCCGGCCGGGGTGATCTTCTTGTTGTTGGCCCTCAGCAAATCGCCCCACATCAGCCCCCAGTAGTCGGCGAATTCCTGGGTATCGAGCAAGCGATCGACGAGCTTGGCCCGCTTTTGGGGATCGGTGTCGGCCAGGAAGGCGCGAACGTCTTCCGACCGCGGCAGGGCGCCCACCACGTCCAGGTGCACGCGGCGAATGAACTCCTCGTCGGTGCAAACCTCGGAGGGGAGAATCTGCATCAGCTTGAGCTTGTTGAAGACGGCCGTATCCACGTAGTTGGCCACCTGCGGCTCGTTCCAGCGGAAGCCGGGCACTTCTTTGAGGAAGGTCAGGCTGGCCGTCTCCACTTTATCGAGATAGCGCACCAGCATCACCGCTTCGCCCCGGTCGTGGGCGTAGGCGAAACCGCGCGAATCCACGCTGGCCACGGCGTCGTCGCTGCTGGAGAAAATGGCCACGTCGGTCACGTCGCGAACCGAACCGTCTGAAAAGTGAGCCAGCACGCACAATTGCTGGGTGTGAGCCGGGAAATGCAGCGTGCGCCGCTCGGGATACACTTCCAGCTTCACGCAACGGGCCGCTTCGGGGCCGTCGGTTCGCATGCCTTCGGCAATCCAATCTCGCAGCAGTTGATAGGCCGGGTCGGTGGTTCGCATTTTGCGGCCGCCGCCGTGGGCAACTTCCATGAGTGGCTTGCGAAGCAGCAGGCTCTTTTCGGGCTCCAGCACATTCGTGCGGCGATTGTAGGTTTCGCGAATCAGCGTTTGGGTGTCGAGGACCGGGTCGTAAGCCCTCAGGGAGAGGCGGAATCCGCCCTTGCCGCTGGGCGATCCGTGACAGGCCCCCGAGTTGCAATCGTGCTTGGAAACGGCGATCAGCGCCCCGTATTCAAAAGAAACAGGGTCGGCCTGGTCAAAGGCCGTCACATCGGCGGAAACCGTGAGCTGCTGGCCGCCCGCCTCGATGGAGATGCTGGTTTGGCCGTTGCCGCGAGGCGCCGCCACGCCGTTTTCCACCGCCACCACCTGCTCGTTGGCCGAAGTGATCTTGGCCACGCGGGTCAGGTCTTGCACGTCGCCGTTGGCATAATGGCCGGTGACCACCAGGTGCATGTGGCGGCGCTGCCCTGCCAACAACACTTGCGGCGGAAACACCTCCAGCCGCGTCACCTGGCCCGGCTCGATGGGCAACAATTCGGAGGGATCGGCCGGGGTTTCGCCGTCGGCCGCCCAGGCCACTTGGGCCAGCAGGCAACCGCCCAGCATGGCGGCCAGCGCTCGCTTCCAAACGGCTCGCTTGCAAACATGGTGCAACCGCGACATGGGAACCACTCCTTCCAGGGAGATACGTGTTTTATGTTTCTTGAGCCATGAGCTACTTATCGATCGCTGCGCTCCAAATGTCCCCTCCGCCGCGGGCTAAGAGCCCACGAATCCAGGCTCCCGATGGTCGCCTTCCGGACATTGGCGGCGCACCGTCAAATAGGCAGTGAACCCGTGAGGCGCCGGCCTGGCAATCTCGTTACTTCTTGGTGTCTTCTTTCTTGGCGTTATCCTTCGCGGGGCTGCCCGCGATTTTCAGCACCACATCTGCCAGCACAATCGTTTGCGGTTGGTTCAGGTAGGTGCCCTGGCCGGTAAGCGTGAGCTTATGCACGCCGGGCGATCGCTCCTTGGGCAGCGTGAGCGTTAGCTCGGCGTCGGTCTTGCCTTTGGCAATGGGGGCCGGCTTGGCGGCAAAGCCCTGGGGCAATCCCGCGAGAGAAACGGTCACCGTGTCGTCGAACTTCTCCAGGCGCTTGAGCGTGACTTTGAGCTTGGCCTCTTTGGCGTCGGCCGCGACCTCGACCTCTTTTTTGGCCACCGAGAGTTCGAAGAACTTGGGAAACACCGGACCCACGCCCACCGCAACCGTTTCCACAAATTCTGGGTTGGGATAGGCCAGAGCGGGGCTGGCCTTGCGCCAGGCGGCCAGGCTGTTGGCGGTGGCCACCAGTTCCTGGTCTTTGAGCTTGCCCACGCCCTTGATCTTGAGCAGGTATAGCGCGCCTGGCTGGCTCGACTCGGGCAGCGTGATCTTCAGCGTGGTTTCTTTGGCCTTCTCGGCGATGGTGGTGCCTTCCAGCTTGCTGCCCTCGGGGGCGCCCTCCACGGTCAGCTCGATTGGCCCCTCGTAGCCGCTCCGCGCCACCGTGACTTTGCTGACCAGCAAACCGCCCAGCGGCACGTCGAACTTATCGGCGTCGAGCGAGAGTTCAAAGCCCGCGGCGGCGGGGCGAGCTTCCACGCGATAAGCAAACTCGGGCCCTCCGCGATGCACCAGGTCTTCCACCATCAGGGTGAATTCGCCGTCGGCGGGCGCGGTGAATTCCAGCCGGCCTTCATCCATGCCGGAGTCGTCGACTTCGGCCAACCGTTTGCCATCGGCCTGGAAGATTCGCAAGAACAGGTCGGCGGGCGAATCGAACTGTCGGGCTTGCCCCGCGAACACCAGCTTGTCACCCTGTTTGGCGACAAACCGGAAATAGTCGCGATCGCCCGGCTCGTGCAGGCGGCCGTTAATGCCAGCCGGCAGAGAAACCAGCGTGGCCTTGGCTTGCTCGTCGTTGGGCTCCACTTCCAAAGGCTCGGGCAGATTGCTTACCAGGTAGCTCACGATGCCAGACGGGCCATCGTCGCCAGCCGACCTATCGCCGCCAGCCGGGCCGCCGTTGCCGCCGGTTCGCTTTACGCCCAGGGAGCGCAGACCGAGTTCTTGAGCCGCGGGCGCCACTTTGAGCGGATCGACGCCTTCGGTATCAACGCCTGCAAATTCCAGCGGCGTGGACGAACCGGCCTGCACGGCCAGCGGATAGGCCGTATTGACCAGGGGAAAATCGCCCACCCGCAGGCGATAGCGGTAGTTGGCGTTGCCCGCGTAACGAATATCGCGAATTTCCACCAGGTAATTGCCAGCGGTGGAAAACTCATGGCTAAAGCGGCCATCAGCCCCCAGGCCGGGCTCGTCGTCGCTGAACGCCAGCTCTTTGCCTTGGGAGTCGAGTAGGCGAATCACCGGATCGAGGGCCGAACCGAGCCGCGAGGCAAAAACCTCAAAGCTCAAACGTTGTCCCGAGGAGACCTTCAGTTGGTAGTAATCGAAGCCTTCGGCGTCGCAGGCGCCTTCCACCGCAATGGGCGCCGTGAGTTCTTGAGCCGTGTCCGCCGTTTTATTCTTGCCGTTCTTGGTGATCGTTTGCAGATCGTCCACCAGCAGCAATCGCAGGTTCGATACTCCCCGCTCGGTGGCGATGCGGAATCCGCCCACGCCAGCGGGAGCATCGGCCGGCAAGGTCACGCGGTACTTTACGGACGACTTCGACTCGCCGTTCTTGGGCAGGGGCGCCAGTTCGATCTGGCCCTCGAGGCTCATCCAACCGGCCGTGGCGCCATCGAGACCGGTGCCCAAGATGGTAAGCTCGGTGGTCTCGCCCGGTTTCACGGCCGACGGCGACACGGAACTGATCACCGGAGCTTGGGCCGCGGCCCGCGATATGGTCAGGCTGCCAAGAGCCGCGAACGCAACCATACGGGCAAGGGTGAGGAGTCGCACCGGGGTGTCCTCTCAGCGGTAGCGTGGGCGGCTGCTGAAACCGCGCCGCATGGTGGAAGGCGGCGGCAAGTCTCTCGCGGCAGGCAGGCCAAACTAGGGGGGAAGGTAGGCATTGGTGGACTTTATATGCCCGGTGGCGACCGTGGGGGGGCCGCGACACCTACATCTAAAGATGCACTTATGTTAATGCGAACCCCCGCCAAGTGCAAAACATTCGTCCCGGCCAAATTAACCACTGCCTTGACTCACTCGCCCAGGCGCCAACAATAAACCACACCGTGAACAAACGCACAGTTCGCCGATCCTTAGCCGATCCTCGAAAGAGCCTGAGGTTTTCGTTCCCCATGGCAGCGCCATCGACCCATAAACCAGCGGCATCGCTCGCGGCCCGCGTAACGGTGGTGACCGGTCCGGCGCGCGGCGGCAAAACAAGCCTGGTGCTCGACCGCTACCGCCAGGCGCTCGCCCAGCCCTCGCCGCGCTCCACCCTGTGGCTCGCCCCCACGCATCGCTCGGTGGCCGACGTGCTCGGCCGGCTGCTCTGCCCCCGGCTCAAGGCGTGCTTCAGCCCGGGCGTGATGACCTTTGAAGGCTTTGCCCAGCAGGTGCTGGAAGCCTCGGGCACGGCCATCGCGCCTCTTTCCGGCCTGATGAAGCGAGAACTCTTGCGATGGTTGCTCGCTGCCGAGCACCAGCAAGGGCGTTTGAAGTACTTTGCCCCCATTGCCGACGCCCCCGGCCTGGTCGATCTGGTCAGCCAATTCATCAGCGAATTCAAGCGCTTGGAAATTTGGCCCGACGAGTTTCGCGACGTTTGCGCCAGGCGGGGTGAAAGCGACAAGGACCGCGAACTCCTCTCCTTATACCAGGCGTATCAGGCTCGCCTGACCGCCCACGGACTCTACGACGCCGAAGGCCGCTTCTGGTCGGCCCGAGCCTTCATGCGCGACGGCCAACAGCGCCCCTTCGAGCGGCTCAAGCTGGTGGTGGTCGATGGCTTCACCGACTTCACCCGCACCCAGCACGAAATCCTGGAGATCCTCGCCGGCCGGGTAGAAGAAATCCTCATCACGCTGCCGCTCGAAGCCGAACCCCGCCGGCCCGGCCTGTTCGAGAAAACGCTCGATACGCTGGACAAGCTCACCGACCGGCTCGGCGCCCAACAGCAAGTCGTGGCCCGTCGCCAGAGTCGCTGGCCGCTGATGGACCATTTGGAACGGCAGCTGTTCCAGAACCCCCGGCAAATCTCCGACGCTCCCAGCGCCGCCGGCGTCGAAATTTTGGCCGCCTCGCGCGAGTATGGCGAACTGGAACTGGTAGGGCACCGCATCAAACAACTGTTGCGCGAAGGCGATCCCTCGTCGCCCGGCAAGCCCATCCCGCCCGACCAAATTGTGGTGGTCTTTCGCTCGCTGAGAACCTGTGCCGCGCTGGTGCGCGAGGTCTTTTCCGAACTGGGCATCCCCTATTCGCTCGAAACCGAGCCCACCCTCGACGAAGTGCCCGTTTGCCGGGCCTTGCTCGCCATTCTCCGCCTGGCCGCCGAGGACTGGCCCTTCCGGCAGCTCTTGGGCATTCTCGGCAACAACTACCTCCGCCCCAATTGGACCCAGTGGCAAGGCGATGCCGCAGTGGTGGCCGCCGAGCAATGTGTGCGCCGGTTGCAAATTCCCTCGGGCGCGACCAACCTGCTGACTGCCATCGCCGAGCGCGCTCAGCATCTGGCCAGTCGCCTGGAACAGGAACAGGTTGCGGCGGAACAACCGGGCTCTGCCCCCGCTAACCGCTCAGGCAAGCTGGCGCGAGAACTTCAAGAAGCTCAACTCGCGCATGCCTATCTTTCGCGACTGCACGAAGCCCTGCGGCGGTTGCCCAAGCAGGCCAACCAGCGCGGCTGGCATCTGGCGATCGAAGGCCTGGCCGCCGAGCTAGGCATACCAGGCGCCATTACCCGCGACGACGACCCAGCCCGCGTCCAGCGAGATCAAAACGCCTGGGAACGGCTCCTGCGCACGCTCCGCGACGGCGACGCGCTCTTCCGCGGCCTGGACGAAGAGCCGCCCAAGCTCGATGTCGCCAGTCTCATCGAGTTGCTCACCGACTTGCTTCGCTGCGAGCAGTTGCCTCGCCGGCACGATGACATCGGCCGAGTGCGCGTGCTTTCGGCCACCAGCGCGCGGGCCTTGGAAATTCCCTACCTGTTCTTTGCCGGCCTTTCCGAACGCGCGTTCCCTTCGCCCGAGCGGCACGACCGGCTCTACGCCGACGCCGAGTACCGCCGCTTTCGCGAAGCCGGTTTGCCCGTGCCCACCCGCGACCAGCGAGGGCAGGACGAAATGCTCCTGTTCTACGAGGTGCTCACCCGCGCCACCCGCCGCCTGTGGCTCAGCTACCCGGCCATGAACGAAAAAGCCGAGTCGCTGCTCCCCAGTCCTTATTTAATGGAAGTCATCAGGGCTGCTGGCGGCACGCAGCTTGCGCAAACCGTGGTCGCCGATCTCAGCCCCGTGCCGCAACACCCTCAGCCCGTCTCGCCGCGCGAACTGCGCATTCGCGGCATGCACAACGCCCTCGAAGGGGAACCCAACCTGCTGGCCGGCTTCGGCGGCGAGGTTTCTCGCGACAGCCTGGCCAACGTGCTGGCCGCGCTCGATTCCATTCAGCTTCGCGGCCAACAGCAGGGCTTTTCCCAGTTTGAAGGGCTGCTGTCTCAGGGTGACGCCCAAGCCTGGTTGGCCAAAATCTTTCCGCCCGAGCGGCATTGGAGCGCCAGCCACCTGGAACAATACGCGGCCTGCCCTTACCAGTTTTTCTTACAGCATGTGATCGGCTTGGAACCGCTCGAAGAAATTTCGCTGGAGGTCGATTACCTGTCGCGCGGCTCGCTGCTGCACGACGCCCTTTCCACGCTCCATCAACAACTCAACGCAGGCAGCCCCGCCGGCCGCTCCCCGGCCGAGTTGGGCGAGTCCGAGTTTCGACAGCTGTGGGAATCCCTGCTCGACGAGTTCTCCGCCCGCAACCGCGGCCACGACGTCGCCGCCGCTCTCCGCGACATCGATCTACGCCTGATTCGCGACTGGCTGGCCAAGTACCACGAGCAGCACGGCAAGTACGATAGCGCCTGGCAAAACCTCGACGAGGCACTGCGGCCCACGCACTTTGAAGTTTCGTTTGGCCAGAAGGTGCGCGAACCGGCCGATCCGCTTTCGACCCCGCAACCGTTGGTGCTGCGCCAAGACGGGCACGAAGTTCGCCTGGCCGGCCGCATTGACCGCATCGATGTGGGTCGCGGCGGCAGCCAGCGCCTGTTCTCGGTCATTGATTACAAGAGCAGTGCCCGCGCGCCGCGCCCGCCGGGCGACGACGAACTTCCCGACGGCATGTCGCTGCAATTGGAGCTCTACGCCTTGGCTGCCCAGCAGGTGCTGTTTGCCGGCGAAGCCAGTCCGCTCGAGGCCGGCTACTGGCATCTGCGCTCCAGCGGTTACCGCGGCTGGAGAACCATGGCCAAGCCCTCGGGGCCAGGCCAGCCTCCGCAGGCCGAAGCCGCTTGGGCCTCGTGGCAAGCGCTCATTATTCAAAAGGTGCTCGATCTGGTCCGCGGCATTCAGGCGGGCCAGTTCCCCGTGTACTCCCAAAACGACGACTGCACCAGCCGTTGTTCCTTTCGAACCGTGTGCCGAATCAACCAGGTGCGTTCGCTGGAGAAAGTATGGCCGTCGCCACCCTCGCAAGTCGATTGACCTCCCAGCAGCAAGCGGCGATCGATACCCGCGATGTGCCGATCGCGCTCTCGGCCGGCGCCGGCTGCGGGAAAACCTTCGTGCTTACCCAGCGGTTTTTGTCGCACCTGGAACCCAGCCGCGCCGACGGCAGCCAGCCCGCTCGGCTCAGCGAAATCGTGGCCATCACGTTCACCGAGCGTGCGGCCCGCGAAATGCGCGACCGCATCCGCAAAGCCTGCCAGTCGCGGTTGCTCTCGGCCGACGACGAAGACGAAGCCAACTATTGGCTATCGGTGGTTCGCGATTTGGAAAGCGCGCGGATCATGACCATCCACGCGTTTTGCGGGGCCTTGCTGCGCAGCCACGCCGTCGAGGCCGGACTCGATCCGCACTTTCGCGTGCTCGACCAGGTGCAATCCGCCGCTCTGTTCACCGAAGTGATCGACGACCACCTTCGCGAAGCCCTGGCCGAGCGGCGGCCCGCGATCATGGAACTGGTCACCGTGTATGGGCTCGATTCGCTCCGCGGCATGGTTCGCGGCCTGCTCGGCCAGCGCGACCGCGTCGACTTTGCCCATTGGGCCAGCCAAACGCCGCCAAACCTGGTCGCCCATTGGGCCGAATTCCACCGCACGCGGGTCGTGCCGCTGGCCATCGAACGCTTCGCCGCCTCGCCCCATGCCGCTCAATTGCTGGCCGTCCTCCGCGACTACCAAAGCCGGCACAAGGTGATGCAAGCCCGCTGCGATTACCTGCAAGACATGCTGCCGCGGCTGACCAGCCTTCCCAACCCGGCCGGTGAGCTCGATACCCTCCGCGAAAACTGCCGCGTGCAAGGTGGCGGCACCAAAAAGGATTGGCCCAACGAAGAAATCTACGCGCGGGTCAAAGACCTGCTCACCGCCATCAGGGCAGACATCGTCTCGCTGCAACAATCGCTCACCTTCGACGCCGCCGCGGCCCTGCCGGCCGCCGAGCTAGGGCTGCACCTGCTGGCCGTAACCGAGCCCATTGCCGCCGAGTTCGCCAATCGGAAGCAGCAATTGAGCAGCCTCGACTTCGACGACCTGCTGATCCTGGCTCGCGAACTGCTTTGCCCCCCGCATCGCGAGGAGTTGCGAAAACGCATCGCCGGCGGCATCCAGGCGCTGCTGATCGACGAATTCCAAGACACCGATCCGCTCCAGGTCGATCTCGTCCGCGCGCTATGCGCCGACCAGCACATAACCACCGCGAAACCCCAGCCCGACGAGCAAGGCAACCCTCCGCCCGTGCCCTTTTCGGCCCCCAAGCTGTTCTTTGTCGGCGACTTCAAGCAATCCATTTACCGCTTTCGCAGGGCCGATCCCCGCGTGTTTCGCCAACTGCGCGGAGAAACGCCCAACCGCGGCCGGCTGCCGCTCACGCTCAACTTCCGCAGCCAACAGCAGATTCTCACCTTCGTCAATTCGCTGTTCTCCGGCGTGTTTCAGCCCGAGTACGAGCCGCTCGAATCGCACCGCGGCCAATTGCAGCCCGAGCCGTGCATCGAATTCCTTTGGGCGCCGGGCGAAGTGCCCCGCGAAAGCCGGCCTTCGCTGCGCGCGCGCGAAGCCGAGTGGATTGCCTGCCGGCTGCGGCAATTGCTCGACGAAGGTTGCCCCCTGGTCTACGAACAGCCGGCCAACGGCGGCGACCCGGCGCTGCGCCCGCTCAAGCAAGGTGACATCGCCATCCTCTTCAGGGCGTTGTCCGACGTGGCCATTTACGAACAGGCCCTGCAGCGGCAAGGCATCGATTACTACCTGGTCGGCGGCCACGCCTTCTACGCCCAGCAGGAAATCTTCGATCTGCTCAATTTGCTTCGGGCGTTGGCCTTCCCCGGCGACCTCGTCAGCCTGGTGGGCGCGCTCCGCAGCCCGTTCTTCGCCCTCAGCGATGAAACCATCTTTTGGCTGTCGCGGCACCCCAAAGGCGTGGCGGCCGGCCTGCTCGACGAAGCCCGTCCCGCGCAGCTCAATGCCCCACAAACCGAGCGTGTCAACTTCGCGGCCCAAGTGCTCCAGCAACTCCGCGCCAAGAAAGATCGAATCTGCGTTGCCGAGCTGATTCAAGCCGCCCTCGACCTCACTGGCTACGACGCCGTGTTGTTGGCCGAGTTTCTCGGCGAACGCAAGCTGGCCAACCTGCGAAAGCTGATCGATCTGGCCCGCGCGTTCGACCGCTCCGGCGTGCTCACGCTGGCCGACTTCATCACCCAGCTTTCCGACTTCGTCGCTAAACAGCCCGACGAGCCGCTGGCCGCCACGCATCCCGAAAGCATGGACGTGGTCCGGCTCATGACGATTCACCAGAGCAAAGGCCTGGAGTTTCCGCTGGTGGTAGTCCCCGACCTGGAGCGGCATTTGCAAGGGGGCGGCGGGTCCGTGGCCTTCGATCCAGAGCTCGGCCCCCTGGTGAGAAAGCCTGGCGACAAGGCCATCGTGGGCTTCGACTTCTTCTCGCAGGTGGAACAGGTGGAAGAGCAGGCCGAACGGAGCCGGCTGCTCTACGTCGCCACCACCCGCGCGGCCGACTACCTGATTCTCTCCAGCGGCGTGTCGCAAATCGGCTGCCAAGGGGGGAGCCCTTGGCTCAAATTGCTCGAAAAGAACTACGACCTCTGGACGGGAACCTACCTCTCCGCGGACCACGCCGATTCGCCCTGCCCCCAAGGAGCCCACGTGCGCGTGACCGTGGAGAAACCCGAGCCAATGAGCAAGCCGGTGCGGCGACAGCGCGTGCAACTCGAGAAGGTGATCGAAGGCACGGCCGAGGCCTACCGTGCCGGCGATCTGCCTCCGCTCGACTCGGTGCGGGCCGTGCCGGTCGATGCGGCCGCGCGGCGCGAGTTTTCGTTCTCGCGATTGAGCGGGTCTTTTCATCTGGTGATTCTGCCCAGCGAAGAACAGGCCGAAGACGGCGAGTTGGCCGTCGCCCCCGAACCTTCCAGCGGCGATCCGCTCGGCTTGGGCACGCTGGTTCACGCGGCGCTGGAAGCCATCGACTACGCCCAGCCCCCCGGCCCCACTGAACTTCAAGCCCTGATCGCGCGCCTGGCGCCCGAACACCTGGCGGCCCATTCTCCGCAAGCCGCGGAAGCCGCCGACATGATGGCCCGCTTCCTCGCCTCGCCGCAAGCCGCCGAGCTGGCCGCGGCCCAGCAGGTGGAACAGGAAATCGAGTTCCTGCTGGCCTGGCCGCCAGACGCCGATATTTCCGCCCGCACCCGGTACTTCCGGGGCTTCATCGATTGCCTGTATCTCGACCAACAAAACCGCTGGCATTTGCTCGATTACAAAACCAATCGGGCCACCGTGGCCACCGCCGACAAGGTAGCCGCCAAGTACGAAGTGCAAATGTTCGTCTACAGCCTGGCCGCCGCGGCGGTGCTCGGTCAAATGCCGGCTAGCGCCTCGCTCTACTTCCTCCGGCCTGGCATCGAGTACCACTTTGCCTTCGACGACCCGGCAACTTCCAAGCTCACCAAACAAGTCAACCAGGCCATCAAAACCTGGCTCAAGTGAGTCGAGGCCTAGCTGGCCTTGTTCAAGTGTGTTGTTCAATTGGCTTGCTTCGCCTGGCCGCCCCCTCTATTCTCAATCTCAAACCCTTCAGCTGGGCGATTCCGCTACGGCCATTGGTGGCACATGGGCAAATCTTCTCTTGGAACAGAAGAAAGTCGAGGCCTGGCATGTTCACATTCACGCTTCGGATCGCACGAAAGATAAAGTCGGCTTTCGCTCCGCGAAAGCAAATCCTTTCGCGGAGCGAAAGGCGACTATGCCCGAAAGTTATTTTCCATGGGTTCCTTCAGGCTGCGCGCGCTCATCGGGCGGAAGATTCTCGTCCTTCGGCGAGCATCCTCTCCGCAGCCATCATGTTGTCCCTGGCCTGGGCGCCGTGCATCAATAGCCGTGCCTCGGCAGAAGATGAAGCACCGACCGATGGCCGCGCGGCCGAACAAAAAATCATGGCCGCCATGGAGCAGCCGGCGGAGTTTATCTTTTCCAAAGCAACGTTGGCATCGGTAGCCGATCACCTCGAAGCGGCCTATCAAATTCCTGTCGAAATCGATCGGAAGACCATCTCGGAATTTCGGCTCGCGGAACAGATGAATCTTTCTCTCACCATCGAAGGTGTCAAGCTTCGCACGGCTTTGCATTTCCTGCTCACCCCCAACGACCTGGCATGGACCATCAGCAATGACAGCCTGGTGATCACGTTCGATGACCGGTTATCGAACAAGACCAGCACGACGTTGCGCGTTTATGACATTCACGATCTGCTGGCTGGCCAACCCGATCAGGAGGAGTGCGATGACTGGGCCGATCAGCTTTTGCATTTGCTGCATCCCGATCAGTGGGATAAGTATGGCGGTATCGGCGAGATTCGTGTTCTGCCCCCCGGCGTGCTGGTGGTCTCGCAACTACCCTCCATTCAGGCAGAGGTGCGGACATTGCTCAGTGCCTTGCGTTCAGCCATGGCGAACCAACGGCTTACAGATGCAAAGCGGCGCTACGCGCCCGTCCATCACGGCGATGCCGCTCTTTCTGCCGCGTGGCGCAAGCGGTTGTCCGCGAAGCGAGACTTTGCTCTCGGCGATACGCCCTTGGAAGTTCTCACCGCCTATCTCGGCGACATTTTTGAAGCGCCAGTCCTCATCGATAACCAGGCGCTGCAGGCTCCAAGAGAAAGCGCTCCAGCCCACATCAGCTATTGGCGAAATGGCGTTCGAACCGCCGCCGCGTTGGCGCAAATGCTGGGCACGCAACGGGACTGGTACATTAAGGATGAAGTGCTGGTGATCACCTCGCGCGACGTAGCCGAAAGGGCCACCGAAATCCGCATTTATCCCGTGGGCGATCTGATCTCGCTCGATACTGGTGGCCTCACGCCCGAAGTGCTCGTCGATACAATGCAGCGGATGATCGGCCCTCGTGATTGGGAGGACGTGGGCGGCGCAGGGGTCGCCGAGTTCTTCGAACGGGGTAGTCTGCTGGGCATCTCGCAGACCTTTCAGAATCACGAACGGATTGAGAAGTTTCTTAACGATCTTCGTTCCCATCACGCCATGTTCGAAGACCTCGCTCCGGCTGAACCACCCACGCGTCGCTAGCCCCCCCACCGCATGCAAACCGCGGCCGACCGCTCCACCCCAGCGCATTCGTGTTAGAATGCGCAGTCAGCGGCAATTCCATCGCAGGCAGAACTTCCGCCAGCCTGAGCTCCCCCCACGGCCATGAACGAAGACCCACTTCTCCCGCCCAGCAACCTGGTTGATCCCCCGGCTGTCGCTGGGCCGGAAAGTATCGCCCCCGCGGATGATGTGCCGGCCGGCGCCGTTCGCCGCTACCTGCTCTACACGCTCTCCCTCCCCGAGCGGGCCATCCGCAGCAGCGTGGGCGTGGTGGGGGGCGTCGCCAAAGAAGCTACCGGGCTGCTCCTTCCCCAAGCCTTTCGCGATTCCAAGACCTACCAGGTCATGGTCGCCCAAATGCTCGATTTCTTGGTCGAAGATGTCGGCGGCGTGGCCCGCAAAGCCAGCGACGCCGAGACGGCCAAGGTCGAAAACTTTGTCGCCCGCAAAACCGTGGGCAATTTTGTGGAAACGGCCAGCCTGCTCACCTTCCACGTTTCGCCCCTCACGGTGCTGGCCGTGCTCAGCGACGTGGCCTATGGCTCCAACGCCTTTCTCCGCGAGCTGGCGGCCGAATTGAAGCAGCAAGGCCTGATCGATGAAACCAGCACCATTCACCATGTGGACGACCTGCTCGACGCCGTCGCCAAGACCTCGGGCAACACGGCCAGCGCCTTCGATACGCCGCCGCTTTCGGTCGATGGCCTGCGCGCCACCATTGAAGAGGCGCGCTCCTCGGTCACCCGGCTCGACCCCACCAAACTCATTCCCCAGGCCGAGATCGGCCGCATGTGGCATGAGATGACCGAGATTGCCCGCCGCGAGCACGTGGGGTTGCTGGCCATTTCGGGCGCGATGACCATGCATGCCTTCGGCAAAGTCACCGGGCTGGGGCGCGGAGTCCTCTCCACCGTGACCGTGGCCGGCAACCTGTTCGAACGCCACATCCTAGGGCACTACTCGGCCGCCCTCTGCGATCTTCAAGAGAAAGGTTTCTACCGCACCCTGGCCGAAGTCGCCGGGCCTTACACCCAGGCCGTGTGGAACAACTTCGCCTCCACCCGCGGCACGGTGACCGAAGACGTGGCATCGGGCAGATTCTTTGGCCGCGCGTGGCTCTGGATCACCGGCTTCTTCCGCCGCCCGCCCACCGTGGACCTGGTCGAGCCTCCTAGCGGGGAGACCGCCGCCGTTCTGCCGGTTGCCACCGCGGGGCACGACCAGCCGGAAAAAAGCTGAGCCTGCATTCCTGCTCTCGGGTGCAACCCACGCAGGCAGGGCCGCATACCCTCTTGGGAGGGCTTTTCCCAAGCCGCCCAACCTGCGGACTGGCTCGGGAGGGGCAAGCGAACCTCGGCAGTGAAACCTCGGCTTGGCTGGACCATTCGGCCCTTCCCGCCTAACATAACGTCAAATCCACAAAAAACTTGAGCGGGTATCCATGACAGCGGAGCTCACAGGCGAACAGCGACAGGCCGCACACGATGTGCTTGGTTATCTGAACCTCTCGTCTGGCTCGCCCGACGCTCGTTTTTTGCGCAATTTGAACATACTTTACGCCGCCGTCGAAACGCCTTCCAGCACCCAACCCGCCTGGTCCGCGCTGTATCAGTTGCTCCGGGACGAGGCGGCCCAAGTTCACGGAACCTCTGCCGCCTTCCGCGATACCGACCAGGCCGAGGCCGTGCTGCGGTTGGTGTTCGAGCATATTCTGCCCGCTTATCGCGAGTTCCATCAAGATTTACTGTTCCATCAAACGCCCGAAACGCTGTTCCGGCCGTATTTCCTGGGCCGCGTGGCCGAGGCCGTGTTGCAAGTGGGAGGTCCCTGGAACGAAACCGAACGGATCGTGACCTCGGCAATCGACCGGCTCAACGACTTCATCGGCCACCGTCCCGTGGCCGTGCTGCACAATAAGCAGCGGATGGAACCCTACGATCACGAGTGGGTTCGCCCCATTCCGCTGTACGTGGCCGAAGCGGGCGTGGCCGTGGGCAAGTACCAAACGGTGATCGAGCAGGCGCTCGAAATTCTTCGCCATACCGACGAAGAAATCCTGGAGCAGGCCCACTTCCATTTCGATGCCCTGGAAGAACTGGCGATGGACCCCAGGGCCTACGATTTCGATCATCCGGCCAATCGCCGCATCAACTACCAGTTTGGCCAGTGGGATCCTCACCACATCGATAACCGCGGCCGATACCGGCGGTTCGTGGTAACGCAGGTCACGATCGAAGCCCTGCTCGACCGCACCACCAGCGTCTCCGACATTGCTCCCAGCGAACTGATGTACGAAGCCGCGGCCGTGCTGGCCGGCACCATGCTCATGGCCTCAGGCGTCAGCGGGGCGGGTCCCGATACGCACAGTTCGGATACCACGCTCTCCACGTTGCTCCCTTCGATCGCCGGTTTTCGCGACAGCTTTTACAAACACCTGCTTCAGCAAATCAAGGGCAAGCACGCCACCCGCTTGCGGGAAGAAGCTCAAAAGCGTCAGCAGCCCTTCGCCGACGCCCGGCAGCACCTCAACCGCCGCCTGGCCCGACTCCGCGCCGCCCAGCAGCAGCACGTGTTCTTGGCCGGCATTTTCGCCAAGATGGGTTTTCCCGAGGCCAGCCGCCGCCAGGTGGCCATTGTGCCCGTGGCTTCGGCCCGCATGCAGTGCGAAATCCACTGCCGCCTGGCGGCAGGGCACCTGGCCATCAAACACGGCGACCTGGCCGCGGCCTTGCAGTCCTACGCCGAGCTCGAGGACCTGCTGCACCGCGCCATCGAGTGCGGCGCCATGCTCGACCCCTGGAACCTGCTCGGTTTTGGAGGGCAATTCAGCCTGTTCCCCGCGCTAGAAAACAGCATCCGCGACGATCGGGCCGAAGAACTGGTGGATACCATGCGCGACATCTTTGCCCTGCTGGCTCGCATGCAAAGCGAAGCGGCCGCCGCGGGCGACCAGGAACAACTGGAACAAATTTCGGCCGATACCGACCGGCTCGCCGCCTGGTGGGATCCTTTCGCATCGACCGAAGTCGGCGAGATCGACGGTTTCTCGGGCCGGGAAGCGGCCGAATCGGCGCGGCACGTGGCCCAAGCCCTGGGCGAATGGTACAAGGCCGGCGCCGCCGCGGGCGATATCGTGTTTTGGCGCCAGCATGTCGGCCAGTTCAACAGCACCAAGGCCTATGCCCTGGTGGTTTCGGCCCTGCTCGATCAGCATGATCTCCGCGGGTCGGCCTCGCTCATGATGCAATGGCTCAGCAGCGTGGAAGATGCCCCGCTGGAAGACGGCGACCACAGTTTCCAGCGGCTGGCGCTCCGCTGGATGAACGAACTTCGCGAGCAAGAAGACCTGCCCCCCGCCGAACGCTGGCAACTCATCCGCTGGTTCTTCGATTACCTGGAAGCCAACGCCGGTGAATACTGGGAAGTGCCCGGCTTCATGTGGCCCGACGGCGGCCCCACGCTGGGCGACCTGCTCGAAGTGGACGACGAAGATTTCGATGACGACGACCTGGATGACGAGTTAGACGACGAAGAAGAGGACGACGAAGATCCCTTCGCCGCCGCCTACGAGGACGTGGTCTATCGCGACTCGACCCGCGACGGAATCGAGGGCGAGATCTTTGATCCCTCGGGCCAGGTGACGGAGTACGAGCTCGATTTCGAGTCGTCGCGTTTGCATCGCCGCTTGAGCTTTCTGGCCACGCTGGCCGAACTGTGGCGCGTGACGGGCCTGACCTGGGCCGAAAAGACTGCGAGTCAATCGGACCCTTCGTCGCCGGCGCCACCTTCCAAGGCCCAACCATCGCCAGCCCCGGCGGAGAACTCCGATGACCGTCTCCCGCCCGATGCGGTTTCCTCCTGGCTCAATCGCTGCCTGGAACTGCGGCAGCAACTCGAAAAACTGTTGGCCGAGATCCATCGGCAAAGCATTCCCACGCCCTCGGCCAACCACGACAGCCTGGTGGAGTACGATCGCCGGCAGCACGTAAAAGAGCTACTGCTCGATCACACCATTCGCACCATGGTCAGCGTGAGCGCGGCCATTCGCTCGTTGCTGGCCACCGGTTGTTGCGATCTTCCCGAGGCGGGCCTCAGCGCCTGGGAACGCCAGGCGGTGCAAGTCTTGCGAGCCGCCATGGCCCGCGACCCGCATCGGGTAAGCCTTGCCATCCCCGGCTTCAAAGCGGCCCTGCTGCGGCAACCGCTGCTCTACGTGCCGGTCTTCCGCGGCGGCAAGCCCGACGACATGGTGGCCGCCCAATCGTTGCAGCAGGTGCTCACGCAACTGTTGAACCTGCTCCCCCGGCTCGGCCTGGTTCAGCATACTTGCGAGCTGTTGCAGTTGGCCCGCGATATGGAGTTCGAGCACCCCGTTGGCCGCGGCGGGGTGAGCGAGTTTGATCGCCTGTTCACCGTGGGCTATCGAGCGATTGTCGAGCAGATTGTGCTCAGCGCCACCGACCCGGTACTGGCCCGCGCCGCCAGCGGGCGCACGCCGGAAGATATCGATACCGAGCTGGTCGAGTGCCTGAACGAGGTGACGGAAAAGTTGCTCCGCCTCTGGCTGGCCCATAGTTCGTCGTTGCGGCTGTCGGTGCTGGAGCCGCTCATGAACGATGCCGCCTGGCGGCAAACGGTCAAGTTCATTCAACAATACGGCCACGATCTGTTCGTGCCGATGTTTCTCAACGAAGGCAATCTACGCGGCATCGTGCACCAGGGCGCCGAAGCGTTTCTCGAAACCCTGCTCGAAGATCCCGATGCCGGCGAAGATTTGCCGTTGCTGCGAGATCTGCAGAATGGCAAGCCGATCAAACCGGCCGCCGCGCAGCTCGATCGCGTCATTCAGGCCATCTTGGAGAACTACGCCGAGTACAACGACTACAACCACACCACCACGCAGTCCGACCGCGGCGAAATGCTGCACTGCCTGCTCGATTTCTTGCGGGTTAAGGTCAGCTACGACCGCATCGCCTGGAACCTGCAGCCGGTGGTGCTGGCTCACGAAATGCTGGTGCGGCACGGTCGCGGCGACGCCGCCGAAATGTGGCGGCGCAGCGTGGCCGACCAGACTGCCGAAACGGCCGATCATCACCTGGCCCGCTACCAGGAGTTGACCCGCAAATACGGCATGCAGCTCCCCACCGTGGCCGATCGTTTGCAAGAACGTTTCGTGGCCGGACTCGAACTCGATCGGTTGCGGGCCCTGGTGGCGCCAGCCATGAAAGAACTGCTCGATGGCGAGCCCACCGTCAGCTTCGATCGGCTAGAGCAGGAGATCAATCAGTTTGCCCAAACGCCGCGCGGCGTAGGGCTCGACGTACCCAGTTGGCTGGCGACGCTCGATGACGAAGTGCTGGAAGTTCAAGCCCAGCGGCAGCCGGAGCTGAGCCATCGCCGCTCGGAACAGCTCGCCTGGTGCGTGATTCCGCTGGCCGAAATTCGCCAGCAAATCGAGGCCTGGCACGCCCAAGAGTAACGCCGAATGGGGCCGGCATTGCGCTCTTTTTCGTTTTGAACTCGCTACGAAGGGGCCGCCGAAGAATAACTTTCCGCCATGCGGTTCGCATCCACGCCGATGTTAATCGTGGAGCCGTATCCGCCGCGTCTGGATTCCCGCCCCCCGTCTTCACGAGGGCAGGCTTCGCGGGAATGACGGACTGGTAGGTCGCAGAATATGGGCAACAATTGTCCGCGAAATAACTGATCGACGCCCCCTAACAGAGCGTTCCACGCCCATGAAACTCACCGATCAGGCATTCTTGGTTACCGGCGCCGCCTCGGGTTTGGGCGCCGCTTCTGCCCGCCGCATTGTGGCCGAAGGCGGCAAGGTGCTGCTGTTTGATCGGCACGCCGACGGCGTGGCGCAAGTCGCCGAGTCGCTGGGCGATCAGGCCCTGGCTTTGGCTGGCGATGTCACTTCCGAAAGCGATGTCGCGGACGCGGTGCGGTTGGCCACCGAGCGGTGGGGGGGACTTGCTGGCGCCATCAACTGTGCCGGCATTGCCTACGGCGGCCGCGTGCTGGGCAAAACAGGGCCGCATGCTCTGGCCGACTTCGCGCGCGTGGTGCAGGTCAATCTCATCGGCACGTTCAACGTCATTCGCCTGGCGTCCGAGGCGATTGCCCTGCGCGCGCCTGGCGAAGACGGCGAGCGCGGCGTGATCATCAACACGGCCTCGTGCGCGGCCTTCGATGGCCAGATTGGCCAGGCGGCTTACTCGGCCTCGAAAGCCGGCGTGGCAGGCATGACCCTCCCCATCGCTCGTGAGTTGGCCCGCTTCGGCATCCGCGTGGTCACCATCGCCCCCGGCGTGTTTGAAACGCCCATGATGGCCGGCATGACCCCCGAACTGCGTGAATCGCTCGCCAGCCAGGTTCCGTTCCCCGCCCGGCTAGGCCATCCCGATGAATACGCGCTTCTGGCGGCTCACATCATCGGCAACCGCATGCTGAACGGCACGGTAATCCGCCTGGACGGCGCCCTCCGCATGGGCGCCAAGTAGCCGTAGCATGGCCGTCCCGGCCATGAATGGGCGTGGCAGCTCCTTTCTCCGGCGCAATGCGTTTCAACGTCAAACGGCCCATGATGGCGCGGGTTTGCTGCGGCGTGCCGGTGATCAGGCCGCGGTCGACGACCGCTGGCCTGCCGCCCGCAATGCACTCTCGATAATCGTGTGAAAAGTCCACGCGGCTTTCGCCCCGAGCCTGCCAGCTTTGCTATACTGATCGGCAACTGCCGACACTTCCCGCCTCCGCCAGAGAAGGATCCCGCCCATGCTTCGGATGGTTGCCCCCGCTTTGCTGACCGCCTTGTTCCTGGTGGCCGGCTGCACCAAGCAAGACGCCGCTAACCCCCACCAAACCGGGGCCAATCCCAACAACGCTGCCGCCGGCAAGGTGGAGCTTGTACCCCTCGATTACGACGGCGTGCAAAAGTTGATCCAAAGCCATCAAGGCAAGGTTGTGGTGCTCGATTGCTGGAGCACGAGCTGCGACCCCTGCGTGGAAGAGTTCCCTGGCCTGGTGGCCTTGCACAAGCAACACGCCGACCAGGTGGCCTGCATCTCGCTCAATCTCGACTACATCGGCATCGGCAAGCCAGAAGAATACCGTGAACCGGTGCTCGCCTTCCTGCAAAAACAAGGGGCCACCTTCGACAACGTGCTCTCCACCGAGGCCGACGAAGAAATCACCAAGAAGTTCGGCTTCGCGGCCATCCCGGTGGTGTTTGTCTACGATCGCCAAGGCAAATTGCTCAAGCGTTTCGACAACGAAGCGGCCGAAAAGAAAGAAGACCTCTTCACCTACGAAGACGTCTCGGCCCTCGTTGCCGAACAGCTCAAAAAGTAACCCGACGCGTTAGCGAGGGCCTCCCCAGAGCTGTCGAACTCCGAGCTGTCGAACTCCCAGCAGGACGGACCACCGCCCAGGAGAAAATTTTCCTCACGCTCCGCCGGGTGTGCGTGAGGGTGGCGCGCCGTCATTCCGCGCCCTTGCTCGGCCTACGACGGCGGCGGCAACTGTCTTTCGGCGGAAATCCGGCGCAGCTCGGCTTCGATGCCCGCTTCGCGGCATGCGGCCCAAAAGTCGTCTTTCTTGAGCGAATATACCAGCACGTCGGTCTTGGCTTTCACCGTGGCCGTGCGAGGCTTGTCTTCGAGCAAAGCAATCTCGCCAAAGAACTCCGAGGGGCCCAGGTCGCGCAGGTACATCTCCCGAGGGTTGCCTTGCTCGTCGGTGATCTGCTTCCAGATTTCAACGTCGCCTTCGGCCAGAATGTAAAATTTGGCCGTCTCGGAGTCGGGCACTTCCCCCTCGCGAATCAGCGTTGTCCCGGCATCAAAGTGCTCCAGGCTGAATCGCTTTTCAAACTCCCACAACGTGTGCGGACGATACGTGGCGAACAGCCGGCAATCGCGGAGAGCCCGCCAAACCTTGGTCCAGTCGCGCTTTTTGCCCGGCGTTTCATCGCCCACCATCCGGCCTTCCGACATGTACACCAACCGGTCGGCGTATTCCCGCAGGCTGTCGTCGTGCGTCACCATGATTACCGTGGGCCGGCGGGTTTCGTCGCTGCCGTTCTCGGCGCCCTCCACCCAGTTGCAATCGCCGCGGGTATAGCTCTTCAGCAGCTCCATCACGCGCCGCACGTTCTCCTTATCGAGGGCGGCCGTCGGTTCGTCGGCCAGCACCAAACTGGGGCGATGCACCAGCGCTCGGGCAATCGCCACCCGCTGCCGCAAGCCGCCCGAAAGCTTCCCCGGCTTGAACTTCAAATGCCGTTCTTCCAGGCATAACCGCCGCAGCAGCTTGTGAGCCCTGGCTTTGGCGTGGCCCGCCGAAACCGGAAACAGATCGAGAGCCAGCCGCACGTTTTGCGTGGAGTCGAGCGAGGCAAACAGGTTGTGATGCTGGAAGATGAACCCGATTTCTTTGCGAACATCGACCAGCTCGCTCTTGGCGGCCGCGTGCATGGCGTGATTGAGCACGAACATTTTGCCGTGTTGCACGCTCCGCAACGCCCCGATCAGCGTGAGCAGCGTGGTTTTGCCGCAGCCCGAAGGTCCGTAAATCAGCACCAACTCGCCGTAAGGAATCCGCAGCGGCACGTCGTACAGCGAGTGCTTGCGCTTTTCGGCGGGAGCATCGCCCGGCGGCAGCGCACAGCTATCGCCCGCCGCGGGCGGTGCCGCGGTTGCCGTGGCGGGCGCAGTGGGAGCCGCCAGCTCGGCTGCTTTGGCTGCCGCCGCTTTGGCCGCGTTGGCTTCCAGCCGGGCCAGGGCCTTGTCGCCCGGCTGAGGTTGCTCGGGCGCCGGCTCGTAATCGTAGGTAAAGTCGGTCGAAAGCCACACGGCCCAATCTTCCCAACTCACCGACCGCGGCGTGGGGAATTCTGGCGAAGCTGCAGCCCGTTTCCTTCCAGGGGAATCGCTCATGGTTGCCGTGGTTGGGGGGGAAGAGGGGGGCGGCGATCCGCGCGCCGCGACTCGGTTGCGTGTTAATTGCCTGCGAATTCGAACGGTTCCTACGACAAATTGCCGCGTAAAACGGATTCGCCGCGGAATCGTGCGTGTATTAGTATAGCCCTTGGTAAAAGACGTGTCGCAGAAGCTTCGATAGGCAGAGCCACGCCATTTGGCGCGATTATTCCGAAATGTCGGGCCCCGCGGTTTTAGAAAGGCCCCCAGCTCCAACCGAAGCCCCCCAAAGATCGCCACAGCCCAGCACGGGGGAGTTGCTTCCCAACCCAATTCCAGGAAAATCACCAAGAGCAACAACCCCCAGCAACCACCCACCAGCAACCAGCCCCTAACCCCCAGCCACCAGCCACTAGCCCCTAGAAGTGCCAACTTGTTTGTCGGACCTGTTTTTTCCCGCGAAGCGGCGACTGCTCCCCGACGGTTGCGGCTCTATCTTTCGCGTACGGCATACGTGGCTGGACTGTGGGTGTTGATGTGCACTGCCTGGATGGTGGTCACCGGTACCCAGTCCGTTCATACGGTGGGCGACCTGGCCCGGTTTGGTTCCACGCTGTTTCAAATCCTGGCCCCGCTGCAACTGGCGATCATGGTGTTTTTTGCGGCCCTCACCACGGCCAGCGCCGTTTCGCAAGAAAAGGATCGCCGCACGCTCGACCTGCTGCTGATGACACGGCTTTCCAACAGCGAACTGGTGCTGGGCAAACTCATGGCCAGCCTGCTCAATGTGCTGGTGGTGCTCGTGGCTGGCTTGCCGCTGTTCATGGCCATCACGCTGTTCGGCGGCGTTTCGACCGGCCAGGTGCTGCGGGTTTTCACCGTCACCGTGGGCGCCGCCATGGCCGCCGGCAGCTTGGGATCACTGCTCGCCCTGTGGCGTGAAAAGACTTTTCAGGCCCTGGCGCTTACCGTGCTGGTGCTGGTGTTTTGGATTGGCGGTTGGGAAGCCCTCAGGGCTTACGGCCGCAACCTGGTTTGGGGGGGAACGCCGGTGGAAGGCTGGGCGGCCACCTTCTCTCCGTGGCCCGCCATTCTGGAAGCCTCGCGACCCGGCTTCGCCCTGGGAGTGGCCCCGGCAGGGCTAGGCAGTCCCGTCTACGCGTTCTTGCTCTTCAGCGCCGCCACCGTGGTCGCCCTCAACGCTTGGGCCATCGCCCGCGTGCGGGTTTGGAACCCCAGCCGAGAAGCCCGACCGAAAACCGAGGCCGAGCAAGCCGCCGATGCTGCCACGGGCGGCGACGTGGCCGCCGTCAAAGCGGCCGCTTCTGCCCAAGCCCATCGCGCCGTTTGGGATAACCCCATTCTCTGGCGAGAAGTCAAAACCTGGGCCTATGGCCGCAAAATTCTGCTCATCCGCGGCGCCTACGCGCTGCTCTTCGCATTCTCGGCCATAGGGCTGTTCCTGATGCACCAGGAAGACGCCCTCGACCGCGTCGGCGCTTCGCTGGCCGTGCTGCCGCTGTTCCTGCTCAGCCTGGTGCTCATCAACGCCCAGGCGGTCACCTCCATTACCACCGAACGCGACGGCAAAGCCCTCGACCTGCTGCTGGTGACCGACCTCACGCCAGCCGAAATTATCTTCGGCAAACTGGGCGGCGTGTTCTTCAACTGCAAAGAATATGTGCTCCTGCCGCTGGTCCTTTCCGCCTATCTATGGTGGGTGGAACTGATCAGCGGCGAAACCCTGCTTTACCTGGGCCTGGGCTTGCTGGTGATGAACGCCTTCGTGGCGATGCTCGGCGTGCATACCGGCATGGCCTACGCCAATAGCCGCAGCGCCATCGCCACCGCCCAAGGCACCGTGTTCTTTTTATTCGTTGGCGTGGCCGCCTGCATGCGCATCATGGTGGCCTTCGGCGGCTCGTTCCAAGTGCAGCTGGCCCCCTTCCTGGCGTTCATGCTCGGGGGCGGCGTCGGCCTCTACGCGGCGCTCGGCATCCGCAATCCTTCGCCCGCCATTACCCTGGCGGCGCTGGCTTGCCCTTTCGCCACGTTCTACGCCATCACCAGCTTTTTGCTGGAATACACGCTCGGCGTGTTCCTGGTCGTGGCCACCACCTACGGCTTCGCCACCGCGGCCATGCTCATCCCCGCCATTTACGAATTCGACGTAGCCGCCGGCCGCTCCACGGGGCCGGATGAATAGAAACTGTAACCGTTCACGGCTAATGGGACTGAGATTGCATCAAAACCGTGAAGTTCCGTA
>CAYUMU010000054.1:0-47377 GCA_964445985.1 uncultured Pirellulales bacterium | reverse complement strand
CCTTTCAAGCGTTCCAAAAGGTACAACGGAGATGTGGGGGATAAAGAGGGGTTCACCCCCCAGGTCTTCAATTACGCCGACGAAGAAATCATTGCACCGTGATATCAAGCGCTTCGGCCAATCTCTTGAGCTTTGCCAGCAGTTGATCGAACTCGGCAAAATTCAGCGATTGGGCGCCATCGGAGAGGGCCTTCTCCGGCTCGGGGTGAACTTCCAGCAACAACCCATCCGCGCCGGCGGCCATCGACGCCAGGGCCATGGCGGGCACGTACTCTCGGCGGCCAGTGCCGTGGCTGGGGTCGGCAAGGATCGGCAGGTGCGAAAGCTTTTTAAGAGGCGGAATGATCGAAAGATCGAGCGTATTGCGGGAGTGGTCGGTAAAGGTTCGCACGCCCCGCTCGCACAAGATCACGTTATAGTTCCCGCCAGCCAGAACATATTCGGCCGCCATCAACAGGTCTTCCAGCGTGGCCGACATGCCGCGTTTCAGCAGCACCGGTTTGCGGGCTTTGCCGATACGTTTGAGCAAGCTGAAGTTCTGCATGTTGCGGGCGCCGATCTGAATCACGTCGGCCGACTGCTCCACGGCGTCAGCGTTATCGGTGTCCATCAGTTCGGTGACGATGCCGAGGCCCGTCGCAGCGCGGGCTTTTTCCAGAATCCGCAGACCTTCGTGCTCCATGCCTTGAAAACTATAGGGACTGGTGCGCGGCTTGAAGGCCCCGGCGCGGAACAGGCCCACCCCGCGGGAGGCGAGAAACTCGGCCGTCCGCAAGATCATCTCTTCGCTTTCAACCGAACATGGCCCACAAATCAAGGTGAACGTGCCCTGGGCAATGTCGCGATGGCCGGCTCGAACCACGGTGTCGTGGGCGTGCATTTCTCGGCTGGCTAGTTTGTAGGGTTTGGTCACAACGATGAGTTCCAGCACGCCCGGCAGGGCTTCTAATCGACGCGGATCAATGGCCGTGGTGTTTCCCGTAATGCCGATGGCCGTTCGCGTGGGACCCGGCATGGGGTGCGGCGTGAGCCCCAGGGCGCGAATCGCCTCAAGCACGTCGCCCAATTCGGCGGGCGTGGCCCCCTGCTGCATCACGACAAGCATCGGTCGGTTCCTGCGGGTAAATGTTCAGCATGGGCGCCAGACGGCCAATACGGGGCTCTGCCCCTGGGGCAGAGCAGGAAAGAAAGAAAAGGCGGCTTTAATCTTCCCCCTATTTCTATCCTATCAACCGTAATCTGATTGTGCCGGCAACCCGAGCGAAGAATTCGCGGCGCTCGGCCCGCGAGGGGCGGCCCCCCCCGGCAGAAATCTGGGGGGAATAATTCGTTGCCTACCCCACGAATACTTGGCGGCGTTTCACATCCCATCCCACTCGGCAGGTCGTAGGGCGAAGTCGCGCACATTCAGCAATCGGGAGTAGCTCACCATGCGCACCAGCGAACAAAAACGCGGCAACACGGAAGACAACCGCGTCTCGTTGCAAATGACCCCCATGATCGATGTGGTGTTCTTGCTGCTAGTGTTCTTTTTGCTCACGTTCAAAATCACCGTGCAAGAAGGTGATTTTGACATTCACATGCCCCAGCGTGCCAGCGGCCCACCGCCAACTGTTTTGCCGCCGGTTCCCATCCGCGTGAGCCTCGCCGCGACCGCCAGCGGCGATCTGCAAGGCATTACGATTGGCCAGAAGCCAGTCGCCAGTTTTGAGAACCTGCGGCGAGAGGTTCAAGATTACCTGGTCGCGGCCGCCGCCGTTCAAAGCCCCGTGGTCGAAACCGAAGTGGTGCTGCAGTGCGATTACGGCCTGCGCTACGAATTCGTCATCGGCGCGATCACCGCCGTGACGGGCTATCAGAAAGACGATCAAATTGTACAGATGATTGGCAAGGTGCGGCTGGAACGGCAGCCGGCCAGGTGATCGCTCGGGGGCGGCCAGGTGATAACTTCCCGCTGTTGGGCGGGAACAACCCAAGGTTGTTAGAGGTCGCCGTCCGTTTTGGAGATGGAATTGCCAGGCAGGTCGCGGACGTTCCAGGTTTTGCTCCGCAAAAATGGCTGGTCGCCGCGCCGCTTGGCCCCTAAAATTTCACCACCCAACTCAATTTCTGGTGGAATGAACATGGCGGTGACGGGCGAAACGCATTTGCCAACTTGCATCGTGGTCGATGACGACGACGTCTTGCGCAACCGGTTGGCCAAGGCCCTGGTAGCCCGAGGCTTGCAGGTGCGCACGGCCGACGGTGTCGACGCGGCGATCTCGCTTATCGCCGCCGAACCGCCGCGATACGCGGTCATCGATTTGAAAATGTCAGGCGCCTCCGGCCTGGATCTCCTGCGGCATCTGCAATCCGCTTCCCCCGCCACCCGCTCGGTGCTGCTCACCGGTTACGGCAGCATTACCAATGCCGTGGAGGCCATGAAACTGGGGGCCGTCAACTACGTGGCCAAGCCGGCCGACGCCGACCAGGTGTACGCCGCCCTTATGAGCGATGCCGCCACGCCCGAGTCGGGCAGTTTCCAGCCCCCCTCACTCGCCGAGGCCGAATGGGAACACATCCACCGCGTGCTGGCCGAATGCGGCGGCAACATCTCCAAAGCGGCCCTGCTGCTCGACATCCCCCGGCGAACCCTCCAACGCAAGCTGAAAAAGCTGGCCCCCTAAAACCAGTTAAACCGCCGTCCCCGTTTGCGGTTAGCCAAATTGGAGGGGGGCTTACACCCGATCACCCCTGGTTTATAATCCGGCGTAGCACATTGTTTTGCCTCGCCGCTTGGCAATCTACCTTTCCGGGTGTAGCCGCGATTTGCTCATGACCACGAAACGACTTCGGGTTGGCGCCGTCAACTACCTCAACACCCGGCCGCTGATTTATGGCCTGCGCGACTCGGCTCCGCGGATCGACTTGCAGTTGGATCTGCCCAGTCGGCTGGCCGATGGCCTTCGCGATGGCCGCTACGATATCGCCTTGATTCCCTCAATCGAGTATGCCGGCGATCCGGCCTACGAAATCGTTTCCAATGCCTGCATCGGTTGCCGCGGCCCGGTCTTCAGCGTGAAGCTGTTTTGCCGCGTGCCGCCGGCCCAAATCACCACGCTGGCGCTCGACGAAGGCTCGCGCACCAGCGCCGCCCTGGTGCAAATCCTGTTGCACGAGCGGTTCGGCATCCGCCCCCAGTTGCAGCTCCTGCCGCTGGGCCACAACATGGAAGACACCACGGCCGACGCCGTACTGTTGATCGGCGATCGGGCCATGCACCCGCCGCTGGCTTCGTTCACCGCCGTTTGGGACTTGGGCGACGAATGGTGCCGGCATACCGAACTGCCGTTCGTGTTTGCCATGTGGGTGGCTCGAGCCGGCCTCGACCTGCAAGGGGCCGATGTTTCGCTGGCCGCCGCCCGCGATGCCGGCGTACGCCACTTGGAAAGCATCGCCGCCAGCGAAGCGGCGCCCCTAGGGCTGAGCGTGCCCGAGTGCCTGCACTATTTGCGGGACAACCTGTATTTTTACTTGGGTCCTCGCGAGCTAACGGGGTTGCAGCGGTTTTACCAGCGTGCAGCCTCCCTAGGGCTTATTCCGGAAGGAGTGGAAGTTGGTTTCTCCCCAAATTGCGAACCTGCTTAGTGCCGCCGTGGCCGGCACGCGTCTCTCGCCAGCCGAAGGCCTCGAGCTGTTGGCAGGCGCCGATCTCACTTCGTTGGGCAAGGCGGCCAACGCCGTTTGCCGCCGCTTGCACCCCGAAGAGTTCCGCACCTACAACATCGATCGCAACATCAACTACACCAATGTCTGTTCGGCGGTCTGCGACTTCTGCGCCTTCTACCGCAAGTTGAACGACACCGACGCCTATGTGATCGATCGAGACGTATTGATGCAAAAGATCCAGGAAACCGTCGATCTGGGGGGGGACCAGATCCTCATGCAGGGCGGTTTTCACCCCAAACTGCCGCTTTCGTGGTACGAAGACCTGCTCCGCGACATCAAGCAAACTTTTCCCCAGGTCAACGTCCACGGCTTCAGCCCTGCCGAAATTCATGCCTTCACCAAGGTGTTCAAGTTGCCGCTGCGCGAAATCCTGATTCGCCTCCGCGAGGCTGGCCTCGGCAGCCTGCCCGGCGGCGGAGCCGAAATCTTGGTCGATCGCGTCCGCAAGGAAATCACCCGCGGCAAATGCCTCACCGACGAATGGCTGGAAGTCTGCCGGCAGTGGCACCAGCTTGGGGGGAAGGGTTCGGCCACCATGATGTTTGGCCACGTGGAAACCCTGGCCGAACGGATCGAGCACCTGGACCGCATCCGCCAGCTACAAGACGAAACCGGCGGCTTCACGGCCTTCATCTGCTGGACCTTCCAGCCTGGCAAGGATGAAATGGCCCACGTGCCGCCGGCCGGTTCGTTTGACTACCTTCGCACTCAGGCCGTGGCCCGACTCTATTTGGACAATGTCCCCAACATTCAGAGCAGTTGGGTCACCCAGGGCAAGAAGATTGGCCAGTTGGCGTTGCTTTTTGGAGCCAACGACATGGGCAGTTTGATGATAGAAGAGAACGTGGTCTCGGCCGCCGGCACCGTGCATCACCTTTCTTTGGACGATATTCGCGGCTCGATTCGCGAGTGCGGCTACGTGCCTCGTCGTCGTAACGTCTTTTACCAGTTGCTCGAAGAGCCTCCCGAGCAACTCCCCGCCGTGGCCTCCTCGAGTCTGCCCGTGCTGGCCAGTTGAAAACTCCCACCACTCTGGCCCAGCATTTGCGTTTCGCTAGCATTCGTCGAAGCCAACAGACTTGGGTTGACCTTGCCGCGACAATCCTCCGGGCACGGCCCTCGGATCGGTTGTAGCGGTTCTCCGGATAACTCCCCACCGGGGGGCGATCCTCGCCAACTCCACTCCGTTGCTACGACGGCTAAGGCGCGGGCCGCTTCCCGAGGTCTTGGAAGCAATGCCCCTCGAATTTCTAGCGAAAATGACATCCGCTTGTCGTCTATTGCAGGAGTGCCACCGGTGGGAGCCATTTCGTCCATTCGATATGATGGAGCTGGGTACAGCCTGTCTGGTTCGACAATCCCCGGCTGGCATCTGCCGCCAGCAAGGAACAACTCCATGATTCATGTTCGCGATCTGACCAAAAGCTACGACGATTTGCGACGTGGAAAGTTCTTGGCCTTGCAAGGGATTTCGTTCGACGCCCGCGAGGGCGAAATCTACGGCCTGCTCGGCCCCAACGGCGCCGGCAAAACCACCGCCCTGCGAATCCTCAGCACCGTGCTGCGGCCCACCAGCGGCATCGCCACCGTCAATGGCTACGATGTTGTCACCCAGGCTTCGATGGTGCGGCATCAAATCGGCTTCGTCTCCGCCAATACCGGCGTTTACGATCGCATGACCGCCTGGGAAATGGTGGCCTACTTTGGCCGGCTGTATGGCTTGCCCGAAGATCAACTTCGCGATCGCATGGAAGACATCTTCACCCGCCTGAAGATGAACGAGATTCGCGAACTGCTCGGCGCGAAAATGTCGACCGGCATGAAACAGAAGGTGTCCATCGCGAGGGCCATCGTCCACGATCCGCCCGTCTTGATCTTCGACGAGGCCACGTCGGGGCTCGATGTGTTGGTAGCCAGGGCCCTGCTCAAAAACGTGGCCGAACTTCGCGACCTCGGCAAGTGCATCATCTTTTCCACCCATATCATGCGCGAGGCCGAAAAGCTCTGCGACCGGATCGGCATCATCCACCGAGGGCAGCTGCTGGTGGAAGGTCCACTGGCCGAGGTGCAGCAAATGCACGAACAACAAGACTTGGAAGAGCTCTTCTATCAGATGATTGCCGCCCGCGAAGATCAAGAATCCTTGGATTCACTGTCCGACTAAAGTCGCCTTTCGCTCCGCGAAAGGATTGCTTTCGTGAATCGAAATCCGACGGTGCGCTCCCTCGAAATCACCTCTCTCTCGACCCCTACGGAACGCCATGAATTGGTCCAAAGTATTCTTGATTCTCAACCGCGAGATTCGGGACCAGCTCCGAGACCGCCGCACGCTGTTCATGATTTTCGTGCTGCCGGTGTTGTTGTATCCCTTCATGGGCATGAGCATGTTTCAGCTCATGCAATTCACGCAAGAGCACCCCACGCGGGTGCTTGTGCTGGGCGCCGAAGAACTGCCGCCGGCGATTGCTCGTAGCGAGCTCGGCGTGGCCACCGGCGTGGTGGGCGCGACGGTGCGCGACGCGCTCGTCTCCATACCGCCGCTGGTGGAAATTGTGGACGACCTGGCGCCCTACCTGGCCAGCGAGTCGCAGGTTGAGGGCGATGCGGCCTGGCGATTCAACCCGCGCTGGTTTGAAGACGGCGACCAGGTCGACCTGTTGCATGTGGAATTGCTACCAGCGCCGGCCGATCGATCTTTGGGAACTGCCACCGGGGCAACCCTATCGCCCTGGTTGCTCTCGCAGGCAACCGACCGGCAGGAACAGGCCCGCGCCTGGCTGCGCGACGGCACGTTTCAATCTGTGGTCATCCTTCCGCCCGGCTTCTTGCCTCGGCTGGAAGACTTTCGCAAGCAGCTGATCGCCGGTCAGCCTTACCAGGGCACGTCGCAAATTCCCGACATTCAGGTCTGGCACAACACGGCCAAGAAGAAGTCCGAAATTACCCGTGGCCGAGTTCTCCAGGTGGTGCGGCGGTGGCGCGAGGCGATCATCGAAACCAATCTCGAGGCCGCCGGCATTTCGCCGCAAAGCACGCGTCCCTTCGATATCGAACATGGCGAAGAGCACGACGTGGCCGATCGCCGCAACCGTTACGCCGCCATGTGGTCGATGGTCTTCCCCTTCATGCTGCTCATCTGGTCGCTCACGGGAGCCTTTTATCCGGCGGTGGATCTTTGTGCCGGCGAGAAGGAACGCGGCACGCTGGAGACCCTGCTTACCAGCCCCGCCGAACGCAGCGAAATTGTGTGGGGTAAATTGCTCACCATCATGGCGTTCAGCATCGGCACGGTGGTGCTCAATTTGCTGGCGCTCGCCGCAACCGGCGTGTTTGTGCTGAGCCGGATTCCCAATTTTGGCCCCCCGCCGGCGCTGGCGTTTCTCTGGCTGTTCTTGGCCATGGTGCCCGTGGCGGCCCTGTTCAGCGCCCTTTGCCTGGCCCTGGCGGCCTTTGCTCGCAGTAGCAAAGAAGGGCAATACTATCTGATGCCGCTGTTCCTGATCACCTTGCCGCTGGTGGCGCTGCCGCTCTCTCCCAGTTTCGAACTAACCCTCGGCAACAGCCTGATTCCCGTCACCGGCGTGGTCTTGCTGCTCCGGTCGGCCATCGAAGGCGACTACCTCGAAGCCTTCCGCTACCTGGGGCCGGTGGTCATGGTGACCGTGGCCTGCTGCTGGCTGGCCATGCGGTGGGCGGTGGACCAGTTCAATAAAGAATCGGTTCTGTTCCGCGAAAGCGAACGCTTCGAACTGGGGGCCTGGCTACGGCATTTGCGGCGAGATCGCCATTGGACGCCCACGGTCGCGGCCGCCCTGATGTGCGGAGTCCTGATCTTGATCATCAAGTTTTTCTTGGGCCTGGCGATCAGTCCGACCCGTGTGGAGCCCTTTGCCCAGATTCTGGTGCCCCAGTTGGTGGCTATCTTGTTTCCGGCTCTGCTCATGACCATCATCTTCACGCGGTCACCGCGAGAAACGCTGTTGCTCAAGAAGCCCCGCTTGTGGGCATTGCCGGCCGCGGCGCTGCTCGCCTTGGCCTGGAACCCCGTGGCCCAAATGCTGGGAGCGGCGGTAAACGACCTCTACCCGCTGCCGAGTGCCGTGCAACAGGCCGTGCAGGAGCTGTTGAATGGAACTGCCCCCAGTTTCTGGATGCAGCTCGCCTTGTTTGCCCTGGTGCCCGCCGTGTGCGAAGAGCTTGCCTTTCGCGGCTTCATTCTCTCCGGCTTGCGACACCTGGGCCGCAAAAAACTGGCGATCCTCATTACCAGCCTGTTCTTTGGGCTAACCCACGCGGTGGCTCAGCAACAGATCATGGCCGCCATTACCGGCATGCTGTTGGGATACCTGGCCGTGCAAACCGGCAGCGTGCTGCCTTCCATGCTGTTCCACTTTGTTCACAACGGCTTGGTGGTGGGGCTTTCCCGCCTGACGCCCGCCGAGGTTTCGCAAAACCCCATCCTGCGGTTCCTGTTCGAAGTGCAACAACAGGGCGGAGAAGCCGCCATCGGAATTCGCTGGGTCACGGTCGCCCTGGGGGCCGTGCTCAGCCTGGGCCTGCTGTACTGGTTCCACCGCCTGCCGCACGCGCAAACCCAAGAAGAAGAACTGCAAGCGGCCATCAAGCACCAAACCAAAGCCCCCTCACTTTCCTAGCCCAGCCCCCAATAAACGAGCAGGCCACGGTTAACAGGGCTTAACCGTGGCCTTGCTCTATTACTGGATGCGTGCCGCGTAAAATCTCTAGCGGCATACGTCCGGCAGTTATTTAGCGCACAAACTGGGCAGTGCGGAAGCCGAATTGGCTACGCACGTGACGCACCGGCTGGGCTTGGATCGTGCCGCGATAGCGAGCCGACGGCGGTCCGTCTACCTTGGGAGCCGGAGGAGCCATTTCCTTCTTCTGGGCTTCGGGTTCTACGATCACGCTGCCGTGGCATCCGCTGCAGCCGTAATAGGCCCCATGGCAACTGGCGTATCCCGAACACCCTGAGCAGCTGGAATAGCCCGAGCAGCCCGAGCAGCTTGAGCAACTCGAGCAGCAATCCGAGCAAGACGAACAGCACTTGCGGCGATGGCCAGCCTCGGTATCCGCCGAGATCATGGCGATGCCCACCACGGCCACAAACAACGCTACCAGGAAGACAAACTTGTGATTCATTGTGCGACTCCATTTCAATCGGGTTGAAAAGTCCATGTCGCCAGACGACGCCCCCCTAGGATTGCGCCCTCCAGCACTTCCTGAAATCTGAGTCGCCAAGTGTGCGAATGCGAAGGTTGAAGCAAATGCCCTGTTTGTAATGACTTCAGCGAATTCACAGATTAGCATGACTTGGCTACCCTGAGGCTGAAGATATACCAATTCCAACAACCGTCAAATATTTGGATGGATGGATAAAATGAGTGGTTTTGGCGGATGGCGACGGGAAGGAGTTTTTGCGCCGCAAATTAATATTTGGTTTGTGTTTGCGAATGAATCTGTTGCCGAAATCTCCCGCGCGAGCAACCTGCCTTGGGGCATTCCACCGCAAATGCCGCACGGCACTCGCCGTCGAACTCCCTACCCCCTATTCCCAAGCGCTTTCGCTCTTGCGACTTCTGCTGGGGGGGCGTTTTGCCCGGCCGCGATCCTTCGGTATGATGGAGCTTTCGCTTCAAAAGTCCCGGGCCTCTTCGCAGGCTCTTGTTCAGATGGCGGCCGACATGGCACCGACTCCGGCGATTGACGACACTCCACGATCATTTCGCCCCGAACATTTCTTCAATCGCGAGCTTAGTTGGCTCGAATTCAACGCCCGAGTGCTGCAAGAGGCGGAGGATTCGACCAACCCCCTGCTGGAGCGGGTTAAGTTTCTGGCCATCTTCAGCTCGAACCTCGACGAGTTTGTCATGGTTCGCCTGGCAGGGCTCCGCGAGCAAGTGTTCGGCGACGGCGCCCCGCAAGATTATGCCGCCGATGGACTCACGCCCACCGAACAATTGGAACACGTGGCAAAACGCACGCAGGAGCTCGTCAGCCGCCAATATGCCTGCTGGAATGAACTAATTGTTCCGGCCTTGGAAAAAGAAGGCATCCGCCTCCGCGAGTACGATCAACTTAGCGCCCAGCAACGCGACGAAATCGAGCTGTTCTTTCACGATCGGGCGTTTCGCATCCTCACCCCCATGGCGATCGACCCCAGCCATCCCAGCCCTCGTTATCACAATCGGGCTCTCTACCTGGCGGCCATGCTGCGCCGCCAAAGCGGGCTTGGGCCCAAGTTGCTGTTCGCCGTTGTGCAGGTTCCTCAGGTGTTGCCCCGCCTGGTGCCGCTCTCCAGTTCCACCGGGTTGGAGTTCATCTTTCTGGAAGAAGCCATTCGGGCCAAGCTGCCAGAACTTTTTGGCGGCGTGGAGGTCGTCAATTCCATCGCCTTCCGCATTACCCGCGACAGCGATCTGAACTTGCTGGAGCAAGAGTCCGACGACATGCTCCGGCTCATCGAAGAACGACTCAAAGCCAGAGCCCGCGGCGAGGCCGTGCGGCTGGAGGTGTCGGCCTCGGGTCCAGAAGACCTGATCCATACCATCGTCACCAGTGAAGAACTGCGCGAGTCGGGCAAGAGCTCGTCCTACGACGAAATCTACCGCGTGTCGGGACCGCTCGATCTCTCCGGGCTAACCGAATTGGTCAAGTTACCCGGCTACAGTCACTTGCGAGATGAACCCTTTACGCCTCGCCCCCTCACCTTGCGAAGCCGCCGCGGCGAAGAAGATCTGTACAGCGCCATTCGTCAAAAAGACATCCTGCTGCATCACCCGTACGATTCGTTCGCGCCGGTGGTCGAGTTTGTCAGTCGCGCGGCCAACGATCCCAATGTGCTGGCCATCAAGCAAACACTGTATCGCACCGGCCCCGATTCCCCCATCACCAAGGCGCTGATTCAAGCCGCCGAAAACGGCAAGCACGTGACCGCGCTCGTGGAATTGCAGGCCCGCTTCGACGAAGAAGCCAACGTTAATTGGGCCCGGCAAATGGAGCGGGCCGGCGTGCATGTGGTGTTTGGTTTCATGGATATGAAAACGCACTGCAAGCTATCCATGGTGGTCCGTCAGGAAGGCGATCAACTGCGGCGCTACGTGCATCTCGGCACCGGCAACTACAATCCTTCCACCGCCACCATCTACACCGACATGGGGCTGTTCACCACCGATGAAGGAATTTCGGACGACGTTTCCGCGCTGTTCAACCTCCTCACCGGCTACTCCCAGGGCCACCACTGGAAGAAGCTGATCGTCGCCCCGCAAGATCTCTTTCGGCAGACCACCGAACTGATCGAAGAACAGGCCAATCGAGCCCGAGCGGGCAAATCAAGCTGGATTTTTGCCAAGCTCAATTCCCTGGTCGATCACCGCATTATCGAGGCCCTGTATCGCGCCAGTCAGGCGGGGGTGCCCATCGACCTGGTCGTCCGCGGCATCTGCGGCTTGCGGCCTGGCATGCCTGGCATCTCCGAGAACATCCGCGTTCGCAGCATCGTCGACCGGTTCCTGGAACACAGCCGCGTGTATGTGTTCAACCCGCCCGAAGAAGCCAAGGTTTTCCTCGCCAGCGCCGACTGGATGCCGCGCAACCTGTATCGCCGCGTGGAGGTCATGTTCCCGCTGGAAGCGCCCGACTTGAAGAAGAAAATGCTGGAAGAAATTATTCCCGTCTACCTGCGGGATAACGTCCGCGCCCGCGTGCTGTCGTCGTCAGGGGAATGGCATCGGATCACGCCCGACGGTGAAACGCCGCATCGCTGCCAGCAAGAGTTCCTGGAAAGCAACGGCTGCCAGAAGCGAACGACCACCCAGGCCGATACGGCCCAACCTCGTAGCCGCGGCACGCGACGCACCAGCCGCAAACAGGCCAGCTAAACAGGCCAGGCCTTGCCAAGGCCGGCCTTTGGTCCGAAAATTGAATCGCATCGCCAGCCACTTTGGCTTCACGACCACAGCACGGCGATCAAAGTCAGCACCAATCCCATCAAAAAGATGATGCTCAAGATCGCGAAGATGCGCGCCCCGATCTGGTAGTCGTCGCGTTGCATTTCTTCCCGCTGCAGGGCAGTGAACACGCGGTTCCAATGCGTGGCGGGAGTGTCGCTCGCGGGAGCAGATTTTTCAGCGGGGGTTAACGAGACGTTGGCCATGGTGTCCTCCCATTGCGTTGGGCGTTCTGTCCAAAACTGGCGGAACTCGCGGTCAGGCTGGGCGGCATTCGACCAGTTCCACGAGTGCTCGCAGGTGAACCATCGCAACTCGCATGCCTAATTTTCTTGCGCGAAATCTCGTCGCTGTTCCATCGCGCTGGCTGAGCCAACGGAGTGCGGTGTTGGCCTCGGGCCTCCGCCAGCCAACTCGCCTGTTTTCCGGCTTTTTTTCCCTGTTCCCGGCACCCGAGCGACAGCTCCCTTGAGCCTGGCCCCTAAAGACGGCCCGCTTGACATCGAGGCAAGATCGTGGCGATCGCCCGCTGGCGAGCCGTGGCCAATGTCCGTGGCCGCACAGTGTGTGCGAATTGGCACACCTATTGGCGCCCGCGGCGCTATGACAAACGCCACCACTCGGGTTCACTGTCGGTAAAGCACCTTCCGCCACTCCCCCTGGCGAGGCGGCATGGCCGCCACAGACCATTCCTTTCGTTCCGCCGATTGGGTCCGCAAGGCCCGCATAGTCTGGGCGGAGGCGCTTTGACGTTGCGGCCCGAAGTTCCCTCAGCCCAGTCAACGCATCATCAATCGTGCATCACAAGGCCTCGCCTCCCGCGGCACAGTGTTTGCATATGGAACTGGTATTCGAGTCTTGTTCCAGGTCAGAGCGACATCAGCTCTGAAGGAGATGAAATGATGAATGTCAAGGCATATCTAAATTCTAAGGGAGTTCGCTACGAGATTTTGCATCACACTCATTCGTTAGGCGCCAAAGACCTGGCCCACTCCTTGGATGTATCGCAAAACGATATCGCCAAGCCGGTCCTGCTCAGGGCCGATAAAGGTTTTGCCTTCGTGTTGGCGATCGTGCCAGCCCACAGCCGGGTGGACCTCAACAAAGTAAGCCAGACGATGCAGGGCAGCACCTTGAACGTGGCCAACATGGCGGAAGTCACGGAGCATTGTCCTGACTGCGAACCCGGCGTGGTTCCGCCGTTTGGTTCGGCGTACGACATGGAAACGCTGGTGGATGAATCGCTCACGCATAGCGAAAACATCGTGTTCGCCGGCAACAATGGCTCGGAAGCCATTCGCATGCGATACAGCGATTACGCCTCCTTGGAGCAGCCGTTGGTCGCTCGATTCGCGGTTCCCGAGCAGGCTGTGGTGTAGGTTCCGCGGCGCCGCTGCCCGGCTCCATCCGCGGCGGCTCCTCTCCACGGCTTTGCGGGGGGGAAGGCCCGCCAAGCTTTCCTCTTGGGCCAGATAGCAGGTCGCGCTTCACTCCATTCCGCGGCCAGGGCAGGCTCGCTCCAGCCTGCTTTTTGTTATGCTTGGCCTTGGTGATCCATCGTAGAAATGGCCTCGGAGCACGCCCCCCATGCCCCCGTCCCCTTCCACTTCCACGGCCGACGCGCCGAGCGATCCTGCCGTGGCCCGCACGGTGCTCGTTACCGGCGGAACCAGCGGGATTGGCATGGCCGTGGCCGAGGCGTTCGCGGCCGAAGGTTGCCGCGTTGTCGCCACCGGCTTAACCGCCGAAGAAGTGGAAGCCGCCTCGCGCCGCTTTCCAGCTTGGATCACCCGCGTGCTTGACGTGACCAACGAGGCGATGGTGGCCGCCACGGTGCAAGAATTGGAACGTCTCGACGTGCTCGTAAATTGTGCCGGGGCCATCGCCCGCAATGGTCGCGAGTTCGACCCTGCCGGCTTTGCCCGCGTTATCGAAGTCAATCTCACCGGCACCATGCGCATGTGCTCGGCCTGCCATCCCTTGCTGGCTCAAAGGGGCGGAGCCATCATCAATACGGCCTCCATGCTCAGCTTTTTTGGCAGCCCTTACGCGCCGGCCTATAGCTCCAGCAAAGGAGGCGTGGTGCAGCTGACCAAGTCGCTTGCCATCGCCTGGGCAGCCGCGGGAATTCGCGTCAACGCCGTCGCGCCCGGCTGGATCGAAACCCCTTTCACCGCGGCCTTGGTCAACGACGCCGACCGCTCCGCCAGCATCGTCGGCCGCACGCCGTTGGCTCGCTGGGGAAAGCCCGAGGAGGTCGCGCCCGCCGTGGTGTTCCTCTGCTCGCCCGCGGCCCGGTTCATCACCGGCGTTGTCTTGCCGGTGGACGGCGGTTACTCCATCATGTGAGCAGCGGCCATCCCCACTTCATTAACGCCCCACCTTCCCACAACCTGAAGAGCCATGACCGACCTCATCCAACGACCGCCCGGCCTGACCTACGGCGTGGCCGACATCGTCACCACCGCCATTCCCACCGACGAGCGGTTGTGGGTGCCGCAAGCCGAAGGCGTTTGGTTCCGCCCCCTCTGGCTCAATACCGTCACCGGCCAATGGGTCAACCTGCTGCGGGTTCGCCGCTCCGGCGTGCTCAGCCGGCATCGGCATCCCGCGCCCGTGCATGGCTACGTGATCCGAGGTCAGTGGCGTTACCTGGAACACGACTGGGTCGCCACCGAAGGCGCCTACGTGTTCGAGCCGCCGGGCGAAGTTCACACCCTCGTCACCGATGAACATTGCGAGGAAATGATCACCCTCTTCCACATCACGGGCGCCCTCATCTATATGGACGAGGCCGGCCAGACCCGCGGGTTTGACGACGTGCATACCAAGATCGAGTTGTGCCGCCAGCACTTTGAAAGCGTGGGATTGGGGGCGGAATACGTGGAAAAATTTGTCCGCTAACCCGCAGCGCGTCATTTAACCCAGGAGCCCGTCATTCCCGTGCATACGGGAATCCAGAACCCGGGCGCCACGCATCGAATTTCTCGCAAATTCGTTGCCCGCAAAGAAGAATCGACAAGGCCCTCCGGACCCTCAAATCATCCCCATGCCCCAAGCACTCATCTCGCTGGGCTCCAACCAGGGCGATCGCGAAGCCACCCTCCGCGCCGCCGTCGCGGCCCTGGAACAAACCCCAGGCATCCACGTCCTGGCAGTCAGCCGACTGATCGACACCCAGCCCGTGGGCGGTCCCGCCGGACAGTCGCCGTTTCTCAATGGCGCCGTTCGGATCGAAACCACGCTCGACCCGCTGGCGTTGCTCCACCGGCTTCAAGCCATCGAGCAACAGGCAGGCCGGGTCCGCACCGTTCGCTGGGCGGCCCGCACGCTCGACCTCGACTTGCTGCTCCACGGCGACGCCATCATTCGCGATCCCGAGTTGCAAGTTCCCCATCCCGGTTTGATGTTCCGCCGCTTTGTGCTTGAACCGGCCGCTGAGATTGCCGGCGACATGGTTGAGCCGCGGCTCCAGTGGACCGTTGCCCGCCTGCGCCAACACCTCGACCAATCGCCCCCCTGGCTGTTCGTCGTGGGCTCGTCGGCCGAAGCCCAGGCCCACTTCATCGCGGCCCTGCAGTCCACTACGGCCATTCCCCTGCGGCAACTGCCCAGCGAAGCGTGCGCTGCAAACAACAACCCAGGGAACGCAGCAAGCCCAAGCTCCAACTGGTGGGTGAGCTCGTTGAAAAGTGCCGAGGCCTGGCAACCCCAGTGGCCCTCCCCGCGGCTCACGTTCGTGCTATCACCTCCTGCCACAAATGTTGCTTGGGGGCCGTCGTTGAATCTTCCCGCCCACGACCTTTCCCAGGCGGTTATCTTGGCCTCGGCGGCCATTTCCGCCCTGCTTCCCGCCCCGCCCTCGGTCGAATGAACCGCTGCCAAATCCCGACCGCTCTAGAATCTCCCCGCCGCAACCGTTAAAAACGCAACATCTGCCCGGCCGGAGCGAATCACTTGCGATTCACCCCCCGTCTGGCAATGCCAATCCAAGCACAAGCAATCCCTGAAAGGGACGAGCCGCCGCTATGTCCAGCGATCCCAAGACTGCTTCCGCGACCGACGCTAAAGACCATGAGCTCAAGAAGAAGAAACCAGAGGAACGCGTGTTCCTCGTTTCCTATCCCAAGGTCGTTTTTCTGTACCCCGCGTTCCTCATGTCGATTTTTTGCGGCATTTACCTGAGCTTTATCATGGGCGACCAGCCCAGCGATCTCAGCTCCAGGGAAACCGCCGTTTCGCTGATCTTTTTGATCGTGCTGGGGGTGAATCTCGTGGTGCTGGGTTTTGACTTCCCTCGCACCACGTCGCTCACGTTATTCTTTGTCGCGGCCACGCTCATTCTGGGGCTGGTGCTGTTATTCACATTCCAGCCCGAGCTGTTTGGATCGCTGAAAAGCGTGCTCGAAGCTCTGCGGCCCGTGGCCAACCCCACGTTTTACTTTTTCTTTGCCGGCATGCTGGGCTTGATCTACATGGCGGTGCTGATTTCCGTGAACTTCGACTATTGGGAAGTTCGCCCTAACGAATTGCTGCACCACCACGGCGTGCTCAGCAACCTGGAACGCTTTTCAGCCCCCAACCTCCGCATCGAAAAAGAAATCACCGACGTGTTCGAGTACCTGCTGCTCCGCTCCGGCCGCTTGATTCTCACGCCCCGCGAAGCCCCGCGGCCCATCGTATTGGAAAACGTGCTGTTCATCAGCAAGAAAGAAAAAGCCATCACCCGCATGCTCAGCGCGCTGCAGGTTCAAGTTCGCAGTAACGACGACTAGAATAGACAGGCTGCTACCATTTGGCCCGATAGCAACCGTTGCCGGGTGGCCTGCCCACCCGGCCCGATTCCGTACGCCGACCCCATCTCTTCCCTTTTGCGAGGCAGGGGACGACCATGCTCCATTCGGCGCCCAGCGATCTGATTGGCATCACGTGCTACCGTTGCAGTGCCCGGTTGTACTTCAATCGAACGCAGGCAGGCGCCACGGTTCGTTGCAGCGCTTGTCGCGCCACGCTCACCGTGCCGGCCGCGCCGCCCCAGCTCAACCTCCCGGCCAACCTGGTGGAAGGCTACGCAGTCCGTAGCGATCCCCTCGAACAGCCTCCGGCGACTTCGTCCGCACCGGCACCATCGTTGGCACCGTCGTTGGCATCTGGCTTTCCCACCATCACCTGTCCTGGTTGCCATTCGCAGCTTCGGCCCCATGCCAGTCAGGCCGGCCAGCAGATGCACTGCGGCGAGTGTGGCGAGATCGTGAGAGTTCCTCCGCTCCTCCCGCCGACGCCGCCTCGATTGCCGCCCGCAACCGCCCCGGCTGCCCCCGCTGAAACGTCGACACGCCCCTACCAGTTCCGTCCCTTGCAAAGCGAACGCCCCGGCACGCTGGCCGCCGCGCCGCCCCGGTGGACATTCTTCTCGGGCGTGTTCACGATCGCGTTTCACGGTGAAAGCCTGCTGCGCTGGTTCCTGTTCTCGATTGGTTTGGCCATTTCCCTGCCAGCGGCAGGGTTCGTGGTCGCCATGGTCACTCAAGGCGGGATGTTCGGAGCACTCGGGGCCGGATTCTTGGCGTTGGGAACGCTCTGGCTCAGCCTGTGGACGCTGTCGTACGGCACGGCCAGTTTCGTGGCGATCATCGGCGACACCGCCAATGGCGGCGACGACATCTCTTCCTGGCCCGACGACGACTGGCGCGAATGGATCTTCCAGTTGCTCTTGATCGTGCCGTCGCTGGGCGTCAGTCTCGCCATCGGGACCTTGCTCGGCGAACTCTGGAGCACGTTCGCCGCCGGATCTTATCTGGTATCCGGCATCGCAACCCTGCTCATCTTCCCCCTCGTAATGCTTTCCACCTTTGTGCAGAACAACCCGGTTCATCCCTATTCGACCACCGTGTGGAAAAGCCTGGGCCGCGAGGCCGCGGCCTGGGGCGCCGTTTGGGGGCTATCCCTGCTGTTGTTTTTGCCGCTGACCGCCTCAATCTGGATGGCGAAAACCTTCGGCGTGGCGGTGGCCGTCATCCTCACGGCGCCCTACGCGGCCGCGGCCTGGTTCACCTACGCCCGCCTCCTCGGCCGGCTCCTCTGGAAGATCCACCAATCGGCCGATCCCGAAGAATGACGCGCGCCTGCTGTTTCCGCGCCCATCCTCCCCGTGCCCCCGTCATCCGCGCGAACTCGAGTGGGTAAGAGAGTGGCGGCCCAATTTCGGCTTTCAGCAAGTTCTCCCCGGCAATGTCCAGAACGCCGTTTGCCTGCCGAGCCGTTCTCGGCAAGAATGAACCACGGTGGCCAGCAGTTGGCCGCAAATCGGCGGTTCTTGTGACAAACGGGTATTCATGGCGCGTTTTTTCCTGGTTCGTTTGGGTGCGATGAGCAACGTGGGCCGGTTTTACGCCGCCGACGACGGGGTTCGCTATCCGCGCGCCTCGCGGGTGGTCGTGCGCACCGCCCGGGGCATGGAACTGGGCGAAGTCCTCTCCGACGCCGACGAGGTTCCGCTCTATCAGGCCGACGGCAAGGTGCTGCGGCGGATGACCATCTCCGACGAGCTCTTACAAGCCCGCCTGCAAAAGAACCACGAAAAAGCGTATGAAGCCTGCGCCGCTCGAATTGCCGAACTGAATCTGCCGGTCACCCTCATGGATGTGGAGCAACTATTTGACGGCCGGAACCTGGTGTTTTACTTTTTGGGCGATCCCTCACCCGAGTTGGACCAGATTACCGGCGAGTTGGCCGACCTCTACGATACCCAGGTGCAGTTCCGCCAGTTTGCCGAATCGTTGGCCGCCGGTTGTGGGCCAGGCTGTGGAACCGACGCGGCCGAAGGCGGCGGCTGTGGCACAAGTTGTGGCGCCGGCTGCGGTGTATCCTCTGCCTGCGGAACGAAGCACTAGCGATTTGTCAGCATGATCCTCGAAGGCCTCGTTACCACCACCGCCGCCGATGGGAGCGTGAACATCTCTCCCATGGGTCCGATCGTGGACGATGCATTCCAAATCTTCGTGCTGCGTCCCTATCAAACGTCGCGCACCTACGCCAATCTCAAGCGCACCGGCCACGGCATCTTCCACGTGACCGACGACGTGGAACTCTTGGCCCAGGCCGCGGTGGGTAAAATTTGCCCGCCGCCCGAACTGCTCTTCCTTCCCCACGTTGCGGGCGCCATTCTCAAACACGCCTGCCGCTGGTATGCGTTCGAGGTTGCCGAGCTCGACGACCGCGAAGAACGCACGCGCATCGTGGTCCGCGTCACCGCCCAAGGCCGCTTGCGCGACTTCTTCGGCTTCAATCGGGCCAAGCACGCCGTGGTCGAGGCGGCCATTCTGGCTACCCGCGTTTCGTTCTTGCCTCCAGCCGAAATCCTCGCCGACTTCACCCGCTTGGCCGTGCTGGTGGAAAAAACCGGCGGCCCGGCGGAGCATCGCGCTTTTCATTTTCTTTCGCAATATGTGCGGCAGGCATCCGAGGCGGCGGCCCATGTCTGAAGCTCAAGCATCGCCCCAAATGAACTTAGCCGCGGGAAAGTGCGGCCGCGTCCGCGTGGTAACCGGCAGCAGGCTGCACTGGGGTATGTTCTCCTTCGGTCGAACCGACGTTCGCCAGTTCGGAGGGCTGGGCGTGATGGTCGATCGGCCCGGCCTCCAGTTGGAAGTTACGCTGGTTGATTCCGCGAGTGCCACCCTCGCCTCGGGGTATGCCGTGGTCGCGGGCTGGGAACAAGCCACAGAAGCCCACTGGGGAAGCGCCGGTCATTCGCTGCTCGATCGGGCTCGGGGTTTCGCTCGGAGATATCTAGACGCCGACGGATCGCCCTGGCTGGCCGACCGGCTCCGATTTCGCTTGATCGAACCACCTCAGCAGCACATAGGGCTGGGCGTCGGCACGCAACTGGCCTTGGCGGTGGGCCGCGGTCTCGAAGCCTTGCTGAATCTGCCGCGGCTTCCTCTCTGTGAACTTTCCCAACGCCTGGGCCGAGGTCGCCGATCCGCCGTGGGCATTCACGGATTCGCCCACGGCGGCCTGATCGTGGAAGCCGGAAAGTTGCTGCCAGGAGAGATTTCCCCGTTACTCGCCCGACTTCCGCTGCCCGACGCCTGGAGGTTTGTGCTGCTAACGCCGGTGTCGCCGCCAGGCCTGGCCGGTTCGGCCGAACTGGCGGCGTTCGAGCAGCTTCCGGCCGTGTCAGCAAGCCGGACAGGGCAGCTTTGCCAGGTTGCCATGCTAGAAGTCTTGCCGGCAGCGCAATCCGCCGACGTGCGGGCTTTCGGCGCGGCGATCGACCGCTTCGGACAGCTGGCTGGCCAATGCTTCGCGGCCCAACAGGGCGGCGTGTACGCCAGCGAACGCGTGGAGGCCCTCGCCGCGCTGGCCCGCCGCGCCGGAGCATGTGGAGTGGCCCAAAGTTCGTGGGGGCCCACCCTCGCTGCCGTGTTGCCCTCGGCCAGCGAGGCCGCCCGGTTCATCGATCGCTTGCAATCCTCTCGCGACTACCACCACGTGCAGCACCTGATCGCCGCCCCCTGCAACCAAGGCGCGGAAGTGACTGTGCTCCATCCCTCAGGAAGCGAAGCCCAATAGAACTTGTCACTTTATCGTCGCTTGCGAACCCGTCATTCCCGCGAAGCCTGCCCTCGTGAGGACGGGGGGCGGGAATCCAGATGCGGCGGATACGACTCGGCGGTTCACATCGACTTCGACGTGGACTGCTTAGCAGCGGCCAAAGAATAACTTCCTGATGTCCTCGATAGGCGATCATCCATCTTTTAGGAATAGAGTCGTCCTGAATGAGAACAGACGCGCCTCATACGTATTTATTAATAACCCCGGAGGGGTTTGCAGCCACTAGCCGGCGGTTGAGCGAAGCGACACCGCCGGAGAACCCACGAAAAGTCCCATCGACCCCGGCCAGGGGTCGTAGCCGCGTCGGTGGCTCGCTCCGCCCGGCTATCATCCTTCCAGAATGAACATAAAATTGCCGACCTGCAACCAGGATTGACGCTGACGCTCAAACCCTGGCTACGAGCTACAATCCCGGCCGGGATGAAAATCTGGAGGTCAACGTGCGGTTCATCGTTCTCGGGGCGCCGGAAAGCTGGTATCTATCGGATTTGCGCCGCGCCGCGGGCAGTCGTCACGAAATCGTGCAGGCAACCTTTCGCGATATCGCCGCCAGCCTGCACAACGACCAGGCCACGGTTCTATCGGGCAACCTCAATCTAAGCGATGCCCACGCCGTCCTCGTGCGGACCATGCCCGCCGGCTCCTTGGAGCAAGTGGTGTTTCGCATGGACGCGCTCGCGCGGCTCGAGCTTGCCGGCCAGGTCGTGATCAATCCGCCCAAGGCGATCGAAACCGCCGTGGATAAGTACCTGTCGCTCGTGCGCATGCAGGCGGCTGGCTTGCCGGTGCCGCGAACAATCGTTTGCCAAACCAGTGACCAGGCCCTCGAAGCATTTGCCCATTTGGGCGGCGACGTGGTGGTAAAACCGCTGTTCGGCGCCGAAGGCCGGGGAATCACGCGAATCAACGACGAGGCCTTGCTGCTCCGCGCCGTTCGCATGCTGGAAGAACTGCGGGCCGTGCTCTATCTCCAAGAGTTCGTGCCGCACCACGGCCACGACATTCGCGCGCTGGTGATCGGCAACAAAATCTTTGGCATGCGGCGGCGGAGTGAAACCGATTGGCGAACGAACGTGAGCCGGGGCGCCACGGCCAGCCCCTTTGCCCTCTCGCCCATCATGGAAGACTACGCCCTCCGCGCCGCCGCGGCGGTCGGCGCCCCCCTGGCGGGCGTGGACCTATTGCCAGCGACCGATGGCCGCTTGCTGGTGCTCGAAGTGAACGCCGTCCCCGGTTGGAAGGCGCTCTCCCGCACGCTGGAAGTGGACATTGCGGCAGAGGTGCTAAGCTACGTGGCAAGCCGCGTTTTGCAGCCATAGTGCAATCGAAAGCTCCCAGCCTCGCTAAACTCTCTCAAAAAAATATGCCTTTGCCAAAAAATACGTATTGGTCACAATGCCTACTTTTGCTGGCGCGCGGGGTAAATCTGTGTTTCGGCCGTTCAGATGGTGGGTAAACTGCGCTACGTCGGGCGACGTTCTTATCCGTCACATTTACGCAAAGGCCGCACACCATGGGCATGTTCAAAGAATTCAAAGACTTCGCCGTCCGCGGCAACGTGGTTGACATGGCCGTGGGCATTATCATTGGCGCGGCCTTTGGCAAGATTGTCACCTCGCTGGTCAACGACGTGGTGATGCCGCCCATTGGCATGATTCTGGGCAATGTGGATTTCTCCAGCTTTTCGTACGTGCTGAAGGAAAAGACGGCGGAGTCCGAAGCCGTGGTGATCAACTATGGCGCGTTCATCAACAACGTGCTCGATTTCATCATCGTGGCCTTCGTCATCTTCTTGGTCATCCGTCAGATGAACAAGATGAAACGGCAAGAGGCTCCCAAGCCTTCGACAACCAAGGGTTGCCCTTATTGCATGTCGGTGATCGATGTGAAAGCGAGCCGCTGCCCTAGCTGCACTTCGCAGTTGGAGTCTCCGGCGACACCGTAGGGTCGGGCCGAGGAATAACTTCCTGCTGTGTTGTTTGTGCAAAAGCCGACGTTGATTGCAGAGTCGTACCCGCCGCAACTGGATTCCCGCATCCGCGGGAATTGACGTCTACAGCGACTCCCTTAAGTTCTTAATCCCTACACCTTGGCAGTCGGCGGCTGGAATTCGTAGACCACGTCGCCATTCACGGCGTGCAGCCGAAAGGTGAGCGTGCTCTGATTGCCTTCGGGCTTGAGCGTGACGGATAAGAATCCGCCCTTCACGCGATGGAAGCGGTGGATGGACTTATCTTCGCCCGGCGTGCCTCCGGCGTGCTCGTCGCTGGCCGCGCCGACTGAGAATTCTTGCACGCCGGTGGTGGGATGCACCGAGTGGTACTGCCAGTGCCGGTCGCCGCAAATCACGAAGAAGTTGCTCGGCACATTCTCCAGCAGCCAGGCGCGGATTTCATCGCCCTCGTGGGAAAAGCCGGCGTTGGCGTGGTTGTCGTTCTTGTTCTTGCGGTCGGGGCCGACCAGCGGATTGGGGCTGACCAGGATCTTCCACGTGGCGTCGCTCGCTTGCACGGTCTTTTTGAACCAGGTTTTTTGCTCGTCGCCCCAGATGGTTTTATCCGGCCCATCTTTCATGTTGTTGGGCGAGCGATGGTCGCGGCTGTCGGTGAACCACACTTGCAGATCGCGTCCCCAGCGATAGGTGCGATAGCTCGGTCCCGCGTGCAGCGGCGCCTGCTGGCGAAAAATTTCCTGGCCTTGGGCGTAAGTCAGCTCGCCTGCCTTCTGGCCCGGCCAGGCATCGTTGTCGAGCGTGTCGTGATCGTCTTTGAGCCAATACGTGCCCACTTGTCGATGGAACTCCACCAACCGAGGCAGGCTGAACATCCGCTCCCAGTGATACCTGGCCAGACGTTGCGAGACCGCGCCCGGCGCATCGCCGTCGTAGTACACCAGGTCGCCCGTCAGGCAGGTGAATTTGGGCTGGAGGGCCTGCATGGAAGGGTAGATGCCATGGCCGTCGGCGTGCCCTCGATCGCGATAGCCTTGGCAGGTCATCACGCAAAAGCGAAAGTCGCTCGGCGATTGGGCCGCGGGGGCCGTTTCGAACTGGCCGCGAACGGTGCTTTGTGGCGAACCTTCGGAAAACGCGGCCTGGCTTTCGTAGTAATACGTGGAGTTGGGCTGCAAGCCGGTGAGCTCGAACTGGTGGATGTAATCGCCGGCGGCGGACACATTCACCCAGTCGGTCGTTTGGGCGTCGCTGAGGTCGGGCTGGACGCCGTAGCGCAGTCGCACGTTGCCGGCGATGCCGGGGCAGGCGCCTTCCAGTTCGTCGACCGGCATGGTGACTTCGGGCGGTTCGCCCTTTTTGCGGGGTTGGGGGCGGCCCTGGAACACGTAGCCATCGGCCAGGCGCGTGGGGGCGGCGGTCAGCCGCGTCCACACAATGGCGCTGGTGTCGGTCGCTTCGCCCACGCGGGTTCCCATGGCCTGATACGCCGCCGCGCCGGGCGCTCCCAGCGCCGCGGAAGCCGGCAACAGCGATCCGGCCGCCATCGAGCCGACAACGATCCCCGAGGTTCCGGCGATGAACTTGCGGCGATTGAGGGAAACAGCGGGGTACGATTCGCGATCCATGGCGGCCTCTCGTAGCGAATAAGAACTATGAGCGTTGCGAAGCACGGTTGGTCAATCGCCCCCCCCACTTTGAGCCCTGGCGGGCGCAAGTCTGGCCTACTGCGAAGCGCGCCGAGTACTGGCGGCCGGGGGCTGGCGGGGCGGCGAAAATCCTAGTGCGACTGTAACAGGCCCACGGACAGAATTCATTGTTTTATGGCAGAATGGGACAAAGCCGCCGCGAAGCCCTGGCGTGCGTGGCGATTGTCCGCGGCCGACTTCTGCCAGCGATTGCTCGCCTTGGGCCGCGCCGATGGCTACGATAGGAAAACTTTCGCGGGGCGCGAGAGGCGGTCGGCGCCCGCGCCCTCATTCCACAATCCATTCCATCTTTGCTGCTTTCGCCCACGGGGGCCTGGCGGCAACCCATTGAAACTTCTGGGAGCTACAACGATGAAACAGCGCTCGGTGTTAACCCTTCTGCTGCTATGGAGCATGGGCGGCCTGGTGCAGGCGGACGACGCGAAGCCAGCGGCGGCGAATCTGCCCGAAGGCTTCACGGCCATCTTCAACGGCAAAGACCTCTCCGGCTGGTGGGGACTCAAGACCGAAGACCCAGCCAAGTGGATGGCGCTCTCCCCGGACGAACTGGCCAAGAAGCGCGAGGCCAGCCTGGAAGACATTCGCCAGCATTGGACCGTGGAGAACGGCGAACTGGTCAACGACGGGTTTGGCCTGTACCTCTCCACCGACAAGAACTATGGCGACTTTGAACTGCTGATCGACTACAAGACCGTGCCCAACGCCGACAGCGGCATTTATCTCCGCGGTATTCCGCAGGTGCAAATCTGGGATTCACGCGAAGAGGCCGGCAAGTGGAACCTGGGCGCCGACAAGGGCTCGGGCGGCCTGTGGAACAACAGCAAAGGCGCCAAGGGCAAAGACCCGTTGGTGCTGGCCGACAAGCCGCTGGGCGAATGGAATCACTTTCGGATTGTGATGGTCGGCGAGTATGTGACCATTTTTCTCAACGATAAGCTGGTGGTCGATCACGCCCGGCTGGAAAACTACTTCGATCGCAGCGGCCCGCTCCCCAAGGTTGGCCCCCTCGAGTTGCAAACCCACGGCGGCGAGATCCGCTGGCGCAATATCTTCCTTCGCGAGATCCCGGCTGAAGAGGCCAACGCGATTTTGGAGCGCGAAAGTCTGAGCAAGAAGGGCGCTCAATCGCAATCCAAGAGCATCTTCAACGGCCAAGATTTCGCGGGCTGGGCCGGCCCCATCGAAAACTATCAGGTCGTCGATGGCGCGATCGTGTGCAAGCAAGGCAAAGGCGGCACGATCTATACCGAGGACGAGTACGATAACTTTGAGGTCAAGCTGGAGTTCAAGCTCCCTCCCGGCGGCAACAATGGCTTGGCGATTCGCTACCCCGGCAAGGGCGACACGGCCTATGTGGGCATGTGCGAGCTGCAAGTGCTCGATACCGAAGATCCCCGTTACGCCAAGCTCGATCCGCGACAGGTTCACGGTTCGGCTTACGGCATCGCGGGAGCCCGCCGCGGCTACTTGCGGCCGACCGGCGAGTGGAACTTTCAGCAGGTCACCGTGAATGGTTCGACGGTTCGCGTGGATCTCAACGGCTTTCGGATTCTGGATGCCGACTTGTCCAAAATCAACGAGTACATGGCCGGCTCACCGCACCCAGGCAAAGACCGCACTTCGGGCCACTTCGGCTTCGCGGGCCACTCCAGCCCCGTGCAGTTTCGCAATATCTCGATTCGCCCCATCAGCGAATAGCTGTTCACCATCGACGAAAGCGGGGGGCCGAAGCTCGCGACACCCTGGGATCGCAGGCTCTGACCGCCCCGCTTTTTGTCTCACATCTTTCCGGCGGATGGGCAGCCCTTTCGCACCGTTGCCAAAGGGACTTGCGGCGATTTCGGGAGGCCACTTTCCTGTTCGGCCCGAAAGTTGCCCTGCTTTCAGGGGTTGTTGGTTGCTAGCCAAACAGCGGCCCCGAGCGTTTCTGGCCTAGGGCAGTTGATCGCTAAGCAACCAGTTCGGCCGACTCACGCCGCTGACCACTCGTCGCGCGCCGCGCTTCAAGAAAGGCAACGCGCAAGCAGCGTGAGTTTCTTCCCTGGGAGGATCAAACCATGATTACTACTTATCGCTCGGCCGCTGTGGCGGCATTCACGATCGCGGTCGCTCTGCTCGTACCCACGGCGGCCGAAGCGGCGCAAGAATTCAACGGCAAAGTCGTGAGTTCTGGCGACGGCAAACTGGTGATGATGGTCGGTGAAGTGCAGCAAGAATTTGTCGTCAATGCAGAAACCAAGATCACCCTGGAAGGCAAGCCGGCACGGTTGGCAGACTTGATGGCCGGCCACGTGGCCCGCGTCGCCGCCGAATTGAACGGTGATCAATACATTGCCAGCGCTGTTGACGCTCGCTCGGCGCTCTAACGAGCAATTTCTTGACCCATGCGGGGGGATGGGGTAAGATCAACCCCCGGTGCTGGCAGATTCAGACTAGCCGGCCGCCCATATCACAGATTGCCCTGTTCAAGGCGTTCTTTGAGTTTTGTTCTCTGAGCGACGCGGCTCGTCAGCGCGGCGTTTCGTTCCCATTTTGCACTTAGCATAGCGATCCATCGATGCGGATTCGTCGGCTGGCTGCGGCCATTGAGGTTTGGACGCCTGCCAAGCTGAATCTGCATCTGGAGATTTTCCATAAGCGTAACGACGGGTTTCACGAGCTGGAAACGCTCATGTGCCCCATCCGCGTGTATGACACCCTCGTATTCCGGGCGGGTGCGGCGCGCGCGGAACAGGTCGCGAACCCGATAGGTTTTGATTGTCGCTGGGCGAGCGGACTGCAGCCATCGACTTGCCCTGCGTTGCCTCAAGACAGCCGCAATACGGCGCTGCGTGCCGTGGAGTTGTTGCGAACCAAGGCCGGCGTGGAAGCCACGGCGAGCCTGCAGTTGATCAAGCGGATTCCCGTGTTTGCGGGGCTCGGGGGCGGGTCGAGCGACGCTGCAGCGGCCCTGTTGGCGGCGAATCTTGCCTGGGGATTGCAGTGGAGCCAGTCAAAACTAATGGCGTTGGCCGCCGAAATCGGTAGCGATGTTCCCTTTTTTCTCGCGGACGGTTGGGCCATGTGTCGCGGACGAGGCGAAATAATTGAACCGCTTGCCGGCATGCCGCGGCTGTCGTGCGTGGTGGTTCATCCGGGAGTGGGCCTGAGCACCGCGGAGGTGTACGCGCGCTGCCAACCCGCGGATAGCGAGGGCGAATCGTCAGGCAAATCGCCACGCGAAAGGAATTCTGTCTCGGACCCCATTGCCAGCGATCCGTTGATGGAGGCGCTGCGGTCGGGCCAGTTAGGCCAGATTGCCCAGCGCTTGCACAATCGGCTGCAACCGGCGGCGGAACAGTTGTCGCCCGTGGTCGAGCGCCTGGCTGCCGATTTTGCCAAAGCGGGCGTGCTGGGGCATCAAATGAGCGGGAGCGGCAGCAGTTATTTTGGTTTGTGTCGAAACGACCGCGATGCGCGGCGAGTGGCCGCTCTGCTTCGCCATCGTGGTTGGGCATCTGTCTTCTCCACTGCAACCGGCATCTGACGAGGAACTGCGACAAGGAGAACGCCGTGGAAATCACTGAAGTACGCATCAAGCTGATGGACGACCCGAGCGAACGCCTCAGGGCATTTTGCAGCGTTACCTTCGACCACAGCTTCGTGGTCCGCGATCTGAAAATTATCGAAGGCTCCAGCGGGCCGTTCGTGGCCATGCCCAGCCGCAAGTTAACCTCGCATTGCAGCCATTGCGGCTCGAAGAATCACCTTCGCGCCGTGTATTGCAACCAGTGCGGCAACCGCGTGCCGCGCGACGCCAGCAACCGCTCGGAAGACGGTCGGGCCAAACTCTATGCCGACATCGCCCACCCGATCAATTCGCTCTGCCGCGAGGTGATCCAGAAGCGGGTTGTCGAGGCCTATCATGAAGAATTGGAGAAGGCCAAGCAGCCAGATTACGTGTCGAAGTACGACGACTACGATGACGACCTGGATATCGAAGGCGTGAGCCCTCCGCCGCCGCACAGTCGTGGCGAGCAAGACAGCCACAAGCCGGTCCACTCGCCAGAAACCATGCACGGCACGCATCACAACAGCCACGAGCAACTGGCGCCGCCGTCCGACGGATTTGGCGCGGGTATTTTTTAAGGGACTAGGGACAGCACTTTGTAGCTAGCATCGCTTGCTTATTGAACGCTGCGCGCCCACCGTGCCCCCCATCTCATTCGCGAAAGATCGGCGGATGACCCGTCATTGTGAACTTAGCTTGTCACCCCCTCACCACCGCACCGGCCCCTCAACCACCCCCTCCCAAATCGCCACAAACAACCCCGCAGCCATCAGGTCGGCCGTCGTCCCCGGGTTGCGGCGGTTGCCGTCCGAGCGTAGCCAAAAGTCCAAGTCGCCGAGCGCCGAAAAGTAGTCTTCGCTCCCCGGCGGCCCCGCCTCGAGTACCTGGCCTGCGTACTTCGCCGATTTCTCCGCCACTTCCACACCGCATTTCCGCGCGATCAGGCTATCGGGATAGGCGCGCATCGTCGCCACGGCCGTGTACACAATGGCGTCGGGCAAGCTCAGCGGCGATGCAACCGCTTCCAATCCGCCATGCGCTTCGCCCACCAGCGCCGCTCTCAACCGCGGCACAATAAAGCCCAGCACCTCGGCAAAGCCATTCACATACTGTCGGGCCACCAGGTCGCGATCCGCGGCCAGGCCCATCGCATATAGCAAATCGGCCGGAGGCTCGGCCACGTTGGAAACATCCGCCTCAGGCACTTTCCCCAACCCGCCCGGCGCCGCCACCCGAATCGCCTCATATACGTTCGCGGCATCGTCGGCCGTAAGCGAGGAAAGCACCTCCGGCAAGGTGTGAGCAATCTTCGCTGAACCTGGGGATCGCCATTGCCCACTGGCCCTGCCAGCCGCCGCGGCCAACGGCGCTAGCAGCAGAATGGTCCCCAAGTTCGTATTGCACGGCACCCAGCCCCGCGTGGCCTGCATCGCGCGCAGTGCCGCCCGGCCTGGCCCGGTGCGCTGGGCTTCTTCCATCGCCGGGCCAATCAGGGCGGCGCTCAAGGCAAAGTCGTAATAGGTCATGTCGGCAAAGTCGGCCCCGCGATGCACGTTGCCCGGCTTGGGGACCGAAGCTTCCAGCAAACAGGCCATCGTCGCCGCCTGAGCAATCGTCAGCGGTTCGCGTTGCGGCAACTCCGTCTCTGTCATGCTGTTGGTCCCGCGCCGTTGGGCATGCTCCTGCCGGCCGCTGCAAACTGCTCATAGTTCTTCTTGAACAGTTCCGCCAGCTTGGCCGCGGCCGCGTCGTAAGCTGGCTTATCGGCCCAGGCGTCGCGCGGCATCAGCAGTTCACCCGGCACGCCAGGGCAACTCTTGGGCACGGCCAGACCAAACACGGGATCGGTCTGCATTTCCGCGTCGTTCAGGCTGCCATTGTGAATGGCGTCGATGGTAGCCCGGGTGTAAGCCAGATTGATACGTTTGCCCTCGCCATAGCCGCCGCCGGTCCAACCGGTGTTCACCAGCCAGGCTTGGGCATTGTGTGCTTTCAACTTCTCGGCGAGCAACTCCGCGTACTTGAGCGGATGCCACACCATGAAGGCCGCGCCAAAGCAGGCCGAAAACGTGGCTTGCGGTTCGGTCACGCCCATCTCCGTGCCAGCCACCTTGGCCGTATATCCGCTCACAAAATGATACATGGCCTGCTCGGGCGTGAGCCGGCTCACGGGGGGCAGCACGCCAAAGGCATCGGCCGTGAGAAAAATCACATTGCTGGGGTGAACCCCCACCGCCGGCAACTTGGCGTTGGCGATCGCCTCCAGCACGTAGCTGGCTCGCGTATTCTCGGTAATGGTGTCAGCGAAGTAATCGACCACGCGGCTATTGTTGTCAAAGACCACGTTCTCCAGCACCGTGCCAAAGCGAATGGCATCGTAAATCTCAGGCTCTTTTTCCCGCGAGAGGCCAATGCACTTGGCATAGCAGCCCCCTTCAATATTGAACACGCCCGTATCGGTCCAGCCATGTTCATCGTCGCCAATCAGTTTGCGGCGAGGGTCGGCGCTGAGCGTGGTCTTGCCGGTTCCCGAAAGGCCAAAGAACAGCGACACGTCGCCGTCAGCCCCCTCATTGGCCGAGCAATGCATCGAAAGCACGCCCTGCTTGGGCATCAGGTAGTTCATAATCGTGAATACGCCCTTCTTCATTTCTCCAGCGTATTCCGTTCCCAAAATCACGAACTCTTTTCGTTCGAAGCTCAAATCCACGCTCGTGGGCGAAGACATTTGGGCCGTGTACTTATTGGCCGAAAACTGCCCCGCGTTGAAGATCACAAAGTCGGGCTCCCCGAATTCGGCCAGTTCGTCCTCCGTGGGGCGAATCAGCATGTTGTGCATGAACAGCGCATGGTACGGCCGGGCGCAAATCACCCGCACCTTCAGTCGATACGCCGGATCCCAGCCGGCGTAGGCATCGATCACGTACAACCGCGGACGGGTGTTCAAATAATCGATGGCCCGCTGCCGATTGGTGAGAAAAGTCCGCTCGTCCATGCGAATATTGACATTTCCCCACCAGATATTGGCCGAACTGTCGGGATGATCGACAATCCGTTTGTCTTTGGGGCTGCGGCCGGTTTTCACGCCCGACATGGCGATCAGGGCCCCGGTGGAGCTAATGGCGCCGCCGTCGTGGCGCACGGCGGCCTCGTACAGAACCGCGGGAGAGGTGTTCCTCAGTACCCGCTCCACTTCAATTTCATGACGGCTCAAATCCATGCTGCCGCGCATTTGTGCGTCTCCATAATTTAGTGCAATTCGCCTGCCAAAAAGGGGGCGGGGGCAATCCGCCGGCGCGCTCGCCCGCATTATATGTTTTTCGCGGCCACGTAAAGCGCCCTGGAATAAAGGTATGTTTACGATGCGGCCCAGGATTGGCGCCGTTTGGCCTGGGGGGAGATCGCCGCCCCAGAAACGTGGACCCAGGTTCTGGCGAACGACAGCCCGGTGATTACGCTGGTGGCTAGGCGAACGTGCTTCCGCTTGCTCCCAAACCGCTCAAGCCTCCCGGCATCACGATCATCCGAACTACTCAGTGAAAGGCAGAAGAATGTCGCGGAACTGGTTACAAAACCTGCTGAATACCCGCTCACCAGGCGTGACGGCTCTGGTGGCGGCGGCCGCCCTCGCGTACGGCCAGCCGCTGTTGGCCCAGGCTCCTGGCGAAGGCGCGCCCTCTCCGCCTGCCCCCACGGCTGGCCCCCCCACACCCTCGGCCGATACACCCGCGCCCTCGGCCCCCTCTTCCACTCCCGATTTCTACCCCTCGTCGCCGGCGGTCAGCGATTACCTGCATCATCACTACGCCCCGCACTTTCGCGCCAGCCTGGGCGTGGTTGTCGGCGAGGTATCCGGGCCGCTCGCTGCCCACGTGCCGGTCTTCGACGGTCGCCCCGGCTATGGCCTGGTGGTGAACTACGTGGCCCCCGAGTCGCCCGCGGTGAAAGCCGGCATCGAGCGTTACGACATCATCACCGCCATCGGCAACGAACGTTTGTACTCGGTGGCCCAGTACGTGAAGCTGCTCGACAAACTCCAGCCAGGGCAAGCCGTCAAAATACAAGTCATCCACCCCGGCGCCAACGGCAAGGTCAGTACGCTCGACGTCAAGCTGGGCTACGCCGAACACACCGGCAGCTCGATCGATGCCCCTTTCAATCCCCAGGGAACCCCCGGCCCCAGCGCGCCAACGCCCGCCGGCTACAACCTGCCCGGCTTCGGTTCCACTGGCATGTACGTTTATCCGCCCCCGCGCTACTGGCGCGTGCCCGGCGGCTACCGCAGCGGCCTCGACCCCACCCAGGCAGAACCGGCCGACTACAACAACACCGAAGACCGGTCCAACGAACCCCTGGTAACGCCCGGCACCGGCGACTAAGCAGGGTCAGCCCAACTGGGAGGGATTCCAAGTGTTCGTTTTGATGTGTGTTATTAGTGCATGTGCTGTCCCATTGGCCGATTTCGAGAATGACGCAAAGGGGATTTCCTGTGGACTTGGCCCGCCGCCATGTGATAGGAGCTTAGAAGAATGAAGTTACCCACATCTCACCGGGTTAGCATTGCTGGTTTGGGTGTCTGTCTGGCGACGGGGTGGCTGGGGTCAAGTTGTGGCCAAAACAGCCAGCCATTCGCACCAACGCATCCCACAACTTGCCCCCAGAAGAATCTGGCCAACCAACCTGGATAATCAATTAGGCTCAACGCCTTGGGGACGCGAGGCAAGTAATGGTAGGCCAGCCATTCTTCCCCGCCACAATTTGGGTTGAATCGCCAAATCCCCGCCACCTCGCACACAATGGGACGATACGACCTTAAGTAAAACGGGGACGAACGCCCGACTGAGAGCAGCCTTGATCCAACTTCGAACCCCATTGTGGCAGGCAGAATGCCTGCTTTCTACCAGTCGCAGCGAGCCAAAGGCAAGAAGCCCAACGCGGCCGTACGCGCTCTGGCGTTCAAATGGATCCGCATCTTGTTCCGCATGTGGAAAGACCGGGTGCCGTACAATGAAGCCCACTATGTGAAGCAGCTAAAGAAGGCGAATAGCCCTCTGATAAAGTTGCTGGAAAACGCTTGACTGAAACCTCAGATGTCTACAATTGCTTAGAGCCGATCCGAAAATCCTGTTTCCCCTCACCCCCGGCCCTCTCCCGCGAGGGGCGAGGGAGTCATTGATAGGCTCTTAGCTAGGGCCGACTGAGTTTGTCTGGTCTTGGGCATTGGATGGGGTTCGCCTCCAGACGCGATCTCCTGGTCGCCAACTGGCTTGACAGGCGCCGGACGCCAGCCATGTGCTTGGTGCCGGGGGATGAGTTGCATTCCCCGTGAAATGAGGCGGGAATGGCCTGGCGGTGAACTGTTCCGAGCTTGGTGTCCGCATTGACTCACCCGCTGGTTGGGGCGGCTGCCTCGTCTCACTCGTCTCACGGATTTGTTGACTCCGCCCACCCAATTAGGCGACACTACATTCGGACATACGGCTCGCCGGGGACCGGATGGCTTTGCCTATTTTGGGAATCACGCGATGCGAACTATGTGTGACGGGGCGAATGGCACCGCGTTGGATGAGACGACGCAGTGGGTGGTTGAGGAGGTGCGGCAAGCCCTGGGGGCTCTCTCGGAACTCGAGGTGCATCGAGAAAGGCTGGGCGACGCGACGACCGGGCAGATCTGCGAGATCGTGGCTGACCTGCGCTCCCGGCTGGGTCGGAGCGAGGTTTACGTGTGCGTCGTCGGCGAGCAGAAGGCTGGCAAGAGCACGCTGTTGAACGCCATATTGGGCATGGAATTGCTGGGGGCCGCGGTACGTGAATGCACCGGAACCGTGAGCTACTTGCGCCGTGGACGGCGACTTGACTACCGGGCCCGGCTGCAATCGGGTGAATGGGAGAGTTTCGACGCGGTGTTTGCCGATCACGAAGAAACTTTTGCGACCGCATCCGCCGAGCAGCAAGGGCAACTGCGGCAGTGCGACACGTCGGCAGTATCGCATCCCGCGGAAGTGCAGCGGCTGGAGCAACTCCTGGGGGAGATGAACGACGTGCTCGAAGCGCGCGAGCGAAAAGCAAGCACGGCGGAAGCCCATGCGGCCGACCAGCAGTGCGATTACGAGCAGGAACTCAGGGATACAGAACAATTTGGCGTCGAGGTTTGCGCGGTGGAAAGCGAGGCGCCGTGGGCGTATCGTCGGGCGGGTGGCTGGCGCTCGACCATCCATCGGGTCGGCCGGCTCGTATTGAAGCACTGGGAACAGCAGGAGTGGCGGGACCATCTTGCGCGGGTTGCCCAATGGGAGCAGCGCAAGCGCCACGTTGCGGAATTGGCCGCCCGGGCAAGAGCGGCGGCCGAGCTTGCGGCTTCGATGCGGCAGCAGGTAGTCGAGCAGCAGCAGGCAATCGAACGAACCTCTATGCAACTCGCGGCATTGCGGCAGGCGCTCGCCGATTTGCCGGCAACTCGAGCCCAGTGGCAAGCATGCTGGGAGAGCACGCAAGATGCGTGGCGGCGCCATCGCGAAGATCGCCTGGTCCGATTCATGGAGGAGGTCAAGCAATTGACTGACATGAATCAGCGGGGGCATGAGGTTGAGGAGCTGCACCTCGCAGTTCCCACCGACCGGCTTCCCGAGGGCATGGTGCTGATCGACACTCCCGGCGTGAACACGGCTACGGAGGAGAATCGCCAGCGGGCGTGGCACGCGTTGCAGACTCAGGCGGATGCCTGCATCCTGGTTTCGGACATCGCCCAGACGCTCAGCGAATCGACGCGGGCGTTCGTGCGGCAAGTTCGCGAGGTGACGCCGCATATTCTCCTCGTGTTGACCAAACTGGATGCGGCCATCAGCGGCGCCGAATGCTCCGGCGGCGACGCCGAGCAAGAAGTGGCCGAAGCCGTGCAAGTGGGAAGAGCGCGGTTTGCCGAGGAGGTCGGCCGCTCGGAGCAGGAGATTCTGGCGTTCGCCGTGGCGGCCCGGCCTGCCTTGAAGCAGCAGCCCACGGGACCCGCGGCCGAAGCGTTCGGGGCCGAGCTGGCTCGCATCTTCGCAGTCGTCGAGGCCGAGCGTTCCATCGCCGTCGCCGCCCGGTGCGCCCACTCAATTCAATATGCGCATCGCGAAACGGCGGAAAAAATCGACGAGGCCGAGCAAGGGTATCGGCATCGCATCGAATCGCTGATGCAGCAGCAGTTGCGCAATCCCCGCGCTTGGTGCGATGAGGGGATCGTGGCGTTGGTTCCGCGGATTCGGCAACTGGGGCGGGAGATTTCCGAGCTGCTCCGAACCGATCTGAGTTCGCGGTTGGCGGCATTCCGGGGGCAGGTGAAAGGGCGGCTCGAGGCCGCCGCGCAAGGCCAGCAACTCGCCCAGGTGGTGAACGAATTCCAGGAACAAACGCCCGGCGAGTTGGAGCAGATTGCCGCGGAGTGCCGGGGACGCATCGACGCCCATTTCGCGCAGACCATCGCACAGCTTATCGGTGCGGCGCGGCAGCCATTGTGGGAGCGGTATAAAATATCCCAGACGTTGGCCACGGCGGCGCCGCCCCCCCCACCGGTGACGATTCAGGCGATTTCGCCCGCGGCGGGCCTATCGCTTGCGGCAGCGGGGGCGGAAGTGCAGACAAAGGTCAAAAAGTACGTGGGCGGTACGAAGGCCCTGACGTATAGCCTGGGGAGGGCGGGCGGGAGAGCCGCCACGGCCAACTCGTCGGCAGGCCTCGCCGCCGCCGCTGTCGGCATCGCGGCCTTGCTGGCGCAGGGAGTGATGCACACCCGCAAATTCGAGGCGCTGAAAAACCAGTGCACCGCGACGATCGATGAATTGATCGAGCAACTCACCCGCGAGTCAACCTCCGAGGCGGCGATCGGCCCGGCCGCGTTGGAGCGGCATCTCGGCACGCAACTCACGGGGATCGTGTACCACGACGCCACTGCCTTTCAGAACTGGATCCAAGGCGTGATCCACCACGAGCAGCAGGCGCTGGGCCACGAGCAGCAAAGGCTTAATCATCTGCGGGCGATTCGCACCAGGCTGGGCGAGCACGACAACCGCTTGAAGGATTTGCTGGAGCAGGCGACCACGCATTGCCGAGGGCTCAGCCGCTCCCGCGAGTGTGCCAAGACTTAGCATGGATGCAACCATCAAACCAAGGGCGCGCGCATGACAATTCCCAAAAGCCCGGTGGTAAGAATCGCGTTGGGGTGGCTGTTATTCTCGGCCATGGTTTCCATCGCGACCATCAACACCGTGACATCTGGCGTGGCCGAGGCGGTTGGTTCCTACCTCGTGAAATCAGCCCTGCCGTACGCCTGCGGCGCGTTCGCCTCGGGTTGCGGGCTGGTTCGTGTCCTGGCGTTCGCGGCGGGCATTGTCTTCGCGGCAACTGTGCTGGTGGAGCGGTTCCAGTCTCGCAAGCTGGCCCACGCCGCTCTCGGCGCATTCATGCTGCTGTCGCTGCTTACGCTTTGGTTCGACACCTACATTACCGCCGCGCTGAGCCCGCTGTTCAGTGCCGCCACCGCCGAGGCGATTCTGCAAACTGCTGCCGCAAGCGCGACCAGCCACCTGGGCAAAGTGTTCGGTATGGGGGTGACAGGCGTTTGGGTTTTCGCCTGGTTCATCATCACCCGCGAAATGGACGCGGAGCTCGATGAAGCCCGGCTGCGCCGAGAATTGTCGCAGGATCACGAGAAACTGCTGCGAGAGTCGCTGCTGCCTGCCCCTTCCAGCGCGCCGGCCATTGTCGGCGTGCTGGTGGTCGAGGTGGCCTGCGGGGCTTGTGGGGCAGCAATGCCCTCCACCAATCGCCACTGTACGCGATGCGGCGCACCCTTGCGAAGCACCCCTAGATCAGCGGGAGGCGGAGCATGAATTGCCATGCGTGCGGCCAGCGGCAAACCGACCCCGAAGCGGCATTCTGCGGTGAATGCGGCGTGGCCTTGAAGCCGCCGCCCGATCCCGCGGCCGAGGAGGTCGCCGGTACGCTCGAACAGGCGTTGCGCCGCCTGGCCGAACTCGTGGAGCAACAGGCCTTCATGCCGCCCCAAACCGTGCTGGAGCTGCGAGCGCTGGCAGGCGCGGCGGAGGGCACTGGCAGGCCAACGATCGTGGTGATGGGGCAATATCGCCGTGGCAAATCGACCGTCGTCAACCGGTTGTTGGGGCAGAACCTCGTCTCCGTTAACAAGCAGAACGGCGCGCATGCGGTTCGCATCGGCCGGGTTTCGGCCCATGCGCACTCCGAAGATACCCAATCGCTGGACTGCGCGGCGCCGATTCTCGAGTTGGTCGACCTGGTCGATACGCCTGCCGCAAGCCGGGCCGAGGGCCAAGATGTGTCGCTGGCCCTGCGCCACGCTCTTTCGGCCGCGGCCATCGTAATTTGCATCGACGCCCGCCAGGCATTGTCTGCCGCGGAGCGGGAGATCCTCGAAGAAGAGGTGTTGCCGCTCACGCGCTGCCCGGTGGTGCTGGGCGTTACCTTCCTCGACCAGGTTTCCGACCCGGCCGATCAGGCCGAAGTTGAGGAACTGCTTCTGCGATACGTGCGGTGTGTCGGCGACGGCCGCCTGGAACTGCAGATGCTCGAGCCGGGCCGCCTGCACACAGATTCTCTTCCCACGCTGGAAGCCTGGATCAAGAACCAGGCAGCGTGCCAAACAACGGCGGCAGCCGACCCTGGCGAGCGGCTGCACGAGCTGCTTTCCTTGATCGAGGCCTCGCTGCCCCAGCCCACGGCGGATCGGCGCCAGGCGGCCATCGAGCATCGCGACCTGGCGCTGTCGGTGTTGGCGCGCGAGCACCGTCTGGCGCTGGCGGAAGCGAATTCCGTGTTCCGCGAAGGGTGCAGCCAACTGCGGAGGAACCTCAAGCCGATTTTGCGGGCCGCGCCCGAGCGAACGACCAGCCACGAGGGAATGGCAACCGTGGTTCATGGCCTAAGAAAAGTTGTCGAGCGTGCCGCGGCCACCTACCTGTCCACGCTACGAAATGCGCTGCAGGCCGATGGCCCGCCGGCACTGCGCGCGGCCGGCGACACGATCAATACCACCGCCGCGCTCCAGATGCGTCCACCGACCGTCGCCGCCCCCGCGCTCCCCGTTTCCTCCCGCCGCGACGGCCGCGCCACGGGGCTCGAAGCCGCCGCGCTGGCTGTCGCCGTGGTCATGCCCGGCTGGATTACGATCGTGGGGGCGGGAATTTCCCTGGTGGCCGTGAATAACTGGCGGCAGGCGAAGCGCCGCCGCCAGCAGGTCGAGTCGGCGGTGGATGCCGAAGCCGCGCTGCAACAATGGCTCACCGATCTCGAGCCCAAGCTCATCGAGGAATTCGCCGCGGCGACTGTCAAAGTGATGGATGAAATCTGCCAGCAGGTGGCGCGCCGCTTCCACGTCGAACAGAGCGAGCAGGCAGCGTTGCGAGAGGGGAGTGAAATCCCCCGCCTGATCGCGCGGTGCCGAGAGTTTCTTTTACCGGAGGGAAGCTGAATTGACGACGACGTCCACCAAATCGTTTGTTGAATACGCCGGGCTGCGGCAAGTGGTGTCGCAGGCCCTGGCGGCCATCGCCGAATGCTTCGAGCAAATGGAGGCGTCGGAGCGGGCGGGGCAACTGCAGCGCTCGCGTCATTCTCTGGAGAACGACACGTTCAAGGTGCTGCTGGTGGGCGAGTTCAAACGCGGTAAGTCGACGGCCGTCAACGCGATGCTGGGGGCAAGAATTCTCCCGGCGAAGGTCGCCCCCTGCACGGCCGTCATTACCCGGGTCAAATACGGCTCGCGCAAGCAGGCCACGCTTTACCATCGCGACAGCGACGCCACCACTAGCCTCGATCTCGATGCCGACGCGGCGGCGCTCACCAAGCATTTGGTGATCGAGCATGCGGGCGATGAATCCGAGGGAAAGCAAACCTTTAACCCCTACTCCGCCGCGGAAGTCTCCTATCCGCTCGAACTCTTGAAGAACAACGTCGAATTGGTCGATTCGCCGGGGTTGAACGAGCACGCCACCCGCACGGCCGTCACGCACTCGTTTTTTTCCGACGCCGACGCGATGATCCTGGTGCTTTCCTGTGCCCAGTTGCTGGCCGACACCGAACGCAAGTTTCTCGACACCGAACTGGCGGATCGCGACCTGAAAGACGTGTTCTTCCTCTGCAACCGCTACGACGCCGTTCGCGATTCGCCCGATGAGCTTGAGGAACTGCGGCAGATCGCCCGGCGGGTGCTGGTGCCGCGCGTCAAGGGCGAGCCGCGGCTGTTCTTCGTGGCCTCCAACGAGGCGCTGGTGGGCAAAATCAATCAGCAACCAGAAGTTGTCGAGGCGTCGAACATGCCAAGGTTCATGGCGGCGCTGGAGGGCTTTCTCTCGACCGAGCGCGGCCGGGTGAAGCTAACGACGCCGATTCGCATTTGCGAGCACGCCATCCAAGAGGCGCTGCTGCACGTGATCCCGCAACGGGAGGAGTTGTTCCGCCTGCCCCTGGAGACCTTGCGGCATACTTTGGAGGTCGAGCGGCCGCGGCTGGAAGAGGCCCAGCGACAGTGCGAGCGGGCCATTCGAGGCGTCGAACGGCGATCCGAGTCGATGGTGCGCGAGGCACAGGCCTCGTGGCTATCGTTCATGTCGCAGCTCGAACTGGGCGTGGAGCGGCACGCCAAAACAATCGACGTCGCCACCTGGGACGCGATTCGCAGCAAGTCCGAAACCAGCAAGAAGCTGGCTTCGCAGTTGGAAACCTGGATGAGCGCCCAGATGCGGCAGTGGGAACAGGACCAGCTTCAGCCCCTGCTCGAAACGCACTGGCGAGATTTGATCGAGGAACTCGACGATCAGGCCGATGAGTTCTTGCGCAACCTGGCCAAGGTTCGCGCGGCATTTTCGACCACCACCGTGGAGCCGGCCGAGCAAGACGTGTCTGGCATCAGCCGGTTATTGGGAGCCGGCTTGGGCCTGTTGAACTTCGGCTCGATGGTCGAAGGCGCGGCGCTCGGCGTCGGCCCGGCCGTGAAGGGACTGGCGGTGAATCTGGCTGCCGTGGTGGTGCTTAAAGCGATGGCGTTCGGCCTGCCCGTGATTTTGCCGGCCGTTATCGGCATCGGCATCATCCGCACCATGGCCGGCGCCCAACAAGCGGCCGACTCCATCCGCGAAAATGTCATCAAGCAAATTGCCGCCAGCCTGCGCAAAACCCAGACCGACACCGAGGCCGCCATCGGCCGGCAAATCATCGAGACGATCGCCCCGCTGCGCGATCGCGTCAGCGAGCAAATGACCGCGATGGTCGAGGAAATCCGCGGTCAGGTGGTCGCCGTCATTGCCGAACGTGAGCAATCTCAAATCAAAATCGAGGACGAACTGGCCAGCCTGGCCCAAATCCGCGAGACGCTCAGCACCCAGCTCAAAGCCGTGCAAGGCGTGCTCATGGCGTTGGGCTAAGAGCCTAAGGAAAGTTGTCCGATCGTCGCCACATAAAAGATCCCCAGCATGCCGGCCAAGGCCAGGGTCGCTTCCCATCTCCAGCGGGTGTAGCCGAGCTGGCGATGCACGTCGCGCCGAGAGTTGGGCTGTGCGGCCGTGGCTTCCGCATCCTCGCCAGAGGAACGAAACGCTTCGTAATCCGCCTCGCTATTCGCAAAGCTGCGCAGCAAAATGTCGCCGAATCGGGCGATCGTCAGGTACGATCCAAGTGCGGCGAGCCGATTGGGGCGATTTCGATTCTCTTGACTGACGGCCACTTCTCCGTCTTGACCGGTGTCGCGGGAAACGCCCCCCGCATTGCCTGGTTTTCTGAGCCAACGCGCGCACGCGTCACACGCCCAGCCGTGGTCGGGCGACCAGCGTGTGGGGCGGTACGCGCAGTTCGGCGATGCCGCGCAAGCGTGAGGAGTAAACTCCCCATAGGCATCGTGCAGTGAAGCATCGCCGCGCCCAGCAATCTGAACGCCGAACAAAATCTGGCACATCATCACCAGTGGAAGCACCGCGGCCGCGAACTGCTTGCTGTCGCCCGCGAATGCCGAAATCGCCAACCCCATGGCGACGGCGACCCAGCCCACGAGCAGTAGTACCGCCGCCACCCAGTGCATGCCATGGAGCATGGCGCCGGGATCGTACGCCAAGCGACGCACCGCCCACAGCACCAGCACAAATACCACGGTCTGCACCGCGGACAGCAAGCAATAGAAAAGCAATTTTGCCAGCACGTAACGGGGAATTTTGAGAAACAGCAGCCGTTCGTGGTTGAACACGTTCCGCTCGTCGACGATCGCCATCACGCTCAGGCTACTGCTCATCCAAATGGATGCCAGAATGCACAGCAAGGAAAGCAATTCCAACCGCGTCGACGGCACGGCCAACCCGATCGAAACGCCGAACACCGCCGGCACGACAATCAGCGGAACGAGTAGCCGCTTGCGCCAGCGATTCAGAGCGAGCCGCGCTTCGCGGCGAAACAGCGTGCGGGCTTGCGTTGCCCACGAACGTGCCGGTACGGCCAGGCGCTGTTCATCGCGGCCAAGTACCAACGCCTCCGGCTCCGCGGATTCACTGCTTACATTGCCCGTATCGGCAGGCCCCAGGGAAGGGAGTGCCCTGAAATCAAGCCGGCACAAATCGCCATCGGGCGCGTACCCTCGCAGTTGCTCAGGGCTGCCATCAAAACATAGCTGCTTGTCGTTGAGAATCCAGACGCGGTCGGCAAAGTTCAAATGTCCGATGCCGTGCGTGACCAAGATGACCGTACAGCCGCGCCGTGCCAAACTCCGCAGCAACCGCATGAGTGACACCTCGCGCGAGCGATCAAGACCGCTCGCCGGCTCGTCCAGAATGAGCAGCCGAGGTTGGGCAACCAGTTCAGTCGCCACCCGCACCCGGCGCGCTTCGCCGCCGCTAAGATCCTCCACGTAGCTTTCCCACCGCCCGGCGGGCAGATCCACGCTCCATAACAATGCCTTCAGATCATCCACGTCTTTAGGGGCGGGTGACCGCAACTCCGCCGAAAATTCAAGTGCCTGTAGCGGGCTCAACTCGCGATGCACGGCTTCTGCCTGAGACACATAGCCCAGAATGCTGCGATACCAACCCCAGCCTCGCGCGACATCCCGGCCATCGACCACGAGGCGCCCTAGGTGCTTGGCGCCGCTGTCTCCCACCAACGCGCGCAGGAGCGTCGATTTTCCCGCGCCGCTCGATCCGGCAATGGCAACAAACTCGCCTGCCCGAACGGTGCGAAAGAGCGAACGTAGTCGCCCAGGCACCGCAACGCCCTCCAGCACCACGCGCACGCCAGCGATCGGCCCGACCGGTTCGAACTGCCCATCCTCTTCATTCAGAATCCAGGCGTCCGAGCCGATCTGCAGTAAGTCCCGCGATTCGAGTTTGACGGCCGCAATCGCGCGGCCGTTGACAAACGTGCCCATCTGGCTGCCGAGGTCGAAAACCCAATATTCCCGCTCGTCACGGTGCTTCGCCCCATCGCGGCGTACCACCAGCGCGTGGTGTTTTTCCACGTCCGTACTGATCAAAACCGCTTCCTGATTCAGACCGCGGCCAAAGCGCACAACCGGACGGTCCAAGTGAATCTTGCTCTTCTTGGGGTTGGGCTCCTCAATATCGGGAGGCACGCCGCCGCTGCGCCGCCAAGGTGGATCGGCCATCGCGGCAGACGCCTGCAAGGCTTCAAGAATGGGCGACGAACTTGTCCACTCAATGTCTCGCCCGCAGTGCTGGCAAACCAGACCACCCGTAACCTGCCAACAGTGAGGGCAAAGGACGGGCTGTAGCCCGCCGTCATTCATCGGAGCTATTCCCGTTCGACTCGACGCGTTTCGCAAGGTACGACAGCCTCATCTTGCCGTCGGTGACTTGCGTCGTGCCAAACAGCAAGTGGTCTTGGCTGACAAACGAACTACTACCATCCACGTCCATCGTAGCTTTCGTGACCAACCGCTCGGTTGGTGAGTAATAGATCTGGCCGCTGCGGATGCGGACGATGCCATCGCGATACGCGCCTTTCACATTGGCGCCGACCTCGATCTCCCCATCGGGAATGGAAAGCACCTGCTCCTTCTGATTCTCGATGGTCCGTTCCTGCTTCTTTTCGACCTGAATATGTCCCCTCAGGGAAACATCGTAGTGCAAGGCCAGCATGCTGGCGATGTCTTCGACACGCAGCGACGTTTGCTCGCCCGGCTGCTTTTCCGCGGCTTCCGCCACGTACAGGTCGGCCAACAGACCGGCATTGTGGGCAAGCCGAGTGAGCTCATCCTTGTCTGGAAACAGATCGCTATTATTCAGTACCTCGACTTCCGTTACTCCCACCCCTGTTTCGTACTTGAAGCGCACCTTGGCGCCCGCAAGCTTCTCAATCTTTTGAACGACCTCTTCCACGCCGTTGTTGTTGAGCGGGTTGCCCAACTCGTCGGCAAGCCGTGTCAAAGTGCGTTGCAATCCAGGATCGGCGATGTTGACGATCTCTTTCAAGACTCGGTAGTGGGGATAAGCAACCGTAAGATTCGTTTCCACGGCCTTCCACACCAGGTTGAACAGCGGATCATCGGGCGGAGCAATCTCCAGCGTGCTCTTGGACAGCGCCCTGACCTGGTGGACGTCTTTAAAGTCCTTCACAAAAATGATCTGCTTGCCGTCATTCCTCTCGACCGTGGTTTCGGCCGCCACTCGGTACTCGTAGGCGAAGTGCGCCTGCCCCTTGAGGATCGCCCAATCTCGGTTCGTGCCTCGGCCCGTCGCATCGAACGTCGCCAGGCTGCGAACCACCTTGCCGGCGGGATACATTTCAATCAACCGATCCGACGAAATCGGCTTCGGCGGCTTCGACTGTGTGGGTTGGCCGCTCCCCCCGCCTCCGGGCGTCCCTTGCGGTTTGCAAAAACGCTCGCAAATTTCCCGATTGCCTTTCGCTTCCGCGGCGCCTTGCTCGTTTTCCGACTGCTGGGCCGCCTCTTCGAGTTCAACCCACCTGGCCGCTGCGTCGCACCACTTCCGCTCTTCCATCAGTCGGTAGGCTTGGTTACGAAGTTCGCCGGGTGCGCTGGGTTCCTTCGGAGGAACAACTGGCCCTGGCGGCGGTTCTGGTGGTTTGCCCCCTGCGCCGTCGCCGCACCCGGCCACGGAAATGGCGAAAAGCAAAAGGATCACGCGAAGGGATCGTGAAGGCGTCATGGGGACCTTTTCAAGATAACGGGTTCAATCGTGCCGCGCCGTAAACCGCACATTCCGCCGAGGGTGTCCAAAGATGCAAGACTTACCTCGGAACTCCTACGGCACTTTGATGGGAACGGGTTTCAGAACGTCACCCGGCGGGCCGGGGCAATTCAAGACCTCCCAGTACAATGAGGAACCCTCGCCGCCGATGCCTTCATTCTGATAAAGCCGCAACATCGCCATCGGCCCGCCGTAGGTGCCCGAAAGGAGGGTGGATCGGGCACCCCCAAGCAGCGTGCTTCGCTCGCCGTACAAGACGACGGTTACCGGCTCGCCCGGTTTCCATCGCACGGTGAACTCGAGCGGAGGATCGTAGGCGTGCAGGTTGGGTGCTGACCAGTCGTGGGCTTCCGCGTCCTTGGTGTCCTGGGCGGTTTGAAATCTTATCTCCCGCGTCGTGCCAGCATCGTTGGGGGCGATTCCCTTCGTCACCCTGATCGTCCAATAGTTCTTATCCAAGATTTCCGAATACCATTTGCTGAGGATGTTCTTCACCGCCTCCCCGTGTCCTCCGGCAAGATGGATCACGCGCTCGAAGTTCTCCGCGGAGTCCGCCTTCAGCGCGCTCTTCCAGACCTCCACGGCTTTATTCAGATTGGCCAGCCGTTCTCGGATTTTCGCGATCGCTTTCCAGGGACGATGCTCGGCCTCCTTGAGAGCAGAGGCCAAATCGTTGTCGCCATTGCCCCACGGCTTGGCATTGATTTTCAAACGCCGCCGTTCATTCATCCAATGTCGCACAAGTTCCGCGGCTTTCTGATCAACCTCCGCCAACTTCTCCAGGTCGCCCTGGGAAACCTCGCCGTTCCTCTGCTGCGCGCTCCAAAATCCCTCGGCAATTTCTTGGGGCGACCGCGGAGGAAGTTCCCCCTTGCCGCCTCGCAAACTCTCATTCTCATCCTGCAACGTACTAATCGCGGTGTCCTTGGCTCGGACCTGCTGCTCCAGGTCCGCGACCTTGCTGCCGTGAGTCTCCGCGGCTTCCTTAAGCGTGTTATTTTCGCCCTCCAGGTTCGTTGTTTTGGTTTCCAGTTGCTTTATGTCTCCAGTCAGCTTCTCAATCTCCCAGCGCGCTGATTGCCAGGCGAACAGGACCAGCAACAGCGATACGCCAAGCACTGCGATGCCAATGATTAGCCACCGGCCAGGCACAAACCGTTCCCAGGACGACTTGCTATTATCTACGAGCCAACTGGCATAAGCGTTTCGCGCCGACGGGCGCTGCTGCTTCTCGGCAACCAGCGACTCGATGAGCCGGCGGACGCTTCCGTGGTTTCTTTCGGCTTTCTTGGGCCAGACCGTGGCGAGCCGCTGGTGCGGATCTTTGTCCAACCGTTGATTCCAATGCTTGATCGCCTCGCGGCCACCGACGGCTTCCAGCAGCAAAATCCCCAGGGCGTACTGATCGGCGAGTGGGTGTGGTTCGGGCCGAACCTTCAGCGCTTCGGGCGGCCAATACGCCGGTTGATTGCACGGCACGTCCGGCACCAACGCCTGGCCAAGTTTCGCGGCCAGACCGCCGGTCGGCAGATGGGCGATCTGAACCTCGATTTCCCCATCGTCGCGTCGAACCACGTAAATGGCATCGGCGCACAAGTCACCATGAAACATGCCGTCGGCATGGAGGCTGCACAAGGCCAGCAACAGTTGTTCGGCCAGGCATTGCACCGCCTTGGCACGCTGCGTCTCGGTGAGAGGAACGAGATAGTCACCAAGCCGCTCGCCCGGCATATCGTACACCAATGTCACGGCCGACCCATCATCCGACCATCGCGCCTCTCTCAAGGGGGCGACGTGCGGCCACGATCTCGCCAGGCAATGTGCAACGCGCTGCCTGAGCCAGTTGCGCGCCTCGTCGGTCGCGTCTTGCAACGGAATGATGCGCGTGAGAACCGCATCGGGTGGAACTTGGGAAAGGTTGGCCGTGGTTGCGTCCATGAATCGCATCTCGCCGTGTGCCGGGGAACGTGCATAGATCCAGCCGGAAGTGATGCTTAGGCCGCGTTCAAACAGCTTTGGATCCACTGGAAGACTTCGTGATCGTGTGCATGATCGACTGGCAGTTGAAGCAGATCAAGATGATGCACGTCAAAGATTTTCTGCCCGTCAACATCGTCGAGCAGAGCGCTTTCGACGGAAACAGCGCCGTCGCCACGCCCCGCTCGGAGTTCGTCGCTCTGGAAGAACGCTTGAACGGCTTCGCTGGTTTCCGCGGGCGCTTGCTGTCGCTGCAATAAGGCCATCAGGCGTTGCTGCAGGGCGGTTCGCTCGTCTTCACTCAGAAAAGGTCGCTTCCCGGCGGCGGTAAAATAGCGTAATCCCGCCGGACGATGACGTTCGTTTAGTTCTCTGAGGAAGTAGCTCCGGGGCTTCAAATCGTCGGCGGCCTCATCGAAACCTTCCTGAATCGTTTCCGGTAGTGACCGCTGTTCGACAAACTGAAAATAAGCTTTGACCCAAACATGAGCGCCGGTGAGGTTGGTGCCGTGGTGGGGAGTTCCCAGGGTGATCAAATGCGTGGCGGGAGGCGAACCACCTGGCCAGGTTTCCAGACAGTGCCTCGCCACCAAACCACCCATGCTATGCGCGACGACTCCCAACCGCAGCCGTGGATACTTGTCGGCCAGGGCCTTCAATTCTTGTTGCAGGTGCTCGCCCGCTCGCGCGATCGATCCAGTGTTTGGATAATCGAAGACGATCGTTTGAACATTGCTATGGTGAAAGGCCTGTTCGAGTCGCTTTAGCTCTTGCTGCCCCGAGAAGAGTCCGTGGACCAACAATACGGTGGGGCGATCTGGCGAAAAATCCTCGGAGAGGTGTAGCCCTTTACCCTTTGGCCAGTCGTCCTCAAAACCGAATAGCTCAGAAATCTTCTCGCGATGCTTGCGGCGAGCTTCCGGATGTTCGCGATTCGGAATCCTGAGGATGAGCGAATCGGGCCGTTCTTGGAACTCGATGCCACCGGCTGTCGCTCCCAATCGCAGGGCAATGCGATGTGCCTCGGTGAACTTACGTCGCAAGTTAGGTTGGCTATCGAGATCGTATACGGTGCCCAGAACTCGGTTGCATTCCCGCAAGATGTCGTGATCGCGGTAGGAGCCGTCGGTGAGGGGAATTCTCAACTCGTGGAATTCAGGCTGGTCGCCAGAAGCTTCTCGTGCGTTAGCTGTTGATTGGGCCGCTGGGATTGCATTGCGCCACTTAATGTCAGTGGTGGAGGCGGATTGCGTCGGCTGGTCGGCGGGATGCGCGGTTTCGTAGCCTGCGGTCGGCCCGCATCCGCCAGCGACGGAGCAGCCAATCCAAAGCAGCATCGGCGCGAAACGTAACATGGCGATGCCCCTACTGCAACGCGGCCGCGGAAGTGCAAGAGATGGTTGTAGTTTAACTTTCGGCGGGTGCGAAGTGCAACCTGCTCCGCCCGGTTGCTCGAAGTACAATCCGATTGAGCATCGCATGTTCTGTCATGCCGAACGCTCCCTGTAGGGTGTGATCTTCAAATATGGATTGCAAGAGTGGTGAAATGGAATTGTCGCTAACTACTTTCCAGATTGATACTTACTCAGCGGAGGGCATGGGATTCGAACCCACAACCCCTTGCGGGGCATCTGATTTCGAGTCAGACCGCTGGCCAATTCGCTTACCCTCCG
>CAYUMU010000053.1:0-47527 GCA_964445985.1 uncultured Pirellulales bacterium | reverse complement strand
AAAACCGCCGATTTTTTACGAGCCGAACGCGTTTCCGGACGCGCACTAGCTAAGACAGCGAACCTTCCCTGCCAGGCAAGTCGATCTCGACATGCGCCAGCTCCGGCCGTAAACTTCCCCCCGCTCGGGAGAATGCGCGGCGAGAATGGCATTCTCCATCGGATCACTCAAACAGGTCGGCCGAACGTGCGAACCACTATCCGCCCGTCGGCCCTCGGTATTGCCTTTCATTCCCCGCAGTTCTAACTGGGGCAGCGTTATCCCATGCAGCACAACGCACCGCGCAAAGGCATCATTCTGGCAGGCGGATCCGGCACGCGCCTCTACCCCGTCACCCACGTGGTCAGCAAGCAATTGCTCCCCATTTACGATAAACCGATGATTTACTACCCGCTGGGCACCCTCATGCTGGCGGGCATTCGCGATATTCTCCTGATCAGCACCCCGCACGATCTGCCGCTTTTCCAGCGGCTGTTGGGCGACGGCTCGCAGTGGGGAATCTCGCTGAGCTATGCCGAGCAGCCCAGCCCCGACGGCCTGGCCCAGGCGTTCATCATTGGCGAAGAGTTCGTCGGCCACGATCCGGCCTGCCTGATTCTCGGCGACAATATCTTTCATGGGCACGATCTCAGCGAATGCCTGCAGCGCGCCAACGCTCGCACCGGCGGCGCCACCGTGTTCGCCTACCATGTGCACGATCCCCAGCGGTACGGCGTGGTGGTGCTCGATGCCGCGGGTCAGGCAATCGATATCGAAGAAAAGCCGCGGCAGCCACGTTCCAACTTTGCCGTCACCGGCCTGTATTTCTACGACAACGACGTGGTCGAAATCGCCAAGAAGATGAAGCCGTCCGCTCGCGGAGAACTGGAAATCACCGACGTCAATCGGGCCTACCTCCAGCAAGGTCGCCTGAATGTGGAAATCCTCGGCCGCGGCTCCGCCTGGCTCGATACCGGCACGCACGAATCGCTGCTCGACGCCTCCCAATTCATCGGCGTGATCGAAACCCGGCAAGGGCAGAAGGTTTGTTGCCCCGAAGAGATCGCCTGGCGGATGGGCTACATCTCGGCCGACGACGTGCTTCGCATTGGCCAGACCATGAGCAAGAACACCTACGGCCAGTACCTGCTCGGTATGATCGAGCGCGAACGCGCCGCGCCCCCGCAGCGCCGCCTGGCCGGTTAGTGCCGCTTCCATTCACTACCTGCAATTCCCGTCCGCCCAGCCGATCCGCTTCACTGACTTCATGTTTTCTCAATCCAACCAAGTACCGAACCGCCCACACCCCGGCGATTTCGCCAACGCCCCCCAGGCGAGGCGAATCTTGCTGATCGGCGCCACGGGTCAGCTAGGCTGGGAACTGCGGCAATCGCTCCAACCGCTGGGTCAGCTCATCACGGCCTCGCGCGTTCGCCCCGTGATAGACGAAACGAATTCCTGGCTCCCCGTGGATTTGGCCAGTCCTCACAGCATCGCACAACTCGTCCGGCAATCCCGGCCCAACCTGATTGTCAACGCGGCAGCCTATACCGCGGTCGATCGAGCCGAGCAAGAAGCCGACCACGCTTGGGCCATCAATGCCGTCGCCCCCGGCGTGCTGGCCGAAGAAGCCAATCGTTGCGGAGCGGCGCTCGTTCATTATTCCACCGACTACGTTTTCGATGGCAGCGGCGACAGGCCTTGGCAAGAAACCGACGAGCCCAGCCCTCTCAATGTGTATGGGCGGACGAAACTCGCAGGCGAGCAGGCCATCGTCGCCAGCGGCGCGGCGCATCTGCTGCTGCGGGTCTGCTGGGTATACGGCGTGCATGGCAACAACTTTGTGAAGACCATGCTCCGCCTGGCGGTCAGCCGGCCGAAGTTGTCCATTGTCGACGATCAAGTCGGCGCGCCCACTTCGGCCCGCGCCATCGCCGACGCCACCAGCCAGATCCTAGGTCAGGGCATTTGCCAGGCGCCAGCCGACATCGCCGGCTACTTTCGCGAACGAGGCGGCATTTACCATCTCTGCTGCCAAGGTGAAGTCTCCTGGCACGGCTTCGCAACAGAAATCTTTCGACTATCGCAAACGCTCGCGCCGCATTTGCCGTCGCCCGCGCTGATGGGTATTCCCAGCGGCGAATATCCCACGCCGGCGGTTCGTCCCAAGAATTCTCGCCTGGATACCCGCTGCGTCCGCCACGCGTTTGGCCTGTCGCTGCCCAGTTGGCAAGCGGCATTGCGGCCATGCTTGGAAACCCTGCTGGCAGCAGCTCCGGCCCCGGCGTCCAGTTCGATGCCCAGCCCGGCCGTCCCCGCCAGCAATCCCGCCGCCCCCCTTGGTCCCACCATGCTGCCCGCCATGCATTCCGCAACCGCTTGAAACGCAGGGAGAACCCGATCGTGAAAATTCTGGTAACCGGCGGCGCGGGATTCATCGGCTCGGCCGTGATTCGTAACCTGCTGAGCGGCGCCAACCACGCCGTGGTGAATGTCGATTGCCTGACCTACGCCGGCAATTTGGCCACGCTGGCCTCGGTGGCGCGCAATCCCAACTACGCCTTCGAACAGGCCGATATTTGCGATGCCGGCGCCATGCGGCGCGTCTTAACCCAGCACGAGCCCGACGCCGTGATGCACCTCGCGGCCGAAAGCCACGTCGATCGCTCCATCGACGGCCCGGCGGCCTTTGTCGAAACCAACATCGTCGGCACCTACGTGTTGCTCGAAGAAACTCGGCGATACTGGGAACAATGTTCGCCGCGGCAGCGCGATGCGTTTCGCTTCCATCACATTTCGACCGACGAAGTTTACGGCTCGCTGGGCGACGATGGCCTGTTCACCGAGACCACCCCCTACGATCCCAGCAGCCCTTATTCGGCGAGCAAGGCCGCCTCGGACCACTTGGTGCGAGCCTGGCAGCGAACCTATGGCCTGCCCACGCTGGTCACCAATTGCTCCAACAATTACGGTCCCTACCAGTACCCCGAAAAACTGATCCCCCTGATGATCCTCAATGGCCTGGCCGGCAAGCCCCTGCCGGTTTACGGCTCCGGGGCCAATGTTCGCGACTGGCTGTATGTCGACGATCACGCCGCGGCCCTGGTGGCCGTGATGCAGCGCGGCCAGGTGGGCGAAACCTACAACATTGGCGGCTGGAACGAGCGCAAGAACATCGAGGTGGTGCATACGCTCTGCGCCTTGCTCGATGAGCTCGCGCCCCACTCGCCCTTCGCGCCCCACGCCGACCTCATCACCTACGTCACCGATCGCCCCGGCCACGATCACCGCTACGCCATCGATGCCAGCAAGATCGATCGCGAGCTGGGCTGGCGACCGCAAGAAACCTTTGAGACAGGACTCCGCAAAACCGTGCAGTGGTATCTCGGCCACGGCGAGTGGATCGACCGCGTGCGCGCCGATCGCTACGCCGGCGAACGATTGGGACTCAGCAAGAAAGCCGCCTAGAGCCTATCCAATGACTCCCTCGCCCCTTTGCGGGAGAGGGTCGGGGTGAGGGGGGAAACAGGGTTCTCCGATAGGCTCTTAATCCCTTCGCCGAATGCGAAGCCGGACGCCTTCAGAACAGGACGAGAAATCGCCATGGAAATTCAAGAAACCCGCCTGCCAGGCGTGCTGCTGATTGAGCCGCGCGTATTCGGCGATCATCGCGGCTTCTTCATGGAAACCTGGAATCAGTTGCGCTATTCCGGCGCAGGCCTCAATGTTTCGTTCGTGCAAGACAATCTCTCGCGCTCCTGCCGCAACACGCTTCGCGGCTTGCACTATCAAGATCCTTCACCGCAAGGAAAACTCGTGTCGGTGCTCGAAGGCGAAGTATTCGATGTGGCCGTCGATATTCGCCCCACCTCGCCCACCTATGGCCGCTGGGTCGGCTACTTCCTCTCCAGCGAGAACTACCGCCAGTTGTACGTGCCCCCCGGTTTTGCGCACGGCTTCTGCGTGACCAGCGAATCGGCCCTGTTTTCGTACAAGTGCACCGACTATTACAACCCGGCCGCCGAAGGCGGCATCGCCTGGAACGATCCCGACTTGGGCATCGCCTGGCCGGTGAAAGAACCGCTGCTCTCCAGCCGCGACCAGCAAGCTCCGCCCCTGCGCGAATTCGCCAAACGCCTGGCCGCCTAACCGCTGCGCATGCCCCTCGCTTCCGGGGGCCGTTTTCCGCGGACAGCCTGCATTTCTATTTGCTCCGCGGGCAGTTCATCCTCACAATGGCGGGCGAAGTTCGCCGATCTGCGTACGCTCGCCCGGCGCCTCCCCCCGTGGTGAGCGCTCTCCGCAATCCTGCCGCCGGCAATCCTCACCGCGGGTTGGCTTCTTCTTAACCCCCTTGGCCGCTACGACCCTCCCATACTTTGCATTCCCGCCATGGCCCTATCAGAACTTTGCTTTAAGACAGCCGTTGAATTGCAGCGTTTGCTCCGTTCGCGCGAGGTTTCGGCGCGCGAAGTGATGGATGCCCACCTAGCTCAAATCGATCGCGTGAACCCCACCGTCAACGCCATCGTGACCTACCTGCCTGACCTAGGTCGTGAAGGCGCCGCGGCCGCCGACGAACGCCTGGCGCGCGGCGAAGAACTCGGCCCGCTGCACGGTTTGCCGATCGCCCATAAAGACCTCATCACCACCCAGGGCATCCGCACCACCTGGGGATCGCCCATCTACAAAGACTTTATCCCCGAGCAAGACGCCCTGATCGTGGAGCGGCTCAAAGGCGGCGGCGCCATCACGATTGGCAAGACCAACACGCCCGAGTTCGGAGCAGGCTCGCAGACCTTCAACCCCGTGTTCGGCGCCACGGTCAACCCCTACGACCTGGGCAAAACCTGCGGGGGCAGCAGCGGGGGCGCGGCCGTGGCCCTGGCCTGCGGCATGCTTCCCATCGCCGACGGCAGCGATACCGGCGGCTCCCTCCGCAACCCGGCCAACTTTTGCAACGTGGTCGGCTTTCGCCCTTCACCTGGCCGAGTGCCCATGTGGCCCACCGAAACCGCCTGGTTCCCTATCTCTGTGCAAGGCCCCATGGCGCGCACCGTGGAAGACGTCGCCCTGATGCTCACCGCCATGGCCGGCCCCGACCCCCGCTCGCCGATCGCCATCTGCGAGCCAGGCAGTCGCTTCGCGGAGCCGCTCGAACGTGACTTCCGCGGAGTCAAGATTGCCTGGAGCCGCGACCTGGGCGGACTGCCGGTAGATCCTCTAGTGACCGACGCCATCGAGGCCCGGCGCGATGTCTTCGAAAAAACCCTCGGCTGCCAGGTCGCCGAAGGCCAGCCCGACTTTTCCGACGCCGATGCCATCTTCAAGGCCTGGCGTGCCTGGCGGTTCGAAATGCGCTTCACGCCCCTGATCGAGAAGCACGGCGACCTGATCAAAGACACCATTCATTGGAACGCCGAACAGGGCGCCAAGCTCACCGGGCCTCAGCTCAGCCGGCTCGAAAAGAAACGCACCGAGCTGTATCACCGAATGCGGATCTTCATGCAGGAGCACGAATTCCTGATCGCGCCGGTCAGCCAGGTTCCGCCCTTCGACGTCAACCAGCCGTATATTACCGAAATCAACGGCCACAAAATGGATACGTACATCGACTGGATGCAGTCCTGCTACTTCATCACCGCGACTGGCCACCCAGCCATTTCCATGCCGTGCGGCTTCACGCCCGCAGGCCTCCCCATTGGCGTGCAGATCATCGGCCGGCACCAGGACGATTTCGGCGTCCTGCAATTGGCCTATGCGTTCCAGCAAGCCACGCAAACCTGGCAGAAGCGCCCCGCCGTGGCGACTTAGGCCCCGCCCGCCAATTTCAACCCGACGCGCGAGCGAGGACCCCACCAAACGATGACGCCGTCACTGCGGACTCAAGATGCCATCGTCCGTAAACAAGCCCTGGTTCCAATACCCGCCATCTCGACGACTATTTCGCGAACTCAAGTTTTTTACGCGCGAAAAGCTTGACCTTTGTTCACTACTCCGTACACTTACCAAGGGAGTGGTGAACATTTGCACCCATGCGGTGAGCTCGCCGGGCGAGTTTGCCGCATCTTACCGCGAGATACCCTCAATGCCAGCCGTCCAACAGACCGCCCCACGGAACCGTTCGCAGCAGCCTTTGAGCGAAGTGAACCGAACCGGCCCCTGGCACATTGGCGAAGTATTGCCGCAAGTGCTCGCCGCCGTGCTCAGCCGCCCCCAACAGGCGCCCTGGGGCGCCGCCTGGGAAGGCGACGCCGCCACGGAAGTTTCAGCTTACGCCACCCTGTAGGGCGTGGCACGTTAGTCGTTGCCGTTCATTAGTTCGCGAACGAATTTCACGCTTGGCTGCCCGCCGCGGCCCGTCAAAAATTCCGCCACATAGCGTTGACGATCGCGAGGCCGTTCAGGCACGCGGAAGTCATCTCCCTTTTGCAGAATAGGGCGAGTTTCGCTAATGCCGCCAAACTCGCGCGCCCCCGCCGCCTGGCAGGGGAACCAGTAACCGTTGTTGTCTTTATCCACTAGGTAAAACTCGGGGTAGCAATGGCCCGGCACCCACACCGTACGCGCCGGAATATTGGCCGCGCGGCAGAGCGCGATGAACAGCGACGTCAGCTCCTCGCAATCGCCGGTGCCGTCTTGCAAGGCTCGCAGCGCGCCTTTCAGCGGGCCTTCCTGGTATTTCACGTGCTCGCGCACGTAATCGTAAATGGCTTCCACCGTCTCCCAAGCACCCTCCTTGCCCTGCGTAATCTCCTTGGCCAGCGACCGAATCTTGGCATGCCGGCTCTCAATATAAGGGCTGTCGCCCAGATACTTGCGAATATCGAGCGGCATCTTGGATGGCAATTGCAATACGCTGGGATCGCTTGGCGGTTTGATCGTGTGCCGTTCAATCTCAATCGTCACCAGGGCCTTGGCCTGTTGGCCGGCGGGAAGTTGCGGAATCTGCACCAGCATTTGTTTGACGGTGTCCACCATGCGGTATCCAAACCGCTGCACAAACGGCGAGGTGTCTTCCTCAATGATCTTCACCGTTTGTTCCGGCCAATCGACCGGCACCGGGGCCGTGGCAACCAGCCCCGTGCATGGCCCCGCATTCGAACTCACAATCACCCCCACCTGGTATCGATTGGTTTGGGCATCGCCCAACTCGGGACCGTAATTTTGGGGTTCTTGCGCGATCGATTCGGCGGCAAAGCCCAGTGCCAACAGCAACATGGCGGCGGAGGCCAACTTGGACATGGAATCAACTCCTCCAGCGAATTCTCAAATTCCAAGGCGATTTCACTCAATTGAAATTGCCCAGATTACGTAGGCGTCTCATTTCATTGTAATTGGAAAGGAGGTAAGAGAATGCCGTTTCCGCGGCGGGTTTGCTGATTCCCTTCTCTGGCTGGGCGCCAGTCGATGCCAACTTTGACGACCATGCCGGTTAGATGGGGGGCGACGGGCCGCTCCGCAACCGCCGGTTTTCTCAAGGATGCGCGTGCCCATGCGCGTGATCGTGCACAATCTCGCCACGGAATTGTTTGCCCTGGATCGACAGCACCAGCACCGAGGACGCGGTATCGTCGTCGAGCGCCGCTCCCAGTTCTTTCTCCTGGGAGACAAACCGCGACGAGGCAGCTTGAGGATCACCTTCGGCCGCGTCGGCTTTCAAAAAGTACTGTTGCCCCCCGGCGGCCCGCCGCACATTGATGGCGATTTGCTCGGCATCGATGGCGATGGGGTTCTCGGCTTTCGCGTCCAGCAGGTAAATCGTCACTTCGCCCGTGGTTTCGTTGTGCAGCAACTCGCCATGAAATTCTTCCGAGCCTAATTCAATCAACATGCCGCCGTGCGGACCTTTTTCCGCGTGCGCCCGAGGCACATTCAACATCTCGGGCGGTTGATCTTTGTTTTCGGTACTGTCGCCGCATCCCGCTGCAAGGGCCAACATTCCGATCGCACACATCCACATGGTCCCACGAATTTGCAACATCATTAGCTTCCTATGGTTGTCAGTAAGGGAAATCACCCGCTTCACTTCAAAGAGGCAGCCTGGCTTTCATGCTCGTCAAACTCCACCAACTCAGGCTCCGACGCTCGGGCATCCATCCCGGTTTGCACCGACCTGCTTCCCACCTTCCAGAACAGCGCTGGCCGGACCAGGAATTCCAGCATGGTGCTCGTAATCAGGCCGCCGATAATCACCGTGGCCACCGGATACAAAATCTCTTTCCCCGGTTCGCCGGCCGCGAGAGCGAGGGGAACCAGCCCAATGCCCGAAGTCAGGGCGGTCATCAGCACGGGCGCCAGCCGGTCTTGTCCCGCCCGCACCACCATGTCGGCCGACCACGTTTCACCTTCATGGCGCACAAGATGCAAATAGTGGTTGATCAGCAAAATGCCGTTTCGCGAGGCGATGCCGCACAGCGAAATAAAGCCCACCATGGCGGCCACCGACAGCGTTTGGCCGGTGAAATACAGCGCGGCTACCGACCCAATCAGGGCCATCGGCAGCGCCACCATCACTTGCAGCGCCAGGTTGGCCGAGCCGAACATCTTGTAGAGCACGAGGAACATGCCCACGAGCGATACGCCAAACAGCAGGCCGATGGTGGTCGAAGCCGATTGCTGGCTTTCAAACTGGCCGCTGTAGGTAACGAAATAACCGGTGGGGAGTTCCGCCTCGAAGGGGGCGATCTTGGCTTTGATGTCGTTCACCACATCGACGAGCCCTCGCTCTTCACTAATGTTGCACTGCACCACGATCCGGCGCTTCACCTGCTCTCGCTGAATCACGCTGGGACCAAGGTCGGGGTAAATCCTGGCCACGTCTTCCAGTTTGGCCGTGCCGCCGCCAGGCAGGTGAATCGTCAGCCGCCGCAGCGCATCGAGGTCTTCGCGAAATGGCTCGTCGAGCCGCACCACCAGGTCAAAGGTTCGCTGCCCATCGAGCACTTGCGAGACCACCTCGCCTTGCAACGCGGTGGCCACATACTCATTCACATCCAGCCGGCGCAAGCCAAAGGCCCCCAATTGGCGACTGTCGGCCTCGATCCGCAGTTGAGGAATCAGTTGCTGCTGCTCCACCTGGGGATCGCGCACGCCGGGGATGCCTGCAATGGCCGCTTTCATGGCGTCTGCCGTGCGGCGGAGCGTGTTCAGATCATCGCCATAAAGCTTAATGGCCACCTGCGCCTTCACCCCCGAAAGCATGTGCGATATCAAGTGGGCCAGCGGTTGCTCAACCGAAGTCACCACGCCAGGCACGTCTTTCAGCGCCGCGTCGATCTCGTCCAGCACTTCCTCACGGCTGCGCTGCGAGTCCGGGTCGATGGTCGCCACGTACTCCGTCACGTTCACGCCTTCGGCATGCTCGTCCAATTCCGCCCTGCCCGTCTTGCGCACAAAGGCCACAATGTCATCCACCTTTTGCAAGCGCTCGTCCACCTGTCGGGCAATGCTTTGCGATGTCGCCAGCGAGGTGCCCGGCGGCAGCAGCACGTTAACCTGCACGGCCCCTTCGTTGAAGGGGGGCAAGAAGTCGCGGCCCAGCGTGGGGTAGTTAATCGCGGCCAGAAACTGCTCGAGGCCCCGCGGCTGATACACCACGAGCACGGCCAGAGTCACGGCGATGGCCGCCAGCGTCAGAATGATGCCAGGTATCGCCAGGCTGAAGCGCATCATCTTGGCGGTCAGCCACTTCAAGGCACGAACCAGCGGGCCATCGCGCTCCGTGGCCGCCATCCGCATGCTCGGCAGCAGCCAGTAGCTCAGCACCGGGGTCACGGTGAGCGAAACCAGCAACGACGACACGATCGAAACAATGTAGGCCACGCCCAGCGGAGCAAAGAGCTGCCCCTCCATGCCATCGAGGGCAAACAGCGGCAGAAACACCAGCACCACGATCACGGTGCCGTACACAATGGAGTTGCGGATTTCACAACTGGCCTGAAACACCACCAGCAGCGGATGCTTGGGCTGGGCCGCGTGCCGATTTTCGCGCAGGCGGCGGAAGATGTTCTCCACGTCCACAATGGCGTCGTCCACCAGTTCGCCAATCGCCACCGCCAGGCCGCCCAGCGTCATGGTGTTGATCGAAAGATCAAAGGCCCGAAACACCAGGGCCGTCACCGCGATCGAAAGCGGAATGGCGGTCAGCGTGATAAACGTCGTGCGAAAGTTGAGCAGAAACACAAACAGAATGATCACGACCAGAATGCTGCCGTCGCGCAAAGCTTCGGTCACGTTCTCGATGGCCAGGTCAATGAAGGTTTGCTGCAGGTACAAATCGGGGAAGATTCGCACGTCTTTCGGCAACGACGACTGCACTTCGCCCAGATCCTTCATCACCGCCGCGGTCACCCGCCGGGTATCGGCGCCCGGTTGCTTTTGAATGGTCAGCACCACCGCCGCTCCGCCGGTAAATTCGCCGCCGGTAAACGTGCCCTCGCCCGTGCGCGAATACGCCGAACTGCCGCCCCGCTGCACTTGCGGACCTTCCACCACCTTGGCCACCTGCGACAATCGCACCGATTGCCCTCCGCGATGCGCGATCACAATGCCAGAAATGTCGTCGACGGTGCGGACCCTGCCCAGCGAACGCACCAGCAACTCGTTGGGTCCCTGCTCATCGAGGTATCCGCCGGTCGTGTTCTGATTGCTTTCTTCGACCGCGGTTTTGACTTCGTGCAGCGTCACGTCGTGGCGCAGCAAGTCGTTGGGATTCACCAGCACCTGAAACTGCTTGCGCTCCCCGCCCATCACGATCACCTGCGACACGCCCGGAATGGTGAGCAGGCGTTGCCGCACGATCCAGTCGGCCAGCGTTCGCAATTCCATGGGCGAAGTCTTCTCGGGGTCGCCCACCATGCCGATGACTTGTATTTGGCCCATGATCGAAGACACGGGAGCCAGCTGCGGCTTGGCCGCGTCGGGCAGATGCTCGGCGACCAGGGCCAAACGCTCGTTAACAATCTGCCGGTCCACATAAATGTCGGTCCCCCAATCAAACTCCACCCAAATCACGGAGAGGCCCACGCCCGACGAACTGCGAACCGCTTGCACGCCCGAGGCTCCGTTCAGGGCGGTTTCCAGCGGAATGGTGATCAGCGTTTCGACTTCTTCGGGCGCCATGCCGGGGGCTTCGGTCATCACCACCACCCGCGGCCGGTTCAAATCGGGGAACACGTCGATGGGAAGCTGCGTGGCCTGCCACGCGCCAAAACCCAGCACGGCAATAGCCAGGGCAATCACCAGCGTGCGATTCTGCAGCGAAAAGCGAATAATGGCGTTGAGCATGAGGAAACAATCCGCGGCGGGGAATGGTGCGAGCTTGCGAGCGTGGAACGAACCGCTGGGCTAATGGTTGTGTCCCGCGTGCGGATCGATGGCTCCGCCCGATTTGTTCCGCAAGTCCAGGTGAATTTGATAAGCCCCCAGGGCTGCGACCACATCGCCGGGGAACAGCGACCCGTCGTTCGCGATCACCACCGCCTGTTGATCGCGTTGCTCCACATGCACGGGCACCTGGTCAAAGTGATCGCCGTTTTGCTGATAAACGTAGCTGTTGGCCCCGTCATCCACGACCGCCGAGGCCGGCAGCACCAGCCGCTCTGGCAAGCGATCCACGGGTATCCGCAGTTCCATCCGTTGGCCCGGCTTGAATCGCCACTCAATGAACCGTTTGCCCGATGGCGTTTCGCGATCGAGCAACACCTGGTTGGGGAGCGGCAGGTAGAAGTGAAACGCGCGCGTCGCCGGGTCGATTTGATCCGCCAGGTACAGCAGTTTCAAGCCGCCAACCACTTCGGTTCGCTTCTGGCCCACCAGCAGCGAGGCCGAAAGCGTATAGCCGCTGCGAACCGCCTCGCGAAGTTGCTGGGCGTCATCCTCGTAGGCGCGACCCTCCAGATACAACTCGCAGTGGTCCGCCAATACGCACAGCGCCTGCCCGGCTTCGACCTGCTGCCCTTGATAAACAGGCAATTGCTGCACGTGGAACAAGTGCTCGTCGCTGCAATTCTCGCTTTCATCCTCGTGGACCGGCGCGCTAACGGTCAGCTTGCCCAGCAGTTCGCGCGTATCCAAAATGCTCTGAATCTGGTCCTGGCTCAAACCGTGCAACAGCAGCGCCTGGCGGTCGGCGCGAAGCGAGGCGGCCAGCTTTTGCTGTTCATACTCCTGCTCCAACACCCGTTTGCCGGCAATCAAACCATCCGAAAGCTTGTTCAACCGTTTGATCTCGCTCTCAATCACATCCAGGCTTTCCGCGGTTCGCAGAAATTCACGCTGGGCCGCCACCAACTCTTCGTGCGTAAGCCGGATTTCAAACAGCGGGCTCCCCGGCGCAATGGCCGCTCCCTGCGTCGCCATGATTTTGGTAATCACGCCCGTCATGGGCGCGGTCACATGCAACTGCGACTTGCCCGGCCGCTCGACAACCACCGCCGGCAACGTCATGGCCCTTTCGTAAGTGCCCAGCGCCACCGTGTACGGTTGGAAACCAATGTTCTTCAGCGCCGTAGGGCTCAACGCAATGGACTTGGTGTCGCGATGCGCACGGCTATGGCCGGCATGCTCGTGGTCGCCGTGATCGTGACCGGCATGGGCGTCGTCGTGCCCCGCGCCCGGCGTCTTGGCCCCCCCCACGGGGTCCGCCGTCGCTCCCGCACTCAAGCCAGGCAACCAGCGGTCGCGATAGTACGCGGCCACCGCAATACCGCTGCAGGCTACCACGGCCAACAACCCCCAAAGCCAGTATTTCATTCGCTGCATGGCAAATCCCCAGTCGCTTCAGGCGAACGGAAGATAAAGAACAGAACCGGGAAGCTAAAATGCCTGGGGCACGCCACAACCACGATTGGCCGGAGAGCCCAGCGCGATGGATCGCGAAACACGATCGGCGCAACGTCTGCCTTGGTGCGCGTGGCCAAACCTCAGCGGCGACAAGGCGTACCGGTAGACCCGGCTTCGCTCAAATCAGCAAGACGCCCAGCGCGAGATGCGCGCGCAAAGAGGGCCACGGTTGAGGCAACCATTCCGGCTGCTGGTGGCCGTTCGTGGCCACTGCCACGTTTAGCATGCCCGTCGCCACCGCTGGCAAGCCTTCCCAACAGGGTAAGTCCCGATCCAGCCAATCGGCGGCCATCAAGGGGCCGGGAGCTGCGAACACGCAGTTTTGCTCATTGCAATCCCCGCCGGGCGTGGAGCCCCGGGGCTCATCGCCCCAGGGCAAAGCCTGCCGGCCAGGGGAAGTCACATCGGCGGCCAGGTCCGTTGGGGCCGGAGAGCCATGAGAGTGCAAACCGTGTCCATGGGCACAACCCCTCGTGGGGAGTTGCTCGGCGGCATGCATTTCGCCGTGATCGTGGCTATGGTGCGCGCAGCAGCCCAGCACGGTGTGCCACGCCACCGCGATCGCGCCCGCCCATGCCATCACGCTACGCATATCGGCTGCTCTCCCAAGTCGTTGACCTACCTGACACTTTATCAGCTACGGCCGTCGAAAGGAAAGCCGAGTCGACGCTGATTTTTGCCGCCCGCTCAACAAAACCCCTCCCGTCGCCGCAGGGGGGGCATTGATCGTTAAATGGCGGTGCTTATTGTAGTTAAAGCCCAGAATCGCGGCGTCTGCCCGGTTCCGCGGCCGCTCCACTTCGCTCCCGCAAAAGTTTCGTGGAACTTGCCCCGCGAAAGCTGCGTCTGAATGTCAGGGACAGGCGTCCACAAACTTCGGTTACCTTGAAAATCAACACCAATGGATTGGTTCCGGCACAAAACGCCCGGCAACCAAACGTCCAATCTTCTGTGGAGAATTGCTGTGCGCCGTTTGCTCGTGTTGGGATTGGTCTTCGTTATGAGTCTCGTTGCCCTGGCAGCTCAACCCCCCCAGGGGCCTCGTTCCGACCAGTGGAAACAAGTCCAAGAAGCCATCGATAAAGGCCTCCCCAAAACGGCCATCGAAAAGATCGATCCGATCATCGTCGCCACCAAAAAAGACAAAGCCTGGGCCGAGGCCATTCGCGCCGTCGGGCTCAAGATCGGTCTCGAAGGCAACATCCAGGGCAACAAGCCCGAAGAAAAAATCACCCGCATGCGCGAAGCCATCGAGGCCGCGCCCGCACCCATGAAGCCGGTGATGCACGCCATCTTGGCTCACTGGTACTGGCACTACTTCCAGCAGAATCGCTGGCGAATCGCCCAGCGAACCGAAACCACGACCGCCCCCGGCGACGATGTCACGGCCTGGTCGCTGTCCCGAATTCTAAACGAAGTCGATCAGCAGTTCCAAACGGCCCTCTCCCACGCCAAAGAACTCAAGCAAACGCCGATTGCCGACTTCGACGCCCTGCTGGTCCCCGGCACCATGCCCGACGCTTACCGCCCCACCTTGTACGATTTTCTCGTCCACGACGCCCTGGCATTCTACACCTCGGGCGAAGCCACCCTGGTTCAGCCGCAAGATGCCTTCGTGGTCGAAGCCAGCAGCCCCATCTTCGGCACGGTGGAACAGTTCTTGGCCTGGAATCTCAAGGACAAAACCAGTTCGCGGATCGCCAAAGCCATTATTCTCTATCAAGACCTGCTCAGGTTTCACGCCGACGATAAGAATGCCTCGGCGCGGGTCGCCGCCGATCTGGATCGGCTGGTATTCGGTAGTAACCATGCCGTCGGCGAAGAAAAGAACACGCTCTACGTTGCGGCCCTCAAACGGTTTGCCACCGAACATCGCGACCACGATCTCGCCAGCCTGGCCTACTTCCATTGGGCCAGCGTGCTGCGTGGGCAAAACAAGCTGGTCGAAGCGCGCGACCTGGCCCTGCAGGGCAAAAACCTCCATCCCAACAGTTTCGGTGGAAAGCAATGCCACAACCTGGTCGCTCAGATCGAAGCCAAGAGCTTTCAACTCACCACCGAACGGGTTTGGAATGATCCGCTGCCTGCCATCAACGTCAATTATCGCAACATTACGCGGCTCCATTTCCGCGTGGTGGCGGCCGACTGGGAACAGCGGCTGCAACAGCGCCGCCGCCGGCCCGAGTGGTTGGACGAGAACGACCGTAAAGAACTGCTGGCGAAAGATCCCATCAAAACCTGGTCGGCCGATCTGCCAGCAACCGCGGACTATCAACAGCGTACCGAAGAACTCAAGGCCGTCGAGGGCCTCAAGCCCGGCTACTATTACCTGATCGCCAGCCACGACGAAAAGTTTGGCTCCGACAACAATGTTGTGCAGTACACCGATTTCTGGGTAAGCGACCTCGCTCTGATTACCCGGCAAGAAAATGGCACGGCCAGGTTCGGCGGAATGGTCACCAACGCCACCACCGGCGCCCCCATCAAGGGCGCTCAGGTGCAAGTCTGGGCTCACCAGAACCGGGGCAACATCTGGTCCAAGGGCCCCGTCGCCACAACCGACGAAAACGGCCTCTTCCAGGTAGCGGGCGATGCCAAACAGCAGCAGCAACTGACCGTCTCGATTCGCCATCAGAATGATCAGATTGTTAGCGCGAACGATTACTATCTATATCAGTACAGTCAGAATGTCGTGGCCGACGAGCGCACCATCTTTTTCACCGATCGGGCTTTATACCGCCCAGGCCAAACCATTCAATACAAAGGCCTAAGCTTTCGAGTCGACCAACACGCCAATCAATATGGCGTACTTCCCAAGCGATCGCTCACGGTGGTGTTCGCCGACCCCAACGGCAAGGAAATCACCCGCCAGAAACACCAAACCAACGACTATGGCGCCTTCAACGGCAGCTTTACGGCTCCCAGCGATCGCTTGCTGGGCCGCATGCAGATTCGCGTCGATGGCCAACCCAACGGCGCCACCCAGTTTGCCGTGGAAGAATACAAACGCCCCAAGTTCCAGGTGGAGTTCGACCCGGCCCAAGCAGCGCCGCGGTTGGGTGAAGAAGTCACCCTCACGGGCAAAGCCACCGCTTATACCGGGGCCGCCATCGACGGCGCCAAAGTCCGCTGGCGCGTGGTCCGCAATGTGCGCTTCCCCGCCTGGTGGTATTGGTATCGCCCTTGGCCCCGCCCGCAAGGCAACTCGGCCGAAATCGCCAACGGCACCGCCACCACCGATCGCGAGGGCAAGTTCACCGTCACCTTCACGGCCGAGCCCGACCTCACCGTCAGCGAGAACAGCGAGCCGGTCTTTACCTTCGCGGTTTCCGCCGACGTCACCGACAACGCGGGCGAAACGCGCTCGGCCCAAAGGTCGGTCAGCGCCGGCTACACGGCCCTCCAGGCTTCGCTCTCCGCCGAAGATTGGCAAACGGCTGGCGAGCCGGTCAAGATTACCATCCACACGCAATCGCTCGATAGCGAGCCCGGTGCCGCGGAAGGCAAACTTCGCATCCATCGCCTGCAACCCCCCGCCCAAGTTCAGCGGCCCGATCTCCAAGGTCGCAATCGACCGCGGCCCACGGCTGCCGATGGTCGCGAAATCTCGCCCGACATGAGCGACCCGGCCAACTGGCCGCTGGGCGAAGTCGTCGCCGAAAAAGCGTTCGCCACCGGCGAAACGGGCATCGAAAACCTATCGTTCGAGTTGAAGGCGGGCGCCTACCAGGCAGTGGCCGAAACGCAAGATCGCCTCGGCAAGCCCGTCACCGCCCGCTTGCAGCTCAAAGTCATCGATCCCGCGGCGGATCAATTCGCCATCAAGGTTCCGTTCTTCTTCGCGGCCCCCAAGTGGAGCCTCGAACCGGGCGAAGACTTCACGGCCGTGTGGGGAAGCGGTTACGAAAAAGCCCAGGCTTTCGTCGAAATCGAGCACCGCAGGCAAGTGGTCAAATCGTTCTGGACCGGCCCCGGCGCCACCCAAGTCAAAATCACCCACCCGGTCACCGAAGAACTGCGCGGTGGATTTACCGTGCGGGTCACCATGGTTCGCGAAAACCGGGCCTACATTCAATCGCGGCATGTCGATGTGCCCTGGAGTAACAAACGCTTGGCCATCAAGTGGGAGCGCTTCATCTCCAAGCTCATGCCGGGCCAGAAAGAAACCTGGACGGCCGTGATCACCGGTCCCGATGCCGAGGGCGCCGTGGCCGAAATGGTGGCCACGCTCTACGACGCCTCGCTCGATGCCTACTTGCCCCATCGCTGGTTGCAAACCCTGGGAGTGTTCCGTCAGGATCAGACCAATCTCTATTCACGGTTTGAGAATCAAGAAAAGTACTTCAATCAGCTCTTTGGTAGTTTTCGTAGCAACTATCAAAGCGTGGAGATTCGCTATCGCAGTCTGCCGGCCGAGATTATTGCCAATCTATACAATTTCCAATGGCTGCGCGGAAATAAGAACGGTTTTGGGGCGATGCCCGGCGCCCCCCCCAGGGCGGCCATGGCGCCGGCCGAAAACGAATTGCAAAGCGGCTTGATGGATCGCGACGCCGCCAAGTTGGCCGGCGTGGATCAATTGGAAAAGGGCGAATCGGCCACGCGCAAGTCGCAAGCCGATAAGCCAGGCCTCGGCGGCCAAGGAGGCCAAGGCGGCCCCGACCTCAGCCAGGTTTCCGCCCGCCAAAATCTGGCCGAAACCGCGTTCTTCTTCCCCCACCTGGTCTCCACCACCAAGGGCGAAGTGCGGATGGAGTTCACCATGCCCGAGGCCCTCACCGAGTGGAAGTTCATGGGCTTTGCCCACGATGCCCAGCTTCGCTCGGGCTACCTCGAAGACACGGCGGTCACCTCCAAAGACCTCATGATTCAGCCCAACCCGCCGCGGTTTGTCCGCGAGGGCGACGTGCTGGAGTTTACCGTCAAGGTCACCAACCGCTCGCCCCGGCCGCAGCAAGGCTCGGTCCGACTCTCCTTCGCCGACGCCCGCACCAATCACGACGTCAACAGCAAGCTCGGCCTCGAAACCACCGATCAGGCTTTCGACGTGCCCGCCGGTGAATCCCGCAGCTACGCTTGGAAGCTGACCGTGCCCGACCGCTTGGGCTTTTTGGTCTATAAAGCCGTGGGCTCCACCGGCAAGCTCTCCGACGGCGAAGAAGGATTCTTGCCGGTGCTGCCGCGCCGCATCCTGGTTACCGAATCGATGCAGTTGCCGATTCGCGGCCCGGAAACCAGAAGCTTTACTTTCAAGCATTTGCTCTCCTCGGGCGATTCCGACTCGCTGGAGCACGAGTCGCTCACCGTGCAAATGGCCTCCAACCCCTCGTGGTACGCGGTGCTGGCGCTCCCTTACTTGATGGAATTCCCCCATCAGTGCAGCGAGCAAACCTTCAACCGCATGTATGCCAACTCGCTGGGCCAGCATATCGTCAAGTCCGACCCCAAAATTCGCCGCATCTTCGAGCAATGGCGCAATACGCCCGCCCTCGATAGCCCGCTGCTCAAGAATCAAGACCTCAAGTCGGTCATGATTGAAGAAACGCCCTGGCTGCGTCAGGCCCAAAATGAAAGCCAGGCCCGCCGCAACGTGGCCGTGCTGTTCGACGAAAACCGGCTCAACGCCGAGCTCGCCCGCGCGGCCCAGCAGTTGGCCGAACAGCAATACCCCGATGGCGCCTGGCCCTGGTTCCCCGGCGGCCCGGCCAATGATTTCATCACGCTCTACATTACCACCGGCTACGGACGCCTGCGGCATTTGGGCGCCACCGCCGACGTGGCCCCGGCGCTCAAAGCGCTCGAACGGTTGGACGATTGGATCGACAAGACCTACCGTCAGATTCTCAAAGCCGGCAAGCCCGATGAAAATCATCTCACCAGCACGGTTGCCCTCTATCTCTATGGCCGCAGCTTCTTCTTGACAGACCGCCCCATTGGCGACAAGCACAAAGAAGCCGTGAGCTATTTCCAAGGTCAGGCCAAGAAGTACTGGCTCCAGCTTGGCATCCGCCAGTCGCAAGGTCACCTCACCATCGCCCTCAATCGCTTCGGCGACAAAGACACCGCCGGGGCGATCATCAAATCGCTCCGCGAGCGTTCGGTAACCGACGAAGAACTCGGCACGTTCTGGCGAGATTTGGAACTCTCGTGGTGGTGGTTCCGGGCTCCCATCGAAACCCAGGCCCTCATGATCGAAGCCTTCGAGGAAGTGGCCCACGACGACGAAATGGTCGAGAACTGCAAGGTCTGGCTGCTCAAGCAAAAGCAAACCCAAGACTGGAAAACCACCAAGGCCACGGCCGACGCCGTCTATGCCTTGCTGCTCCGCGGCGGCCTCGATCTGCTCGCCTCCGACGAACTGGTCACCGTGCAACTCGGCGACACCACCATTGAGCCCGAAAATGTGGAAGCCGGAACCGGCTTCTACACCCAGCGGTTCTCGGGCGCTGAAGTCAAGCCCAGCATGGGCCAGATTACCGTCAAGAAGACCGACCGCGGCGTTGCCTGGGGTGGCGTCCACTGGCAATACTTTGAAGACGTGGCCAACGTGCCCAGCTACGATGGCACGCCGCTCAAGCTCGTCAAATCGCTCTACACCAAAATCCACACGCCCGCCGGCCCGCAACTCAAGCCAGTGGCAGGCGCTCTCGAAGTGGGCGATGAACTGGTGGTGCGGGTGGAAATCCGCGTCGATCGCGACATGGAATACGTCCATCTCAAAGATCAACGCGGCAGCGGCACCGAGCCGGTCGATGTGCTCTCCAGGTACAACTTCCGCGACGGCCTGGCCTACTACCAGTCCACCCGCGATACGGCCAGCCACTTCTTTATCGACTACCTCCCCAAGGGCACCTACGTCTTTGAGTATTCCACCTGGGTCGTCCACCGCGGCCAGTACCAGTCGGGCCTGGCCAGCATTGAGTGCATGTACGCCCCCGAGTTCAACAGCCACTCCAATAGCGTGGAGCTCACCGTGAAGTAATTAGAATCTCCTGACTCTAACGGATTCTAGGTGTGTCCCTTTCGCGTGGAAAGCAGCGGGCGCGAAACCCTTTTTCTCCCCTCTCCCCGGTATTTCCGGGGAGAGGGGTCGGGGGCCTTGGAAGCGAAGTTGGGTAGGCAATCTCAAACGCCCGCCCCCCCAGCCCTTCTCCCCCGGAGTACCGGGGGAGAAGGGAGCAGGAAAGTCATTAGCGAGGGAATCCCACGAACTCCCTCGCTAACCGCGTCGGGTTGCCAAAAAAACCGTTTTTTATCAGCGCAGGGTGGGGGTGATGCAGCGGATGCGATCCACCAATTGAAACCGGCTTCGCAGCGCCGTGTCTCACGGCAAGGCCGCGCCAAACTTCCCGGCCCCCGGCAGCGCAACCGCGTTGCCGGGGGCTTTTTTCGTTTAGTGGAATTGGCCCCCGCGGGCGGTTATTGTAGGGAGCTAGCAGGGAGTTTTACCGCCGAAGTCGCCACCCTGTGGGCGAGGTCGCCGATTTCGCGCCCCCTCTTCCCGCCTTCCTTAACGCGGGTAAACCGCAAACGACCGCAGAGGCATTCAAGTTCTCCGCAGCTTGCAGAGATGTTAACGAGCAAGAAACTAACAATAATTGAATCGATTGAGGAGTTTGCTTTGATGAAACGACGAACCTTTGGCGGCGTGTGGGCCGCGGTAGCCGTCCTGGCGCTGAGTTCGGCCGCCCAGGCCGAACTGAAAATGCCGGCCATTTTTGGCAGCCACATGGTGCTGCAACGCGAGATGCCGATCCCCGTGTGGGGTTGGGATTCGCCCGGCGCCGAAGTTACCGTTACCTTGGGCGAAGCCGCCGCCAAGGCCAAAGCGGGCAGCGACGGCAAGTGGCTGGTGGAGCTTCCCGCTCAAAAAGCCGGAGGCGGCCCTCTGCAATTGACCGTAAGTGGCAGCAGCGAAAAGAAATTTGAAGACGTGCTCATCGGCGAAGTCTGGCTCTGCTCCGGCCAATCCAATATGGAATGGGTTGTCGCTTCGTCGGACAACGCCAAAGAAGAGATCGCGGCCGCGAAGCACCCCCAGATTCGACACATCAAGATTCCGCACGCGCCGGCCGATAAACCCCAGTCCGACGTCGCCGCTGGGCCGTGGGAACTCTGCTCGCCGCAAACCGTGGCCCGTTTTACCGCCGTGGGCTATTACTTTGGCCGTGAGTTGCGGAAAGAGCTCAACGTGCCCATCGGCCTGATCGGCTCCAACTGGGGCGGCACGCGCATCGAGCCTTGGACGCCGCCTGCCGGTTTCAAAGCCGTCGAAGCCCTGAAGGACATTTCCAGCAATCTCGAAAAATTCCCCAGCAAGGATCAGTCTGGCAAGGTCAACCACCAAACGCCGCTGGCCCTGTACAACGGCATGATTCATCCGCTGGTGCCCTACGGCATCTGCGGCGCCATCTGGTATCAGGGCGAATCGAACAACGGCGAAGGCATGCTGTACTTCGAAAAAATGAAGGCCCTCATCGCCGGCTGGCGCGAAGTCTGGAAACGCGAAGACCTCCCCTTCTACTTTGTGCAGTTGGCGCCCTACACCTACGGCGGCGACCCCACGCGGTTGGCTGCCATTTGGGAAGCCCAAACGGCGGCGCTCTCCATTCCCCATACCGGCATGGCGGTTACGGTCGATATCGGCAACATCAAAAACATTCACCCCGCGAACAAGCAAGACGTCGGCAAGCGGCTCGCCCTTTGGGCCTTGGCCGACACCTACGGCAAAGAAGGAATCGTATACTCCGGCCCGCTGTTTGATTCGGTCCAGGCCGAAGGCAACGCCCTCCGCGTCTCGTTCAAGCACGCCGGCAGTGGACTGGTCACGCGCGACAGCCAGCCGCTCTCGTGGTTTGAAGTGGCCGGCGAAGACGGCACGTTCGTGAAAGCCACGGCCAAGATCGACGGAGACACCGTGGTGGTGAGCGCCGCCGAGGTGAAGTCGCCGCAGGCCGTGCGCTACGCCTGGGACCAAACGGCGGAACCCAACCTTTCCAACAAAGAAGGCCTGCCCGCCTCGCCCTTCCGCGCCAAACTCAAGTAAAGGGTACGCAGCCCTCCGCGGCGGGTGGCTGGGGTCAGGTTGTCGAAATCAAGCGCCGATCATCGTGATCGTCACGCTTGACAACCTGCCCCCAGTTTTTTTGCTGGCAGCCACGCTCGTCGGCGGATTCGATCGCCGTAAAACTTGATCCTTCGGCTACTTCGCGACCTCCAATCGCCAGCGTCCCATGTCTACCTTGCTTGAACCCGCCGACGCCATGCGCCGCATCGATGGCCTTCTCAGCCATGTCTGGATGGTGCGCACGTTTCTCAAGCATTCCGACGAAGCGGCAGACGACGAAGAATTGTGCGAAGTCCATCGCGCCCTGTACGACTATTGCCTGGCGTTGGGTGGGCCGCTAGCCGCCGGCGACCCGGCTGCCTATCTCAAGCAGGCAGCCAAAAAGCTCTCCAAGCTCCGTAAGGCCACCGAGCTGTTTATCGAAATCCAGCCCGAGGTCTCCACCCACACCAATTTTCAAATGGCGGCCGCCTCGCTTCGCCTGGCGGTGGAAGAAATCACGGCTACTCTCGCCGTGGCATGGCCGTCCCGCCCATGAATCCGCGCCGCCGTTACAACAACAGCCGAACCCAACCCCAGCCCAAATCCTCACGCACTCTTGGCGGAGGGCGGCCAAGCCACGAATCAGGCCGCGGTCGGCGACCGGCTGGCCTACTGGACCGTCGCCATCTGGTTGCGTCCCTTGCCGTGCAGCACCTTCAAAAACTCGTAGGTGGTCGGCAAGGTGTCCACCAGCAGCTTCTGCCGCTGCTTCACCTCGGCGAATACCCCTTCCGCCGACGAAACCGACGATGGCTTGAACGCCAGGGCCGGCAGGGGTTGGTCGGGCAGGTAGTTCAGCCCGGCGTAAATGCAGTAGTAACTGCCATTCGTCCAGAAGTTGCGAAACTCCGCGTCGAAGTTGCCGTAATAGGTGCTTTCATCGGAGGTGGGCTGATTCACCGGCAAGCCCGACTTGTAGATCGCCATCTTCTCGCGCAGGTTGTCGGTCACATACAGGTCTTTGTTGGCTTTCCAGAACGGCGTATCGACACGCGGCGAAATGCGGAAGTGCGATTGAATAAAATCGCGGGTGTCGTCGAACATGGTCTCGATCTCGTGATTGAAGCGATCGATCAAGACCGGGTTGAAGCTCTTATCGGGGAAGTGTTTCGCCAGCTGGTAAATGGCCGCGTAAATGAAGTAGATGCCGGTCGATTCCAGCGGCTCCAAGAAGCAGCTCGAAAGCCCGATGCTTACGCAGTTCTTCACCCAGGTTTTGCGGTTGCGGCCCACGCGAAACCGAATGCGGTTGAGCGGCTGCCTGTCGGGATCGAGCCCCCACAGCCGGCAAAAATCTTGCACGGCTTTGTCTTCGCTGGAGAACTTGCTGGAGTACACGTAGCCGGAGCCAAACCGCGACAGCATGGGGATTTTCCAGGTCCAGCCCGACTCCATGGCGATCGACGAGGTGTAGGGCTCGATGCCGTGGCGTTCGTCGTCGTGCGGAACCGCCGAGGCCACCGCGCTGTCGCACAGCAGGTGGTCGCTCATATCGATAAAGGGCTCGCCCAGGGCCTTGTTGATCAGCAGCGAGCGAAAGCCGGAGCAGTCGATGAACAAATCGCCCGAGAGTTCTCGGCCCGACTTGGTTTTCAGCGTTTGAATGTAGCCGCGGTCGTCGAGCACCGTGTGATCCAGCTCGTCTTGCACATGCACCACGCCCAGCTTGGTGGTGGCGTGCCGGCGGAGGAAGTCGGCCACCAGGTGGGCGTCGAAATGCCAGGCGTAGCGCGTCGCCGAACGGCCATCGAGCCAGCGGGGGGCCTTGCGGGCGTCCATGAACGGCGGCTCGGTAAAGCAGGCGTAGTCAAACGCCTCGTTGGTCCGTTCCTGGTATTTCTTGCGGAACCAGTAATGCGACAGCGGAATCTGATCGACCGTGGGCAAGATGCCAAACGGGTGATAGAAGTGGTCGGGCGCGCAGCCAATCGAGCGCGGCGAACGTACGCCCGGCCCAGGCGTGCGCCAATTCACGAACCGCACCGCCGTTTTGAAGCTGGCGTTGCACTCCCGCATCCAATCGAACTCGTCGATGCCCAGGTAGTCGAAGAACACGCGCTGCAGATTGGGAACCGTGGCCTCGCCCACGCCAATCCGGCCGATCGCGGGGGCTTCCATGAGGGTGATTCGAGCGTTTCCCTGGAGGTACTTGGCCAGGTAGCACGCCGTCATCCAGCCGGCGGTTCCCCCGCCCAGCACAACGACATTCTTGATCTGCTCGTTCACGAACCTTGCTCCAGTGCAGTACTTCTGAAAAGGACCAGCGGTGCTTCCAACCGCCTTCCCAAACGGCGGCACAGGACCAGCGGGCTAAGTGATTGAAGCGCGACCTTCTACGTATTGTGACGACTTTGCGGGCCGGGGCAAAAGGGGCACTCTCGTTTTCTTACCTATTTTATTCCACCCAGCGGAAGGGGGCGCCTTACCGGCCTGGCGCCGGATTCCCGGCCTGGCAGCCCGCGGCAACCGCCAAACTGTTCAGGCAATATGATTTAGCGTCTTAGGCTGTTCATCGTCTGGGGTTGCGGATCGCGTGTAACAAAAACCTTGCTTCCAATTTAGGATGCCGATTCGGAGCATGCGGAGGCGCAGACATTTTATGCAATTCTCGCATCCGGGGGGCTACCTTCCCCGTCGACCCCTTGGCATGCCCGGCGGGAGAGAGGCATCTTCGCTCCCTTCTCTCGTCTCGTACTAGCTTTCGGCGCCTCGCCCTGGTAATTTTTGGATCGTTGGATCGCGGTTCGTTTATTCCCCCACTACCGGGGAGCGGGCAGCGATATGGGAAATCATGGCAAAATCTGAGCGAGTCCGGCCCCCCACTGGTGGCAAGGCAAGACGGTGCGAAGATTTCCGCTCGAAAGGGGACGTGGAATGAGTCAGGCGATTTCGGGGGTTGCTCCGCCGGAATTAGGCGAAGTCACCGTGATGACGGTGTGGCCTTCGATCGCGGCAACCGGCATGGGCCGGTTGATCGGTCGCTTGAGCGGAAGCAAGGTGGGCTTCGGCTTTTTCACCTTGGGCAAAGTACTGGCCCTGATGTGCATTCCCCTCGCGCTCCCCATCTTCTTTTTCATGCTGATGCCCGGCGTGAGCCGGCGGTATCGGTTGACCAACCGCCGCCTGATCGTGCATGCCTGGCTGACCGCCACCATCGACAAGTCCATCAGCCTGGACGATTTCGATAGCATTGAGGTGATGGTTCGGCCGGGCCAGGAGTGGTATCCGGCGGGCGACCTGATTTTTCGCCGCGGGCCGGTGGAAGTCTTCCAACTGGCCGGGGTGCCGCGTCCCGAAGTCTTTCGGCGAAACTGTTTGAAGACCCGAACGGCCTATGCGAGCGTAAAGCAGGTACAAAGCCGACAGTTGGCGCCCGCTTAGATTGGCAACGTAGGGCGGCAACCACCTCCCCCCCCATGGCGACCGCTGTTCTGTCGAAGGGTTCGTTCGCGTGATTGAGACCATTGGCCTGACCCGCAGCTATGGCGATACCTACGCCGTGCGCGACTTGAATCTGAACCTCGAAAAGGGAGACGTGTTCGGGTTCATCGGACCCAATGGCGCCGGCAAGACCACCACCATGCGGATGCTGGCCACGCTGCTTCAACCCACCTACGGCGAGGCCTATGTGGGCGGGTATTCCATCTATACCGGACCCAAAGAAATTCGCCGCATCATCGGTTACATGCCCGACTTCTTCGGCGTGTACGACGACATGAAGGTGACCGAGTACCTGGAATTCTTCGCGGCCGCCTACCGGATCGATGGCGCCGATCGCCGCAAGCGGTGCGACGAAGTGCTGCAACTGGTCGATCTGGATTTCAAACGCGACGCCTTTGCGAGCACGCTCTCCCGCGGCCAAACGCAGCGGCTGGGTCTGGCCCGCGTGCTGCTGCACGACCCCGAAGTGCTGCTGCTCGATGAACCGGCGAGCGGTCTCGATCCGCGGGCGCGGATCGAAATTCGCCGCCTGATCAAGCGGTTGGGCGAAATGGGCAAAACCATCATGGTGTCGAGCCACATCCTGCCCGAGCTGGCCGATGTGTGCAACAAGATCGGCATCATCGAGAAGGGCGTGCTCGAGGTAAACGCCAGCGTGGCCGACGTGATGAAGCAGGTCCGCCAGCAAACGGTGCTGCACGTGGCCGTGACGGGCAACGATGAAGCGGCCGCCAAGCTGTTGGAACAGCAAGACATCGTCGAAAGCGTGGACATCAAGAATCGGCAACTGCTGGTCACGCTCCAAAAGGGCATTGAAGATTACAGCGACTTGCCATCCTCGCTGATCGCCGCCGGCTTCAAACTCACGCTGTTCCGCGAAGAAGAAATCAACCTGGAAACGGCCTTCTTGACGCTGACCAAGGGGCTGGTGCAATAGCCGGCCGCGCGGCGATGCTTATTGAACGCCGCGCGCCCAACGTCCTCCGATGGTCGCCTTCCGGACATTTGCGGCGCAACCGTCAAATTAGCACGCCTTGAATATGGTTTAGTTTCTTGCTCGTTAACATCTCTGCGAGCCGCGGAGAACTTTAATGCCTCAGCGTCCGTTTGCGGTTTACCCGCGTTAAGGCGCGACGAAAAATAACTTCCCGATTTAGAACTGTCAATGGCCCCCTGCATGTTCCTTGTCAGTACCCACCCAACTCCGAGCTGCTTTGGTCGGCCAGGCGGGTGATGAATTGGGCCGCGTCGCGGAGTTGACGTTCAAAGTCGGGCGATCCGCCGTTGAGCATTTGGTATTGGGTGAGCAGCATATTCATGCCGCCCGACAGCCTGGTCTCTTCGAGCACGACGCTCAGGATGGGCTTGTTCAGGGCGTCGGCAAACTTGACTTCGCGGCGAACGTACTTGGAGTTGATGGCCGATTCGCTCACGAAGAGCAACACAAAGTGGCAGTGGGTAATCCGCTCTTCCAGCGTGGCGTCCCATTCGGAGCCGCCGGGGATGCCGCGGTCGTACCACAGGTTGAACCCCAGCGCGATCATCTGGTGGAGGATGGGGGCGAAACGCGGTTCGTCCCCACGCTTGTAGCTGATAAACACAAACGGTTCGCTGCCTGTGTAAGGCGCGGGGAGTTCCACCTCGACGAGGGGCGTAACCGGCGTCAGGTTGGGCGTGGAAATGACGATGGGCGGGAGTGGCGGCGCGAGCCGTTGCGCGCAGCGCGCTGCCAGGTCGTCGGCAGGCCGCCAGGCCAGCAGCTTCGCGGCACTCGCATCATCGACCGCTGCCCCGCAAATTTCGTCCAGTTGGTATTCCGCAAAGGCGTTGGAATGCAGGGCCACGGCCAACAAGTCATCGTACTCATTCGCCCGCGGTTCGAACGAAGGCGACTGGAAGCCGAGCCGGCCATAGGCGTGCTGAAATTCCCGCCGCAGGGCCGATTGCAGCCAGGCGGCGGCCGCTGGAGTTTCTGTGCCGACGTACTCTTCGACACTCGCGGTGGCCGTGGCCAGGTTCATTGCGAGCCGGTCCTGCAATTCAAGCAACTCACCGTTGACGCCGGGATGGCCGCGGAGTTGCAACGCGTTCTTGCGCGCGGCCGCCACGTCGGCCCGATGAACGGCCGTCTGGCAAACGTGCAGTTGATAGCCAAAGCGATACCCCAACGCGTCGGCCTCGCTCAGTAATTTGTCAAGGAAGGGCGCCACTCGAAAATCGCAGGCAAACCACACGGGGGGAAGGCGATATCCATTGCCTTCAATCCTGCATTGCCATGCCGGGAATTGATCGAGCAGGATGTCGTGCTCGGCGCGCTCCATCGGAATCGAAATTGAACCCGCAATCACGCCTTCCAGGGCCGTGAACGCCGCCAGGCCTTTTCTGAGCCGCGCTTCGTGGGGAGAGGTGGCGACAAAAACTCGATGGAGACGGCCCGCCTGATCGAGCGTCACGCGCAAGGCCCACTGCCCCTCCGCCGTGGACCGCACGAGGGAAATTTGCCGCGCGTAGCGCTGCCACCAGGTGTCTCGAAGTTGATCCGCGACGGGCGGCAGCGGCGGCAGGCTACAGCAGGCCTGATACAACGGCCAGGACTGCAATTCGAAAGTGGCCAGATACATAAGGGCAGCGCTCAACTGGAGAACTTGATCAGAGGGCCCATGGGCGTTGAGGAAAAACCCCTTGATTCATGATGTAGTTTAGAGCTGACTCTGATCGCGTCGCTTGGGGCGCGACGAAAAATAACTTCCCGATTTAGAACTGTCATTCAAGCCGGATTCAATTGGAAAGCCAACTCCGCCGCTTACTGGATTCTCGCCCCCGTCTTCACGAGGGGAGGCTCTTCGCGGGAATGACGGGTTCGCGGGAATGAGGGAACCGTATGCCGGAGTTTAAGACCGGATGTTATCCGATGCGTTTGAGTCGGCTCAGGAGGCCGCCTTTGCTTTTCTCTGACTTTTCGGAATGGTCTTTGGTCAGGTCCTGACGTTCGCCGCGGACGATCTGGAAGTCGACTTCTTGATCGATCTTTCGTTCTTCCATCAGTTCTTTCACGAGGGCAGTCAGCTTGGCGTGGGTGCGTTCCATCAGGCAACTCAAGTCGGTGATATCGTACTCGGTGACACGTTGATAGCCTTGCTCCACGGAGTTGATTTGCACCAGGCGGCCCGTCTGCCGATCGATCCCGCTCGCGATCGCCTTTTCCATCCAAATTCCCAGGTTGAGATGCCCATCCCAGCCCACATAGAGATCTTGATCGTATTGATAGATCTGACAAAAGACGATGCCGCGGTTGAGCTTGAGCATAATCTGCTCCCGTTCTTCCAAGCCGTCTTGCGACCAGTACCAAATGTGTTCGACGCGATGGTGCAAGTGCTGGGCGCCCAGTTCGCTGATGCGTTTCAGGAATCGGCCTCGCAACTCGTGGGCCGCATCGCCGATGCCGGCGACCACGGTCTGCCACGAATCGACTCTGAGCAGGGATCTGGGTTCGGCGTCGGGTCGGCCGGCGTTTCGCACCAAACGGTAACGCCGATTGAGAAAGTAGAAGATCAAGGCAGCCAGACCGATCAACACCACTCCAATGACGAACATCGCCGTGGCGATGCCAGCCACCATCAACATGGTGGTTCCCACCAGCGCCAAATCTTGTTTGATGGCGTCGACCTTATTCCCGCGACGCCAAAATTGCCAGACAAATTGGCGCGCACACCACGACTTTAGCGGCGGCAAAGGGCTGCCTTGGAGCAAATGCCCAACGATGCCTGCCGCGATTGCGTGGTCGAGCGCCAGGAGCGAAGCATACTTTTTCTTGCAGCCGCGGTTGTCGATTTCGACCTGATACTCGATTTCGTAACGATGGAAGGGCTTGGGCTCGAAGGTGACCAGGACCATGGCCCGCTCGGTCAGCAATGGTTCTTGCTGGGGAATCCAACATTCGAACTTGACCCAGGCCGGATGCACGAACTCGTCGGACCTGAGCACCTTGGCTTCGACCGCCGCCGCCTGGCACGATTGCTGAAACGCCTCGAAGATTTGATCGCGGGACGCGCGAATCTTGGACCAAACGCCGGTTTCGCAACGGGGAAGAATGGGGCGAATGTCTCTCAGGGGGCTCGGCTGACCGTGGGACCAGCGATTTTTGGCGGGAGGAGGCGGGGCTTGCGTTGCCGCCGGCATGCGGTTCGTCGACGCGGACAGTTGCGGAATCGGCGGCGCGCTCGCCGGGACCAGCACGGGCGAAGGCACCGGCGGCGGACCATTGGAGGCGGACGGCGCCGGCGGGGCCGACGACAGCGGAATGCGAACCGGGGAACCACAGTTCTTGCACTTGGCGCTCTTTCCGGCAGACTCCGATCCAGCGTGCAAATGATGGCCGCAGGCGGAGCAAACAAAATCGATGCTCATCGCGATTGTCCCTGTTGCTCGCCCCAGCTTCGCCCCCACCCATTAGAGGTGTTTCTAAAAAAAGTGGGGGGGCGAAGCAAGTCTTGGCGAGAATTTTGGCGCTTTGAGAACGGGCAAATAGCCGTCTTACAGAGTACTACGAGCGAGCGCCCGACCTTTTGGCCGAGGGGGGCCACGATCCGCGCCGATTTGTTTTTACGCGGGGGCGATGCTTATTGAGCGCCGCGCTCCAAACGTCCTCCGCCGCGAGCGAATAGCCCACGAATCCAGGCTCCCGGTGGTCGCCTTCCCGGTCATTGGCGGCTACTGCTTTCGGGCATAGTCGCCTTTCGCTCCGCGAAAGCCGACTTTGTTTTTCGTGCCATCCTCAAGCAATGCACGCGCTCACATGGTAAACGGCGGACGACTGACGAAGATGACCGTGGTGGGCAGGGCTTTGTGCAGTTTGCCGATGGCGGCATCGGTGATCCGCCCTGGCAAGTTGAGCGATTGGAGTCTTGTGCAATTTGTCAACGTTGCCATGCCGGCGTCGGTGACCGATGTGCGGTCCAGGTTTAACGACTGCAGGTGGATCAGTGCGGTAAGTTCTCGCAGTCCCGCGTTGGTGATGGGATTGCTTGCCAGATTCAGGTGCTCAAGTTGTGTTAGCGCGGATAATTCCTCAAGTTCCGAGTCTGTTACCTTGGCGCCATCGAGCTGCAGCGAACGCAGGCTGGCCAGTGACGCCAAGCCCTTCAGTTGTGTGACAGGAGACCGACTGAGGGTCAATGAACGCAGACTGGGCAGCCCCGCCAGATGTGTCAGACCCTCGCCCGTGACCTGGGTTTCGCAAAGCCCTAGCGTTTGTAGCGACCGCAGGTTCTTCAGTTCTCGCAAGCCGTCGTCGGTGACGGGGGCGCCTTGAAGTTCGATGGTGTGCAAGTTTGGCAGACCGGCTAACTGCTTGCAGCCAGCGCCGGTGACGAGCGTTCCATAGAGATCGAGCTTTTCTAATTCACGCAAGCCGGCCAGATGCGCGAGGCCCGCATCGGTTACTTTGGTGCAGAACAGGCGCAGGTACTGGAGCCGGTTCAAGCCGGCTAATTCCGCCAGACCCTCGTCGGTTATGGGGCAGAATGTGAGTTCCAAACTCCGCAATCGCTTGAGGCCCGCTAACTCTTTCAAGCCCGCGTTGGTGACCCGGCGGGAGACGGTGAGCGATTGCAGCCGCTTGAGCCCCGCCAGGTGTTTCAACCCTAGATCGGTGACCTGCGTATCGGAGAGGTTGAGTGTTTCCAGGCGCCTTAGCCTTGCCAAGTGCCGCAGGCCGGCGTCGTCTACCTGGGTGTCCTTTAATGACAGAGCGCGCAATTGATTGAGCCCCGCGATGACCTGGAGGCCCTCGTTTCCGATCTGGTGGTTCCAGCCGAGATCGAGTGACCGCAACCGGGTCAGCCCGGCCAGTTTTAGCAAGCCGGCGTTGGTGGTATTGGTCCAGAAGAGGTCGAGCGTGTTTAGTTGTTTGAGCCCGCCGATCACTTGGAGGTGTCTATCTTTCAGCGTGGTGTGGCGAAGGCTGAGCGAGCGCAATTGTGTCAGTTTGCCAAGCTCGTCGAGCCCTGTATCTGACACTCCGCCGCCGCTCGACAAAATGGTAAGGCTTCGCAAGGCCTTGAGGCGGGGTAGGGCCTTCATGCCTGCATCGGTGACCGAAGCGGAGATGATGTGCAGCGATTCTAAATGTTTCAAGGCGGCCAGTTTATTTAGCCCGCCGTCGACCAGGCGGCCAAGTGTCAGAGTGCGCAATTCTTTCAGCGCGGCGAGATCTTTCATGCTCGCATCGGTGTGGTCCGTGTGTTCCAGGCAGAGTGCCTGCAACTGGTTCAAGGGGGCCAGGGTCCGCAGGCCGGCGTCGGTCACACCATAGGCATAGTTGCCTTCAATATTCAGGGCTTGTAACTGGCTCAGCCCCGCCAGTTCCTCAAGGTCCGTATCGGTGGTGGAACTGCCGAGCGACAGACCAAACGGAACGTCGGGGGCAGCCAGCGCGGGTATCTTGCCAGTGGGGAACTTGCTGAACCGAAAGGCAGGGATGCCATCTGCCGCAGGCCGTTCACGATGGAACTGCCATTCTCCCCGAGGGGAGATCGTGAGCCAGCCGAACGCGGCGCCGGCCTGTTGCCACTGGGCCATGACCTCGGGCGAGGGGAGGTCGCCATCCTGCCGGGGTGGGCGCGCTGATGCGCTATCGGGATCCGTTAACCAGGTCAACGCGATCAGCGCCAGTCCTAGCACGCACGGCAGGGGAGTGCGTTTCATCGGTAACCCTCCGAGGCGGCCAGGTATTGTGCATTCGCGAGGCCAGCGCACGATTACACGCGTTCGAACAGAGTGGCGATGCCTTGCCCCACGCCAATGCACATGGTTGCCAGGCCAATGCTGACGTTGCGATCGAGCATGTTGTTGATCAGGGTGGTGGTGATGCGGGCTCCGCTGGCGCCCAGCGGATGACCGATGGCGATGGCCCCGCCGCGGACGTTGAGTTTTTCTTCTTCCAGTTCGAGCATTTGCACGCAGGCCAGGGTTTGGGCGGCGAAGGCTTCGTTGAGCTCGATCAGGTCCACGTCGGCCAGGGTCATGCCGGCTCGCTTGAGCACCTTTTGCGTGGCGGGCACGGGGCCGGTACCCATCACGGAGGGTTCCACGCCCACCACGGCGGTGGCGATGACGCGGGCCAGCGGCGTTAATCCCAGCTCGCGGGCTTTGTCTTCCGACATGATCAGGAGCGCCGCCGCGCCGTCGTTGAGAGGCGAACTATTGCCGGCCGTAACCGTGCCTAGTCCTGGCATAAAGGCCGGCTTGAGCGCTGCCAGGGCTTCCAGGCTGGTATCGGGGCGGATGCACTGGTCGGCGGTAACCAGCAGGCGGTGGCCGGCTTCGTCGTGCCCCCAAACGGGGACGATTTCGCGTTTGAATTGGCCGGCGGCGGTGGCTGCCGCGGCGCGCTGGTGGCTGCGGAGGGCAAAGGCGTCTTGCTGCTCGCGGGAGATGCCCTGGGTTTGGGCGAGGAATTCGGCCGTGTAGCCCATCATCAGGGCGCCCTTGCTGGTGCGATGCAGCATTTTGGGGTTGATGTCGACATCGGCATCCATGGGAATATGGTGCATGTGCTCCAGGCCGCCCACGATTTGCACGTCTTCTGCCCCGGCGGCGATGGCGTGCGAGGCCTGATTGAGAGCCTGAAGGCTGGAACCGCAGAGCCGATTGATGGTGGCCCCGCCGGTGGCCATGGGCAGGCCGGCCATGATGGCCACGTTGCGCGCGACATTGAACCCCTGCTCGTGTTGCTGCTGGGTATTACCGAGCACCACGTCTTCAATTTCGGCCGTATCGATGCCGGTTCGTTCGATCAGGGCCTGAATGACCGCCGTGGCCAGATCGTCGGAACGAACATTGCGAAACACACCCCGCTGGGCATGGGCCCTTCCCACGGCAGTTCGGGCACAATCAACAATCACGGCGCGACGCATAATGCCTGGCTCCCCTTGCTTGGGCAGACGGTGGGCGAATCTAGAAAACTGGATTTGAGGGTATTCTACCGCGCAGGTCCACCGAGGGCTCTAGCGCTGGGCGCGGGGGGGAGTGCCTGACGTGCGCGAACAGGGCATCGCGAGGCGTTTTCGCCTGCTAGGGCACAAACACGAACTCTTTCACGTTGAAGATCACGTGGCAGAGGTCGGCCCAGGCTCGGACGTGGTTGCGCCGCTCGGCGATTGGCAAGCCGAGCTCGGTCCCTTGTTGATCCAAAAAGCCGAGGGCCGCGGTTTTTTCGGTGTCGCTGGGAGAGCGGGCGAATGCCTGTTGGTAGAGCAGCTCGATGCGGTCGTCGGTTGTGCCGGGTTCGCGCAGCAAACGCTCGGCCCAAACCTTGGCCTGTTCGATCACAAAGGGGTCGTTCATGAGAATGAGCGCCTGGGCTGGCACGTTCGACACGTTGCGGCGGCCCATGCTGGTGAAGGGAATCGGCTGATCGAAGGCCAGCATCATCGGCGAGAGAAAGTTGCGGCGGATGGCCAAGTAGATGCTTCGCCGGCCGGCGCCGTCGAGTGGCCCGCTTTGGCCGGGCCGCCCTCGACCTTGCATGAAGGGGGTTAAATGCACAGGCACGCTTTCGCCATACAGCGTGGGATCGAGGCGGCCCGACACGGCCAGCATGGCGTCGCGAATGGTTTCGGCTTCGAGCCGACGGAGCTGCATGCGATGCCAGAGCAGGTTTTGCGGATCGACCTCATCGGCTGCTGTTGGTCCGCTTTGCATGCCATAGGCGCGAGTCAGCACCAGCCGGGCGATGAGGCGTTTGAGCGACCAGCCGTCGTTGACAAATTCGGTGGCCAGGTAATCGAGCAGTTCGGGGTGCGTGGGTTCGTTGCCGAGCACGCCAAAGTTATCGGTGGATGCCACCAGGCCACGTCCAAACAAGTGATGCCAAACCCGGTTCACCATCACGCGGGCAATCGTGGGGTTCCGCGCGGGATCGACCAGTTGTTCGGCCAACTCCAGGCGTCCGCTGGAATGCGCGGTTTGCGGCGCCGGTTGGCTGCCAAAGGCTTCCAAGAACCGCCGCGGCACGCGGCCGCGCGGCGTGAGGTGGTTGCCGCGAATCAATAATTCTTCGTCTTCGGGGAAGCCTTCCCACATGACCGGAGCCGTGGCCGATTCCCGCGGCAGGCCGGCCAGCAAAGCCTGGCGCTGGTCGGACTGCTTGCGAGCGAGGGTTTGCAAGCGAGAAACGGCGTCGGCATCGGCGAGTAGTTCCGGATGGGAGAGGATCCAATTTGATAACGCGAGGAGTTGTTGCTGATCCTTGGCAGGGTGCTGGGGTTGGGTTTGCCCGTTCTTCCATGGCGCCAAGGCCGCGGTTAGTGCGTTGCGCACGTCTTGGGACCAGCGCTCGAGCGCCGCGGGCGATTCGGCCGCGACTTGAGAACTGGCAAAAGGCGAGGGGGCTATCGCCACGGCGTCGCTTGCGGAAGGAGGGCTCACGGACTGCACCACCTCGAACAGTCGCAGCGGCTTGTCGTCGATGGCCGTGAATTCGAGGTGGGCGCGATGGCCGGCATAGGCCCTGAGGTCGTGGGCAATCCACTGCGGGCCGCTCTTGGTTTCCCACTCTTTGATAAACGCTCCGTGGAGCGGTCCCTGGTTCACGCGATGCGAATCGACCACGGCGTACGTGCGACCGGCGCCTTCCACCAGGTAATACACCACGCTGGGCTCGATGGTGAAATTGCCGGTGCGGAACGTGCGTCCAGGCCGGTTCCAGTGCGAGATGCGACCCGGGTCCTGCTGGGTGCCTGCCTTGAGGCGAAGATCGGGCGCTTCGGCACGACGCGCCACGTGACCACGCTGGGCGACCGACGCCAGGGCCGGGGCGCCTGGCTGAAGTTCGAGATCGCCGGGGGCCTGGTATGCAAAGCTGGAACCATCTTGCCGCCAGGCCGCCGATGAGCCAGCTTCGCTGAAATCGACAACCACATTCGCGCCCCGCGGACGCGGCAGCACGGGGCTCGGTTTTGCTGCTGCCGAAGGCTTCGTCGCTGGAGCCGGCGGCAATTCCCAACCAGCCCAGGGCGAGTTTCGCAGGTTCGTGGTGTTGGCCAGGTAGGCAACCCAGCGTCCTAATTGGTCGGCGTTCAAGCCACGTTCGGTGGCCGCTGCCTCAATTTTGGCCTGGAACGCCGGGGCAAAGGGCCGCGGTTGGGTAGTCTCATCCTCATCTGCCCACTGCTCGCCGGGGGAGTTCTTCGCTACTTGCCAGGCAGCCAACAGATAGTCGGGCACGCGTTCCGCGCCTGCCGTCAATTCCGAATAGACCGTGGGCAAGAACAGGCTTTGCTGTTCCGCCTTCAGTCGATCGAGCTGTTCTAGCAGCGATTGCTGTTGATCGGCCGTTTCAAACCGTAGTTGCCGGTAGGCGGTGCTTTGCAAGTAGCCGGCCAGGGCGTAATAGTCGGCCTGGGTGATGGCGTCGAACTTGTGATCGTGACAGCGAGCGCAACCAACGGTGAGCCCCAGGAAGGTTTTGCTGAACACGTCGAGCATGTTGTCAAAACGCTCGGTTTCATCCTTGCGCACATCGACCGGCGAATGGACCCACTCGCCCAGATACCAAAAGCCGGTCCCCAGGGGCGATTCGTTGTAGCCCCGTTCGGGGTTCAACCTCGGTTGCGGCAACAGATCTCCCGCCACGTGCTCTTGCACGAAGCGTCGATAGGGCACATCGGCATTGAAGGCTCGAATCAAGTAGTCGCGATATTGCCAGACATTGGGGGCCTCGTAGTCAAACTCATGCCCTCGCGACTCGGCGTAGCGAACCAGGTCGAGCCAATGCCGCGCCCAGCGCTCGCCAAAATGCGGGGAGCTGAGCAGCCTGTGTACGACGCGCTGGGCGGCGTCGGGAGAGGTGTCTTGCAAGTAGTCCGCAAGCTCCTGGGGTGTGGGAGGAAGCCCGATCAGGTCGTAAGATACGCGACGCAGCCAGGTGGCCCGATCGGCCTGGGGGCTGGGCGCGATGTTGGCCGCTTCCAGAGGGGCGAGGATGAAGCGATCCACGTCGTCCGCGGGCCAGTCCTGTTGCCGCACGCTCGGCGGCTTAACTTTGGCCACAGGCTGAAATGCCCAGTGCCTGGCCCGCTCGGCCAGGTTGAATTCGTGTTTTGCGATGACGGGCTGACCATTGCTCCCCGGCCAGTTGGCGCCGCGTTCGACCCAGCGCTCCATGGCGGCGATTTGATCGGCGGGCAGTTTGCCGTCGGGCGGCATCTGGTAAAGGTCGCCGTGGCGAACGGCGTCGAGCAGGTAGCCTTCGGCCGTGTTGGCCGGAACTACGGCTGGCCCGGTGTCGCCACCCGCCAGCAGTGCCGCGCGGCTATCGACGCGCAGGCCCCCTTCTTGCTTTTCCGGCCCATGGCATTTGAAGCACCGCTCAGCCAGAACAGGGCGAACATGTTTTTCGAAGAATTCATCGTCGGCCGCGGTGTCGGCCACCGCTTCGGTTGGCTCGGCAGCGTGAGCCCGGCGGCTGTCCGCCATGGGGTTGTTCGCTACGAACAACAAGGCCCAAGCCGCGCAGATGACAGCGAAACGCATGCAGCCCATCCTTCTGATAAACCTTGCCAATCTAGTTTTGGTGAACCGCAGGCAGTCAGGGGGAAAATTGTAGCGGCGGTCAATGCGCGCTCCACACCCTGGGGTTCCGGCGGCCATCGGTTACCTTCCCGTGAGGCGCCGGCGACGATCCACTGCTACCAATGTAGACGGCCCGGCCGATGGTGTCACCGATTTGGGCGAATGGCAGCGCGGCGGCGGGCAGTTAGGGCAACTGGAATTGACAGGATATTGCCGGCAGGCGATGATCCGACGAACTGCCGCAGGAGAAACGGATCAGGATGAATTCGCTCGTGCCCAAGCTACTGATTTGGTGGATGGCGGCCACAATGGCCCATGTGCCCTTCCCCGTTTGCGACGGCGACGAGTTCGGTTCTTGCCCTGAATGTTTTCTCGGCGCTAGCACCGCCCAAGGAGTCGCGGAATTCGATCTCGACTTTGTGCTGTTGGGCTGCGAACGCCCCTACGACGACGAACAGGGTCCATTCGGTCATCGTGCACCTGATCGCGACCTGGGCGAGGGGCTGTTTCCCGTATGTTTGCCTGCTCGCGCGGTTGCCGATTCCATGGCCCCGCGGTGCGTGGCCAGTTGGGATTCTTGGGCCTGCCAAGGCGTGTTGGCCTGGCACACCGGGCTCCGTTGCCACGCCGAGTTGCCAGAGCGGTCGCGCGCTGACGCCGCCGCGCGGAAAAACCCTGCCGCACCGGTGGTTCTCCGCTGTTGAACCCGTTGTGGGGGGCACCCGCTTTGATCACCGGGTTTGCTCGTCGCAACCCGATGGCGCCGTCTCTCATTCAAATGTCCCGGCCAAGAAGGCCAGGAAACTCAACCCGGCAGGGAAGCCAACTCCGATGACGATCCATCCCAGCGCGATCATCGATCTTCAAGCAAGAATTCATCCCACGGCGAGCATCGCCGCCCATGCGGTGATCGAAGGGGCCGTGCAGATTGGCGCCAATTGCCGCATCGGCGCCTCGGCGGTCATCCTCGGCTCCACCGAAATTGGCGCCGGCACCCGCATTCATGCCCATGCTGTCATTGGCGACGAACCCCAAGACCGGGCGTTCGACGGCCACGAAAGCTTCTGCCGCGTCGGCGAGGATTGCGTGATTCGCGAAGGCGTGACGATTCACCGCGGCACGCTGCCTGGCTCCGTAACCGTGGTGGGCAACCGCTGCATGCTGATGACCAACAGCCACGTGGGCCACAACTGCGAATTGGGCGACGATGTCACGCTGGTGAGCGGCGCCCTGCTGGGTGGCTATGTGGAAGTCGGCAACCGCGCGGTGGTGTCGGGCAATTCCGCCATTCACCAGTTTGTGCGAATCGGCGAGTTGGCCATGATCGGCGCCGTGGCCAAGATCGTCCAAGATGTCCCTCCTTTCTTGATGACCGATCGCGACGGCGTGGTGGCAGGCGTCAATCGCGTGGGGCTGTCTCGTGCGGGGCTGACCTTGGCCGAACGCGAGGAAATCAAGGCGGCCCACCGCGTGATCTACCGCTTGGGATTGTGCCGCGACGAGGCCGCCGAATACCTGGAAGCGTTGGTAACGCCGGCTGGCCAGCGGCTGCGCGAGTTCATGTCGGCCAGGTCGAAACGCGGCGTGAGCCGGCGGGATGCCATCCGTCGTCGCCCCACCGCCGCATAAAGACAGAACCTCTCCCCCCCGGTGAGCAACCGCGGGGCTGTCATCGCAAATATTTGTTACCGCTCCGCGATCGAAAGGCCATGATCGCGGCGAGATTCCAGACGCCCTTCACGCCCTTCTTCTACGACCGGCTCTTTGGCGGGCGTGGCCGCGGTGATGACTGATTGGGCCGGAGCTTCGCTCTGCCGGGCGGCTTCTCGCAGGGTTTGGGCCATCAGTGCCCGATTTGCCACGTAGTAGACCACGCCAATAATGGCCACCAGCATGGTGATGGCACGGTAGGCCAGGCAAACGATAAAGCCCGACCCAGCGGAAATCGGCTGGACACTGGGCAGGTGCACGTACAAGAACTCCACCACGGCTTCGGTGGCGCCCAGGCCCGACAACGGCAGGGGCGTCACGCCCGCCACCATTCCCAGCGGCACAATCAACAGGTGGCCGGCCAGACTGGGAGCATTGCCGGGCAAACCCAAGGCGATGAGGTAGAAGCAGACGGCAAACAGTGAATGAACCAGCAGGCTCAAACTTAGGGCTGCTAGCAGCACCAGTTTTTTGCTGCTGTAAATACGCACGGCCATCAGCAATCGATGGGCGATGTGGCCCACGCGGGGAATTCGGGTAAGACTGCGAGCCAGCCGCCCTCCCGAGCAGCCAGGGGTGAGCAACAGGATCACGCCGATGGTTCCGGCAATGGTCCCCCCCACCGTAACCTGGCAAATCACGCGGATTTCGCGGACGGGGCTGGAAAGCAAACCCATGCACAGCACAGCGGCCGAGGCCAGCAAAAACAGGGTGTAGAGCCCAATCAAACGATCAAAAAACACCGTGGCAACCGCTTCGGCGCGGCGACCGGGCTGTTCGCGGGCAATAAACACCGCCTTGAAAAGATCCCCCCCCACGGCGCCCAGCGATACAAAATTGAACAAATAGCCCACAAAACTGAGGCGAAAAGCGTCGCGAAGGCGAAACGGCAGCCCCAGGGCCCGCACGAGCATGTACCAGCGAATGAACGACAGGCAGACAGCAATCAGGGCCACAGCGGTCGCGGCGCCCAGCAGGCTCCAGTTCTTGGGCTGGTCGCGCAGGTCGTACAGGCTATCGCGAGTTCCGTTAAACAGCACGGCCAGAATCAAGGCCGAACCGCCGAACTTTAGCAAATTAATCAGTGCTCGCTTCACAATGCATCCTCAAGGGAATCCGCGAATTGGTCGATCTTTCTCTCTGAACCACTCTGCTGCTGTCGCCCGCTTGACACTGCTCAAGCCTGGTGATAGGTTTCTAAAACAACTTGACTTCGGGGGATTAGCTCAGTTGGGAGAGCGTCTGGCTGGCAGCCAGAAGGTCAGGGGTTCAAGTCCCCTATCCTCCACTCAATGGCCACCTTGCGAAAATCGTAAGGTGGCTTTTTTGTTGCGCTTACGAACGATTTGTGGTCGCCGACTCGCGACCGCGACCCATCCCTTGTTGACCACGGAATTAGGGCATTCGTAATTCTAGGTCGCGAGAGGGTAGCGAGGGCGCCCGACCAGGGCAAGCCCAGGCGATTGTTCGCGAGCCGACAGCCGGCGGCTGAGCCGACATCCAGAAGTGGGCGCCGCGATCGTGCTCGCGCAGGTCGAACGTGCAGGCAGGCTTGATTTCGGCCCTGAGGTTACGCATCGCACGAACTTCGGCGTATCTTGCGTGCAGCGCAAGGCGCCCCGCGAGTGTCGGGGAAGCGATTCAACAGGCCGCGCCGCCAATCCCGAGCCTGGCGTATAGGCAGACCAGCGTCTCCTCCAGCAGATCGCGGGAGTGCCTGTCTTCGATCAAGGCGCTGAACATCCCGCGCCTGGCGGCAGGGATCCGTGCGAGGATGAGAACTCGACTAGAAGGGGCGTCCTTCGCCGATGGCCGGAGGTGGTTGCGGCAGGGGGCGACCGTCCACCGGCAAGATCGCCGCGGCAGGTAGCCGGGCTGGTTCCGGTTTGGCGCCAGCCTGATCAAAAATTCCCACAAAGGCTTCCGCGCCCGCCGCGCCAGCGATTCCTGGAACCGCATTCCCAGCAGCGCCGTCGCGCAGACCGGCATACCGCTGGAAGAACTTCACCGAGCGGGGAATCTGATCGTCGAAGAACAATTCCATGCCCACCAGAAACATCAGGTCGGGGTCGTTCGGGTTATTGTGGGCTTCGGTCGCCAGGGCCTGAAGATGGTTGTCTTTTGCAGCCAGGTTCGCACCGTAGATCTGCTTCCAACGCAGTGGGCTGTTGGTCCAATCCTTAACTCGCACGGCCACTTTGAAAGCTTGGGCCGCCATCTCGTAATTACCCAACGCAACGAGCGATTGCCCTTTGCGGAGTTGGGCCTCGACCATGTCGGGCGCGGCATCGGTTGCCTGATCGTAGCGAACATAGGCGGAGCGGAAATTCTGCTGATCGAAATAGCGGTCGCCAATTTCAAGGAAACGTTCGGCTCGAGCCCGCGCCTCGGCGTTGGCCACTCGAAGCGGAGGCAAAGGCGCGCCCCGCAGGTTTTCTAAAGGGCCAGGCGGCAGCGGTGCGATCGCCGGCAATGGACCGACCGGGTTGGCAGCCGCCAAAGGCGCGCCGGCAACGCCCCCGACCATGCCCAACTGGTTGGGCCAGGCATTCCACCCCAGTTGGCCAGCCCAACCGCCCCATATCAAGGGCTGGTTATTCCAGCCTCCCCATCCGAAAGGTTGGGTAGCCCACAGGACCGGTGGAAATATCGGCCCGACCACGACGGGCGGAATGAAGACCGCCGGCGGCACGAAGATCGCCGGCGGCGGAGACCAGAAAGGCGCCAGCGGCATCACCGGGGCGCCCCAGCCAAAACCGCCCCACGCGCCCACCTGGATGGTGGCCGCCGTGAAGTTCCCTACTCCCCAAGGCCCGGAATTCCAGCCCCAGGGTCTGGAGTTCCACCCCCAGGGGCGCGAATTCCAATGCCGATGGAAGAAAAAGTTGCGTTGCGCCGCGGCAGGCGTGGGAACCGCCAGCGGAGCCAACAGCACTCCCAGCCAGAGAACCCACAGGGTGAGTTTATGGAGACATGTTTTGCGACTGGGCATGGAAGTGGCTCCCTGCCGGATTTGATTCCGGTCGTGGTTTTCAAAGTTCCTGCTTGTCATTATCCGAGATTTGTGCGCCAGGACAACGGCTTTCGTGAACCGACTTCCTGGGGTTGTCGATTTACCTCGCAAATCCGAATGGGCAGTGTCCTGCGTCGAGAAGGCCGGTTAGAACGGCGCGGAGCGGAATGCAAAAGCTGGGCAAGGCAGCGGGGATTTATGCCCAAAATACGCTTCGTTTCGATCGCTTCGACCGAACTTGACCGCTGACAGCGGTGTCGTAGCAGAGTAGAATCCCTTAGGCTGAGCTCAAGCTCGCCTACGGAACCCCCTTGAGTTCGAGTTGCTTTTAGAACAGCAGCGTCGTCTTTGAGGGGTAACCGCAAGGCCTCCATCGGCCAGATGATCGGGGAGCATTGAGTTCCCCCAACCCACGTTGAACCGCACTTGAAGGTTAAATTCCCCAACTCACCCCAGGGGGTCATGCCTGTGACAGAAGCCCGCACGATGAATGGCACGCAAATGAACGGCGCATCAACGCAAGAGTCCCAGAACGATCGCAGCAAACTGCTCGCCCTAGCCGCCGCCCGAACCGCCATGGAGAATCGTGCCGAAAATGTCGTTGTGCTCGACATGCGCAAGCAATCCCAGCTCTTCGATTACTTTGTTATCTGCACGGGCCGCAGCCGCCGTCAGCTTCACGCCATCAGCGAAGAGATTGACAACACGCTCGAACACGACCTCGGTGACAAGCGGATGGGAATTGAAGGCTACGAAGCCAGCCGCTGGATTCTGCTCGATTACGGCAGCGTGGTGGTCCACATCTTCGACGCCGAAACTCGCGATTATTATGGGCTGGAAGACTTGTGGAGCGATGCCGTGAAGGTTCCGGTGGAGGGGCTGGGGGTTCGGGGATAGGGGCTGGCGGTTGGTTGCTAGTCGCCAGTGGTTGGTGGTTGGGGTTTTGCGTGCCGGGGGGGCTATTATTGGTGACCAGCGGTCTTTAGCTTGGCTTTACGGGCGCAAACCCGTAGCTGGTCCAACGTTCGGTAACCAGGTCGCGTACCGCGGGAGTCATCTCCACGCCTTGCGGATAGCCGTGAGGGCATTCGCTGGGGAATTTAGCCGTGGCATCCATCGCCAGCGATGTCGCCGTCCCCGGCCTGCCGGCAGGATAGGTGTCGCCCGCTGGGCCGGCGAAGGAGATCATGTCGTGGCCCGGATCGCAGTGGGCCGCGATTCGCCCCAGCACCTCGGCCGGCTCGCGCACATCGGCTTCGGCGTCCACCAGCACCAGCAACCGCGTCCGCATCAGCGGCAGGTAACCCCATAACGCCGCCGCCGCCTGGCGGGCTTGATGCGGGTACTGTTTGTGGATGGCCGCCACCACCATTGGACCGCGGCCAAAATCGGTGCTGGCCAGATCCACCAGCTCAGGCACATGCCGTTGCAACAACGGCAACGTCAAACGGAGCAGGGCGTCGCCGGCCACGGCCAGCTCATTCGGGGGCGGTCCAACCACGAAGCCAGGCGCCACCGGATTGATCCGGTGGGTGATCGCCGTCACTTCCATCACCGGCAGAGGGCGGTCTTCCGCATAGATGCCGCCGGCCGTGCTCCGCTTGCCAACGGAGACTTGCTGGCTGGGATGAAGCTGACCTTCGATGACCAGTTCAGAATCCGCGGGAATCGCGAGCGGCACCGTGCGGCCTTCCACCAACTCCAGCGGTTTGCCACGCAGATATGCCGCGAAGAACGCCGGGTCGGCCTGGGGAGGAAGCGGAGCCAGCGCCGAGAGCATCGTTGCCGGGTCGCCTCCCAGCACCACGGCCGCCGGCAATGTGGTTTGGCGAGCTGCTGCCTGTCGCAAATGCTCGGCCAACGGATCATCGTCTCGGCAAGCAATCGCCATCCGCCGCCGATCGAGCACCAGGCAATCGTGCCGGGCAAAGCTGGGACGCCCTGGCTCGTGCGCACCAGCCGCGGTTGCCTTTCCACCGGAAGCATGTTCGCTGCCGGGCGGGGGTGTCATGGTTTCTGCCGCCGCTCGCCCTGCCGAAGTTGAACGAGATTCGCTCGCCGTCGCCGTCCATACGGCCACCGCGTTCAGCCGGGCATGCTGGTCGTTGGGCCAAAGCTTAAGCGCGGGAATTTCCAGCAGGTTCACATCGCCCGCAAGTTTAACCACTTGCTGGCAAGGACCCTGTTTGACAATGCGGGGCGCATGTTCCGCGGAACGGGCCGAGGCGCCTTCGCTGCCCAGCCCTGCAAATTGCCGCAGTTGATCGAACCAGTTCCGAGCCGGTTCGCGCCAAGCCAATTCCAATCGCGCGGCCGCTTCGGCCAAGGTGTTGGCTCCCAAGGCCAGCGCAATCCGGCGTTCGGTGCCAAACAGATTGGCGAGGACCGGCAGTTCCGAGTTGCGAACTCGGGCAAACAGCACGGCCGGGCCGTCCTGCATTTGCAAACGTCGGGCGATCTCGCAGATTTCCAAATCGCGGTCGACCTCCGCCGTGACGCGGATCAACTCGCCCGCGCGCTGCAATTCGTCAACAAATTCGGCAAGAGAACGGTAAGACATGGGGAATTGGTGGGCTCTACCCTGGGAGGTTCCTTCCTTGTTGGTGCTGCGATTGTCGCGGTCGGGCGCGCGGCTGACAAGCGATTATCTTTGGCCCCTCGCTGGGAAATTTGTGCCAAGCCGCCCCTAGCTCGGTCAAAGCAAAAAGCCACGGCGCGACCCGTGGCTCGAAAGGCTAGCAGTGGGGAACGCTCAACTCGAATGCTCCCGATGGATCCACCGTTTGCGCCCGCTTACCAGCAGCGAGGACCGTGATGGTGGTAGTGTCGGTGGTGGTACACGGGCGGAGCGTAGTGGTAATGGTAGGCCGGGTAAGCCCGGTATACTGGCGGGGCGTAATACACCGGCGGGGGAGCATAGTACACCGGCGCGGGGGGGCCAAAGAACCCGAGTCCAATGTGAACGTCGGCTTGAGCCTGACTCGGGGCGACCAGATTCGCGGCCCCCATCGCCAAGCCCGCCAGCAACGCCAGCTTGGTAAAACGCTTCATGTTGAAGTCCCTTTCAACGAGAGATAGCCCGCCGCGTCCGCGGCGGCGCGGCACTTGAATGTATATCGGCTCGACAACCCTGCCAGCTTCCTTGCAAACAGCTGCCGCAGCGGCCGATTTAGCGCAAGCTACGCTGGCCTGCCTTGCAGTCGCCTTGCACGGCAGACGCCGATCGCGGAGGCGGAAATTAGCAATTCCCGCGGTCGCAAGCAAGAGAAGCCCCACCGCTGGCAGCCGCAAGCAACGGGTTTACCATAGCCTGGTTGACGGGCCATTCTTGCTTGGCGGTACGCGTGCTCCCAGGCTTCGATCGCAACAGTGGGCACCGCGGCCGTCAAGCGGGTGCAATTTCAATGGCGGCACCGGCCAGATCAACGACAAGCTCGTCGCAAATGGCGGCCCGCTACTTGCGCGTCGCATGGCGATGTTATTCGTTCAATAAATTGTGGAACCGTTTGGCTCATCCGCTCGTCCAACTATCGCCGCGAAATCTGCGGTGCACGTTTGGCATAGAGGTTGGCTCTGGCTTTCGGCCCTCCCGGCGTGTTTCAGCTGCGGGTCCCCTTCCCCCACTTCGGCAAGGAGTTTCAGGATGGCCCAGTGTTCCAAGCATTCGCGAATCAGCAATTCGCAACCAGTGCGGTCTCGATTCGCTGGGTGGCGCAAGTCTCAAGCGGCAGGCGTGTTAGGGCTGCTGGGTTTACTGTGCGGCCTGTCACTCGCCCTGGCTCAAAAGCCGGGACAAGCCCCGGACCCAGATCCGGCTCCCAGCTTCGATCCCACGCAACAGGTTGCCGTGGCCGACAGCCAAACCTTGGGGGGCGAAAATCGATATCTCACGCATCTCTCGACCGATAAGCCGATCTACAAGCCGGGAGAAACCGTGTATTTCCGCGGCGTGATGCTCAACGCCCTCAACCGCAAGCCGCTCGAACAGCAAATGCAGGCTAGTTTCCAAGTGGTTGGCCCCAAGGGAGATACGGTCGCCCAGGGGATGACCCAGGCTGAAGACAGCGTGCTCGGTTTTAGCTGGGTTGTGCCAGAAGGGCAGGCGGGCGGAGAATATAAGATCAAGGTCACCCACCCCTTTACCGGGTATCCGCCGGCCGAGCGCAAGTTCGACGTCCGCGTCTATCGGGCTCCGCGCCTCAAGAACCAGATCGTGTTCGTTCGCGACGGTTATGGCCCCGGCGACGAAGTGGCCGCCACGCTCCACACCGAGCGGGCCGAAGGGGGTATTCCCTCCGGCGCCCCAGTGACGGTGATTGCCCGGGTAGACGGCGAGGAAGTCTACCGCGGCAATGCAACTGTCAATGCCGACGGCAATTGCGACGTGCGGTTTGAACTGCCCCGGCAGATTGCCCGCGGCGAAGGCACCCTGGCCCTGGTGATCGACGACGGCGGCGCGGTGGAAACGGCCAGCAAAACCATTCCCATCCTGCTGCAAACCGTCGACCTGACCATGTACGCCGAAGGCGGACAACTGGTTGCCGGGTTGCCAGGCCGGGTGTACTTCGAGGCCAAAACGCCCGCCCAAAAGCCGGCCGATTTGGCCGGCGTAATCGTGGATTCTCAAGGTAAAGAAGTCGCCGAGTTCCGCAGCGAGCATGAAGGCCGCGGCCGGTTCGGATTTACGCCCGTCGCTGGCGAAACGTATACGCTCAAGATCAACGAACCTTCGGGCATCAAGACCACCTACCCGTTGCCCGAGGTGGTTGCGCAGGGAGCCAGCCTCAGCTCTCCGAACCCGGTTTATGTTCCGGGCGAGCCGATCAAGGTTTCAGTCGCGGCCACCGCAAGTGGCAAGTACCGCCTTACGCTTCGTCAACGGGAAATTGAAAAGGCTTCGCTGGCCAAACAACTGGAAGGTGGCCAGGTCACCAACCTGGAACTGACGCCTCCGGCCGAAACCGAAGGTGTGCTGATCGCCACGCTGTGGGATCCGCAGGGCATGCCGGTCGCCGAGCGGTTAATCTATCGCCAGCCTGCCAGGCAAGTGTCGGTTGAGATCGTGCCCGACAAGGAACAGTATGTGCCTGGCGGCACGGTTCGCTTGACCCTGAAGACCACCGACGGCGACGGAAAACCCATCAGCGCCGTGGTGGGCGTGACCGCCACCGACGAAAGCGTGCTGGAAATGATCGAAAAGCGGGAGCAAGCCCCGCGGCTACCGGTGATGGTTCTGCTCGAGGGCGAGGTTCGCGAGTTGGCCGACGCCCATGTCTATCTCGATCCTAAGAACGAGAAGGCTCCGTTGGCCGTGGACCTCTTGCTGGGCACGCAAGGCTGGCGGCAGTTTGCCTTCGTGCGGACGGAGACGTTCATCGCCGAGCATGGCGACGACGCCCGACGGGTGCTGGCCCTGGCCATGGCTTCGCGGCGGGAATTGGCCAAGAGCCAGTTCATGCATGCTAAAGGCGCCGTGCTGATGTTAGGAGTGGAGGCTGGGGTGGAGGAAGCCCCCCAAGACGCCGCCCTGCCGAGGAATCCTCCCCCAGCGAATGCCGCGCCGCCCCAACCCGATTTAGCGCAAGAGAACCGAGCAGCGGAGCAGCCCCCGCAAGATCGGCCAGTCCTCGTGAAAGACGCCGAGGCGCGATTCGAAAAACAGGCCGGTAACTTGCGGGCGGCTCCCAAAGAACAAGACGAACAGGCCAGGTTTCGTAAGGCATTGGAGCAAGCCGATGGGAAGCGGGCCAATAACGGCTTCATTGCTGGTGACCTGGCCGCGGAGGAACCCGCCGCCAATTGGACCGTGATCCGCGTTTATGCCCATCAGGCGCGTCCTGACCGGCAGCCGGGGG
>CAYUMU010000052.1:0-49627 GCA_964445985.1 uncultured Pirellulales bacterium | reverse complement strand
GACGCCCACCTACGGCAACACCCTGATGGGCCTGGCCTGCAGCAAGCCCGTCACGGCCGAAGACGGCTACAAGATCAGCTACTACGCCCCGCAACCCCGCGCGGTGGCCCAAGTGGTCGACCTCGACAGCCACCTCGACGTCGTCCCCTACGGCGGCACCGGCCGGGTAAAGCTGTACACCATGACCAAAGAACTATTCATCCCCGGGTTCCTGGAACGCGACGAGGGAGAACGCGAACAACCCTTCGAAAAATACCCCTGGGACGGAGTCAGCGGGGTTCGACCGTTCAGCAAGCTGGCTGGTGGAACGACGGTTGGCGTTTACTAACGCGGCGCACTTAGCGGGTTTGGCGCTGTTGTCTGGCTACCTCCTTGTTTGGATTGCAAATTGCAAAATGCAAATTGCAAATTGTGATGGATTCGCAGTCAGTTCAAGGAGACGCAGTATGAGCCGGAGGAATTGTCAGAGCGGTTATTAGATTTTGCTGCCCGCGTTGGCAAGATGGTGGATGCTCTTCCGAAGTCGAAACTGGCTCGCCATGTGGCGAGCCAGATTGTGCGTTCCGGCACGTCGCCTGCCGCTAACTATGATGAAGCTTGTAGTGCTGAAAGCCGCTCTGACTTTATTCATAAGCTGAGCATTTGTCTGAAGGAACTTCGAGAAACACGACTCTGGTTATGGCTGATTGTGCGTGCCGATCTGCTTGCCGAGGCGAAGATGACGCCTCTGCTCGCAGAGTGTGAGGAACTTTCAAGAATCGTGGGACAATCCGTCGTCACCGCAAAAAGTCGCCGATAGTTCATGATACGGAATTGCTGTCTTACAATTTTCAATTTGCATTTTTCAATTTGCAATCCAAACCGGGTCGCGTTTAGATCGTCATCGGATCTGAAAGCCACAGCCCTGAATGCCGCAGGAGAAAACACGCGATGCTAAGTCTACCGGTCCTACGCTGGGGCAAGCCCTACGATTCGCTCGAAAAAGACAAGGTCGTGCACTTCAATACCGGCGAGCCCATCGCCGAGGTGGGCCAGGCCAATGCGGCCCTCTTGGCCCGCGATATGCGTCAGGCCCATCGGGCTCGCGACCTGCTTCGCGAAATCCCGCCCCAGGAATTGATCGAGCGCGTCAAAAAAGCCGCCGACCTGTATTTGGACGGCACCTTGCCCTTGGGCAACGGCACCCAAAGCCCCGACGACTTTGTCCGTTCGCAAAGTGCTTCCACCGGCCTGCCTGAGCACATGTGCCGGTTCAATATGGAAAAGAACCACTTTGTGCTCACCAACATGGATAAGATGCTCGACGCTCTCACCCGAGGGCTCGACATGAACATCCTCGCCCGCGGCTACGGCATCGAAAGCCGCGGCGTGGTCGTCAGCTACCAGGCGCAATCGCCCGTGCTCGGCCTGGTGCTCCCCTCCAACAGCCCTGGCGTGCATACGCTCTGGCTGCCGGTCATCCCCATGCAAATCGGCCTGGTGCTCAAGCCCGGCCCGCAAGAGCCCTGGACGCCTTACCGCATGGCGGCCGCCTTTGGCGAAGCCGGCATCCCCAAGGAAGTCATCGGCATCTATCCCGGCGGCGGCGACATCGGCGCCTCGGTGCTGGAGCACGTCGATCGCAGCATGATCTTCGGCGGCACCCCCACCGTGGAACGCTACCGGGGCAATCCCAAGGTGCAAGCGCACGGGCCAGGCTTCAGCAAAATCCTGCTCGGCGACGACTGCGTCGATGACTGGGAAAAGTACATCGACATCATGGCCGACAGCATCTACCGCAACAGCGGCCGAGGCTGCATCAACTGCTCGGGCGTGTGGGCCAGCCGGCACACCAAGGAAATCGCCCAGGCCCTGGCCGAAAAAATCGGCCCCATCGACGTGCTCCCCCCCGAAGACCCCAATGCCGGCCTCGCGGCCTTCACCGTGCCCGGCGTGGCCCAAGCGGTGTGGAACAAGATCGAAGAAGACTGCCGCGAAGAAGGCGTGACGCACGTCACCGAAAAGTTCGGCCCCCGGCTGGTGGAGAAAGAACGCTGCGCTTACCTGCGGCCGACGATCATCCACGCCAAGTCGCCCAAGGCGGCCATCGCCAAAACGGAATACATGTTCCCGTATTGCACCGTGGTGGAATGCCCTCAAGAGCAAATGCTCGAAGCCATCGGTCCCACGCTGGTTTGCTCCGGCATCACCAACGACCCCAAGTTCCAGCACGCCCTGTCCGACGCCGTGCATATTGACCGGCTCAACATCGGCCCGATCCCCACCATCAAGCTCGACTGGCTCCAACCGCACGAAGGGAACATCGTGGAGTTCCTCTTCCGCGCCCGGGCTTACCAGTTGACCGATGACAAGGTGGAAGCGCTCAAAAAGGGAAGGTAATCAACACCTCCTTCGCTGATTTTCACTGACCGCGAACGAATCAACCGCCGGAGCCAACCACCCCGGCGGTTTGCATTCGCGGGCGCGCTTCAAACACCAAGCGACTCTAGGTCTTTTACCCCGACAGGGGTTTAAGCCAGTAGCCGGCGGTTGAGCGCAGCGACACCGCCGGATCGCCCACGATATGGGCTCGCGGATGCTGAAATGCCTGCCCAGTCCGCTGCATAAGCACTAGCAACGCCAATGAAAAGACCATCGTCGCAAGCCTATGCCATGCGGCTCCAGGGCTACAAAGTTTGGTATGATGGAGGGGTTGCGAGTTTGTTTTTTCGAGGGGAGCGATTCTGTGTTTCGTGCATGCGCGCTAGGTTGGGTGGGGGTGGTTGTCTGGGGCTCGGTGGTTGAGGCGGCGGCGCCTCGTTGGTATCCGCAATTGACCGTCCGGGCCGCACAGCTCGACCCCGAGGCATTCGAGCAGGAAGTGGCGGGGCAGACTTCGCCCGGACCGATCACCAAGAACGGCGTGACCGACATTATCTGGACGGCGGACAGTCAGCCGGACTGGAAGGGCCTGCCGTTTGGGAACGACGCCTCGCCAGGCCCTCGGCATCTGCGGATTGGCTTTCGCGAAGAGGTTCCGGTGGGCGCGGTGCTGGTTCGCGGCGGCGGGCAACTGAGCGTGTTGAAGTCTTCGGCAGCTTACCCTGGTCCTTTGGCCGATGATGCCCTGTGGGTGGCTGCCGAGCGTTTGAATAACAATGAAGTGGGCGCTGCCGAAGTGGCGGCGGGGGACTATGGGCTGTGGGTCTTGCCGCCGGGCACACGAACGCGGGCCTTGCGATTCACCCACACGGTGGAGCCGACCGACCGCGAAACCTTTGGTTGGCTGGGCGGGTTGATGGTGCTGCCGCAGCGGGTGGCGAACGTGGCGCCGCAGGCCGTGGTGGCGGCGAGCGCGCTGCCAGAGGCGGCGGGCAAAGTGGTCGATGGCTCGCATAACAACTGGGCGACCTGGGAGAATGGACCGGACGGGGCCGCGCGGGTGATTTCGGCCGAACAGCCGGAGTGGCTGATCCTGGCCTGGCCGCAGCCGCGGAAGTTGAGTGGGCTGGCGTTCTTGTGGAACGGGTTCGCGGCCGCCGAGATTGAAGCCTTTGCGGGCGAAGCGAACGCGCCGCTGGCCGCGGCGCCGGCTACGGATTGGACCCGCGTTGCCGCGCCCGAGGGGTTGGTCACCTGGTATCCGCACGCGCTGGGGCCGAACTGGGTGGAGTTTGGCAAGCCGGTGGAAACCAGGGCGATTCGGATCCGGATGACGGCCGGTTCGAGCGGACGTCATCCGCACGTGCTGGGCAAAGTGAAGGACGGCCGCCGGGTTTGGTTGGGCGAGGTGATGGCGCTGTCGCCGCTGGGAGAAGCGCCGGTCGAATCGTTGCGGTTGGCGCCGCCGGCCGAAACGCCGCCGCCGATTCCGATCCGCTTCCAGCTGCCGGAAGCCGGCCTGGTGACGTTGGTGATAGAAGACGCCCAGGGGAATCGCGTTCGGAACCTGGTGAGCGAGCAGCCATTTCCGGCGGGCGACAACACAGCCTGGTGGGATGGGAGCGACGATTTGCTGCGCGACGTGGATGCGGCCAAGCACGGGCTGTATCACATTCCCACGCGGTTGGTTTCACCGGGCGAATACCGCGTGCGAGGGCTGTGGCGGAAGCCGCTGTCGTTGCGTTATCAAATGAGCGTGTACTCGGCGGGCGAACCGGCCTGGGTTACCGAAGACAGCACGGGCTGCTGGCTCACCAATCACACGCCGCCGACGAGCATGGCCTGGATTCCGGCCGAGCGGACGGAAGTGAACGCGCCGCTGGTGATGATGGGTGCTTTTGTTTCGGAGGGAGGGCACGGTTTGCAGTGGGTTCGCGAGGATGGGACGAAGGTGGGAGGGCAAGCCAGGGTGGGTGGCGTGTGGACGGGCGGGCCGACGCTGGCCGTGGATCTGGGTGAAAAGGCCAATGCGAACCACGCGGCCTATGTGGGTTCGATTTGGGAAGGCGAGCTGCGGCTGACGGCCAAGACGCGTTCGCTGGGCGATGAAACCGTGCTGACCTTGCAACTGGGCGAAGATCGCCGGCCGAAGGATCTGAAGCCGGATGAGCGGCCGGAGCCGTTGGTGGGGTTCGATGGGGGCGATCGCCGCTATGTATTGGCGGGGATTGCAGCCCGAGATGGCCTGCTGGTTTGTTCGCTGGTTCGTCAGAACGAGTTGTTGCTGGTGGATGTGGCGGCGCGGAAGGTGCTGGGCCGCATTCCGCTGCGCAATCCGCGGGGGCTGGCGTTTGATGGCGAGGGCAAGTTGCTGGTGCTGAGCGAGCGGAGCCTGGTGCGGTTTGATTCGCTGGATCAGCACGAGCCAGCGGCCACGCCGGCGCCGCGGCCGGTCATTCACAAGGGGTTGGTCGATCCGCGGCATGTGGCAATTTCTACACGAGGCAAGGCCGGGGGTGCCGCGCGGCAGTTCTATATTTCGGATCGGGGCGAGCAGCACGTGGTGAAGGTGTTTGACGCGCAGGGCAAGCCGCTGCGGGTGGTGGGCAAGCCGGGCTTGCCGGGCGAGGGTCCTTATGATCCGCGGCACATGAACGAGCCCAACGGGTTGGCGGTGGATAGCCGGGGGCGGCTATGGGTGGCCGAGGCCGACTTCCACCCCAAGCGAGTGAGCGTGTGGGAGGCTGACGGCCGGTTAGCCCAGGCGTTCCATGGACCCAGCGAGTACGGCGGCGGGGGCGTGCTCGATCCGCAGGATCGCAGCCGGTTTTACTACAAGGGCTTGGAGTTTGAACTCGACTGGCAGACGGGCGAGGATCGGTTGGTGCGGGTGTTCCATCGTCCAGATGGTTTGCTGAGCGCGCACTATGGGCCGTATTCGCCGGACTGGCCGCTGTATCCGGAGAGCCAGCGGGGCGCGCGGTACTTCACCAGTTGCTACACCCATAACCCGACCAGCGGCGATGCGACGGCGTTCTTGTGGCGCGACGAGCCCCATCATGCGAGGCTGGTGGCCGGGGTGGGGTCGGCGCATGAGTGGCCGATTTTGAAGACCGAGCCGTTTCTGGCGGCGTGGCCCGAGGGAGTGAATGCCGGGGGCGAGCGTTTCCGCAATCCGGCCGTGTTTGCTTGGAGCGATGCCAACGGCGATGGGCTGCCGCAGCCGGCGGAAGTGCGCATGCAGAAGGTGGAAGCGGGCGGCGTGACGGTGATGAATGATCTGTCGGTGGTGTTTGCCCGCTGGGGTGAGAAGGCGGTGAAGTTTGTGCCGCGGTTCGCGAAGGGGATACCCCGCTATGATTTGTCCGCGGCTGAGGTGCTGGTGGAGGGGGCGCAGCGGCCGGCCTCGTCGGGCGGCGGTCAGGCGTTAACAAGGCCTGACGGCTGGACGATTTTGACCAATGCCCCGGCGCCGTATTCCAACTATGGGCTGGGGGGCGTGCTGGACGGCAAACCGCGGTGGAGTTATCCCAGCCCTTGGCCGGGGTTGCATGCCAGCCACGAAGCGGCGGTGCCCGATCGGCCGGGGATGGTGGTGGGGCACACGCGTTTGCTGGGGGGCTGGATTGAGCCGCCGGGCGAGGGCGGGCCGATGTTTGGCGTCAACGGCAACATGGGGAACATGTATTTGCTGACGGCCGACGGCCTGTTCGTGGCCACGCTGTTTCACGATATTCGTTCGCGGCCCAATTGGGCCATGCCGCGGGCGGTGCGCAACATGGATGTTTCGGAGGTTTCGCTGCATGACGAGAACTTTTGGCCGAGCCTGACGCAGACGAAAGACGGCCAGGTATACGTGGTGGATGGCGGGCGGACCAGTTTGGTGCGGGTGGAGGGGCTGGAAACGATTCGGCGGATTCCCGCGCAGACGATCGCGGTTGGGAAGGACGATTTGCAGCGGGCCAGCGATTGGTTTGCTGCCGAGGCCGCGCGAAAGAATGCCGCCGGGTTGCGCACGCCGGTGGAAGTCGCGCTGCGAGCGGCGCCGCCCAAGGTGGATGGCGATCTGAGCGATTGGGCTGAGTCCGCCAGGTTTGCGGTGATCGATCGGCGCGGCACCCGGGCTAACTTCAACAGCAATTCTAAACCGTATGACGCGAGCGCGGCGGTGTGCGTGGCAAACGGGCGGTTGTATGCGGCGTTTCGCACGCTGGAGAAAGACCTGTTGAAGAATAGCGGCGAAGAGCCCGACGCCCTGTTCAAGACGGGCGGCGCGCTCGACATCATGCTGGCCACGGATGCCGAGGCCGATCCGACGAGGCGGAATGCGGTGGCTGGCGATGTGCGGTTGCTGGTGACCACCGTGGAGGGCAAGCCCAAGGCGGTGCTGTATGCGGCGGTGGTGGCTGGCACGAAGACGCCGGTGCGGTTCAGCAGCCCTTGGCGGACGATCACGCTCGACTCGGTGCAAGACGTGACCGATGAACTCGAGTTTGCCGCCGACGGCGCGGGCAACTTTGAGTTGAGCATTCCGCTGGAAACATTGGGCTGGGAACCGCAAGCCGGGGCGAGCTACCAGGGGGACCTGGGCGTGCTGCGTGGGAATGGCTTTCAGACGCTGCAGCGGGTCTACTGGTCGAACAAGGCCACGGCGATTACCAGCGACGTGCCCAGCGAAGCCGAGCTTGTGCCGCGACTGTGGGGTACGTGGCGGGTAAAGTAAACCTTTGTTGGGGACAATCGCCCTGCGTTCTGACGGCAACTTTTCCGCCCCCCATCTAGCATTGTGAGCGAACTTACCATGAAGCACTCGATCGGGTTTTTGCTGTTGCTGCTGACGCTGCCAGTTTCTCAGCTGGCGGCGGGCGAAGCGGCCTCGTTAAGCAAGGACGAACAACAGCAGGGCTTTGAAAGCCTGTTTGACGGCCGCGGCTTCGAGGGCTGGCAGCAGGGCGGCAAGTGGGTGATCAAAGACGGGGCGATGGGCTGCCCCCAGCGCGGAGGCGATATCACCTACACGGCGGCCAAAGTGCCGGACGACTTTGAGCTGCGGTTTGAGTTCAAGGTGTCGCGCGGGTGCAACAGCGGCGTGTATTACCGGCCGAGCCAGTACGAGTACCAGGTGCTGGACAACGCCAACAGCCCTTACGGGGAGAACCCGCGCCAGGCGTGTGCCTCGCTGTTCTTTTGCATGGCCCCCAGCAAAGACGCCACGCGGCCGTTTGGCGAGTGGAGCGAAGGCCGGATTGTGTGCCAAGGCTCGGTGATTCAACACTGGCTGAATGGCGAGAAGGTGATCGACTTTGATTACACCGACCCCCGCTGGGCGCGCGAGGTGGAGATTCTGCGGATTCGCGGCGGCGACCTCACCAAACGGGGAGCGAACCTGCGGTTGCAGGACCATGGCCAGGAAGTCTGGTTTCGCAACCTGCGGTGGCGGGCCATTGAGAGCGATGAAAAGCTGACGCGGTCGGAGTTCACGCCCATGGCCATTCCGCCGGCGGCGCTGGTGAAGGAGAACGAGCGGATTGAGCGGATGCTGAAGGAGAAGAAGCGGTAGCTTGCCATCTTTTCACGAAGTGATGGTCGCAGGTTGGTTACGGATCGGGTCGTTGTTGCATGAATACTACCACCGAGCTCCGGGAACATGCCTCGTCGTTCTGCATTGCCTTACGTCAAGGAGACGGATTTCGCCGGGCTGATTTCGACCGGCTCAGAGAGACGATCACTCGTTTCTGCGCGGAGCACGCCGAGGCCGACTTTGTTCCCAAGGAGGCGGCACGGGTCTTGATTGATCTGATTCCCATCGTCGATTCGGCAGCAAACCTTTACGCCGGGGACCAGGCAGCCGAGATTCGAGAAGCTTCTGCGATGCTGTTTGATCTATTGCTCCACGAGTTCTAAAGCGGCTCGGGACCGCTCCCTGCCGAAATCGGGCAAACGCCAAGGCGAGCCCGAGTTGCTACTTGCAGGGCTGCATTTTCGGGATGGGGGCTTTGATGCCGCAGACGCCGCCGTGGATTGAGGTCAGACGGCGAAAGTCGTGTTGCAGGAAGGCGTACAGTTCGCGGGGCGGATCGGCCGCCAGCCAGGTTTGCAGCAGCGACTCGGCCTGGGCGTCGAAATCGGCCTGGCGGGGGCTGTGCATGTAACAGCGGCCTTGGTGGCGGCGGAGGTCGCCATCGAAGGCGGGGCTGATGTGCCACAGTTCGTGGAAGATGGTCACGAGCTTGTCGTGGAAGGGCCGGTTCAGATAACGCGGCAGGTAGAAGCTGAGCAGGTAGAGCAGGTCTTGGCCGGCGGGACCGATCATGCGGGGCATGGACCAGCGGCGGCCGTGAAGTTCGCCCTGCAGGGCTCCGTTTTCGAATCGCAAGGGCGTGAGGCAGGCTTGCAGGCCGTGGGAGACCGCCTTGCGGGTTTGGCGGTAGGTGACGGCCACGGCGTCCATGCGAACGTGCGCCAGTTCGGGAACGCAGGCGCAGGCATGCCGGATGAGGGCCTCCATGTGGCCCGTGAAGTTGAAACCGGCGGGAACACGAACGCCGCCCACGAGGATCCTTCCGCGACGGGGGGGAAGCGGTTGCCGGCCAAGACTGCCTGGCCGACGACACCTACTTAAGCGAGCAGCCTCGGCCCCGAACGGATCAGGTGGAGGCGGCTTCTGGTTCGTTCTCGAACGAAGGAGCTTGCGATTTTTGCTGCACCCGATCGCGCGCGCCGACGAATTCGAGCATGGCCCTTTGACCGGCGTCTCCCAAGCGGGGCTTGGCAAGGCGGATGATGCGGGTATAGCCGCCGGGCCGGTCATCGAAGCGGTCGGCAATCTCGAAGAGCACGCGCATGGCCTGCTTGTCGCCGATGAGTTGCAGCACGCGGCGCCGGGCGGTGATGGCCGGAGCCATGGCTTGATTCCAAGCCTGCCAGCGATCGCTTTCGCGCCAGCTCTTCCATTCCGACGATCCGCGCTGGGCGGAGGTGCCGTGTTCATCGGCCTGGGATTGAGCTCGGAGGCCCTTGATGGCGATGGTGATGCACTTTTCGACCAGGGGCCGCACTTCCTTGGCTTTGGCCAGGGTGGTGATGATGCGACCCTTGACCTTGGGAGCGTTTTCGTCTCCCTCGGCATCGCGTTCGGTGAGGAACAGGGCGCTGGCCAGGTTGCGCAGCAAGGCCCGTTGGTGGCTAGGAGCCCGTCCCAGGATACGACCGCTTCGTCGGTGCCGCATGACTATCTCTTTTCGTCTGGGGAAGGAAGCCCGCCACGACTGGCGGCGGACTTCGCTGCTATCTGTTGGCGCCGGGCAGCCGTCCGCATCGCAGAAAGCCGATGCAACGGGGGCTGTGCCGAGCGCGGATGTTGGTTCAAAAGTACAAAGGAGTTTCGTTGCCTGCCGGATTTCCCTGGCAGCCGGTTGCTGACTAGAAAATGCTGCGGCTGGTGGCCACCCGCATGCCGAGTCGCAGGCCGAGGTCGGCCAGGCGGCTGCGGACTTCGTTGAGCGTGGTTTCGCCGAAGTTGCGGACTTCGAGCAGTTGGTCTTCCGACTTGGTAACCAGATCGCGAACCGTGGTCATCATTTCGGACTCGAGGCAATTCATGGCCCGAACCGACAGGTTGAGCTCGGCCAGGGGCATGTTGAGTTTGCTTTCGAGATCGGCGTCGGCCACGGGGCTTTGCATGGCCCGAGCCTCGGCGTGCACGGCCGGACCCATTTCGCTGTATTGCACGAAGGGGTTGAGGTGCTTGCGAAGGATTTTGGCGGCCTCGACCAGGGCCATTTCCGGGCCGATGGAGCCATCGGTCTGGATATCGAGGATCAACCGATCGTAGTTGGTCTTCTGGCCCACGCGGGTTTCTTCGATTTCGTAGCGAACGCGGGTGACCGGGCTGAAGACCGCGTCGATGGGGATGATGCCGATTTCTTGGACGTTGGGGCTATGCTCGGTGGCGGGGACGTATCCGCGGCCGTTTTCGATGACCATTTCCATCACAAAGCTAACGTCTTCGGTCAGGGTGGCGATGACGTGATTGCGGTTGATGACTTCGACCGAGTCATCGGTGATCACGTCGGCGCCGGTGACCACGCCGCGGGTGTTCTTCTCGATCCGCACCACCTTGGTGCTTTCGCTATGGTTTTTGACCACGAGCGATTTGACGTTGAGCACCAGGTCGGTCATGTCTTCCACCACGCCGGGCAGGGTGGTGAACTCGTGCTGGGCGCCGTGGATCTTGATTTGAGTGATCGCGCTCCCCTCGATGCTGGAGAGGAGAATGCGGCGGAGGCTGTTGCCAATGGTGACGCCAAAACCGCGTTCAAACGGCTCGGCGTAAAACATGCCGTGGGTGGCATTCAGCGAGGAACGGTCACACTGAACCTGGCTGGGAAGCTCCAAACCGCGCCAACGGATACGCATCGAAAACCCCCTGGGTTGGGTCTGAGTGCCCTCTGGGCGACGCCGACAACAGGTTTGAGCCGAGTCGAACCAGAGAAAATGCTTGCAAGCGAAAACTAGGCTGTGTTGGGGAACCTACGGCCGAGCCGCCCCGCGGATGGCATGCACGGTTCGGTCCTCCAAAAACCGAACCACCACCCGTGGAATGACACGCCGCCGGAACCCGATTGCGGACAGCCGGCCAAACGGCCGACGGTCTTCTGGGGTCCACTACGATTAGACGCGGCGCTTTTTGGGCGGGCGGCAACCGTTGTGGGGCAGCGGTGTGATGTCCTCGATGGACTTGATATTCATTCCGGCGGATTCCAGGGCGGTGATGGCGCTTTCGCGGCCACTTCCCGGGCCTTTGACCCGCACTTCCAGCTCTTTAACACCGAACTTCGATGCCTTTTCAGCCGCCTGTTGAGCGGCGCACTGGCCCGCGAACGGCGTGCTCTTGCGACTTCCCTTGAAGCCACAGGTGCCGGCGCTGGCCCAGCAGAGCGTGTCTCCGCGGTTGTCCGTGATCGTGACCGTGGTGTTGTTAAACGTGGCTTTGATGAAAGCCACCCCTAACGCAACATTACGGCGAATCTTGCGACGTTTTGCCTTGGCCACCTTCACCTACTCCCGCAACACTGCACGAAATTATGAAAAAAATATGCTTAACATGGTCCCCGCGCCGACTCGCTTCGCCCTGCCTCGCCTGGAACCGGCGCGAGCCAGGCTCGGAGCCGAGTTCGCCGGAGCGGCCACCCCCACCGGGGCGGCACAGCCTGGCGACGACTAGCGGAGATCCTTCACACCCTTCTTACCGGCAACGGTCTTCTTGGGACCCTTGCGGGTACGAGCGTTGGTTCGTGTGCGCTGGCCGCGAACCGGCAGTCCGCGACGATGCCGCATGCCGCGGTAGCTGCCGATATCTCGCAGCCGCGCGATGTTTTGCGTTACCTGGCGGCGGAGCTGACCCTCCACGGTGTAATCGCTATCGAGCAGGACGGCAATTCGGGCGACCTCGGCCTCGGGAATATCGCGTGCCGGCCGGTGGGGGTCGATGCCAGCCTTGCGGCAGATCTCCCGAGCGGTAAACGGCCCAATCCCGTACAAATACGTCAGCGCCACCCAAGTAGGGCGATCGTTGGGGATGTCGACACCAAGAAGACGCGGCATACTAAAAACTCTCCGGAAAGCTACGAGCGATTACCGAAACTGCGATCTTACAGGACCAACGGTCAGGAGCGGCCCGATCACCGGCTCACCACCGCCAATCGGCCCACCCAAACCACCGCCACGCTTGTGGCCAAACGGCTCAGGCGGCACACGGCATGGGCGAAAATGGCACGGGGCCAAACCCAAACCTGTCGCCAATTAACCCTGCCGCTGCTTGTGGCGGGGGTTGGCGCAGATCACGAATACGACTCCGCGGCGCTTGACCACCTTGCACTTATCGCAAATCCGCTTAACGCTGGCTCGAACTTTCATGGCTCAATACCGAATAGGGAAACTGTAAAATGTACCGAAGCGCGGCCCCGTTGAAAAGGGGCCGGCGCTGAATCTGCTAATGCGCCCGCCGCGGTGGGCGGCGGGGGAGCGTTTATGTGGGACCGGACCCGGCGACCGGGGCGCCGCTGCCCAGGCTGGGAGCGGCCAGCCCAACGGGCTGCGGGGGCGGGTTGGTTAGCCTTCCAGCAGTCCTTTGTAATTTCGCATGACCAGGTGGCTGTCGATCTTTTGAACCAGATCGAAGGCCACGCTGACGGCAATCAGCAGGCCGGTTCCACCGTAGAAACTGGCCAGCTGCATATCGATGCCCATCGCCGACGAGATAATCGTGGGCGTGATGGCCACCAGGGCAAGGAAGCCGGCGCCGACGTAGGTGATTCGCACCATGACCTTTTCCAGGTAGTCGGCCGTGCGTTTACCAGGCCGATAACCAGGAATGAAGCTGCCGAAATCCTTGAGGTTGTTGGCCATGTCTTTGGGATTGAAGGTGATGGCCGTCCAGAAGTAACAGAAGAAGAAAATCAGCAGCACGTAGCTGAGGTTGTAAATGAAGGAGGTTCCGCGTTGGAACGAGTTCTGCAATTCGTACCAAGGGCCGCTGGGGAAGGTCTTGGCGAGGTACTGGAAAATCATGGCCGGAAACAGCAGCAAGCTGCTGGCGAAAATGATCGGCATGACGCCAGCCTGATTGACCTTGAGGGGTAGGTACTGGCGGGTGCCGCCATACACGCGCCGGCCGCGAACATGCTTGGCGCTTTGCGTGGCAATTCGCCGCTGGCCTTGGTAGATGAACACCACGCCGGCCACGACCGCAACAAACAGGGCCATGAGCACGATGATGCTTTCCACGCCCAGTTTGCCGCCGCCGCCACCCAGCTCAAAACCTGACTCATAAATCGGGGTGAAAATCTTCAGCAGCGAGCTGGGCATTTGGGCCAAAATACCAGCCATGATCAGCAGGCTGATGCCGTTGCCGATGCCGTATTGGTCGATCTGTTCGCCCAGCCACATGAGGAACACCGTGCCGGCGGTCATGGTCAGCACGCAGACCAGTTGCCAGCCAAAGGTGAGCTGCAACATATTCGAATCGGCGATTTCATCGACCGCGAACTGGGGATTGATGTTGGTCATGTATTTGACGTACATCCAGCTTTGCGCCAGGCAGATGACCACCGTGGCGTAGCGGGTGTACTCGTTGATTTTTTTCCTGCCGCTTTCGCCCTCCTTCTGCAATCGTTCGAGCGGACCCCAGACGCTGGCGAGCAGTTGGAAGATAATGGAAGCGGAGATGTAGGGCATGATGCCCAGCCCGAAGATCGTGGACTGGCTCAACTGGCTGGCACTGAACAGCGACACCTGGTCGATGAAGCCTTTCAGGTCCTCGCTGCTTTGGCTGAGGTAGCTCTTGCTGGTATCGACGACGGGCAAGGGGATTTGCCAGCCGATGCGATAGATGGCAAGGAACATCAGCGTGAGGAAGATCTTTTGCCGCAATTCCGGCACCGAGAAGACGTCACGCAACTTTTTGAACATGGCTCGATCCGTCCTCGAGAAAAAAAGAACACCCCATCCCTTTCCCTGGGAAGAGGCTCTGGGGCGGCGATAGCCCTGCCAGCACGCCCCGCGCCGATCCGCGGCGAGGGCGCGAGCTTTACATTACCGGCCGGGCTGGTCTTACTTGGCCGCCTTCTGTTTACTCTGTTTGACGAATTTCCTTGGTCCTGGCAACACCACCGCTTCACCGCCAGCTTGTTTAATTTTTTCCGCGGCCGACTTGCTGAACCGTTGCGCTTTGACCGTCAGCTTTTTGGTGAGCTCGCCATCGCCCAGTATTTTGAGGATATCGAACACGCCTTTGGCGAGGTTTTGCCCTTGAAGCGTTTCCAGCGTGACTTCGTCGCCGTCTTGGAACGAATCGTTGAGATCGACCACGTTGACGACGCAGACCGTTTTGGCCCAGCGGTTGTTGAAGCCGCGTTTGGGAATCCGGCGAGCCAAGGGCATTTGGCCGCCTTCGAAGGCGGGATGCGACTTGAAGCTGGGCCGTGAACGGGCGCCCTTATGGCCACGGGCGGAGGTTTTACCGCTGCCGGAGCCGATACCGCGACCGATTCGCCGACGCTTGCGGTTGCCTTGAACGCCCTGATTGACTTCGTGCAGGTTCATAGGGTCACTCCTCGCAGCCCGGCCACCTGTTCGGCGGTTCGCAGCGATTCGAAGGCGTTGATGGTGGCCTTCACGAGGTTAATGGGGTTGGTGGAGCCAAAGCTCTTGGTGAGGATATCGTGCAGGCCGACGGCTTCGCACACGGCGCGGACGCTGGAGCCGGCGATCACGCCGGTACCGGCCGAAGCCGGCAGCAGGATGACGCGGGCGGCGCCGAAGCGGCCTTCAACGGTATGCGGGATCGTGGTGCCCACAATGGGAACGCTGATCATGTTCCGCGTGGCGTCTTTGACGGCTTTTTCCACGCACGGGGGGACTTCGTTGGCCTTGCCGTAACCCCAGCCGACCCGACCGTGTCCGTTGCCGACCACGACCATGGCGGTAAAGCTAAAGCGACGTCCGCCTTTGACCACGGCGGCGCACCGTCGGATCTTGACGACCTTGTCGATCAGTTCGCCACGAGTTGATTCTGTTGCAGCCACATCCACTCCTTCAATGCCCTGGGGGCCAGACTCGCTTGCGATCGGCGGACAGCCCGGGGAGAGCGTGCCGATCCCGATAGCTGTACGCCTGGTGGGCTAGAATTTAAGACCTGCTTCTCGCGCGGCATCGGCCAGCGAGGCCACGCGACCATGGTATTTATACATTCCCCGATCGAAGGCGACTTCGGTAATTCCGGCGGCGATGGCACGCTGGGCGAGGGCTTTGCCCACCAGAGCCGCGGAGCTCTTATTGCCGCCGTAGCCGGCATCGCCGGAGACTTCCTTATCGAGACTGTTGGCGGCCACGAGGGTGCGGCCGGCCAGGTCATCGACCACTTGCGCGTAAATGTGCTTGTGGCTGCGGAACACGGTCAGGCGCGGACGCGTGGAACTGCCGCGGATCTTATTGCGCACGCGATAGATTCGACGTTGGCGCTGTTTTTGGAGGCTTTTTTCGTGATTCACCGTACCAACCCGCTTCTGGGACGCTTCTGGCCGGTTTGAGGGCCAAAAACTAGACCGTTTTTTGCTGACGAGATCAATCTTTGCCAGCGACTCTCTTGGGGCCGCTGGGCTGGGAGCGGCGCCCGCCTGGGTGGGGGCGCCGATGCCAGGGATACTTTCTGCCGCCGAGGCGGTTCACTACTTGGTCATGGTCTTACCGGCCTTGCGGCGGATGACTTCACCATCGTAGCGAATGCCCTTGCCTTTGTAAGGCTCGGGTTTGCGGACGGAACGAACTTCGGCGGCGAACTGCGTGACCCGTTGTTTATCGACACCCTGGATGAGGATGTGGGTTTGATCGGGGCAGGTCACCTTGAGGTCGCTGGGGATCTTCTTGTGCACCTCGTTGGCGAAGCCGACGCGGAGCTGCAAGATTTCGCCCAACACGGCGGCCAGATAGCCGACGCCGACGATTTCCAGTTTCTTCTCGTAGCCCTGGGTGACGCCGATCAACATATTGTTGATGAGCGCCCGCGTGAGGCCGTGGAGAGACCGGCTGGTGCGGGAGTCATCCTGTCGGCTGACCTGCACGGCGTTATCTTCGGCGCTATGTTCGACGGACAGTTCCGCGGGGATGGTCCACTCGAGTTTACCCTTGGGACCTTGCACGCGGATGGTGCGATCCGCCAGTTCCACCTTGGCGCCCGGGGGCACGGTGACTGGCCTTTTGCCGATTCGCGACATCGTTCTTATTTCCGACAGTAACGCAAACGCCGGCGCGTTGTGCCGCGTGGCACGGCGGCGGCGTTCGCCAAGGGCTACCAAATTTCGCAGAGGACTTCGCCGCCGAGTTTACCGGTACGCGCTTCGCGATCGCTCATCACACCTTGGCTGGTGCTGATGACGGAGATGCCCAGGCCGTTAAGCACGGGCTTCAAATCGCTCACGCCGCGATAAATACGGCGACCTGGTTTGCTGACCCGCTTGATATGGCGGATCACCTTTTCACCATTGGGACCATACTTGAGGAACAACCGTAACTGGTGGGCCGGTTTGGCCTCGACTTCTTCCCAGTCCCAGATGTAGCCTTCTCGTTTGAGAACATCGGCCAAGCCGCGTTTAACCTTCGAGGCCGGCAACTCCAATTGAGGCCGCTCGATGCGCACCGCGTTGCGGATACGGGTTAACATATCGGCGATGGGGTCGGTCATCATATTACAAAGAACCCCCTACCAGCTCGCTTTCTTGACACCTGGAATCACACCCTGGTCGGCTAACCTGCGGAAGCAAATCCGGCAGATCCCGAACTTCCGGTACACGGCTCGAGGGCGTCCGCACAATTTGCAGCGCGTCTCCCGGCGAGAAGAGTATTTCGGCGGACGGGCCGCCTTGGCGATTTTCGACTTGCTTGCCATGCGGTGAGTGCTCTCAACGGTTACATGAGCCGCGGCGGCCACCCTCGGTGGGCAGCCAAGTTAGTACGCGGTATTCACAGACCGGGGTCGATTCCTTGAAATTCCCAAAACGACACCATGTGTTGGCCGGCAATCGCTCCGGCCCTGCGTTCACTTCTCGACGCCAATCAGCAGGGTTAGCTGCGGAACGGCATCCCAAACCCTCGCAACAACTCTCTTGACTCTGAATCGCTACTTCCGCTAATCACCAGGGTAATGTTCATACCCTGGGGCCGCGTGTAACGATCCGGGTTCAATTCGGGAAACACCAATTGTTCCGACAAGCCAAGGCTGTAGTTGCCGTTGCCATCGAAGGCCTTGGGGTTGAGCCCGCGAAAGTCGCGCACTCGGGGCAAGGCCAACGAAATCAACCGATCGAGGAATTCATACATCCGCGCGGATCGCAGAGTTACCCGGCAGCCAATGGGCATGCCTTCGCGGAGCCGGAAGCCGGCGACGGAAAGGCGGGCCCTGGTGGTGGCGGGCCGCTGACCGCTCAATTGCGTCAGCGCTGCGACCGCTTCTTCCAAATGCTTCTTTTCGGTGATCGCGGAGCCCACGCCCATGTTGATCACAATCTTTTGCAACCGGGGCAAGGAGAGCCGGTTATCTCGACCCAGCTCTTTGGCCAGGTTACCGACAATTTCTTGCTCGTATTTTTCCTGCATGCGCGGCTTGGCCGCGGGGCTGCTGGGTTTGTCGGCGGTTGCCGTGGCTGTCTTTGCCATGGTTCATCTGGCCTTGCGAAATCGGCGTTAATCGTGAGTGTATTGACTACTTGGCGTAGGCCGGGCGAGCCGGCGAAATTGCTCCCAGGCTGGCGCCAGAGCTCTTGGCGTAGCGTTCTTTGGTGCCGTCTTCCAGGTAGCGTACGCCCACCCGGGTGGGCTTGTTGGTTTTCGGGTCGATCAGCAGCACGTTCGACAGGCTGATCGGCATTTCCTTGGAAAGCCGGCCACCCTGGGGGTTCTTCTGGCTGCGTCGCATGTGCTTGTAAACCAGGTTCACGCCTTCGACCACCAGCTTACCCCTCTTGGGCATCACGCGCAGCACTTTGGCCCGCGTTCCCCGGTCGTCGCCGGCGATGACTTCCACAATGTCGTTAGCACGAATCAACATGGTCTTGTCTCTGCTGGGCCAAGCTCAACCGTTCGAGCGTTCTGGCCGATGAATCCGTATTTAAATGCGAACCAATGTCCGTCGTTAACTTAACAGGCAAGCAGGCGAATTACCGGGGGGCTACACAACTTCGCTGGCCAGGCTCACGATCTTGAGGAACTTGCGGTCGCGAAGCTCGCGGGCCACGGCTCCGAAGATGCGCGTGCCGCGCGGGTTGAGATCCTTGTCGATGATCACCAGGGCGTTACTGTCGAATCGAACATAGCTGCCATCGGCTCGGCGGGTGGGCTGCTTGACGCGAACAATCACGCCTCGCACCACCGAACCCTTCTTCACCTCGCTGCCGGCAATGGTGCTCTTCACGCTGCACACGATCACATCGCCCAGCCCTGCCGTGCGACGGTGGGTGCCACCCAACACCTTGATGCACATGACTTCTTTGGCGCCGGTGTTGTCGGCCACGTTGAGCCGGGATTCCATCTGGATCATGGGAGGCTGTCTTTCTGCGTTACTGCCAACACCACCGGGCTGGCGCTGCTTCTGCCGTTTACGTTGTTGCTATGCTTGAATTTGTATTGTTTGGAGCCCCGGCCATTGGAGCCGGAGCCGCTGATTTGCCTTGGGCCAGACACCCGCTTGGTTACATGGCGGGTGTTCCGACCGAGCTGAACCGAATCGGCGCCTGCGTTTTGCTAGGACGTTTCGACGGTGGACTGGGCCGGGGTCTGGGCCGGCGTATCCACAGCCTGCGACGCATCTACCTCTTGGCTGCGGGCCACCACGCGAACCAGTTCCCACCGCTTGCTGCGGCTGCGGGGCTGGCACTCGACGATTTCGACGGTATCGCCCGTGTGCGATTCGTTGTTTTCGTCGTGCATGTGGCAGACCGTTTTGCGGCGGATGAACTTGCCATAAATGGGGTGCTGCACCAGGCGTTTGATTTCCACCCGGCGGGTCTTCGCCGCTTTGTCGCTGGTGACGACTCCGATAAATACTCGCTTGGGCATGTTTACTCCGCTGCCTTGCCGGTTGTTTTGGCCATGGTTCGCTCGGTCTGAATCGTTTTGATCCGGGCGATCAACCGGCGCTGCTTTTGCAAATTGCTGGGGGCGTCGAGCCGTTCCGTTTGCGATTTAATGCGCAGGCGGAACAGCGTCATCATGGTTTCTTTGAGCGTTTCGCCCAACTGGTCGTCGCTCATCTCACGAAGCTCAGTGGCCTTCATCGTGCAGTACCTGTTCGAATCGACTGGCTCAGGAGCCGCCCAGGGCGTCTCGACCGATCACCTAACTTAGGGGGGTTACACGCCGGCGTGGCGGCGCACCATACGCACGCGCACCGGCATTTTGTGGGCCAGACGCGCGAAGCAAATCTTGGCCATGTCTTCTGTTACACCGCCGATTTCGTACAAGACCGTTCCCGGCCGGACGACGGCAGCCCAATATTCCGGCTCTCCTTTACCCTTACCCATGCGCGTTTCCAAGGGGATGGACGTGATGGGTTTCTGGGGGAAGATGCGGATATAAAGGCGACCTTCGCCGCGGAGGTATTGCTGGGCAGCAATACGGCCGGCTTCGATCGTTGCCGCGCTGATCCAGCCACCTTGCGTGGTCTGCAGGCCAAACAGCCCGAAAACCACCCGGTTGCCGCGCGTGGCATTACCTCTTATACGACCTCTTTGGGCTTTTCGGTGCTTGACCCGCTTGGGCATCAACGCCATCGCTGCTGTCCTCGAAATACATGCCTTGGTTGATCCACACTTGGACTCCGATGTGTCCCTGTGCGGTCTTGGCCTCAGTGAACCCGTAGTCGATCTTGGCACGCAGGGTCGACAACGGGATCGAACCGGCGCTTTGCTTTTCGCAACGAGCCATTTCCGCGCCGCCGAGGCGGCCCGCCAACTGAATCTTGATTCCCTTAGCGCCGGCATCCATGCTGGCTTCCATGGCCCGCTTCATGGTGCGGCGGAAGCTGGCCCGGCGGGCCAACTGTTCGGCGATTTCCTCGGCAACCAGTTGCGCGTGGATTTCGGCCTTGGTGACTTCTTCAATCTTGATATTGATACGGCGGCCAATCAGGGTTTGCAGCTCGTCTTGCAGCAACTCCACCTCTTGACCTTTTCGCCCGATGATGATGCCGGGCCGAGCCGAAAACAGAATCACTTTCACTTCATCGCGGGTCCGCTCGATTTCGATTTTGTCGATGGCCGGGTATTTGACCCGCCCTTGAGCGTCTCGCTTGGTCTTGATGAACTTACGGATCTTCTGATCCTCGATCAGCAGTTCGGAGAACTCTTTTTTCGAGGCATACCAGCGGCTCTTCCAGCCGACCATGATGCCGGTACGAAAGCCGACGGGATTTACTTTTTGACCCATGTATCCAACTCTCGGAAACGCGGTTTGCGCGAAGCTTTGACTTATTTACTCTTGGCGGCAGGCAACATTACGAGGCCGCTTCGGTCTTCTTGGTTTGTTTCGATTGCGGGTGGTCCACCGCCACGCGGATGTGGCTGGTGCGTTTCTTGATCATGAAGGCCATGCCGCGTGCCCGAGGGCGAACGCGTTTGAACATGGGTCCGCCATCCACGCGGCAGTCGGTGATAATCATGCGCCCGATGCCGGTGGCGCGTTGCTCTTCGGCATTGCCCAGGGCGCTGCGGAGCACTTTCTCGAGCATCCGCGCCCCGCGATGGGGCTGAAACTCGAGGATCGACAACGCCTGGTCGGCGCGCTTGCCACGGATCAAATCGGCCAGGTGCCGCACCTTGCGAGGGCTGATCCGGGCGAAGCGGTAAATTGCTTGGTATGCCATTGAACGATTCTCTCCTACGCGACCCACCTTACCGCGGGTTCAGCCTGGATGCGATATGCAGGCCGAACCTCGCGGCCGGAGCCGCGGTCTTGTCTTCTGACCGTCTTATTTCTTGCCGCCCTTGCCGCCGTGTCCGCGGAAGGTTCGCGTGGGGGCGAACTCTCCCAGCTTATGGCCGACCATTTCTTCCGTGACATAGACCTTCATATGGATCTTGCCGTTGTGAACCATAAAGGTATGGCCCACAAATTCGGGAATAATAGTGCAGGCGCGGGCCCAGGTCTTGATTGCTTCTTTGCGATCCGCCTCGTTCTGTCGCTCTACCTTGAGGTACAGCTTCAGATCAACAAACGGGCCTTTTTTTAATGAACGTCCCATGTCTGCTCACTCCCGAAGCCGGAAGCCGGTGAATCGGTGTAGGTAAGTATTCAATCAAATATTCAGTAGACCGGGTCGCCTGCCGGAGAGGCGGCCACGGCCCATTGCCGGAGGCATCTTGGCTATTACTTGTGAATCTTCAGCAGGCCGTAGCGGCGGGAGCGGCGACGACGCACGATGGCGGCGTTCGATGGCTTGCGACGCTTGCGGGTTCCGCCGCCCTTGGCACTCTTGCCCTGGGGGCTGACCGGGTGACGTCCACCCTTGGTTCGACCTTCACCACCACCGTGCGGGTGGTCAATCGGGTTCATGGCGGTGCCGCGAACCGTGGGACGGATACCCTTCCAGCGGTTGCGACCGGCCTTGCCAATCACCACATTCATGTGATCGCTATTGCCCATCTGGCCGATGGTGGCCCGACAGGTGGACGCCACGCGGCGAATTTCGCCGCTGGGCAGTGTGATTTGCACCCAGTCCGCGTCTCGGGCGGCGAGGGTGGCACTCACTCCGGCCGATCGGCACAACACGCCGCCGCGGCCGGGAATCAATTCAATGTTATGGATCGCCGAGCCCAGCGGAATGAACTGCATGGGGAGGCAGTTGCCGACCTGGGGCGGGGCCTTGGGACCCGACTCAACCATGTCGCCAGCTTTCAAACCCTCGGGGGCGAGGATATATCGCTTTTCGCCATCGACGTAAAACAGCAGGGCAATTCGGGCGCTGCGGTTCGGATCGTATTGGATCGACGAAACCTTGGCGGGAATCCCGTCCTTGGTGCGACGAAAATCGATCACCCGGTACTGCTGCTTGTGTCCACCGCCACGATGGCGGGCGGTGATCTTGCCTTGATTGTTACGGCCACCGGTCTTTTGCTTCGGACGCAGCAGCGACTTCTCTGGCTTGGCGCCGTCTGTCAACTCGGCAAAGTCGCTGACGCTGGCGCCGCGGCGGCCGGGTGTGGTCGGATTATATCGCCTGATCCCCATGATTCCGTCTTTCTTGCGTATCCGTCAGGTTCGGGTCGTTTGTGCCGCCGCGGGCCCAAGATCCAGTTCGGTTGTCACTCTGCGAGGCCGGCAAGCTGTCGGCCCGGCTCGACTAGAAGAAATCGATCTTGTCTTCACCGTGCAGGGTTACCACCGCCTTTTTCCAAGTCCGGGTGCTTCCCTGGCGGAAGCGTGTTCGGCGCGGCTTGCCGCGGCGATTTTGCGTGTTGACCTTCAGAACCCGCACGCCGAACAGTTCTTCGACTGCCCGCCGCACGTCTTCTTTTGAAGCCATGGTGTTGATTTCGAACGCATAGGCGTTGTGCCGATCCGATCGGTGCATGCCCTTCTCGGTCACCAGCGGCCGCAGCAGAACCTGGTGGGGCTCCAACATGCTTTCGACGGCGGGGGGGCGTGATATCTGAACCATGACTCGGCTTTCTCTGCTTTTTGTCTGTGAGTCTTCGCAATTTCAATCTGGCGACCGGCAACGCCTGACCGCATTACTGGCCGTGCTATTTGCCAGCTTCTTCCGGGGCTTTGGCTTGGGCCGCGCTTCGTTCGCGGAGCAATTCCATGGCGGCCTTGGTCATCAGCAACCGGCGCGGCTTGAGCACACACAGGGCATTGAGATCGGAGACCGGCGACATCGTCACGTCGGCGATATTTCGCGTGGACATGTACACATTGACGTTGTGCTCCGCCGTGGTGACGAGCACCGAACCGCCCGCCAACTTCAGGGCCTGAATGATGCCGGCCATACTTTTGGTGGAGGGAGCGTCAAACGCCAGGTCGTCGATCAACACGATGGAATTACTCATGACCTTGGAGGCCACGGCCATGCGGGTTGCCAACTGCAGCGCCTTGCGGGGCATGCGGTACGAGTAGTCGCGGGGCCGCTTGGCATGAATGTGACCGCCGCCTCGGCGAACACCACTGCGTCGCGAACCAGCACGAGCGTTGCCCGTACCCTTTTGCCGATACATTTTCTTCGTGGAGCCGGCCACTTCGCCGCGGGTCTTCGACTTGTGCGAACCCTGACGGAGATTGGCCTGGTACATCACGACCGCATCGTGCAGCAATTGCTTGCTAATGCGGGGCGCGATATCGGTCGGCTCGACGTCGTACGTGCCGACCTCGGCGCCCTCGCGATTGTAAATTTTTAAGCTGGCCATAATTCTTACCAACGCATTTGTCGCCCAGGCAGTGCCCGCAATCGGGAAGCTTAACCCAGCTTGTTAGTTACGCGAATTACTACATAGCCGCCATTGGGGCCGGGCACGCCACCCTGCACCAGGAGCAATTGATTCTCGGCGTCGACCCCGGCAATCTTGAGATTGCGGACGGTGGTCTTGGCATTGCCGTACTGGCCCGACATCTTGCGGCCCTTGAAGGTCCGGCTGGGGAAGGCGGAGTTACCGGTGCTGCCACCATGACGGTGACATTTTTTCACACCGTGGCTGGCACGCTGGCCGGCAAAGTTATGGCGTTTCATCACGCCACCGTAGCCGCGGCCCTTGCAGGTGGCCGTGACATCGACAGCCTTGATGCCGTCGAAGACGCCCACACCCAACTCCTGGCCAACTTCGTATCCCTCGACGGGGACACGCAACTCACGAACGAAACGCTTCGGCTCGCAGCCTGCCTTGACAGCCAACTCGACGCCCGCCGCGGTGCGGCTGCGGGCTCGCTTGCTATCCATCTTTCCAGCAACGTGACCACGCTCGCTACGACTAGCCAAACGACGCGGCTTATCCAAGAACCCTATTTGCAATGCCTCGTAGCCATCCCGATCCACGGTTTTGAGCTGGAGAACATGGCAGGGCCCGGCCTGGATCACCGTTACGGGGATCGCGATACCGTTTTCTGAATAAATTTGCGTCATCCCGACCTTGCGGCCGAGTAAGCCGATCGCCATAGCACTGTCCTTGGTGGTCAGTCGCCAAACAGGGGAAGACAAGGAATACACAACCCGCCTAAACGGGCCGGCCCTCCCAGATTACCCCCGAGGCTTCCAATACATGCCGTTTCCTTCGTTCGATATTGGCACACCCGGCCCACAACGGGGCAGTGGTGAGCTTTTTTCAGATGCCGGTCCAAGCCAGAGGGCCGCGGCGGAAAATAAACACCGCCCAGACCCCAGAAGACCGCCTACCGTCGCGTGGCCTTGATTTTGATATCAACACCAGCCGGAAGGCTCAGCTTGTTAAGAGCTTCGATGGTTTTAGCGGTTGATTGAACAATGTCAATGAGCCGCTTGTGAGTTCGAATCTCAAACTGCTGACGCGCTTTTTTGTCCACGTGCGGGCTAGAAAGCACGGTGTACCGCTCGATGCGCGTGGGCAAAGGAATGGGGCCATGCACCTCGGAACCAGTCCGTTGGGCAGTATCCACAATCTCCGCCGCGCTTTGATCCAGCACAGAATGGTCGTAAGCTTCCATTCGGATTCGGATCGTTTCGTTGGCCACGTGCTAAATCTCCGCAATGTTCACCAACGCTTGGCCTGCTACCAGGAGCTGCGAGCTATCGGAGCTCGCGTGCCAAGCGTTTGCAAAATGGACGAATCAATGAATCTACGGATGAGGGCATTGAGTGTCAACGGGTTTGAAAATTGTTTTTCGGGAATATCGCTTGTTCCCCGGCGGCCATGGTAAAGACGGGGAGCTTGGGAGAGCATGAAGGGTGGAAAGCCTGCCCCCGTTGGTTGGAGGCAGGCTTGGGGGGGCAGGCTGGTTGGCCGCGGTCGACCGGTTAGAGGGATTGGGCCGGCCTTGCGAACCGCTAGGGGAGTTCGCGGATGCGGAGGCCGCGAAATTCGAGGGGGGAACCTTCGGATTCCAGGCAGAGGTAGCCTTCGGCCGGTTGGCAGTCGGTGCCGCCGGAGACTTCTTCGCCGTTGACCCACAGGCGAACTTCGCCGTTGATGGCCCTAACGTAGTAATGGTTCCACTCGTTGACGCCCTTGCTCAGCTCTTTGGTGGGGAAGCTGCGGCTGCCGTTAGGCGAGAGGGGCGGGAAGGGCTTCATCTTGGATGAGCCGACGGCGAACACGTCGCCATTGGTGGTGAACCAGTCGGGCGTTTTGCCGGTTCGTTCTTCGTAGGCGGTCTTGTAGCCGTGGTCGAGCATTTGAACTTCGATGCCGTGCGGCAGTTTGCCTGGCTGGAGTCCTTCGAGCGATTGGGCCGGAACCCAGACGAACACGCCCGAGTTGCCGGCGCTTTTCAGGTGCCGCCATTGCACGACCAGTTCAAAGTTCTTGAAGGTTTGCTTGGTGCGGAGCACGCCGACCGGCTGGCCGGTGCATTGAATTTCGTTGTTGGCGAAGGTCCAGGTTTCCTTGTCGCAGTTCACGTCGGCGAAGTCTTCTTCGCCGAGCGATCGCCAGAGAGGGCCTGAGCCATCGATCGAAGCCTTGGGCAGGGTCGGCGAGTTCTCCTCGGCCTGGGTTGCCGTTGCGACCAGCATCAGGCCCAACACGATAAACGAGGTAAGACAAATCAATCGCATGCGAGCGGCTCCTAAAAGATGCGTGCGGTGGTTACGCGGGGTTGCGAACGGCGCACGGGAAATCTGGGTTGCGGCGTGACCAATGTGCCCGATTCTAACCACCCTGAAGGAACATCTCACCTATTTGAAGTGATGAAACAGCCCCAGTCCTTTGAAAACGCCTGGAGGCAAATGAGGCCGGCAGGGAGCGGGCGAGCGGCTGCCGACCCAATCCTGACGTTCCCTCGTTGGCCGCTCCCCCGAGCGCCGTACGGTTGTGGATCAATATCATCGCAAATGTTGGCGCAGCGACCGTTTGGGTTTCCTCGTGGTCGTCGAGAAACGTTTGTCAGAAGCGCGGCGCACACTTTTTTATTGGGGCAAGCCTGGCGAGCACTACAATACAGATCGCGAAGCTCGTATATTATCGATCTGTCTGACATGCATGATGGTTGAAGGGGCTGCATGGTCGCTACTTGGCGTTTATTCATGCCTGCACCGGGTCTGCATGGCTACCCGCGCGTCATCAAGCGAGTGGGCAAATCCCCGCCGCAGTATGGCGATCCGTCGTTGTCGTGAAGTCTCGTCAAGGAGATGACACATGAGTGATTCTTCGACCATCGAGTGGTTGGCGGAAGCGATTGGACGGGCCACCAGAACCGCCAGGTTTTGTGTTGCCGGTGGCCTGCCCGACGTCGATCCCGGCCTTGAAGTCGACGGTTTGGGTCGCGTTCAGGTTCCGCTGAAACGCGGGATGGCGAAACAGTTGATCGCGTCCGGTCGAGCCGCGCCCTACGGGAAGGGAACGCGGACGCTCGTCGACAAGCATGTCCGCAACACGTTCGAACTCGATCCGCAGCAGTTCCGCCTCGGCGACGCGTGGAACGCGGCCATCGCCGACGCAACGCGAACGGTTGCCCAACAGTTCGGACTCCCCGCGGATCGGTTGGAGGCCAGGCTGTACAAGCTGCTGGTGTATGAGAAGGGGGGCTTCTTCCTCCCGCACCGCGACAGCGAAAAGCAGAACCGGATGGTGGCGAGTCTGATCGTCGTGCTCCCCAATCCGTTCGATGGAGGAAGGCTGACCGTCCGTCATGGCGCCGCGAAACAAAGATTGACTTTCGACGAAGCGGCGGCCGGCAAGTCCTCCTGTTACGCCGCTTTCTATGCCGATTGCGAACACGAGGTCGAGCGCGTGACCCGCGGCGTTCGCATCGCCTTGGCGTACAATCTGGTGCTGAAATCGACACGCACGAAGTCGCCCGACGAGGGAACGCCCTCGGCGCCCGCCGACCTCTTGGCCGGGGCGATCCAGTCGTGGGTCGACCGGCAGCCGGGCGAGCCGTTGGTCTTCGCCCTGGAACATCATTACACGCAGCGCGGGCTGTCGCTGGATCTGTTCAAGGGGGGCGACCGCAAACTGGCCGAGTTGGTCGCCGCGGCGGCGGAGAAGGCGGATTGCCTTGTGCATCTCGCGCAGGTTCAGCGGCATTTGCAACAGTGGGCGGACGACGGCAGCTTCGGCCGCGGCGATCGTTATGGCTATGACCGAACACCGCGAAGCAAGATCGAGATTGGCGAGACGTACGAGGATGAATTGAGTGGAACCCAGTGGACGGACACCCGAGGGAAGCAGCAGCCCTGGGGAGACATCGCGCTGGATCTCTCGGCCATCGTGTCGTCGATACCGCTGGAAGACTGGAAGCCGACGTCCGAAGAGTTTGAAGGCTATACGGGCAATGCCGGCAACACGCTCGACCGCTGGTATCACCGCTCGGCGGTTGTCGTCTGGCATCGCGATCATCACTTCGATGTCGTGGCGAGTTTCGGTGCGTTCAGTAGCATCCCGTTGTTCTGTTCGATGGCGGCCAAACTGGCCAAGACGCCCAAAAAGCGGCTCGCGGACGCCCGCGGCGACTGCGTTCGCTTCGCCCGCGCCATCATTGCCAAATGGCCGCGCCGCAGTTCCGGATACGAGGGATACGTCCCTCGGCAAGCCGCGGAAAAAACACCGCTCGACGACTTTCCACAGCATCTCCTGCTGCTGCACGACCGAGACACGGCGGGCATGTTCCTGTCCGCGCTGGCGGAGCGGGATCAGACGCTGCCGCTGAAGTCGTTCGTCGTGGCCGCCTGCCGTGAGTTCGGATGGAATGCGTTCGCGCCGGAGTTGAAGCAATTGCTCTCCGCGCCGCGGAACATTCGAGGCCGGCAAGGAATCCCGTTCCGCGACGTCGAGTGGCTCTCCGCATTCTGCTGCGACGACGACGCAGCCCCGGACAAGTCGCCGCTGGCCGAAGAACTATGTGCGTTGGTGGTTGAACGATTTTGTGAACCGTATCCGCCTCGATCAACGAACTATTCGCCGCACGATCGCCGGGAACCATCGGTCTCCGAGAAGTCGCTGCCGTTGTTGCTCAAAGCGCTGCTGGCCAGCGGTCGAGACGAGGGGCTGGCGCGGGTGGTTCATTTCGTTCAGCAATCGCCAGACGAATTTCGGCTCGACCAGTGCCAGGTTCCCGTTCTGAAGGCGTTGATTCCGTGGTCGGAGAAACAGTTCGGTCGGGTTCATCCGCAACTGGCGTCCTGGCTCGCGGCGGTGCGCAAGTTCCTCGGAACGGCCACCGCCCAGCCGCCGGCGCCACCGACCGACTGGACGCGCCCCGCGAACGTGGATTGCAAGTGCCAATTCTGCGCCCAGCTCAACGCCTTTCTGGCCGATCCCGCCAACAAAGTCGGTCGCATCGCGGCCCGCGAAGACGCGCGGTGGCATCTGATCGACATGCTCAGGCGGCATCAGTGCGACGTCGAACATGCCTTGGAGCGCAAGGGCAGCCCGTATTCCCTGGTGCTGACAAAAACAACCGGTTCGTTCGATCGGGCCGTGAAGCGGTTTGAAGCCGACCGCCGGCTCTTGAGCGAGTTGCCTCCAGAGTCCTGATGTCGGGCTCTCTGTCGGCGTGTCGCGGCGAATCGAACTTCAGAAAGGGGAGAGGCGGCGATTGCCGATGAACCTGCATCACCTGCCTATCGATCGACTCTCTCCGCCCGAAGCTAAAATCGCCCTGTTCCGCGCGCTCTTTCGCGGGCGCGACGATGTCTACGCCCGCCGGTTTGAGAACCTGCGCACGGGCCGCTCGGGCTATTCGCCCGCCTGCGGCAACGAGTGGGTTCGCGGTGTGTGCGACAAGCCCCGGATCAAATGCGCCGCCTGCCCGCGCCAGCGGTTTCTGCCCGTGACCGACGAGGCCATTCGCTGGCATTTGTCGGGACAGGATAACACGAGGCGAGACTTCGTGATGGGCGTTTACCCGCTGTTGCGCGACGAGACGTGTTTCTTTCTGGCGATCGATTTGGACAAACAGCACTGGCAAGAGGATGCGCGGGCGGTCGTAGAGACGTGCCGTCGCCTCTAAAACGACGAAGTGATTTCGACAGCAGGCGTCCCGCTTCCGACTTGGCGCTTGGGGCGCTTGACAACTCGGCAGGAAATCGAAATCATTTATCTTGTCGGATTGTCGGAAAATGCCGCCCTTGCTCATGGCTCTCGTTGGAGGTCGTCCCGTGAATCGACGCAAGTTTCTCGAAAGTGCGGCGGTCGGTGGCGGTTTCGTCGCACTGGCCGGCGGGATGTGGGCGCACCGCGCCTACGCCGGATACCAGTTACGGCGGAAACTGGTGGCCGAGGCAATGCCTGTTCTCACCGACAGGGCGCACGGGGAGTTCCAGTCCGTTCCAGTGAAGGGGCGGGAAGAGATCAGGCAGTGGTTTCACGGAAGGGTGTTGAACGTGATACCATTCGTGGAGGAAATCTGCTCCAACTCCTACCGTGAAAGGCTCCATGCATGCCGCAACGAGGACGAACAGCACCAACTGCTCTTGGTGTCATTTTGCGGCAAGGTCGCTACGGATGCCGAAATCCTGAACAGGGTCCACACCATTGCCGAAGAGATCGGCCAGGAACTCGACCTGAATTGGGGTGAATGCTGCCAAACGATCAGTTCTCAATGGGATGTTCACATCAAGGAATATGGACAGCCGCTCGAAATCAATGAATTCATGGGGCGAGTCGATCAGATGGTGAAGCAACACCTGAGTGAGTCGCTTGAGATGGCACGGGTCGGGGCACAGCATCCCGCCCTTGGGGAAACCATCGGCAACATCGGAGAGTCGGCTCTTCTGGTGCTGCCAATGAGCCGCATCCAATCAAGCCCTCTGCTCGGCTTGGACTTCAATCCGCTCGCAATCCCGACGTTCGTGCTTCTCAGCTTGAAGCATCTATTCCAATACATCATCGGATTGTTCTCCGACCCGCGCGCAGATTTGCAACGGGCGATCTCGGCCCGTGTGAGCTTGCTGGGCAACAGGGTTGGATCGGAGTTCGAGTCGGAAATGAGGACTCGACTGGCCTCGCTCCATAGCTGGCAGGAACAGTCTGTAACAGGAGCGGCCCAACACTACGCCGATTCCGTGGTCGGCTGGCTTTAGTTTCGGGAGGTCGAATGCGATATTTCTTGGTTCTGATGATCGCCCTCTGCGCCGCGACCATAAGTGGTTGCGGTGGGGATGACGGTCAAGCGGCTCCTCCAGCCACACCTGCCTCGACGTTCGATCAGACGCACGGTGGAAGGACAGTCACCCCCTATGGAGAGGTCGTCAGTGGGTCGGCTCAGGATATGGGGGATGGAACGGTTCAGTATCAGACTGCGGATGGAAACAATTGGAAGGTGGAACCACGACCCAACGGCACTTATGGCGAGCCGGAGCCAGTGCAGTGACCCGACGCTGACATCATGGAGGGACTTTGAATGACGTTCAATCCCCAGCAAGTCGGCTTCACTTGGCCGCACGAAACGACGCTGACCAATCCGGCTGGCGAAGCGATGATCGTCCGGCCCTACGCCGCAAACTTTGCAGGCTTGCGGGATGCGGCCGGCCAGCGGATCGAAGAATGCTACCGTTATTACACCAGCACGAACGGCATTCTCACGGAACTGGAGGTCAAGAAGTGGCTGGCTGGCGGCGACGACGTTTGTGCGCAGTTGCTTTCGGCATTCCGCGCACTTTTCAATGGGGCGGCTGGGACTCGCTTGCCGCTGGAACAGGTAATCACGTCGCTCCAACAGCAAGGCTTCGCTGACAGCACCATTGAAGTGAACCTTCGGTGGCTATTGCAGGATGGCTACGTCGCTGCCACTCGGCAGGAAGAGCAATGGGTGCTGGAGGTCGTCCGCTGACAGTCCTGCCATCGTTCGCTGCAAACTGCCGCCGAAGACAGGCGAGTCCAGTTTCAAGAGTTGTATTCGGAGCTGGTTGCGGATCAGGCTCGCAACCAATTGATCTGCGATGACGTGCTCCAGGCGGTGGGGGAAGGCCGCTCGCCGTTGGTCCTAACCGAACGTAACGAGCATCTCGATTCCCTGGCGGAACGGCTTTCCGGCCACGTTCAACAGTTGATCGTTCTACGCGGAGGAATGAGCAGGAAGGAAGTCGCCGCCATCGCCGCTCGGCTTGCTGCCATTTCCAAACACGAACCGCGCGTTCTCCTCGCGACTGGGCGGTACATCGGTGAAGGCTTTGACGACCCGCGGCTGGACACGCTGTTTTTGACATTGCCTGTCTCATGGCACGGCACGATCGCCCAATACGTCGGCCGGCTGCATCGCGTGCATCATGGAAAATTGGAGGTCCGCGTGTACGACTATGCTGACCTGAACGTCCCCATGCTGGCCCGCATGTTCGACCGCCGCTGCCGAGGTTACGAAGCGGTCGGCTATCGAATCCTGCTCTCCGCCAGCGCCGTGCCCGGTTGGCCGGCCGATGTGCCTCCTTCCGGTCGATCCGCAATGGAAACGCGATTACGCCGCCAGCGTTCAGCGGCTCATCCGCGACGGTGTCGACGCGCCACTGGCCAACCTGTTCGCGCATGCCACCCGCGAGGTGACTCCCGATGCCGAGGGAATCGATCGCGCCCGCAGCGCCACCGAGGCGTTTCTTTATCGGCGCCTGCAAACGCTCGCCCCAACCGCGGAACGGTTTCGCCTGAACGCCGAATTGCCGATCCCCTTCGATGGCGACGGCAAAATGGAAGTGGACCTGCTTTGCGATACAGCGCGGCTCGCCATCGAACTGGACGGCGCCCAGCATCTCGACACGGCCGAAGCCTATCGCCGCGATCGGCGCAAAGACATGCTACTGCAAGAACACGGCTATTTCGTGCTGCGTTTTCTGGCCGAAGACGTCGGCAAACATCTTGACGCCGTGCTGGACGCCATCCTCCGCACGCTGTCGCACCGCATGCATGGGTCAAGCACGAATCCAGGCCCATCCGCGCCAGACGGCCGGATTGCCTGACTGAGCAGAATGGCAGTGTTCAAGAGACACTCTGCCGCGCGGCCTGGATCGAAGACTCGCTGAATCCCCCGGAAACTGGCGACGGGATTCGAACTCCTTATCGCGTTTCCAACAAATAGCTTGCGTCAACCAGGCCGGCAATTCAGAGTGGTGAATCGCACCGTTTGAACGCGCTCGATGGATCGCAACCCTTGTCCCCACAATAAGAAAGCCCTTCGACGTTCTCGCCGAAGGGCTTCTTGTCTCATCAAGTCGGGGTGACTGCCCATCATTTGAACCGTTGATCGCCGCGATGGTGGACGCGGCGCTCTCGCCGAACGCCGAAACCGTTGTGGCGACGAAGGTTCTGCGGATCTCGGCGTGATCAGGGCCCTTCGCCCGGTGGATCGCACAGGCGGTAATAGCCAGTCCGGGTCGAGCCGACGTAGTCGATCAGGCCAGCGTCTTTGAGCGTACCAAGAGCACGCTGGGCCGTCTTCGCCGAGCATTGGAATTGCCTAGCCACATCCGGGGCTTTCAGTCGAACGCCATTCCCGAGTTGCTCAAGAATCCACTCCTGGCGCTTGGCTTCCGCATGATTAAGGTCATTGAGGACAATAGGGACATCCTCATTAGGGACATCACCGACGAGGCCCGTGTCCGTAATGTCCCTAATCGTTGGAGTGGCAGCGAATTGGACATCGACACAACCGGCAAACCGATACCCTTGATCTCCGCTCAAGATTACCTCCTCACGTCCGCAGCAAATGCTCGCCTCGGCAAGCAGCGTGTCTGTGATTGCGTCGCGGAGATCCCGAATCCAGCCAGCTACGGATCCCTTTGCTCCGTGCTGCCTAGCTGCAGAGTATAAGGCACCCCCGCTGTACGCGACGAAGGAGCCGTTTGGCTTTTGTTTGCTAAGCAACTCCAGAACGACTCGCCTGGATCGTGATCGGGGGCCGCTGCAAATGTCCACGTCGCATATTTCGACGCGGTCTTCGTGGAAGACCATGGTGCCCCCGTTGAAGGGGATCGGGTCGGCCTTCTCTACTGATTTCTCGGACGCCCCCGATGGCTTGCGGTCCACAAGCGTTGCCGGCGCAGTAGTGCTCGTGGCGCTGCCTTCAAATTCACGTACTCGCGCCGCGACAGCGTCTCGGATCCGCTTCAGCTTGAGCAACAGTTCATCGTGCGACCGTTCCTCAGTCCATTTCTCGGGAACGAGGTCCCCCATGCCGCAGGACATGGAATAGCGGTAAACCTGCGCCAATTCCGTGGTTTGGTCGCGACCTTTTTGGCTGAGGCACGTGGCAACTGGTAGGGCGACTTTATGGATGTACCACCAGAGTCGTGGCAGCGTGTCTATGGTGGGCGATTGAACATCGACGCACGATTCGCCGAAACAGCGCCGTGCCAGGTCGCGTTCCGCTGCTTGGAACGCATGATCCGCCTGCATGTAGGCCTCCGCATCCGCGCCGGCCGCCTTCCAACGTTCGTTGCGTTCGCTTTCCAGACGCTCGCGCTCAGCGAGGTACACGTCAATAACAGTCACAGCACCTACCCTAAAAACCAGCCGGGGGGCGACCGCGGTGGGTAGGTGATACCGCAGCCGCCGCCCAGGCTGTGAGAGCACGACCGATGGCCATCGATCGCCAGCAGGGGCGTCCCCGTTGCTTAGGCCAGTTTATCAACTTCAGGCGTCGAGGCCAAAGGCCTGAGTTGGTAAAGGTTTTACGTGTTCGCATTAAGCGACATAAGTCGGAGATCCAGGTCAGTTCTGGTTGCAGTTCAGTTCATCCACGCGAACCACATCCAAAGCGTTGAGCCGGGACGCAATCGCGGCCTTAAAGTGATCCAGCCCGGCACTGGCGGCTTGCTCCGCGGTCATGTGGGCGGTCTGCCAAAGTTCGTCGTTCAAATACCGCTCGCATAGTTCCCGCAGGTTCCAGGGGTCGCTGCCGGTGATGGTGTTGAAATAGCGTCTCATGGCGAACTCAAGTGGCGTGGGTGTGTTCTTGCATCGCCTCGTTGCGGCTTGCTTATCGGTCCGGTACGCTCCGTTATATGCCGGAACCCGCCCCAGCCCCGACGAGAATCTTCCGCTTCGTGCCATCGCACGTCGAGTGAAGGAAATCCTCGTCGAGATCGAATCTAAGCAGTTTTGGGTCCGCGCTCAGTTCGTGCCGGAAAACTCGGGGCGGAACTCGGCGGGGCACCTGTACTGCTCCTTGGTGGACAACGACGATTCCGGCAAGGCAGTGGCTCGGATGCGGGCGACAATCTGGAAGTCGGACCGCGAGCGAATTGAGCAGAAGCTGAAAGCGGCTGACCAGGAGCAGATGCTGACCGAGGGCCAGGAAATCTGTGCCCTTTGCTCCGTCGGCTACCACGCCGTCTAGGGCCTCAGCCTGGAGATTCGCGACGTCGATCCCAGCTTTGGCGAATCGCACCTAGAGCGCAACCGTAGAGACGTGCTGGAACGGCTCAAGCAGGCCGGCTTGCTGGACCTCAACAAGCAACTCGCCCTGCCAGGCGCGCCGTTGCGGATTGGCTTGGTCACCGCTCCCGGTTCGGCCGCCTACGCGGACTTTGTGAAAACACTCTCGGTGTCCGGTTTCTCTTTCCAGGTCTACCTTGCCCAGGCCACGATGCAGGGGGCAACAACCCACGCCCAGGTAGTCGCCGCCATTACCTTGCTGGAACAGCACGAGGTCGATCTGATCTGCGTCGTTCGCGGCGGCGGCTCGTCCATCGACCTGGCCAGCTTCGACCACGACGCCATTGGCATGGCCATCGCCCGATGCGGAAAGCCGGTTTGGGTGGGCATCGGCCACGAGATCGATATAACGGTGCCCGACTTCGTGGCGCACATGAGTCATAAAACCCCAACTGCGGTCGCCACCGCGCTCGTGCAGATCGTGCAGGATCTGGCCACGAGGCTTGATACGGACTTGGACCGGTTACAAGACATCTGCGAGCGCCGCACCATCCTGGCACGCACCAAACTCGACACCAGCGACAGCGGCAGGCGGCAGGGCCTCAGGAAGCACCTGGAGCTTCACCAGACGCGGTTCCAGGGTCAGGGCAATCGACTTGCCGCCTCGATCAAGCAGCGCTTCACAAGCGAACGTAGCAGCCTGGATGGGGCGCAGGTGCGGCTAGCTGAACGCGCAGGTAGGCTACTGGCGGTCCAGGCCCAAAGGCTTCGGCAGGCCAAGGTGGACCTAATTCGCACTACCACGGCTTCCCTGACGGCCGCGGCCAAGAACGTCGAGCAATACGCCGTACATCGAGGCACGAAGCTTGGTGGCTACTTCTTTGACGCTCTCGACTCCGAAGTCTCGGAAATCATTTCGGCAATTTCGTCGCTGTATGACTCAGGAACATTCCTGCTAAGACCAACTAGCCACCTTAGCGCCAAATCATGTTCGCCAAGGTCCAGTAGTTCGCCCCAATAAGCACTGGCCTTTGTCATGAAAGAATGATCCGATACCGGCGTGGCGGAAAGAGAGCTTAACAGATACTGAAGTCTCGATTCAGTATCTCCTAATACTACAGCGCTAGGTTTCAAAATAGGGTGAATAGGAAGTTGGTTTTTGGGGACTTGGGAAGCATGGATATGCCCCGGAATGCCCAATTGAATGACTTAGCGCTGTAGTACTAACTGGCCCATTAATGCCGCAAGTAAATAGAACATGTGCGAAGGGTCATCCCGCCATATCAAAAAAGCATGCACATGAAGGGCATTCAGGAGAGCTACAAGGGGCGTTTTCGAATCAGTACGCTTCTTTAGTTCCGGAATAAGACAGTGAACCGCGTTCAGATAAAGCAAGCTTTGCAGGTCCTGAAAAAAACCGGTCTCGCCAGTTACTTCACAGATGGGCTCCAGGAATAAATACACAATCGTGGCACGAGTTTGCACCACGGCTTGAGACTTGCCAGAGACAATGTCGCCCTCGATGCGTGGTATGTGCGGGTTGCTCCACACGCTTGCGATTGTCTTCAGCAGTTTGATCAGGTCAGGATGAATAGTCGAACCGGACTTATGTTGAGGCAATTTCCTCAGTGTCTCAACCCACTCGGTTGACGCTTCATTAGCGGTCCGACCCGCCGTCATCACACTGGAAAGCAAGTCAAGTACTTTCCTAAGCGTCGAATTATTCCAGTCTGAATTGACTAACGCCTTATACTGAATAAACGTTTCGCTGGACGCTTGAATTTCAACGTGCAGTGCCACTTTCGCACCTCAGTTCTTATGTGCTCGTTTTGATTTGCGACGAGAAATTTCGTTCGCTCTGTCCTTCTTTTTTCGACATTCTTTCTGCTTCTTTTGTTTTCTCAAGTCGTCCGCTTCCTTCCGAAGATCCTTCTCTTCTTTGTCTTTCTCAGCGGTGGTGTAGTCGTGCAGAGGATCGTCGCCGCCTATGGTTGAGTTCATTAGAGCATTCCGAGGGGGTTGTTGTCTCTTGATGCCAGTTTGAACGCGCCGAAACTTCCGCCGAATCTGGCGTTAAAATAACTCACGTGCAACTATGATTACTGTAGTCTATCGAGTCACATTGATCGCGAAATCTCCTACGCTAACGTGTTGGTGATGTCGACCGAAACCGTCCAAAAATCACTGGCTATCAAGGATAGAATGGAATAGGACACCTGAACACCGAAAATAAAGGACTTGAACCGCCCCTTCCGCAAGTTCCTCGCCCAGATCGTGTGCCGCGCCGCAAATGAGCACGACCAAGCCGTGGCCATCTTTCACAATGCGATTCACCATCGCCGCTTCTCTAGCGGTTTGCTTCGCTGAATCCAATCTCACCATCCCCTCAACACCAGGCTTCGCCGCAGCATACGCCGCCACATCCTCAACCGCCAGAACCTCAATCGGATCGCCCGCCAGCAGCATCCGCCCGGCCGCTCCAACCATCAGCGTCTGGTGACGGTGCTCGTCGAGCAGAAATAGCTCGATGCCGTCCTCGCCCTCTGGCGGGTTGCGTTCAAAGGCCCGCATCTGCTCGATGTTGGCCAGGAACCGGTCGCGGTTCTCGTCGGTCAGGCCTTCCAGATAAATGTAGCGAAGGCCGTGGTCCTTAATGAGTCGGCGCAGGATGGCCATCTGCTCCTGCTGGATTGCCTCCACTTCGTCAAGGAACAGCGCGTACTCGGTGTCGATTTCTGCATCGGTCAGCGTGGGGTCGGCCGTTTTAAGATCGGCACGAAAGGCGTCTGGCGGGACGTAATGCCAGTTGAGCAGGTGTATGAGTGTGGTCTTGGGCGTGCCCTTGGCGGGGGTGACCGTGACCTCGGCGACTTCGGGGTAGGCGCGCAGGGGAGAGGAGGTTGTGGGGCAGGTTGCTTGGCGCAGCCCAGAAGAGCGATGGACACGAAAAAGCCGGCAACCTGCCCGCCAAGGCCCAAAAAATGGGCGACGAGCGACCTACAGATCGGTTCGGAGTGGCATACGCTTCCCCTTGATTGAAGAGGTGACCGGAAAAGTGAATTCTAGAGTTTCTCAGCTCATCTTGCATCGAAAGCTATCATCGTAATGAGTCGCAGCAGAAGCTTTAGTGAACGACGGTTCATCCACCACTGCTCCACAGTGCTTCGGCATCGGACTTTCCTACATGCACCTCTAGTTGCTTTGGAGCAGGAAGCCGAATGGCTCCGTCCTCACCAACGCACATCTTGAGAAGAATCTCCATAGATCTGGCACCGTGCTTATACTCTTCCAAAGTCAAAAGTGTGCGTATCATGCTTTCATCTACCAATGCACACTCTGACCGGCTCAGTAGACCTCGCTGCTCAATTAAACTTCTCAGGAGAACCGCTCTCCTAAGCACAAACCCAGTGTCGATTGAGCGATCCCCGTTCTTTGGGTTGATTCCCAACGTATCAATATAGCCGGATAGCCTACTCACGAAGTCTGGCCCCTTAGCCCTTCGAAACTCGAGCTTTGCCTCGTCTTCCCCGCTTTCACAGGAAAACTCACGGAAACTCTCGCTTGTCCCTCCGGCAAACACCATTATGGCGCGACCAATAGTTCGCACCTCCTCTCCATGCTTAAACGATCCGTCCTGCATGGGCTGTAACAAGTATCGTAACCATCCAAGCGCCGCGCCAGAAATCTTGCTGTCAAACTCGTCTAGCAGGATCATGGGAGTCTTGTCTCCCTGAACATCTCTTGCCTTCAGCAATGGAATGACTAGGTCGTCAGGGCTTGAAAACTGCGCTAGGTTACACTCGATCCAAGCAATCCTGTCCTTGTGAATAGATTCCGCGACTTGTCGGATTCCAAATGATTTTCCCGAACCAGGTGGTCCAAAGACAGCAAGCGAAATGGGCTTTGACTCGCGAGCCCCGGATAAATATCGTTTGAGTATCAATTGAATACTTCGATACGCGTCAACTTCCTCTCGAGCGATTGCAGCAAATTTGCCAAAGTTCGCCAGTGGAATGTGAATTCCGTCAACAGCCATGCACTTTAGATCGCCTGTTTTCCTCTCCTCTTCATCAAGTACCCCCCTGAATCTTACATGACTGATGGCGGCCTTGAGCAAGCTGCCGTAAGATTTTCCTTGAATGAACCGCCAGCCTCTATTCATTGGCACTTCGATGTGCGAGATGGGATGGGATTCTGGACAGTCTAAGGGATGCATCACCTCCAGAACGCCCTCCAATGCCTTATAGTCAAGTATGCCAAAGTCATTCTCGGCCTCGAATGGAGAGTAACCGTCGTCATAGAATTTCTGGATCGCCGGCAACGACAGTCGCAGGCCTTTGTCTATCGCTGCTGAGATCGGCTCATCCGAGTCTCCAACCGTCGCTATTTGAAGTACGCTCTTGAGGATGCAACTCAACAACACGCAGTTACTCCCCAAGACTCTCCCATCTTTCTCAGGGTCGCGATGAAATCCGTCGTGTGCGTGCGCGTCGTATACGAGCCAGGCGCGGGGTGGAGAGCCGCCTTTGTCGTTTCGAACGTACAGCACGCCAGCGCATCCAAATCTAATGATGAGATGTCGCGAGCAAGACAAGGCTCTTAACTTAGGATGAGTTTGAAGAGCTACCAAGCAATCCTCAACCGAACGCTCCCATGAAAGTCGGTGGCTAATCCTGATTCCGCTTGCGCGTAAGAGTTGAGCGCTCAGCACTATGATAGATTGCGATGGCGCGAGGGCATCGGCATGCCACCAGTTCCAGAAAGATTCGGCTTCGTTAACCGGTGCGTCCATATCCGGAAGCAATCGTCCCAGCGCGACTAGAATCATACCAGGCTTCTCTCGCCACCAAGTCCGTTGCACTTCCCAGTCTGTGAGAGGAGGTTTCGTCGGACCATCAGCTCCCGAGGGCACTCTTTCACGGCCTTCAGAGGGATTTCCAGAACAAAAGCCAAAGTTTAGGTCAAACAGAACTAGATGATGCGGGCCGTCGGCTGATGGTGAGTTTGGATCGATCTCGGGCGGGTAGTACCGATTGTCGTAACTTGTGGATGGATCTTCCGCTGTATAGCCAAAGACGCGATTTAGTCTTGGTATCCTAAGAGTAGCGTCTGTCGACGAATGGCGCGACTCAGGACTGACCTCCCACCACACATTTGTCGTTTCATCCGGCTCTGTGTGCAAGAATGATTCTACTAACGCTAAGAGGGGGGATGATTCACGCCGTTTAGCTTCGGAGAATCTCTGTTGCTGGTGATGGTCCAAGGGGATCTTGTGAGTTCGATCATGGAATCGCAACTGAACACGAGATAGACCAGGAGGTTTAAATGAATTGAACGGGACCGAACACAGGGGTTGGCCTTGGAAGTCGTTCAAATAGAGAGCACAGGTGCCTGCAACTTTTGCTACTTGATAGTTGTCATCAAGCGGTGCAATCTTGCACTCACCTGGAAAAAAGACGCAGGTGCCTTTCCCGGCCACAAGCGTGTCCTCTTTCAGGTGGAATCCGTTAAGCTCGCGAATGAGTGCAGGATGGAAGTAATCCTGTGGCCCAAAGTGCATGCTCACGCCAGCGTCCGACGGAGGTGCCGGAATGTTTGGCCGATTTCCTGTTATTTCTATTTTGACCCAAGTGTCGGTCCATTGCGATTCTACTGCTGGTAGCAGCTGAGCAATGTGGATGGATTGAGCTACGTTGAAAAGTGCGCGAAGTGATTGGACTTGCGACGGTTCGTATTTGGGCGACAGGGCGACGTCTACCTGCAGGCGTCCATCTTCCGTCAAGTAGAGTCGAAACGCCAGGGCATCCAGCCCCCAGACAATGCTCTCGCTGTACAAGTAGATGCGGAAGTGCTTAGCAGGTTGATTTGCTTTCGCAGGGCTAGGAGGCGCATCCGTCACCAACGATGGTGCCTTCTTAATCTCTATACATTGTGATTGCAGCAAGACGGGGACAACTAAGTCGAATCGTGCGAGATCGTGGGCAGCGTATCGAGCAAGTCTCGCCAAGAGCCACGCTCCCCCAGGCATCAAAAGGGTCCGCGATGGCTTTACTTGTCGGTCTGCCGAGAGATCTTCGAACTCGTCGCTTGGGCGGGTCGACGAGCGGTAAAAATTGAGCCACACGAGATCGCCCAGGACTCGCACGATTGGCACTGCCATAACATCGCCCCATTGAGTGCAAGAATTTGTTCATTTAAGTCGCTTTGCCATCGCGAGCCCGGATTCGGGACACCGTGCGTTAAAGCTAGCGAACCCCTCCGCAGGTGGAGGTGTCTTCGAGTGTATTCCGCAGTTCACTGCTTGCAACTACCAATGCTGCCAGGGCTTGCCCTGGGGAGTACAATGCATTGGGATTGGAAAGCCGGACGCATTAGAGGAGATGGATGGGATCTGGTGAGGATTTTGGAATTCCGGCTTGTTTCCTGCTCCTAAGGCGTTTAGTCTCACGGCAATTGACAAGCATCGCCGATAGTACGGGAGAGGGCACAAACAAATGAGTGCGGCAATGAAGGCTGGACATAAAAGAGGAAAGCGACGGAAGGGGTCGATGCGGCTGTTCACGGCCGTGCAGCAGACCGATCAGTTTGAGCATCTGCGTCGCAAGCACGCGAAGCCAACATTTCCCCAAGAATCGGTCGTTGTCGCAGGGCTGGATCGCCTGAGCTTGGAACAAGGTGGCATTATTGTCGCTCCTGCTGAGAAACTTGCTGGCGGTTAGTCGAACAACAACTATCTTCACGGACTGGGCTCCCAGTTACCGCGCTCGTCTTTTAAGAAGAAGCGGTTTAGGGAGAGACGGAACGCCGGGGGACCTCTGCGGACCGAGGTGATGCCCGCCGTCGCAGATGATCATTTGACTGCCGATGTGGTCGAAGATTGATCATACATTGGTCAATTGTTGGTAGTTCTGCGTCGGCGGCACCCCCCCAGCCACTTCCTTGCGCTCATACTCCCGCAGGACTTGTAGTTCCTCGTCTGGTAGCGCGTCCATTACATCGCACCGAGTCCGTCGGGGAGTTGCACGAGAGATCGTTGAGCTTCCAGGCGACACCGGTACCGCTGCCGATCTCGCCGCGGAGCGCGTCAGCCCACAATCGCTCAAAGTCAGGGCGAGCCAGCTTGTCGCCCGATTCCTTCTCGACGTCCCATCACGCCGCGGTCGGCGTCTGCGTGAAGCTTTGCTGCCAGATGTGCTGATATACGCGCTTTGCCACTTCTTGCTTCTCTTCCTCAGTGAATGGTGGAGACGGCAAGTTCAGGAACACGTGATCGAGGATGAATGTCTCGACTTCCGCTTGCGTTTGTTCCTTTTCGGTCCAACTCTCCAACGGCGCGATCAGTTTCTGGACTGACTCCAATAAAGTGCGGCTCGCCTGCTTGACGCGTTCGCGGTCTACCTTGCTGAGGGTCTCCCTCGTCAGCAGGTCGAACAGCGCAAGCTCGTCTTCGCTCAACCCTTCTTCTGCCGCGCGCCGTTGCTCGGCATCGAGGCTGTTGGCCAGATCGACGAGCTTGGCAAACGTCTCTTCAATGGTGACACGGTCTTTCTCACGATTGTAGTCGGCAATGATCTCCGAGTACTTCTTGTAGTAGTCCATCCGTTGCGGATTGTGGGCGAGCATCCGAGCGAGTTTCTCCTCGACGATTTGGCGGATGTCCTGCAACACCGTTGCCTTGCGTTTGCACTTCTTGGCAAACTCATCGCGTAACTTCTCCAGGTCAATCTGGCTCAGGTCAAAGAACTTGGAGTCCTTCTGATCGTCGCCCGTTGCTGCAGCGCGGATAGCTTCGTTGACAATGCGATGTAGTTCCTTAAGCAACTCAGTAACGTCGGCCGTATCGCGTCGCTCTTCGAGCTTCTTGTAGATCGCCTCGAAGTTGTCGTGACGTTCGGCGTAAGCGAACGCGGCGGGCTCCATGACGAGCGCCTTAAAGCGGGTGAATACCACACGCGACAGGATTTCGAAGCGTCGCTTGCTTTCGTCGGAGGTGTAAACTGCCTCGACGCCGTCAGCAAGGGCTTGAATCTTGGTAAAGCCGCGAGCTCCGATCAGTCGCGTCGGCTCGAAGCCTAGGCCTCGCAGGTGCTTCTCCGTTTCGTCCAAAACGTCAATCAACGCCTGCACGCGTTCTTCAATCGGCGCGACGATCTCTTCCGGCCCGTGGGCGTCGTCGCCAAGAGCATACTGGGCCAGCGCCGCTCGAAGGCTCTTCAGCATGCCGTTGTAGTCCACGATCAAGCCGAAGTCCTTGCCGGGATACACTCGGTTCGCTCGCGCAATCGCCTGCATCAATGTGTGCGCCTTCATGGGTTTGTCGATGTAAAGCGTCGAAAGACACTCTACGTCGAAGCCGGTCAGCCACATGGCGCATACAATGGCGACCCGAAACGGGTGCTCAGGATTCTTGAATGCCGATTCTACATCCATCCGCCGGTCGCCCACCTCGAACCCTTGTTTCATGAGCGCGCGGTGCGGAATGATGTCGAAGTCCCACTTGTTGAAATCAGCCACTTCATTCTGCGCTTCGCTGATGATGATCCCGATGATCGTCTCTTCCATCCACGCTGCTTGCCCGCGCAGCCAAGTTAACTCCTTCTCCTTCACCGCGCGGACGTCGTCGTCCGTAACCAACGCCAGTTCAAGCTCCTTCTGCGGGATCACAGCTTGCACCGCAGCCAGCTTCGCTTGCCACCGAGGAATGATCCGCTGATGCATGCGGGCGCAGGTAATCTTGTCGATGCACACCAGCATAGACTTGCCCGATTCCCAGCGCGTCGAACAGTGCTCCACGAAGTCGGTGGCGATCTTGTCCAACCGGTCGTCGGCTGTCACCACTTCATAATCTTTGCCCAGCAGTTTCTCGAGCTGCGCCTCTTGGTCTGGATCGAGGATCGACCGGGCAATGGCATCGGCAATGCGAACCGATGATTTTCCTTCAGGATGCGTCTCAAGTCCTCGCCAGTCGACGCACGAGGCGTCTGCTCGTCGGCCACGCCGCAGCCGATGAACGTGCCGTAGATCTGACTGTCGAGATCGTTGCGATCGGTCATCAGCAAGAACGTGAACTTGGCCGAAACCTGCCGACGCACCTTCTCGGCAAAGAATGCCATCGAATACGACTTGCCGCTGCCTTGCGTATGCCAGAAGACGCCGAGCTTGCCCAGGTCGGGGTGCGCCAACTCGACCACCTCCAGCACGTTGGGCTTCTTCGTGTTATCGCTGGGCGGAGCCACTGTGGCGAGGTCGGCGTCGGTTGCGTGCTCCCTCGGGACCTCGACCACACGGTAAGCTAGTCGTTTGTCGGGCGGAAACTGTTTCTTCAGTTCCTCCTGATGCCGCACGGAGTCGACCGCTGCGTTCACGCCCAACACCTGATGGTTGCGGGCAACGACCTTGCGAACCGCCCCCGGCTTACTGGCGTCGAACAGGATGAAGTTCTCCACCAAGTCAAGTAGCCGGTCCTGGGCCAGCATTCCATTGAGCAGCACTACGGCGTCCACGCTTCCCTTGTCTTTTTCGTCAAGCCGCTTCCACTCGTGAAAATGCTCCCACGTGCTGGTGATCGAGCCATAGCGGGCGCGGTGGCCATTACTGACGATCAAGAAAGCGTTGTGATGAAACGCGTGTGCGATCACGTTCTCGTTGAGGTAGTCCCGCAGGTTGCCATCGAAGCCGGCGCGAATGTTTTTGTAAACCGCCTTGAGTTCGATGAACACCAACGGCAGGCCGTTGACGAAGCAGACCAAGTCCGCCCGGCGGTTGTAACTCGGGGCCCGCAGGCCGGTGATCTTTAATTCCCGCACTGCCAAAAAGCGGTTATTGGGCTGGCCGTCCGCGCCGAGACCGTTGGCGAAGTCGATCATGCGAGCTTGGGCGTGGCGCAGTTGGCCGGTAGCGTCACGGAAGCTGACCGGCACTCCGTCGCGAATGAACTTGTGATATGCCTCATTGTGCGCCAACAGCGATCGTGAAAAGTCGTGCTGCGTAACCTTACTGATCGCTTCATCCACAGCCGCTGGCGGTAGTTCGGGATTGAGCCGCTGGATCGCACGGCGCAGGTCGCGAGTCAGCACCACGTTGCGGGTGTCGTTACGGCCCAGCGTACCACTGGGCCCGAACGTCTCGTCGTTCCAGGCGTAAATGCTCTCCCAGCCCAGTTCCTTTTCCAGGTGCTCGGTAAACGTCGCCTGAACGAGCCGGTCTTCGGTGTTGATGTCAGTGTAGGCCATCAATTGTTGCTCCGAAGAATTTCAGGGCACCGCGACGGTGGGCCAATCCAACGCCGCCAACTCCGCTGCAGGTAAAGTTCCGTACTGGTTGATCGTACGTTGCAATCGCTCATTCACCCATGCCAAAGCCTGCGGCGTCAATTCGACGGCGGCCTGTTGTCGATAGGCACGACGCGGATCTGTATTTCCTTCCCCTTTCGCTGTATTCCGCTGAGTTGGCAGGAAGGCGTCTGACTTCAGCGCCTTCATTAAAGCATTCAAGGAAATGCCATTCACCAAAGTACCCGCAACGAATTCGGCATGGTGAACGCGCACGTAATGCGGCCACACCGACTTCCAGGCCCGCATCTTGATATCCGCCGCACTCGCATCATCCCGACCTTCAACGTGCCGCATGCCGATCGCCCTCCCATAAATGAGGATGTCGGCAGGGTCTTTTACCATCCTCGCCATGAAAATGATGGCTCCATCCTCAACGCTTCGGGGCCGTTTTCCCTTGGGATAGGCACATGCCCAATGGCTGCCCGACGCACGGACTTCGTGGAGAATCGACAAGGATCGGGCGGCTCGGTTGCCGCCTTCGCCAAAGAACTTCACGAACGCCTGCCGGGATTCGTCGATGACCGGTGGTAGTTCGAGGGCCATAGGCGCGACACCGGCGTTTGCCCCTTCGTCGCCTAAACCGCTAGGCTGGGCCGGCCGCGCACCCGTGGCGAGATACGCCGTGACCTTTTTCTCCCACTGAGCCAATTGAGCCTCGGTCAAATCCACGCCCGCTTTTGCCCAGAGGTCGTCGAAGTACTTCTCGCAGCCGGCGACGATCTGGCTGTCTTCCGCGACGAAGCCGAACTCATGATTGCGGACAAGTGCCGCTTCGGTGAGGTTGGCCGACGTAACGACGGCGCGAAGATTCCCAAACAGGTAAAGCTTGGCGTGCAAGTTCTTGATGCCGCGGATCGATGCGCCCTTTTCCAGCAGTAGGCGAAGCGCCGAGAAGTCGCTGACACCCTGGGCAAAGTCGTCGAGACAGAAGCGGGTGATGACTTGGAGTGAACTTGGCGCTCCAGTCGCCAAGAGTCGATTCACAGCGCCCTTCTTGATGAACGGACAAACCAGCCGCAATCTGGAACGTTCGGCGGCAACGGCGTCCGCAAGCACCTGGGCCCATCCGATATCGACGAGACGAAAACTCATACAAGCACCTCCCCACCCATCAGTCGCGGCAATAGCAAGTCTCGAGCAGCGCGAAGCTTTTGAATTTGCAAGGCGAGGTTTTCGCGTTGTCGAAACGAGTCCTCGGCGAACACTCCGAATTGCTGCATAAGTTGCCTTGATGGAAGCGTCACGTTAAAGCTGGCCATCATTTCCTTGGTCAATGCCTCACGCGTCGATCCTTTCTGCGCGTAGCTCAATAGCTGACGTTTCCTCTCGTCCGAATTGATTGCTTTGTGAACGACGAATGGGTCCGCCATCGCCGGATCGACGCGAATAATCATCACGTGTTGATTGACTCTGGCCGGCAAATACCGTTCGGGTGCCATACAGCACCGCGCCACCGACGCACCTGTGATGTTCAATAGAATATCCTTCGATTGAACAACTACATTATCCAAGTCGGCTGCTTGGGCGTCGTCGATGAACGCCAGGCCACCCTCTTCAAACTGGTCGTCGTAAATATTGAGACTTCGAATTAATGGAATTCCTTCAGTCAGATACGCCGCCTGCCCGCCACGAGGTGTTGCGCCACTTCCTAGCTTGGTCGTAATTGTCCCAAGCGAAACCTCGCGCCATCCCTCGGGCACGCCGTCGACGATGCGCGTGTGTTCGTGGCCAGGGAAGCGGAGGCAGACGAACCATTCCTGGTACAAGAGCCGGGCCGACTCCTCCAATAATGCCATCCGCCGCCGGTTGTTCTCAATCAGGTCGTCGTAGGCGGAGAGGACCGAAACGATTCTAATCTGGATTTCCAGCGGAGGTAGGTAAAGTGGAATTCTTTTGATGATGTCCTGATTGAGCGACGCCATCGTGGCCTTATTACCCGACTGGTTCAGCATCCATTGCTGATGCTCATTGCGAAGGAACGCATAGGAAATAAAATGTTCGCACACTTCGTTTGTCGTAAAACGCAACCTGATGCAATCGGACCCTTGCATCCACTTGTCGTGATCCTCGGTGACAAACAAGTGCCGATCAACCGCACCTTTGCGCCCGAAAACGATGTCTTTTTTGCGCAACAGGTGAACTGCCAAGCGTTCCGTGGTCTGCTCGTTAACGAACTCCAGCTTGTCAGGACGAACGTCACCGTACCCAATATTGCGAACATTGATCACGGGGGTGCCGTCAGAGACATAGTCCCTAGCGCGTAACTGAGTTCCAAATGGTCCAGTCTGAATTTCAGCTTGGCCAGCATCGACAAAGTCGCCCACGAAGCAACTTTTCCACTTCATATTCCCAGCCCTTCAAAGTTCTCCTGGATCTTCGCGGCGAGCATGACGGCTTCTTCGTTTAGGTCGGCTAGTTCGATATGGATGTTCTTCAGCGCCTGCTCGAAGTCAAAATCCTCATCCACATCCGCCAGCGCGACGCCAACGTAGCGGCCAGGCGTCAGGCTCCAGTCGGCTGATTCGATCTCCTTGAGCGTGACCGCCCGGCAAAGGCCGGCGACGGGTACAAACGTGGCATCGGGGAACCGAGATAGAAGCCAATGTGCCTGGCGCTCGAAGTAGGCTGTCCGCTTGAGCTGTTCGACCAACTCTTTCCGCCGCGCGTCGAGGTCTTTTTCCAGCCTGCCGATTGCCCGGCTTTTCCAATCCTCATGCTTGTGCGCCGATAGGTCCCTCTCTGCCGTATCGACGACACGGCCAGCCAGCTTGCAAACCAGGTCAACACCCTTCACCAAATCGCGGCACGCCTGGACCAGCGGATCGAGTTGCTCCAATCGCTTTCGCTGGGCGGACGCCTTGGGTTCCACGAGCTTTTTCCAATCCTTGGCAAAGCGGTCGGTCCATTCTTTCAGCGACGCCAGGCACGCCTTGGCTGCGGCGTCGCGTTCCTCGACCAGTTCCCGCAGCGACGAGTGCCTGGTAAGCGGTCGAAAACGCCATCGCGTAACCGGCGATTAATGCGGCCTCGCTAAGCGTTCGGTCCAGATAGGTCTGCACCAGTTCAATAAAGCGATCCGACTGGCCACGATACAGCCATACGACAGCGGTCAGATTGGCCTGTTGCTCTGGGCTGAAGTCATAAATCTTGCGAGTAACTTTGCGATAAACGTTTCGCGCGTCGAGCATAAGCACCTGGTCGCGTCGCTCCTTCGGCTTGCTGCGGTCGAAATGCCACAGTTCGCAGGGGACCGTACGGGTGTAAAAGAAGTTCGAGCGAATGGAGATCATCACATCCACTTCGCCCGTCTCCACAATCTTGCGTCGTACCTCGGCCTCGCCATGGCCAGCGCTCGAAGCCTGCGACGACATGACAAAGCCAGCCCGACCTTTGGGAGAAAGGTAGCTGTGGAAGTAGGAAATCCACAGATAGTTGCCGTTGCTGACCTTCTTGGCCTTGTTCACGCCCGGCATGCCGAACGGTAGGCGACGGTCGTCTTTCACCTTCTCGGCGTCGACCATATCGACGTTGAACGGTGGATTCGCCATCACGAAGTCGCACTTGCCGTAGAGGTTGTGGACGTCTTCGTAGAAAGTGTTGGCCTCGCGGATGTCGCCTTCCAAGCCATGCACCGCGAGGTTCATCTTTGCCAGCCGGATCGTGGTTGCCGTTTTCTCCTGGCCAAAAAACGTGACGCGATGAGCGGTGTCCTTGCCCAACTGTTCGATGAAGTGGCTGGATTGAACGAACATGCCGCCGGAGCCGCAGGCCGGATCGAACACGGTGCCGTGCTCGGGCTCGATGACATTGACGATGGTTTGCACCAGCGACGGCGGCGTGAAGAACTCGCCGTTGTCCTGCGCACCCTGCATGGCGAACTTCATCAGGAAGTATTCGTAGATGCGTCCGAACACGTCGCCGCTGGCGGTGCGGAGTGTTTCGCTGTCGAACACTCGCAGCAGATCTTCGAGCAGGTCGTTCTCAAACTTGTCGTAATCTTTGGGGAGCTGCCCTTGCAGCGGTTCGAAATCGCGCTCGATGGCGTCCATCGCCTTGACGATAGCCGTGCCCAGATTGGCTCCCTTGGGTAGCTTGAGCAGTTCGTCGTAGCGGGCTTCCTTTGGCAGCAGCAGGGCGCGCCGCTTGAGAAAGTCGCCTTTGACGAGCGCCCGCTTGGGCATCTTGCCGGCCGCTTGCTCGGCAGCGATCTGAGCAGCAGCGGCGTTGTAGCGATTGGTGGCGTGGCGTAGAAAGATGACGCCCAGCACCGGCATGCAGTATTCCGACGAGGTCAGCTTTGAATTGGCGCGGAGGTTGTCCGCGGCTGCCCAGAGTTCCGATTCTAATTGCTCGATGTTGCTTCTTGCATTTTCCGTCATGCCAATTCCCGTTTCGCACTCACTGCCTGAACTCATTGATCGATTTTGCAGGCACAGATGAAAACCGAGGATGGCGGGCCGCACCGGCCGCTAAACATTGGCCGGCTTCGCTCCACCAGAATTCCTGCCCATTTCCGCCCCGCTCTCCTCCGGCGCACGACGCTTGGGCAATACCGCACCCGTCAGTCGCGCCGCGGGAGCACACGACCACCATCTATGGTCATCGATGGCACCTGCAAAATGAAGTGCAAGTGTAGCAGATTTCCCGCCCGACGACGATCTTGGGGGAGTTGAATGGAGAAGAAAGGGCTCAGCTGGAAAAGTGAACGTGGACCGGGAGGGGACTTCATTCAGCGGAGTACTTTTCCGGTTTGAGCGGATGGTAGAGCCACCACCTTTTTTGAGGTCAAGGACAACCAGCCTGGGCTCGAGAGGCCGAGTTTCAATTGGCCTTTTCCCCTCTAGCCCTTAACCAAGCATAGCCGGCGTCGGCTTTTTCGTTGAAGGTGTAAAA